>NZ_JBHTFF010000003.1:0-630942 GCF_042666975.1 Microlunatus sp. GCM10028923 | reverse complement strand
CACCAGCGGCCACCTCGCCGCCTACGCCGGCCTGGCCCCAGTCACCCGCCGCTCCGGCACCTCGATCAGGGGCGAACACCCAGCCCGGTCGGGCAACAAACACCTCAAACGCGCGTTCTTCCTCTCCACGTTCGCAGCCCTGCGCGACCCGGCCAGCCGGGCCTACTACGACCGGAAACGAGCCGAGGGCAAGAAGCACAACGCCGCCCTCATCTGCCTCGCCCGACGACGCTGCGACGTCCTCGTTCCAGTAACCGGGCGGTCTACGGCCGCAAGAGATATACCTCGAGGACCTGGACACCGACGGCCCTCGAACTGATCGCCGCAAGACCTTGACGACGCCGTTGGATCGGGGCCGCCTCGTGCCCGTCACCGCCCGACGAGGTGCGACTACCAGCCAATACCCGGTGCTATCGGTGCCACGATCCGACCGTCGGATCCGACAGCAGGATCGGTCTGGATCGGGTTTCCCCAGACCAGAGCCTCGTAGTAACTGTTGTTGGGTATGGCCATGCACAGATGCTGTTGCACGATCCCGCCGGCGTGTACCTCGGCACGGAGCCGGAACGCGTCAGCCAAGTGTGCGATACGGAGTGAGCCGGTGATGCCGCCCTTGAGATGCGGGCTGACTCGGAGCGCTCCGGCCGCACCGGCGAGGATGAAGTCTGCGGCGTTGAGGTGTGATCCGGGCGAGGTCTCCCCAACCAGCAAAGGGATCTCGACTTTCCGGGCCAGTTCGGAATATGGCGCGACACCGTACTCGAGCATCGGCTCCTCGTACCAGGCGAAGCCGGCGGAGGCGAGTGCGCGCCCGAGCCGGATCGCGTCGACGAGATCAAACCCTGCCGACCCGTCGTAGTACAAGGGGATCCCGGGCCCGACGTGGGACCGCAGTCGATGTGCCAGTTCCGCGTCGGCGTCGACGTCGCCCCACGCATGGATCTTAATGGCCCGGAACCCCCGCGCCAGCACCTGATCGGCTACATCCAGGTACTCGTCAATGGATCCGTAGGTCACGGTGCTGGCGTAGGCGTCAATCGATGTTCGAAACCCCCCAAGCAGCCGCCAGAGCGGCCACCCAGCGAGCTTTCCGGCTAGGTCCCAGGCGGCAAGGTCCACGAGCCCGAACACCGGCAGGGCGAGCGGATCACGGCGGTCGATCTGCCAGATCCGATGCCAGAGCAGCTCTCGATCGAGCGGGTCGAGTCCGACCAGGTCGTCCCTGATCCAGCGATCGACAGCTTCCGCTGCCGATCTGCCGCGCCGAGTATGCGCCTCACCAGTGATTCCGGCGTCCGTGTGAAGGCGAAGTATGCCGCCCGTAGTGGGTCCTTCCGATCCAGCTAGACCGGCTCGCCAATTGAACTGGGGCTGCGTCGGCAGGTCGACCAGTTCGAGAGAAACGTCGGTGATCTTCACCGTCGCTCCGGCCGGCTGGGCTCAAAGACGCGCTGCCGAATCCGATCATGAAACTGTTGGTGCGCGATCGTAACGTGCGCGTCCATCGCGGCCATCGCCGCGGCCGCGTCGCCGGCGGCGATCTGGTCGGCAACATCCAGATGCTGGGCGGCGGCTTCGGAAAGGCTGCCACTACCGCTTCCCTCCAACCCTAGTATCAAAACCTGTTGCCGGAGTTGATTGGTGGTTTCGACAGCCGCAGACAGGAACGGGTTGCCGGAGGCCGCCGCTATGGCGCGGTGAAAGGCGTCGTCAGCTCGACGGAACCGAGCAAAGTCGTTCGCGCCGGCCGCCGCAGCCGATTCGGCCGCCGTCTTGGCAATGGTCTGTACGTCTGAGGGGCGAGCCCGCTCCGCGGCGAAGCGCGCGGTCTCCCGCTCGATCATACGGCGATATTCGAACAGTCGATCCACGTGGTTGATGTCTGTGGGGACGAATCCCGGTTGCAGGTCGCCGCCGAGTGCCCGCCTTCCGTCAGCCACGAACATGCCGGCGCCTCGACGCACGTTAATCCGACCGAGGGCCGACAACACCTTGACCGCCTCGCGGACCACGTTCTTGCTGATGTTCAACTGGTCGGCCAACTCGAGCTCGGTCGGCAGCCGGTCGCCCAGAGCCAACCCCGCCGCGTTGATGAACTCCAGAATGCGCTCGGCGGCTACCTCATAGCCCGGCCGATATCCGCCGGGTTCGGGTTCAATCTCAGCCATCGTCGTCCCTCCTCACTTCCCAATACATCCTGGCATGATTCGGATTAATGATGCAACACCTTGATTGGTGGATCGCACCCTTCGGGCACTATTTCGTCAGTCTTGGCCGGCTCATCGTCGGTTTGACGACTCGGAGCAAGCACCCTATGGTGTGATGAACCGCATCAATATCGCGTGCATTAATCTAATCAATTCGTCGGTGTCGATCGACTCCGGCTCCGGGACAAAGAGGTCATCAATGCTGAGACCATGGTTGCGACCGACACTTACCGTCATCGCTCTCGCACTTCTGATCGCGATCGTGGGCTGTGGTGGCCAGGGCGCTGGGGGACAGAGGCGGGACGGCACCAAGCCTGCTGGAGAACTGACGTTCAGGGTCTTCGACCCCCCGGCAGAGACCGCCGGGCTAAAGGCTGCGGTCGACGCGTACAACGCCGCCAATCCGGCACGCCGGATCAAGCTCGAGACAGTACCGGTGGCCGACGCACTGGCTCAGTACACCCGTGAGGTCAACGGCGGCGGAGGCCCGGACATCTCACAACTCGCCTCCACCTGGGTCCCCGATCTCGCCGCGGCAAGGTTGCTCGCACCCTTGAACGAGTTGGCCGATGATGATCCGCCGGGTGCCGGAACGGACGACTTCCTCGCGCTCGACCTCGCTCGACAGGGCGACGGCCTCTACGGCTTGCCGTGGAGCGCGGATACGTTCGCGCTGGTCTTCGATCCGGCCGTGCTGGCCGAAGCCAGGGTCTCGCCACCGACGACCTGGGAAGAACTGACGGCCGCTGCCAAGGCACTGACTGGCCAGCATCGAACGGGCTTCTGCTTCGCCGCTTCGAGCGGCCCGACCTCCGAGGTCTGGCATCTGTTCAACTACTACCTTTGGAGTCACGACGCGCAACTGATCAAGAAGGTGGGCGACGGCTTCGCACCGGGCGCGGAACCTGGCCAACTGGCTGCGGCCATCGGGTACCTGAACGAATTCTTCGTCACAGGCAACGCCTCGAAGGCCATGATCTCGGTCGAGAACGCCGGTGACCCGGCCGTCAACGCCGCCGTCGCCCAAGGCCGATGCGGCTTCGCGTTCATGAACCCCACCCAGTTCCGCACCGCGCTCGGCAGCAACCCAGGCCTCAGATCAGCACCGATGCCGCTCGGCCGGGATGGCACGCCGACGACCCATCTTGGTGGACGTTCGCTCGGCATCAACCCCAACACGTCCGACCAGGAAGCTGCCTGGGCGTTCATCAAGTTCATCTCCACCCGGGAGTTCTTCAGCCAGTACTACAGCGGTCAGTTTCCAGCCCAACGGTCGTTGTTGGCACAAGGAGAGTTCAGCCAAGAGTACGACGGTTTCGTCCAGGCGATGCCGACGGCGCGAACCTACGGGCTCTACGCCGGATCCCCGACGCCGATCCCGAAGTACTGGTCAACCACGGCCCAGACGTTGGGCGCGGTTTTCTCGGGTCAACTCGACCCAAGTCGGGCCGGTGCCGAGTTCCATGATCAACTGAAGGAATTCGGCGATGGCGTCTAGGCCCGCTCCGATAATCGCTCCGCCAGCCAACCGGCAGAGGCAGGCATTCCAAGCGAAGGTCTCGAACCAGACCGTGACCCGCCGACGCCGTGCTCGGGGCCGCCTACTCCCCTGGCTACTCACGCCTGCGGTCGTCGTCCTGGCCGGCTTCTACGTCGGCCCTCTTGGCTACAACGTGGTGCTCAGCCTGCATCGGGTCTCGCTGTTCGACAGCGGCACCACGACCGGGCCCTGGGTCGGGTTCGCGAACTACGCTGCTCTGGTTTCCGACCTGAAGCTCGAGCAGGTGCTCGGAAATAGTGCGTTCTGGTTGACGGCCGTAACCGTCCTGGCCCGGCTGGCGTTCGGTATCGGGCTGGCGTTGCTGATCAACGCGACGGCGCTTCGGCAGCTCCGGCTCAGCGGATTGGCCCGCACCTTGATGATCATCCCCTGGGCGGTGCCACCGGTTGTTGCCGTCGTGTTGTGGCGATTCCTACTCGATCCCAGCTCAGGCGCGGTCAACAGAGTGCTGATCGACGTGGGGCTGATCGACTCACCGATCGCCTTCTTCCAACAGGTCACGACTGTCTGGCCGTCAGTCCAAGCCATCATCGTGTGGCGCGAACTCCCATTCGCGGTACTAATGTTTCTAGCCGGTCTGCAGACCATCCCGTCGGAGCTTTACGAGGCGGCACGAATCGACCGGGCCGGGCACTGGCGAACCTTCTGGCACATTACCCTGCCGCAATTGCGCGCCGTGACCGTTGCCGTCACCCTGCTCACCACGATCTGGACCTTCAACAACTTCATCTACGTCTGGCTCTCCACCCGAGGCGGTCCCGGCACGTTCACCGACGTGATCGGCACGGCCGTCTACCGGGCCGGCTTCATCAACTACGACATCGGGCAGGCCTCAGCGCTAGCGAACGTCGGCACCGTGACCATGTTCGCCGTCGCCGTGATCTACTTCCTGACCGTCGTACGCAAAGCCGAGTCGAGCCGATGACCACCACCACGCCCCCCACGCCACGACCGCAACCTCGCCGAACCCGACCGGGGACCTACTTGCTGGCGACGGCCACTGTCGCGGCTTTGGTCATCTTCGTCTCCCCCGTGTTCTGGATGGCATACTCTTCGGTGAGTCCGGCCGGCAGCATCGGATCCGGCCGCCTTCCTTCCCTCACAGAGATCACCGTCGCCGGATATCGCAAGATCGCCGACTTCGGGTTCGACCGCTACTTCTTCAATAGCGGCATGATCGCGATCAGTTCCGCGGCGATCTCGGTGACATTGTCCATACTGGCCGCCTACGCCTTGTCCCGGGCCAGGTTCCGTGCCCGGCAGACGATCATGTTCGGCATCATCGGATCCCAACTGTTCCCCTTCGTGATGCTCGTGACCCCGCTCTACGCCATCCTCGGACGGTTTTACCTGCTTGACACCGAAGCTGCGATGATCTTCTGTTACGTCGCGATCACCCTGCCGTTCTCGATCCTCATGCTCCTCGGCCACATCGACAGCGTGCCCCCAGCGCTGGACGAGGCGGCCGAGATCGACGGCTGTGGAACCTTAACGATCTTGTTCCGGATCATTCTGCCAACCGTCTGGCCGGGAGTGATCGTAGTCTTCGTCTACGCGTTCACCCAGGCGTGGGAGGAATACCTATTGGCTTCGGCCTTTCTGATCACGCAAGAGAAGCGAACTCTGCCGGTCGCACTGGCGGGTCTATTCGGCGAGTATACGACCGAATGGGACGTCGTGATGAGCGCATCCGTGGTCGCCACCATCCCAACCATGATCATTTTTCTGATCTTGCAACGTCGCCTCGTGCCGAATCTGGCCGAAGGCGCAGTCAAGTAGTAACACAAACCTCACCACCCGTCCCGTGGTGGTCACGAGAGGAGACAGCATGCCAAGGGCTCGAACGAGTCGATCGCCACAATTCCGACGATGGACCGCAATGCTCAGCCTCATCGCAGTCCTGACGACCGCTATGCTCAGTGCGGGCAACGCCATGCCCGCGCCCGCATCGACCAGCGGCAAAGCCTATGCGGCACTCAAATACGGCGTCTACATGCACTTCGGGCTGGCGACCTATGTAGGAATCAGTCCGAACAAATACGACCCACATGACTACAGCGCCAAGCTGTTCAACCCGACGGACTTCGATCCGGACCAATGGATGAGGGCGGCGGCGGCGTCAGGCGCGAAGTACGCCGTGTTCACCACCAAGCACCACGACGGCTTCACCATGTGGCCGTCCGCGACCACGGACTGGGGAGTCGAGTCTAGTTCCCGACCAGACCTCGACGCCGTGGGTGAATTCGTCGCAGCGGCACGACGACACGGACTGAAGGTCGGACTCTATTACTCGTGGCTCGACAAATGGCATCCCGGCGGGAAAGTCAAGGACCAGCAGCCCAGCGCCGAATACATTGCATACGCGAAGCAGCAGCTGCGCGAACTCCTGACCAATTATGGCGACGTCATCGCGCTCTATCTCGACGCTCCCGACCATGCCGACGAGGCGAAGATGGCGGAATTCGTGCAAGAGATCTCGCCGGAGACCGCCTTCATCTGGAAGCGACCGTGGGCCTATTCCGCCGAAGACGTTCACGGCTACGAGGAACTACAACAGCGGGATGCGGCGATCAAGAACACGTGCCAATTCCCCGGACCCACGGAGTCGTACTGGAACGTCAGCGGCGGGGTGGCCTCCTGGCAGTCGACAGACAACCCACCGCAGACCGATGCCGCGAACGCACGAGCGGAAATCAGCTACACGAACATGCTGGGATCGACCCTGTCTCTGAACATTTCACCGGGACGCAACGGCAAGCTGCCAGCAGCGAGCGTCGACCTTCTGAAGGAGATCGGCACCACCAAACTGCCGCCGGCGTTCACACTGGCCAATGGCAAGAGAGTTTATGACGACGGGGCAGGCAAGACCATGCGGTGCGGCCGTGCGGACGGGATCCGGTTCGAGGGCACCTGGCAGGCGAACGCGCAGGCCACCGCCTACCAGGGCACAGTCCACACCTCGGCCACCGCCAACTCGAGCGCGGTGTTGTCGTTCACCGGGACCAGGGCGGAGTTGCGGGCGAACGCGGGACCGAGTTCTGGAATCGCCACGATTTCGATCGATGGCGGCACACCAACGCGGGTAGACCTGTACCGCACGTCCAGCCAACAGATTACGTGGCGTTCGCAGCCACTTTCCAGTGCCCATCACTCGATCAAGGTCGTTGTGACCGGAACACGGAACTCCGCGTCGTCCGGAAATTCCATCGCCGTCGACGCACTCACCGTGACTCAGTAAAGAGCCGCTCGGCCAGCGCTGAACACCAGCCCAGACCGATCCGAAAGTGAGTACTGCCACTTTGGATCGGTCTGGGTGTTCAGACGGTGTGACGGCCGGCACGGTACTCGCTAGTCCGGAGCCGCGGTACATCGGTCAGCCGCGGGCCCCTGGCCGACGAGGGCGACAGTGACCGGGCCGGATTCGTCGACCAGCACGTCCTGACCGCGGACCACGACCGCGGCGCTGCCGCCGTCCTCGACCGTGAAGGTTATCCTGATGTACTCCAGGTCGACCCGCAGCCGGGTGCCGCGGATGGTCACCCGGAAGATCAGCGACGGCCGGCCGTCCGGCAGCCGCGGATCGAAGGTGATCATGCCGTTGTAGTCACTCGAGTCCGGGCCCCGGCGGATTATAGGGGGCACAGCATTCCGCTGACACCAGTGCTTCAGAGCTCCAATAATCAGACACCTCTCCGGTCTTGACCTTGTTCGAAACCACTACGTGCGTGTGCAACTGCGGATCACCCGCACGCGAGTCATAGTGATCAAACGCCGTCGCGATCAGACCGGTCACGTCGACATGCGCAACGGCGCCATCCGGGCCCGTTGCGCCGACACGGGTGGCTGCAACCTCACGCTCCATGAACGCAACCACCTGCGCAACCGCAGCATGGTGCGCTTGCATGATCAACGCCTGCAGTCCCGCATCCGCAACCGCCCACAACACCGACACACTCTTCGGAACACTGAACGTGTAGTCAAACCCCGCCACCGCGCGCCGCGTCCCGCGTACGGCCTCCTCGGCCTCGATCGCGGCCACCGCATCCCGCAACTCCACACCCAGAGCTTGACCAAGATCAGCAACCCGCTCGGCGACCCGCTCCGCCACCGTCCGATACACAGGAAACGCACGACCCAACGGCTCGCCCGTGACCGGATCACGCCCCATCCCGATCAACAGCTGCAACTGCGCCTCCAACACCGCATCACCCAGAAACGGCCGTCTCTGACACCCGGACTCCCGGACAGGCGGGTCGAGTCGGTGACGCCGGACGAGCTCGGACCTATTCAGTCGATCTAAGGGATTCCCTTACGCAGCCGAAACACGTGAGGTGCTTGACTCCCCTCAGGACAACGAAGATCTCGAGGGATTTCGGAGAGTCATCAATCCACTGTTTGGCCGGGGTCGCGCTTCTGTCGAAACGAAAGGTAAATGCTGTCATGCAGCGCAGCGTACTGTTGCTGATTGCCTCCCTAGCCGTGGCGGTTTCTGCCGCTATTGGTGCGTCTCCGGCTTCCGTCGCTATCTGTGCGACATCTCCTGTTGCAGCGGGAGAGCTTGCCTCGATCGGTTATGTACTGCGTCCAGGTGGGGTGCGCGAGTCGTCGGTCGTAGTCGAGTTGCGGGTGTCGAACCTGCACGAGCTGCGCGAGGAAGCGCTGCGGGCTGCCGAGCGATCCCGCGCCGATGGACGCGACGACTGGGTGCGGCAGCGGGAGGCAGTCGCCGGAGCAGTCCAGGACGTGCTGGACGATGGCGAACCGACTGCCGGGGACAGTTCCTCGTCGTCGCAGCGCCCGAGAACGGCCGTTTCTGACCGCTGCGCGCCCGCGCCGTCGAGTCGCTGCACACCCAAGTGAGTGGTCCTTCTTCGTCAGGACGACCTCCAGTAGCGTCATACTTGCTTGCCGGTGGGCACGACTCCCGAGCGTTGTCTCCGACAAGCGGCCCCGGACCATGCCGAGCCGGGAACTGTGATTGGAACCCATCGGGCCGAGGGTCGCGACCAACACGGTTGCGGTCCTCGGTCTGGCAGGTTCAATGCGCCCGGCACACCCCATGCGCAAACTCCAAGCCGTGGACCACGTCGGAGTGGGCCGGGATCAAGGACCTGGTGGACCGGCCGGTAGCCATTTCGCGCCGTCGGCGGTGTCGATTTCGTCCTGGCCACCCTCACCGCCGGCGACGTCCGGCACCGAACACTCCGCCGCGGTCGTCCGACAGCCCAATCGACCCCACGAGCCCCTCAAGCTCGACCTCGGGAGGGGGTTCTGACGCGGCGCGATGCGGCGGCATGGAGGCGTGTCTCTACCCGCCGAGGAGCGGCGCGCAATACCCTTCGGTCATGAAGAAGGCACTCATCGTCACCGCCGCACTCTCCCTCGCCGGTGCCGTACTCAACATCGTCGCCTCGAACGTGTTCACCGCAACCACCCCGTCCCACATAACTTCCGCCAGGGCCGTCATCGACTTCAACGACGACCTCTACCTCGGCACGGTCACCCAGACCATCGAAGACGTCGCCTTCCACATCAACCTCGGCGTCGGCTAGGTGTGATGTCCCCTTATTCGCGGAGCCAGATGGTGATCGTGCGTAGCACGACACCTCCGCGGTAGACGACCGCGAGCTTGTCGTAGCGGGTGGCGAGTCCTCGCCACTGCTTGTTCGTTGAAGGATCGTTCGACAACGTTGCGACCCTTGTAGGCCGTCGGGTCGAACGCGGGTGGTCGGCCGTCCCCGGTTCCACGCCTCTTGCGGTGGGCGATCTGATCGGCGGGCTGGGGGATCACCGTGTTGATCCGTCGAGCACGGAGAAGGGCCCGATTGCCGCGGGAGGGGTAGGCCTTGTCCCCAAGCACCGCATCGGGTCGGGTCCGTGGACGTCCCGGCCCGATTCGGACGATCTTCAGCTGGGCCAGGAGTGGTGCAAGCATCGGGGAATCCCCCGGCCTGTCCGGGCGAGATCGCGACCACCAAAGGACGGCCCGGGCCGTCAACGAGCTGGTGAGAGCCCTCCCCGGGACCGTCCCAAACCATGATCGACCGGCTCGGATCGCAGATTCTTGTAATTCGACTCAGCCCCCTGTGTCGCCGCTGGACTGCCTGCCGGCAGGCAGTTCGGTCCGGGCCAGCGTGGTTGCGTGCTGGTGAGCACGGTTGATCGTGGAATCGACCGAGACGTTCCAGTTGATCTTGCCGGTCGCGTCGGCCTCGGCGAACAGTCGGGCATGGATCCGATCCCAGGTGCCATCGACGCTGAACCGCCGATGCCGCTTCCACACCGTCTGCCACGGCCCGAACCAGTCCGGCAGGTCACGCCACGCGATCCCGGTCCGAAACCGGTAGACGATCCCCTCGATCACCTGCCGGTGATCACGAAACGGCCGTCCCCGCTGCCCGTCCGAGGACGGCGTCAACGGCTCGATCCGAGCCCACTGAGCATCCGACAACACAGCAGATCGCGATATGTGTCCACAATCTCGTCATCGACCGCCGACCTTAAGGAGACACGCCCTAGCTCCAGTGCAAGCCATCGGCCGGGCATGTAGAATTTCTCGGGAGCTTTTTTGTCAATCTCGCGACGTGCTTGGGCAATGATTGCGCCCTCACCGGGATTCACACGCCCAATCCGCCCGGCAAAGAATAGACAAGTGTTTCACCAGTGCTGGTTTCGGGCAAGCTCAGTGAACCGTCTAGCTCGCAGCCCAGTATCCGAGGCAGTGTCGTGGAGGTGTGATGCAGCGAAGAACTCTTGGATCGAACGCAGCTCGAATCCCCATTTGCCAGCTTCAACCTCTACCAGCAGGACCAGGCGATCCCCGACTTCGTGAATGATTTAGTTCAGGCGTTCGTGAATCGTGCTGTCGGCCGAGAACGGGTCCTCATGGTGCAGGTATGTGCGCACTACCTTTCATAATCGGCGACCATAAGACTCGCATCCACCTTGTCGGTGAGGGCCCGCCTTTGTATCAGGTACCCCACCAGTGCGTGGAGGCCGAACAGGAGTTGCTTCTCAGACGGCATGGCCGCCTTTGACTTCGACTTCTCACGCTTGTAGATGATCTCAAGGTACTCGTTAAAGAGTCACTCCTTCTGCCTCGGAGGCATTCCATTTCCGATGATGATTAGGATTATGATCGTCACCTGCAATGGAGTCTCCATAAGCAATGACAACTGTCGATCTGCTAGACATTCCTCGACGGTGTCGCTGAGCCGGAGCGCGACGTGGTCATCCATTCTTGGATTGGATCCGAGAGCCACTGTCCGGGTTCTTTGATAAGCCCTCAACCAGACGCGAGAGGGAGGGAGGGGGTCGGCCGGCTCGGGAACGGACCGACCCCCAGTCCATAGGGCGACTACCCTTCCGTGCCCTCATGTTCCGCGATCTGCTTACGGACCCAGACCGCGATCCGCTCTGCGACCGCGTCCGGAGCGCTGAGGAGCGGGAAACGGGGCCAGTCGGTGAGGCTGACTAGCCCGTGGGGCTGCGGCAGTTGGGCAAGGTATTCGCCTAGGGCGGTGCTTGGGGTCGACAGCCATATTTCGATGTCATTGCTGGTCGTTGACCACGCGTTGACCCAGTTGAGTCGCTCAGTGGCATCGCCGGTGACGTTGAGATCTCGCAGGAACGGGGCCCTGCGGTCATACTCCCGGCGTTGAAGTTCAGCCATCCGGACACGGGCTGGCTCACCGGTGAATGCGCCCGTGAAGACCTCGATCACGGGAGTGGGCATCGGGTCGGTCGACGGATCTCCGGTGATCAAGTCCTCGATCTCCTCCAGGCGTGGCCCCATCTGCTCAAGGACTACCGGATCCTCTTGCGGCATGAGCCTTGTCAGAGAACCGTCCGCGTGTACAAGCGGCACGATGTTCGGGTCGATCAGGATTCCGGCGTCAAGCTTTCCCTGGTTGATCAAGGCCGCCACCGCCCCCGCACCCATTTCGATGCCAACTCCGAGGCGCGGACTGGCTTTGCTCGGCTGAGCGCTCAGGCACTCGACGACGTCCAGCCCGTTGATCGTGGGATCAAGCGTGGGGAGCGGTCGCGGGGCCCAGGACTCCACTGACACCAGGGCATCACCCAGGACCTTGCCAAGCTCGGCTTTGACCGCAGACCACATCGGCGAGTCGAACCAGGCATCGACCAGAGTCACGGAAGGGTGCGTGAGAGTCATTCACTGTCCTCGGGGTTGGGGGTTGGGGGTCGGGGGTCGGGGGGTCGACTGTGGCCTACGAGAAGAGCTTTGGAAAACACTTAGCAACCGCGAACGCGGTGTTTTTGCCGAGGCAGAAGGCGCACCAAACGCCACCAGCCAGGCACTTGTCAATGCAGTCAGCAACGGCTGTGGCGTTGAGCCAGGCCGCCTCGAGCAGAATGCAGTCGGCGAACTCCTGACGCCCCACAGGCTGAGTGACGACCGGTTCGTCACCCCACGAGCCAAGTTGGAACGCCGTGGCAACGGTCGTCGGAGGTGACGATTGGGGAGGTGTCGCCTTGACCGCACGCGGGTTGGTATCGAGGTCGACAAAATCGATCAGGTGCTCGCCTGTATGAAGCGTCAGGCTCACCGTTTTGCCCTGGTCCTTCACAGAGATGGTAGTTCCGACCTCAGGTGCGCTCATCAAGACGACCGAGAACGTCTGGGTACTGTGCTGGATCGCGAAGATGGTCTCTTCCCCGTCGACGATCGTGCCGTACTCCACAGCACCCAACCGGTCGACGATGTCTCGCGCGGCAGGCGAGGCAGCCAACAGGTCAGCTGCCTTCGCAGTGTCGATGGGCCGGTACTGATCCGGTTCGGATCTGGGGTCAGCCGCGGCGAGCTGTGTCGACGAGGCGGCCGTGATGACCCCAGCCAACGCCCCCAGCACGACCGTCCGCCGCGACACACCCTGCCCCACCCGCATATCGCGGGCCCGGTACTCAGCATGCAGCAACCGGAGCCAGTGCTTAGCCCGGCGCACACCAAGCAGTCGGGCCAGGCGTAGCCGCATGCCCCACCCGTACCAGCGGGCCATCGGCACATCGCCTTGGATTTGGACTAGGAACGGCCCAGCCTGGCTCGGCTTGCCGGCCAGATCAGTCCAGCCCAGCGACTTGGCGCGAGCGGTCGAGATCACGTCGAGGTCGGCCAGCCCGGCAACTTCACGCCCCAGCGAGCTACATGGGCCGCATCCGCCGTCGGCCACCAGCACGAACCGGGCAGCATCCGCCACAGAATCCACAGTCATCCCGCAGTACCTCATTCCAGAGAAGGCCCAGGGAATCCTTGCTTGCAATGCCCCCGAGGCACCAACGATTGTGAGGCGAACCTAACAATCCCATGCGGAAACGGGTAGCCCGTCAGCAATGGATTACCTAGGTACGCAAACTTATCGAGTTCCGGTGAGTCGGCGGCACTCGTCAGGTGCCGGCAGTATCGACTGCGACGCCATTCCCGTCGCCGGCCTCGACGAGGAGATCCTCGTCAAAGAGCCCACCCAACCAGCCCCGGGCGTCACGACATCAGCAACGCAGACCACCCGGCAGTGCCCCAAGACCGGCTGACCTGTCACCGATGATGTCCAGCCCGCGGAACTGGCGGCGTTGGCGGAACTGGCTGGAGCATATGGGGGATCGCGAGCCCCGTATGCTCCAGCCGTCAGGCCGGGGGACACACAGGCGGCACACACGGGCGAGTTTGGCGCAGCTCAGTGGCGCTCGTTCACGCTCAGGCGAGGGTGAGGGCGTGCCTCTGAATCAGGATCAGCGAGGAAGGTTCGACTCCTTCCCGGGGAGCAAGAAATTGTTCCTGACTAGGTGGACCATCCACCTCTATAGGTCAACGGCGTCCCGGTGGCACACGGCAATGGCACACAGCGGCCCAGAAACGGTCCCAAATCGCAGTTGCTGACCGCCCGGGCGGGTTGTTCCAGTCCCAACCGAAGCTCGCCAGTCCGAGCGAAGTCCCCGAAACGACCGAGCGCAGGGCTGCCCAGGCCTCGGTCGTCGTCGAGGCCGCGCACCGGAGGAAACTTCTTTACGCTGACGAAACGTAGCCCAGTGTCCAATTTGGCACGGGACGCGGTCGTGCGCACGGCTAGCCCCTCTGGAACCTGCAGATAGTTCGATCAGATATCTACGTATTTGAGCCCCAAGAAAACCCAACAGGAGGCCAACGAATAATGCGGAAATTATTCGCCACCCTTGTCGCGACTGTCGCACTAGCGGCGCCGTTCTCCATCGCGACGGCTACAGTTTCAAGCGCAACTGTCGTCAGTCCAGCAGATTTCGCTCCGACCGACAATGATATCTGCGGTTCTTGCGGTGGTGCGATTGGGCCCGGCGGGCATTGCGGGTGTTCGTAAGTCGAACACAGCGGAGTGAGGCCTGGCGCTCATTGGCGGGCTTGCCGGGCCTCACTTACGTCGAGTTACGCTTATCGGAATGCTCCAACCTGAACTCGCATCATCCCATCTCGCTCAACCGAATACTCGTTACGCTGACTGAGTTGCACCATCCGTTGTACCGATTCTGGTTGAGTAACCTTCTGTGAGAACTCTCCAAAGAACGTGCCGCCTGGGCGCAACGCATTACGGACTAGACACCCGAACCAAGACTCTTCCTCGGCTGATGGCATCCGTACGTAGGACATGGACACGGCATCCCATGCGGAGTTTTCGACGCCCTCCAGCCATCGGATCGAATCTGCACACCTAACAGACAGCAGTCGCCCAAGTGCGTACGCACGAGCCCTCGCGGTTTCGCAGCCAGCAGCCGTCAACTCTACCATCGTGACCACGTGGCGATGCGCGGCCCAAATTGCGTTTCGCCCCTCGCCCTCGCCGAGAAAGAGGATGCGGGACGCGTTAGGCAGTCGCTCAAGTTCTCCTCGCACGAAGTCGTTCGGATCTCTAAGGGGAACGCGCCCTGGAGTCGAGTACCGCTCGTTCCAATGAGTGGCTTCGGAAAGTAACTCCTGATGATCGTGTGTTGACCGGAAATAGAGGCTGTCCGCATCTTCAATATCGCAGTTCTCGAACCGTGCTACGATCGGAGGTGTAGGTGCAATCGGCGGAACGACGGGAAGGTTCCCCAAGGGCCAGACCGTGACGAGTGAACGATTTCTGGCTAAGGGTTCGGCTCCAGACACGCGATACGGAATCGGTGCACGATCTGCTTCGGTGTACAGGAACAGCAGCTCACATCCAAGCAACCGCTTCCATCCGAGCGGCACGCAGAGTGTGTTGCCGTCTCGCCGAGTCCAAGGCCGGGATCGGACGACCGCGCAGCGAATTGGCCTAAATGTGGACATTCTCCAATATTAGTCATCTAGTTGCCGCTTCAGTGAACTGTTTGATGCTACTGCGTTCCAGAATCTCGGTGGTCCCGGATCCGCTCGACACAGAACAGGCCTGCCTCCGACGCGAGATCAAGAAGGAAAGGCCAAACCTTGAGCCGTTCGCTTCCGTGCGCAACTTGCTAGGCGGCATCCGCGAACAGCGGGCGCATCCGTTCCTCGGCCCCTCACGCGTACTCCCTCTCCCGTTGAGGGGTAGCGCTGTAGATGCGTCGCCAGCGAGTGGCCGAGGGCGGACGCCCCTTCGATCGGCTTGAAGTTCGCCTCACGCTTGCATGAAGGCCACCGGATAAGCCCAGGTACCGGCATGGGATCCCATCGGGCGGCCGGGCAGCGTGGCGGCGTGCCAGAGGCGCGCCTAGCCCGACGGCGCCTGCGGAGCCGACGCCCCTTGATCTAAGAGAGGCCAATTCGACAGAGGAAGGTGAGCCCGGATGCTTGGATAAACAGTATGTAAAGGGATTCCTTGACACTGGCGTAACACCGCCGCATATCTAATTGGGCCATTGGTGGAAGCCCGACGCGGATTCCGACGTTAGTTACGTGGAAGGCGGATTTCCTGTGGTTATCGACTACGTACGCAAGGTGGTGCTTGCGCTCGTCCTGACTCTCTCAATTGCGGGCGGCACAGCGAGCCTCGCGAGTGCAGCAGAGCCTTGGCCTTGGCGAGTGGAGCACACGTGGTACAAATCGAAGGTTTCATGCGAGTCCCGTGGAATCGCGCTCGTGCTGACTCGACAGTATGAGGAAACTCGCTGTCGGCAGGATGATACATCAGACCCAGGGCATTACACTCTGTGGGTGCTCCCCAAGGGTGATGGCGGTGGTGGTGGTCGTGGCGGTGGTGGCGGTGGTGGCTGGTAGGAATAGTCCATGAAGATTCCGCAACCACTCGACGAATCCTTGCCCGTAGTCAGTCGCGGATGGATCGTTCACCATGGCAAGCGAGACGTCTTGATCCACACGCCGGGCGAACATCCGGATGGCGCGGGTGTTCCGGTCGTACTGTCGAGCTCGGTCATGCGAAATCTTCGGTACGACCTAGGAGGAAAACTCGCTGATGGCGAACTCCGGGCTAGCTCTGTAATACCGTCACGGCTTCAGCAGCAACCTGATGTGCGCAGGGGACACATGCGGGAACTTAGATGTCAGTCGGGCATTCCTGTTGTGCGATGGCGCGAATTGATAGAGGCCTGGGGTGAGCAATCTCCGATAAGTCGGTTGGCGGTATCTACGTGGACTTGTGTCGAAGATTCCGAGGATTCTCTGTCTTCAGAAATTTTGCTCGTCGGCCAGGTGGTAGTTGTGCGTTGGATGACCGTTGAACTCCGCGACTGGCTCGACACTGTCCCGCCGCCAAACACGATCTACGTCGCACCAATGGTTGCGAACAACTATGAGGATCTTCTGCCCTGGTAGGTAGCCGTTAGCGTTCGTGACACTTTCGCCAGGCATGGGGCTTGCCAACAAGGGCGTGGCGATTCGGGTGACGGCCAATGTCCAATCTGTGTAGCTCACTCACAACAGCCGGAGAGGAGGCGAAGATCAAATGACCATCGAAACTCATCCGCGCTTACTGCGATTCCATTGGCATGGCTCGCTGGTCACGCTTACGTCGAATGGAGATCTAGAGATGTCGCCGCCCCTCGATGACCGGGTCGCACCCTGGTCCGTGATCGCTGACCAATACGACACTATCAACGACTCATTGTTTCCAGCAGACTTGGATCGTCTGGACGAGCTGTTGGCCGACCGGCAGTCCGTGTGTGAGTTGGCTTCCGGAACGGGGCGTGCGGCGCTCCGGCTCGCGCGCCCGGGAAGGCGTGTTGTCGCGGTTGATTTCTCCTCGAAAATGTTGAATCAGCTGAGACAGAAGGACATTCAGGGAAGTGTTCAAACCGTGTGTCAGCCGATGGAAGATTACGTCCTTCAGTCAGCTGACAGGTTCAGTGCCGTAGTGTGCATAAACAATGGAATAACGTATCTAACGTCCGCCGATGAACAGCTAGCGCTCCTGAGATCACTCCCGAATATTCTCTTGCCCGGTGGAATCGTCGTAATCGAGTGTGCCGACCCCTCGACCATTCTCTTCAACTGGGCGCCGTCCCCGAAGACGATGCCGGTGGTGATTCGTCACGACATGTTTCTTTCGATGTCTGTTTCCCTCAATTTCCACGATCAATTGGCCCGTATTAGCTACGCGTACGAAGGCTCTGGAAAACAGACGCGGCGGACCACTACCGTCTCTCGTTACATCTGGCCTAATGAGTTCAGGCTTATGTGTGAGCTATCAGGATTGAGTATTCTCAATTGGTGGGGAACATGGAACGGGGAGGACTACACATCGGGTTCCCCCAAGATGATTGCTGTCTTGTGCAGTATCGAGGATACAGATGAAGGAGGTCCTTTGATCATCTAGTAGCCGTCGAACGCGAACGTTCAACCTTGGTCGCCAGTATGTTCCGGCGCGAGGCCTTGGATCGTCCGGGCCTGCCCCTCCCAGTCCGCCCGGGTTCGGGCCGTCGAAGCCCGGCGTTCTGAGATCGTCCAGGTGGGTCCGGGTCCAGGATCGAGCCGATCCGATCAACTCGCCCAGCGAATCAACATCGGTCGGCGTGGCATCCTGGCGATCCCACTCGGCATACTCATCATCGGTGCTCAATAGGCTTGTGTACGCCGACCAGGCCCGGCCCACGGCGGCGTGGGCGTCGCGATGCGCCCCCCGAGGCTATGCCCGCCCTCGATGACGCTGTAAGCGGATACGCCGAGACATCCGTCTTGTGTTCGAACTGACATCAATCCGTACCCGTCCCGGCTCTACCAGGGGTCTCCCTTCCAACAAGCTAGGGACCCCTTTGCCTAGCAGGCTGTGGTCGGTCGTACGACGTCACCTCAGCACCCGGTTGTTCTCCCCGCCAGCAAGGCAAGCCTTTGCTCAGCTCAGTTCGATTCCCACCCATCGCGCGAAACCGGCAAGTGAATCGGTGGCACGCCTGTCGGCTTCGGCGATCGCGAGTACAGTCTCGCGCACAGCTGGGTGGCGACGGGTGTGGTACGGATCGACCCGGCGGGCTGCGTTGAGATCGGTGACCGCGGCCCGGCGATCGCCGGCCAGGAAGTGGGCACGGGCCATGTCGATGTGGTGATGGCCGACACGCTCGGGACGGTCAGGATCGACCAACTTGACGCTGTTGGCGCGACGAACGGCCTCTGCGCCGTCGCCGATCTCCACGGGTGCGGCGCACCAGTGTGCAAAGAGGTTGATTGGGCTGGCGTCGAGCCCGTGGAACGGTTCGGCCGGCACGCTCCCCGTCGTGATGAGAGCGCGAGCCTCCCGGATCCATCCATCGGCCTCCGGGAGATCACCGGAACGTGCGGCCAGGACCCCAGCCCGCAGTGCCAGCTGAGCGCCTAGACCGCGGCCGATGTCGCTGTCGTCCAAGTTCTGCCGGGCGCGGTCCAACAGACGTAGGCCGGCACGGTAGTCGCCGTTTTGCAGGGCACGGGTCGAGCGGTGGAAGGTCGAGACCGCGACCCGCAACGGATCCCCCGTGTTCGGAGCCAAGATGATGTGGCGTTCCGACGCGATCGCGGCGAGGTCGAGCGCACGAAACTGACCCGCCACGCTCGCTGCCAACCGGTAGGCGTCATGGAGCAGTACCCGCGCTCGGACACCTTCCGCCCCGGGCGCGTCAGCGAGCGCGTGCAGATGATGGAGCAGCCGTGGGAGTTCCCCGACCGCGTCGGCGAAGCGGACCATGCGGGTCCGCCGGCTGAGTTCGGTCAAGCGGGCGTAGATGTACGGCAGCGACAGCGGCTCGTCATCTGGCTGCGGGTCGTCGAACGCGTCAAGGGCCTGGCGCAGTTCAGTGATTCCGGCGATCTCGGCCTGCGGTTGCTCGGCAACGTCACGTTCCTCGGTGCCGTACAGGAACGACATCTTCACCCCGAGGGCGCGAGCGCAGCCGGCCACGAACGCTGCAGACGGCGGGACGGTGCCCTGTTCGACCTTGCGCACGAGCGAGGCCGAGAAATGAGCCCGTGCTGCGAGTGCCTCCTGCGTGAGACCGCGGAGGCGCCGTAGCCGGCGCATCCGGCCACCCACGCTGTCGTCCGCCATACGGCCGCTCCCCTCCTGGGCGAGGGTTGTCATTTCGTTGTCAGTCTAGGTCCGCGCCCGCCACAACGCTGTCTGAGGTGGACAGCAACCAGACGACGCCGAAGAGACGTGTGCGGGTGTGGTTCGGCGAACACCTCGTAGCCAGCTACTGCGCCGACGCCAGGATCGCCGACCGATACGCCGAGGAAGTCGGCCGGCGGTTCGGCGGACTCGAGATCACCGTCGACGACGTGCTCAGTGGCGACGAACGGCCAGTGCCAGCCGAGCAGCTCTGGGAATTCACACCGCACTGACTGCTACGAGTCACCAAGCACTGCCGAGGCGGCGCGGCTCTTCGCCTGACACCTGGCCTTCTGCCTTCGAATCGCCCTGATCAGCGAACTGGGCGCGCCGGAGCAGGACCACGCTGACCGGACCGTTCCACACGAACTTCAAGGCGTTCCACACGCAGGTAACGACGAGAAGATGGACCCAGCCGGGTGCACCGTTGTCGATCATGACCGTGATGAGATACGCCGCGGCCAGGTAGGGCACAGCCAACAACATGGCGGGGATGCCCCATCTCAGGCCGCTGCTGGTGCGCAAGTGGTCAAGCAGGATGTTGGTGGGCATGAAGCGGCGTAGGTAGGAGCGAACAAAACTGGCGAATGCCCAAAGGAAGCTGATCATTGACAGGGTCCTCTCGTCGATCTGAGCGACAAGAAACTCTGAGAGGACCATCCCATGTCGATGGGAGAGGTCGTGCTACCGCTTCCGGCGGTGGCCACGGGTGGAATGTCGCCGCCTTTCAGCGTAGCCGCCTCGCCCGGCAACGGAAAGGTCTCACCCATATCTCCCGCGACGGTTCGGCCGTGATGTGCTTTGCGCACCTGGCCGGTGTCTACCGGAGGGGTTCTGATCATGGATGAGATCGGTCAGTTCGCAAGGGATGAACGGACTGCGCGGATGGTGTTGGCGTTGGTCTCGGCCCCCGCCGATGTGCTGACTGGCCGGCTGGTTGCCGCGGTTGGCGCGGTCGAGACGCTCCGGCTCAGTCGAGAGGATGGTGCTGCCGGGGTTCTTTCGGAGGTTGAGGCGGAGGTGTGGCGGGGTCGGCTCGCTCCCCTGCCTGATCCTGCGGCTGCGCGTTCCATGCTCGATCAGGCCTTGGCGCAGGGGTTCGGCACGGTGATCCCCGGTGATCAGCACTTCCCGGTTGGGCTGCAGGATTTGGGGGATCGGGTTCCGTTGGTGTTGTGGACGCGCGGAGCGCCATCCTTCCTGTCCCGTCCGCTGAGTGAGCTGGTTGTCGTGACGGGTGCTCGGGCTTCGTCTGCCTATGGCAATTATGTCGCTGCCGATTTCGCTGCCGATTTGGGCAACGCCGAGCGCTTGATCGTTGCTGGGGGCGGTTACGGGGTGGAGGCGGCCGCGCACCAGGCTGTGCTCTCCGTCGGCGGCTCCACGATCGCTGTCCTGCCCTGCGGTTTGGATCGGCCTTACCCGGCCGGTCACCGTGACCTCCTCGGCAACATCGGCGATGTCGGGCTGCTGGTCAGCGAGCTGCCGCCGGGGACGCCGCCGTCGCGGCGCTGGTTCCAGGCCCGGAACCGGATCATCGCCGCGCTCGCTGGCGCCACGGTGATCACCGAAGCCAGCTCTCGTTCCTTGGCCATGCTGACTGCGATGTATGCCCATGATCTTGGACGGGGCGTCGGGATCGTTCCTGGTCCGATCACCAGCGGGACCAGCGTTGGCTCGAACGAGTTGATCAAGCGTGGCGTCGGGCGGGTGGTGACCACCGCGGCCGACGTGACCAACCTCCTTGACCACCCCACAACGGCCACCCGACGAAACTTGGACCGGGACCTTCACCAGCGCGCTCGGCCGACCCGAATCCCGCCCGAGATCACTCGCTGACAGCCGACCGGCGGGAGAACAACGTGCACGAGGTCAAGGTCCGGACTGCTCCAGCATGATCATGATCCGCGCTCGTCGCCACGGTACGGTTTGCTGTCTACCTTCGCGCTCGTCCAGTGAAGGTGAACCAATCATAATTCTGGTCCTCGCCGGTCCACTCTTGATGCCGGTGGGCTGAAGTGGTCGGTGGAAGCGAGTGTGCGGGCGGTGTCGTGAGCGATCTTCGCGCGAGCGGCGTCGATCTTTTGCGCCATCGTTTCGGCCGGTGCGCCGAGTGGACTTTGGGTGGCGATCTTGTAGCGGTCCCGGTAGGCGGCCACAACACGCGCGTGCTGCCGCCACGTTCGCCACCGACGCGGGTCGGCCGGTGGGGTGCCAAGATCAACCAGCCACGCTTCCCGGACGGTCAGGGCGGCGTCGATCACGGCGTCGGCGCGTGCCTCGATCAAAGCGCGCCGCTCCTCAAGCGCCTGACGCATGTCCGCTTCCATCGGCCCGACCGCTTCAGGCACGAGCCCGGCAATCAGCCGTGGGGGCATGCCCACGTTCCGGCCGGTCCGGGCTAGGCGAGCGGTCGCGCCGGCCACACGGAGGTGCAGGACCGCGGCAGGGTCCTCGGCATCGGTGAGCGGCCTGGCCCGTACGAGGCGAGGTAGCAGCCGGTCCAGGTTGTGACGGTTGGCCTCGGCGCGCCGCAGCTCGGCGGTCAGGGCACCGAACACGTCGGAATCGATGACCTGTTGGGCTTGATCAGCGCTGAGTCCGCAAGTTCGGATCAGGGTTGTCCAGCGGTCATGCTGGGCCGCGGCAGCGATGGTCTCGTACTCGGCGGCGAGTTGGGCGATCGAACCCCACACTTCCTGCTCCGCGGTGATCGTCTGGTGGGCGGACAGTTCGGCGCCGATGTGTTGAAGCACCCCATACAAGACGCTGCGGGCGGTGACGTCCGGATTGTCGCCCGGGTGTCGCTGGGCGTGGCTGTCGTCGGGCCGGTCTAGGACGACGTAGGCGGTGTTGGACCGGCTGCCGCGCGTCAGCGCGACGTACAGGTTCTCCCGGGTCGTCGTCGGATCCACCAGTACGTGCGCGGTGTCGGTGGTGATGCCCTGGGCCCGGTGCGCGGTCACTGCATAACCAAGGTCGACATGCTCGGCCACGTAGCCCGCGGGCAACAGTACGGTTCCGCCACGTGCAACGCCGGTCCGTCGGACGGTTATGGAGCCGTCGTCGCGGACCGCGGTGATGGTCCAAGTGTCGCCGTTGCGGACCCACCCGCTCCGCTGGCGAAGTCGGCGATCGTTGCGGCGCGTGATGATCAGGTCACCCTGACCGGCGGCGGTCCCGTCGCCCAGGGTGACCTCGCGGCCTGGCTTGATCGTGCCAGCGATGATCAAGTCGGCACGGGCCCGGGCGTTCAGTTGGATGACGTCTTCTCGGGTTTCGGCGATCAGTACCGTCACCAGCCCGGCCTCGCGGTCTGCCTTCCAGCCTCGATAGGCGGCGTCGATCATGCCAGCTGTGGCACCACCGTGGATCCGATCGTGCTGACGGTACGTGTCGATGGCTTCGGGGTGGCCGTGCCGCAACGCCAGTGATGCGGCCTTCTCCCAACCGTGGACGAACCGATGAACCTCGACCAACTCAGCAACGTCACCGCGGTCCTCGACCAACAGTCCGAACACGCCGCCCGCGTCCACCGACTGCAGCTGCGCGTAGTCACCCACCAGCAACACCTTCGCCCCGGCTGCCGCCGCATGGTTGGTGATCCGGTCCAGGGAGAGTGTGCCGGCCAGGGAGGCCTCGTCGATGATCACCAACTGGCCGGCGCCGAACGTGAGACCTTGAGTGAGGTGGGTGTGCCACCACTTCGCGGTGTTCACTGCTGCAATCCCGAGATCATCGGCGAGCACCTGCGCTGCGGCCGCCGACGGCGCCAACCCGACCACCGACCCCGCACCATGCTCGGACTCCCAGGCCCTCCGCAGCGCTGCCATGGCGGTCGTCTTTCCCGCGCCAGCCGGTCCGACCAGTACATCGACGACGCGACCGGAGACGGCGATCTTGATCAACGCGCCGATCTGATCTTGGCTCAACATCTCGCCGTCACCGTCAGGCTGCGCTGTAATCCTGTCGACCGTCTCGATTCGGACTGTCGGCCCCGTCATTGTGGCGGCACGCTCGAGGAGTCGATCCTCCGCGGCGAGCAGTTGCTCCGACGAGAACAGCGTGGTGTGCTTCGGGCGGAACACCGAGCTGCCATCCGGCCGCTGGAACGCGGCTGGGCTCGAAGCCAGTTCCGGTGGTGTCAGTCGCAACGAGCCCCGCTCGGCGGCCTCGACGATCATCCCGACGACTGCTTCGCGGTCCCGCACGGTGGCGAACCGCCAACCCATCGTTTGCCGCGACGCCTCGGCCATCAGATTCCACCGCCGCCACGTCGACCGCTTCTCCCCCACCACCTCCACCACACCCCGCCCAAGGTCATCAATCAGATCGAGAGCGACATCATCGGCCCGCAACGCGTGCTGTGCCGGAGCGCCGGTGATCAGCTGCGCCCACCGGCCGGCGTCCAGGTCGAGCAGTCGTGAGGCACGGGCGCGCCATTCGGTGGTGAGCTCCGCGAGCGAGCGGACCTCCTTTTCCGGCCGCGTTGCCAGGGTCGCCTGCGCCCGCAGCTTGATCACAATCTCCGACGACGGCTGCCGGCCGTGAACTGCCACGTACTCGGCGATCAGACGCTTCTTCTCCGATTCGATCTCCCGAGACCGTGACGAGAACTCCACGATCAGCTCCTCACCGACGCCGGTGATCTCCCAGGCCGGATTCCGGTCCCGACCACGATCCCGCTGCTCCCAGCCGAGGCCCAACGTCCTGGTGAGCTCGTCGGCCAGGACCGCGTTGTAGTGCTCCGATAGCGCGACGGTCGCCGCGTGCATCGGACGCCCTGCCAGCGACCGCCAGTGGCCGTCCAGAACGGTCTTGATCTTGTTCGAAACCACTACGTGCGTGTGCAACTGCGGGTCACCTGCACGCGAGTCATAGTGATCAAACGCCGTCGCGATCAGGCCGGTCACGTCGACATGCGCAACGGCGCCATCCGGGCCTGTTGCGCCGACACGGGTGGCTGCAACCTCGCGCTCCATGAACGCAACCACCTGCGCAACCGCGGCATGGTGCGCTTGCATGATCAACGCCTGCAGTCCCGCATCCGCAACCGCCCACAACACCGACACGCTCTTCGGAACACTGAACGTGTAGTCATACCCCGCGACCGCGCGCCGCGTCCCGCGTACGGTCTCCTCGGCCTCGATCGCGGCAACCGCAGCCCGCAACTCCGCACCGCGAGCTTGACCAAGATCAGCAACCCGCTCGGCAACGCGCTCCGCCACCATCCGGTACACGGGAAACGCGCGGCCCAACGGCTCCGCCGTGACCGGATCACGCCCCATCCCGATCAACAGCTGCAACTGCGCCTCCGCCACCGGAGCACCCGCCCGAATCCGCCCGCCGGCCAGTGCCGCGACACCGTCGCCTAGCCAGAACCCCGGCGGTGTTCCCTTCTCCGCGTAGTACCGCGTCAACGGCGTGGACAGAGACCGATCCCCGTCCCCCGCCGCCACCGACCGCAACAGATACCGGTAGCCGTCGCCGGCCGACATCACCCGCATCGAAACAGTCACGGCCACATCTCCCACGCTCACGAGGGAGGTAGGCCCCTCGATCTGAAAGACGTGTGGCACGTCCGATCGAGATCGGAAAGATCATCAATCGCCCATCGCCGAAGTTCTTGGCATCGACGTGGTGTGTGCACCTTCTCGTCACGCCTGGCAGATCCCCGACGCAGTCTTCCTCGGTCCGCAGGCTGCTGGCGGTTTCGCCGCAACGAAGAAGGAGCCATGAGAAGACACAATCACTCGGATCGACTCGACCGGCTCGAAGTTCAGTTGGGACGCGAAGTTGATCAAGCACAATCCGAACTCGAGGCTGCATCAGCGGACCTGACCGAACCGTCATCGGTCGACACAATCCTCGACAGGTTCGGAATCGACCTGGCCCGGCTCCATGAACGACCTGCCCAGCGCTAGGACTCCGTACCGGGCGATCGTTCTCAGCATCGCGTCTGCGGGTCGCCGCGACGGCTCGTATACGGTCAACCGACTGCTGGAGTCGGCGAGAATCGCAGGCCGGACGAGAGCCCTCCAGATCTGGCCAGCTCGGAGTCGAGACTCCTGGACGATCCAAGCCCTGCGTACCTGCTACGGCGACACCTACGAGACCAACCTGGCCAACGCGATATTCGACGAGACAACCAAACTCGACACAGCGCACACCGAACGACTCACCGCCCAAATCGCCACCCGAACTGGAATCGACGGACGAGGCGCACTGGAAGCTGTAGCGATCGTGCAACGCATGGCGGCGGAAGACGGCGTGACAGCCGTCGCCGGAATGCGTCATCTGGCCCAGTGCTGCGGCATCGGCCGCGCACTGGAGCTGATCAGCGACCACAACGGTGACCCGATTCGCCTGCAACTCATGCGCCACTGGTTCCTCCGGTGCTTCCACGACGCGATCGACCACGCCCTGCTTGGTGACCAACGCGAACCAGAACAAGCAGTCTCCCGAGCAGAAGCACACGAAGTCGCCCGCATGATCGCCACAGGAAAGACCCATCAACTGATCGGACCAGATCAACTCCCCCTCATCACGGCGCACGGAACACAGCGTGATGATCTTGATCGACGACTGCAGAACGGAGAGAACGGCGCCATCGCCCCCTATGCCAGCGAAGACCCACCTCTGTCACCAGAGGCCTACATCTCCCGCGCGGCAGCAGCCTGGGCGCGAGCATCCCGACAAGACCGTCAGACCTGGCTGAACTCGCGCGGACTCCCGGTCACAGCCCAATCCTTAACATGGCCGGCGCTGCAGCCCCCTGTGCAGTCACGATGGATTACAGACCGCGTCCTCGCCCACCATGCCACCCGGATCGTCCGACCGTTCCGCCGAGTCCCCATCGGGACCGCCGATCCAGCCGCCGCGGCTGGACAGGTATTCAACCAACCTCCACTCCCCACCCGGGCCAAACCTCACGACGCACGCATCACCAACCAGATCTTTCACACCCGACGTGCTCTGTCGCCCGCTCAACTCGGACTCGCCGTGCTCGGCCCCGAAGCCCGCCGGATTCACGAGTTGCTCCGGCACTCGGCTGCCGAAACCTACAACCTGCGACGCTACTCCAACGCCAAACGAGTCACGTCTGAACTCGCCGCCCTCACCAGCGGTACGGCCACACCCTCATCGTCACGCAGCCAGCCCATCCATCGAGCTACCAAGATCACCAACCTGAGAACAGAGTCCCTCTAGTAGAGTCAGACATGACCGGCGTCAGCCGAGCCAAGTGGGAAGGAAACGCCCGGGGGCCCAGGCTCACCTGCCTCCCATGGAGCGCGAAACCCACGACGCGACACCGATCAAGCCAGCGATCACGATCGCCGCGGTTTCAGCCGTTGCCTTCTGGTCCCTGAAGCCCGTTCTGATCTCCGTCATCGGTGACCGCGGTGACTACGCCGAGGTCTACGTCGCCGCCGGCCTGATCTCGGTCCTGACCAGCGCCCTCGTCGCATCGTTCTTCTGGAAGAAGACCGTCGCCGTCGCTCGCGGCGGCAGCACCACCGCCAAGGCCATCGGCTGGGCGAGCTTGTCCGGTCTGTTCCTGGCCATGTGGTACTACGGCTTCTACCGAGCGCTGTACGGCACAGCCAAGGCGGATGCGACCGTGATCGCTTTCACCTGGCCGCTCATCGCCGCGATCGCCATCCGGCTGGTGTCGCCCGGGACTGCGGGAAAGCTCAAGCCGAACCAGTGGCTCCTGATCGGCGCATCCTTCCTCGGCGCCGTGGCGATCGCCGTCGCCAACGTCGGAGCCTCGCAGCGCGACGGCATCTCCGGCGAGATCGTCTGGGCGTTCGTCGCCGCGCTCGGCAGTGGCCTCTACCTCCCGTTCGCCTTCAAGGCCACGAGCGCCCTCGAGACGAGGGTTCAATCCAAACCGCTGGCCACCTTCTACTCGATCTCGATCGCCAACGTCATCTCGCTGTGCGCGGTTCTGCTGACACTCTTGATCGTCGGTCATCCGTTGCGGTTCTACGCCTTCGATGCCCAGGTCATCCTGGTCTGCGCGATCATCGGTGTCGGCACGTACCTCGTCGCCGAAGTGACCTGGACCTGGGCCTTCCAGGAATACAAGTCGCTGACGCTGTCCTCGCTGCCGTACTTCTCGCCGGCGGTTTCGGTCATCCTGCTGCACGCCCTCTTCGACGAGCCGGTTCGACCGATCGCGATCGTCGGCCTGGTACTGATCCTCTTCTCCAACCTCACACTGCACGCCAACCAGGCGCGATGCTAGTGAAGCCTGTCGCAGTGTTCGATCGGTGCAATAGGAAGCCGAACTGTGACGCAGAAGCGATCTCGGAACGGTGACGGCCTTCCCTTGCCCTGAGCTCGACGTCTCGACCTAACCGTCCAACTACTTGCGCTGCGGCCCCGAACGTTCTAATGACTCTCACAAGGTGGATCTCCGTAGAGAGTTCGAGAAACCTTGCCCGGCCTTGGAAACGGTGGTTCTCGCAGGTCGCGGGGGCCTACCGACGAGATCGGAGACTGCTAGGGCCGTCCGTGGCTGACTCGCGAGGGCGGATGGTGCGCTGTTGGGATGACCCAAACCCTTCTGAGCCCTGCGCAGGTGGACCGAGCTGGTGGCCCTCTACAAGGCGGGCGCGGCGCTGGTGGAGCTGGGTGAGAGGTTGGGCGTGCACCGTCGCACGGCTGCTGCGCATCTGGTCCGCCGCTCAGTCCCGATCCGCAGGCGCGGCCTCGATAAGTGCAACCTCCACGAAGCCGTCGAGCCGTACGCCGGCAGGTTGAGTCTGATGGAGATCGGCCGGCGGTTCGGGGTCAGTCAACAGGCGGTTCGGCGTGCTCTGGCAAACGTCGATGTGCCCATCCGCACCAGCGGAAGACGCGCACGAGAATCGGTATGACCGGCTGTGGCTGGGGTGTCGGGGCCACTGGCGGAGGGCGTGTCGTTCAGAAGGCTGACGGGGTCGCCGCGTTGTATGCGTTTCGCGCTTCGGTCAGCTCGACCCAGTGGGCTTCGAGTCCGCCGAGTGTAGGGCTGACTCCGAGGCTAGGCAGGGGTTGTGAGTGGCCATCGATGTACCGACATGCTTCCTCGAAGATGCGGTTGACGGTATCGATCGCAGAAGGAAGTGCTTCGGACTTGATCTTGGGCAAGTTGGTCATGCGCACGTTGGGTTGATAGCGCTGAGTGACGCCCTGGAGTAGTTCAGTCTCGGTAAAGACCTCACACCAAGCGCGCACCCAGTCGTAACCCGTACGGACCAGTGCCGCTCGCGCATCGCCGTTTTGTGACTTTGCTGCCTGGATGGTCTCGTTGATGTTCTTCTTGATGTTGTTCAAGCTGTCCCAGCGGGGACCCGTCGCTCGGGTGACCTTCCCTTTGCCCTCTTCGTCCGTGATCTGGAAGTAGGAGCAACGCTTGGTTGTTTCCATGAGCGCAAGCAGCGTGCTGGCGAAAAAGATGTCGTGGGTGAAGACGATGACCTGTGTCGTGTCGGCGAGCGACGCGACGCGCTGTGCGACTTCGTTGATGCGGCGATGGTCGAGGCTTGATACAGGATCATCGAAAATGACCGGTGCGGTGATTCCGGCAAGGCGCGCTTCGGCGAGGAAGTCCGCTATTGCGAGGACCTTCTGCTCTCCTTCGGAGAGCACCTTGGACGGCTTGTGTTTCCCGCTGAGGATCTTGCGGCGTTGCGCGCGCCCCTGACGGCCGACGAACTCCACGTGAAGAGCGGGCGCGCGAAGCGCGGAGCGCTCTTCGTTGAAGAGTGCATCGAAGCTCTCGTTGATCATCTGGTCGCTTGCGGTCTTGGCCAGCCCGGTTACAGCGCGCAGGAGCCCAGGCATGGGCTTGGCGAGCAGCATGAGCCGATCAGCCTGCTTGGCGTCGCGGACGTATGACTCGATTAGCGTCCACGACTTTGTCAGCTCTGCTGCGGCTTCTAGCTCGACAAGCTCCTTCTTCCTCTCGGCCAAGGTGTCAGCCCGTGTACCTGCCTGTGCCTTCAGTTCGCCGAGGGTCTGCTTGGCGGTCTCCGACGCCGAAACGAGCGCTGTCGCATCTGTACCGGCGTGTTCGGTCAGCGCTGTGTTCACAGCGGAAGCGGAGAGAAGATGCTCGGTCAGCTCCGCGATGGTGTTCAGGGTCCGGACGAGTTCAGCGTGGAAGTGGGGCTTGTCCTCGGTGTCTGCGTACTCGTCGGCGAAGGTAGAGACGTAGTTGACCTGGATCGAGGTGACCGGTTCTGTACGTGCGTGGAGCCGCGCCTTTGAAGCGGCGATGTCAGTGGCGATCTTGTCATCGAGGTACTCGGAGTACTTGCCGATCAGCGATCGCGCAGCTTCGTTCAGTGGCAGCCGACAGTACGGACACCGATCGGCGTCGTGTGCTCCGACCGCGATGAGATGTGCTTGATATGCCTCGCCGGCATCGATGAACGTGCTCCAGGTGTCGTCGGGCTCGGCCGGCAAGTCGGCTGCCTCGAACAGGGCGGCTCGGAGGGCGCGGTAGTCCTCTTCAAGTCCGTGAAGGGTGTCACGTTCGCGGCCGTATGCCTCCAAGTTGAAGTCAGCTATCACGGTGGCCGCGTTGGAAACTTGCGTCAAAACGCGTTCGACTCGCTGTTGCTGCTTGATCTCAGCGCTGATGGTGTCCGCCTCCAGCGCAGCGACTGTGCGGCGCAAGTCGCCGATACGCGGGTCGACGTCGGGATCGGAGTCGGCGAGCGACCTCAGGTGTTCCAGATCAGTGGACGCTCCCAGCGTCTCGATGAGCGGGTAAACAACGGCGGTACGTGGGAAGCGAGACAGAAACCCTGTGGACCCAGATCGTAGGCTTTCGACGGCCTGGCCGATGTGGGCTTCTACCGACTTGATGCCTGCGATGACGTAATTGAACAGTGCCAGGGCAGCTGGCACGTAGACGTACTCAAGGTCGTCATCGACGTGGAAGCTGACAGAAGGGCTGTCGAAGATGGACATCCTGGTGAAGGGCGCGACGCCCTGTTGTCCGGTCCAGGTGTAGGTCTTCGACTCAGTGCCGAGCGTGTAGCCGACAAGTGCTGATTGGGGCTGCGGCGATGCCGCTTCGATGTCGCCGAGGATCACATCGGCAGTGCGGCTCGCCGCGAGGGCTTTGAAGATACGGGAGTACCCCGTCTTGCCTGTGCCGTTCTCTCCGAACAGGATCGTCAAGCCGGCATGCGGCTCGATGACTCCGCCCTCTACCAAGGCGTTGACACCAACGACATCGGTGAGCGAGGTAAGGGTCAGCGGCTCGATCGCCTCATCCTCGCGTTCGAGGGTGACGAGCGGCTCCTCCGTGGGGAGTTTGCGGGGATCGAAGGCTTTCTCCTGGCGAAACAGGACGTACGCCCCGGACTGCTCCTCGCTTCCGAGCGGCCCGCCGCCGTTGAGAACGTGCCTCACAATGTAGCGCACCCACTCGTCGGAGGTGTTCGCCCACTCGCTGAGTAGGTCCCGCGGATCGACCCGTTGAGGTGAAGTCACGTCTGTCACCGCCAGCCTCCCTCGCCACGAGTGCGGGGTCGGGAGCGACCGTGCTACTCAGGCTCGATTCTAGAGCGACCGGCAGGCGCGCGAAGGGACAACCAGCGAACCGATAGAGCGTGCTATTCGCGGCCGGCCCCGGCCCTCCGCGAGCGTGTCTACGCACGCCGATCAAGTGAGGCCAAGCTTTGGTTCCGGTCGGTGCGACCCGCTGTGTAGGCGGCGTCGGTCATCGCCTCGGCGTCGCAGTCGTGGAAGCGGTTGTGGTCGAGGTAGGTGTCGATCACCTGCGTGCGACCTTGGCGCAGGGCAGGGAGGCGGTCTTCTCCCACTCGTGGGTGAACCGGTGCACGTCGACCAGCTCGGGCGCATCAGTGCGGTCACCGACGAGGAGCCCGAACGCGCCACCGGCGTCCACAGATTGGAGCTGGCCGTGGTCGCCGACCAGCGGCACCTTCGCCGCCGCTCGGCCAGGGGCGTGATCCGATCCAGGGACCGAATTCCGGCGAGGGAGGCTTCATCGATGATGACGAGCTGACCTTCCCGGAAGTCCTCGCCGTGGAGGAGATGGTTTATGCACCACTTCGCCGTGTTCTCCGTCACGATCCCGAGATCCTCAGCGAGGACCTGCGCGGCCGCTGCGGACGCTGCCAGCCCGTCCACCGACCCGGCGCCGTGCGCTTCTCCCACGCACGCCGCAACGCGTCCATGGCGCCGGCCTTCCCCGCGCCCGGCCGGGCCGACTGAAACCGAAGCTCGGCTGCCAGTCCGACACGATCGCGTTTGCCAGACCTTTCGCAGGCAAGAGCGGCCGAAGGTCGCCAGATTCTACCGATAGGCTCGATTGGATTTGGATAGCTACGCCATCAATGCTATTTATTTGTGCCGAGGACTCGATTGTCGCTCCAACAGAGCGGCCTTCGCAATGTCACACCGAACGGAGGACAGACGTTGATGTGAATAGGTCGAATTAGTGACCGCAAGGCGATACCGTATCCTGTCGAAGACACTGGCGAAAGGAAGATGATGGCACAAAAGGTCTACACCGTGTTCGAGGACGACCTGGATGGCAAGCCGATCAAGGACGGGCAAGGCGGCACGTTCTCCATGTCGCTCGATGGCGTTGAGTACGAAATCGATATATCCAACAAGAACAAGGAAGCACTCGACAAGGCCCTCGCTCCGTACCTTCGGGCGGCACGCCGTGTTGGTGGTCGCCGGCGGCGCTTGGCTGGCGGAACCGGTCCGGCACGTGTGGATCCCAGTCAGACGCGGGCCATTCGTGAGTGGGCGGCCGAGAACGGCTACGAGGTCTCTTCCCGCGGGCGGATCCCGGCAGACGTGATGGAGGCCTACAACGCTGCCGTCTAGCCCATTGATACTACTCGATTCGTCCGAGTTCATCGGCCAACCGTCAGTTTGCGGCAGGAACTATACTGCACCGCGAACTGACGGTTAGACGACACCACAGCAGACAGCAGGGCGCCAACTCGCAACAGCTTCGAGTCGGATGGCGAATCCGACTCCGCTGTCTGAATCACCAAATCGGTTCGTGAGGTCTATACCTGGGACCGGTTCGAGCAGCCTCGTCAATGAGTGTCACTGGTCCCGCGATGATACGTTCGCCCGCTGCATCCGTTCATCACTCGGTAATCAGTGGCATGTAGCCTGACATTCCCCCGCATCAGGCGGGTACAGGCAACCAGCCATGAGTGAATCCGTGCGCGCTCGTACGGGAGGCGACCATCGACCGCTCGCTGGATCCATTGATGTCCAAGCAGCACGTGCCCACTGCGGCGATGCTTGCAATGCTTCGTACACGCGTTCGCAGCTGATCTGTCGTTGCAGTCTCATAGAGTTCCGCTTCCCAGTGTCTGGGCGAGTCTCTCCCCGAGACTCTGTAAATTGTTCGAGGCTGTCGTCGACCCAGTTCGCGCAGTCCTGACCTTGTCCATATGCGACCGGACGAACTTTGCTCGTCCACCCTGAGCAGCAGGGTTCCCAGTCGCGGAGTTGCACGGCCGACGCCCGCGATGAAGGCAGAGCTTGTATCGACGAGTCACTGAACGCCGTGTGACGCTCCAGCGCATCGACGCGGGGAGTCCGGGCACGGGCTCTTGCCTGAACTTGCCGGCCCGGTCGATCTACGCGCGACTGACGTGGTGGCGAGCTGTGTCATCGGCCACACCTTGAACGCGGCGTCTGGCCGACGCAGCAACAAAGGATCGGTTTCCCGAACCAAATGTGCCGGCCTTGCGGCGCTAGCCGACTGTGATCGTGTCGGCGACCAGCTTTCGACGAACGCTCGCACAGACATGCCTAGGGATCCTCTTTTATCCTTCTGCTGCACGTGCGGTAGCGAGTCTCATGCGGACCGACATCGTCGTGCGGTAGCGAGTCTGATGCGGTCCGACATCGTCGCGGAAATGTTCATGCTCAAGGCGGGTCCCTGAGTCCAGTGTCCTCTTCCATCGCCCGGGTCCGGGTCCTGGTCGGGTGTGTGCACCTCTCCCACATGAGCGACTCCAGAGCTGAACCAGCAGCGTCTATGAAGATTGGCTCATTGCTGGTCTCTCTTCGCTACGACGGCGAATTCAGGTCACGCAGTGGCGAGAGAAGGCAGAGATACGCCTATCGGATCGAGGACCTTGAGAATCCCGACTTCGGGATCCATATATCGAGTGATCTTATGTCGGCCGCGCATGCTGATGTGGATCTTGTCGATGCGTTGCGCACTCTTACGTCGTTCCTGGCGGCCGCGGGAGAGGCGTACTCCTACACGCTGCGATTGCCCGGCAGCGAACCGGATAACCTGCATCTCTTTCCGCTCTGGGTCGCCGAGTCCGCCTACCTCAACGCTGACGAGATGGCAATCTTCCACGCAGACGCGGCCGATGCAGTGAACAGGACGGCACGCTGGATCAGCATCGTCTTTCTACAAGGGCCCGAAGTCGAGGAGGCCCTGGAGCTTCTCAACAAGCAGGGTCCGAACGCGCTTGTCGTGTGTCTAGCGAAACAAGACTTCGGCGAGGAGACCACTCGTTCGGCGGTTCGCTGCGGGCATGTTTACGAGAGACTGCCGTCGAGCGACGGCTACCACCTTCACCACCAGGAACCGTACGCACTGATCTACAACCCGGACTTGCGTCACGTCGGCTTGTTGCGACAGATCGAGCACCTGGCGCGCCAGAGTCCTTCACCGGACCGAATCTCACAGCGACCAGGGCGGTCGGCCGCGCTGCCCCGGAGCTTGTAGCCCCAGGCCCGCCATCGCCGCGCGGGTGTCATGCCGGCCCGTCCTTGTAGGCGCGGTTCGATGCCTACCAAGGATCAGCTTCGTGCGGCTGGCCAGGCGAAGCTTGAGGCACTTCAGGAGCGGCTGTCGGTTGCCGTCGCGGAGTTGACCACGAGTGAGGACTGGCGCCGGGCCATGGCGTTCGCCGCCCAGTTCCGAACCCGCTCGTTCAACAACACCCTGCTGATCTGCTTCAGCATGGTGCCGCGTACAAGGCGGGGCTCGTGCCGGAACCGGGCCAACGCTCGTGGCGGGGTCCAGGCAGTGGCAGGCCCATGGCCGGCAGGTGATGAAGGGGCAGCCTGGGTACATGATTCAGGCGCCCGTCACGGCACGCTTCGCAAGCGCGACTAAAGGTGATCGTTCGTCCTGGCGGCATCTGGCCCGCGGCGAGCAGCCTCGACCGGGTGAGGTGACGCGGGTCAGGATGGTTGGTGTCAGGCCGGCGCACGTGTGGGACGTTTCGCAAACTTCCGGCGAGCCGCTGCCTGCTCTGCCACGGCCGATGCTGTTGAAAGGTGCCGCCCCGCCGGGTCTCTGGGATGGCTTGGCACGCCTCGTTCGCGATGCTGGCTTCAGGCTCGGGCTCGTGCCGCACTCTGAACTCGCCGGCGGTGCCAACGGGGTGTCACGATTCGATGATCGCGTCGTAGCGGTGCGCCAAGAAATGGATCCCGCCGCCCAGGTGAAGACGCTGGCGCACGAGTTGGCGCATGTCATGCTGCATGGTCTGATCCGGAGAGAGGACTTCCACATGCTGCCCGCCAACGCTCGCCCCCCCGCATAAGGCAATGGCTCCAGCAGCATTCCAGGATGACATAGGTTTCAGTCCGGTTGATGAACCCGAGCATTACCTAGACACGAGGAAGGATCTAGGCATTGGACTTCGACATAGTTCGAAAAGTGTTGGGGTTCGCCCATTCTAGTATATCGAGGCCGTTGGCAAAAATAGACTGGTTGGACCACACGATTTGCAGTCGATTCTCTGGGCTACAGCCGCGAGTCCAATAGCAGTGCCAAGTTCCCCTACAAGCAATCCGTCCTTACGCTCTGACAGGCCATCTACTTCCATCCGTCTACCCAACTCAAATAGCACATGACTTTGAATGGAATCAAGGTCCATTGTCGATATGAGGCCATGCTGAAAGAGAGCCGCGACGACAAGCAATATGCCCGGAAGGCCGTGACACAATCCGTGGGTGTCTACCATCCATCGATCTGGCGGCACCAGCGAATAGGACCTCAATAGTTCCTTCGCAATGACAAGCGCGTCCTCCCGTCCGAAATGTGCAAGCGCCCACGAAGTGCCAGCGTTCCCGTAACACCATCCCATCCGGTCCCGATTACCAAGGGGCGAATCCTCGACCAACCAGGGCTGAGCAACCAGGGCACCGTCCAAGTACACCATGCCCCTACGAATCTGATCGAACTTGGCAAGTTGGCGCTCGCCCTCTAGGCCCGCCGAGACAAGGAGCACACCTGCGACACCGTGCGCAAGTCCGAGATCAACGTATCCCGCGCCGAGCCGGGGCTCACGCCACTTGATTTCGGGAGTCACATCGGAGGCTTGTACACGGCATATCGACGCAGACCTCTCGATCAAATTGCGCACAACCCCCAAGGCTTCGGTGCGCCCCAAGTGCAGCAATCCGACACACGTGCCTACCGCACCAGAAATTAGGTCTGCATCAGCGGTCGACAGCTCGGGACTGCCGACAGAGAGGTTCCGACAATCCCGCACGAACATGTCGAACGCGTAGTCGCACATTCGGCCAGAGATGCGGTCGGAGACCAGACCCATGTTGGTCAACTGCCGAGCAGCGATTGCGAACATGGTAGCCCCCCCGAACAATGCGTTCCGACGAAACGCACGCTGCTCAAGTCCTGCGCGAAACAGTGTCTGCGCTTGCCTCCTCCATCGATTGTTGCCTGCAATCGTTCCCATTGCTGCAAGTCCCATCGCATATCCCACTGGGCCAAGGTCATCAGGCGCATACAGGTCAACGTCGCCGCTGTCAATCCTCGCACTCACTCGATCCGTTAGGATTGCAGCAAGGTCGAACACACCGCCCTCATTCAAAAGCTTACGTGCCTTCACAATGTCTCACCTCCCTTCTCAAGACCGTCTCAACCGCATATAGCGTTATGTATTCCTGAAACCGAGATAACCCCATGCGATTGCAGAACATGTGCAGCACTGACTGCCGGGAACCATCTGACAACGACAGCGATTCTAGGGGTCGAATGGAGAGTTCGGAAATCAAATCGGCGATCTCATGCACAGGTTCCGATTCAAGGGAGTACGGGTTCGAGTAGCTTGGCAGGGCAAGGCGGTCAATTATGCGGCGAGCTTGTTTCTGTGAAACCTTCGTCAGATGTTCTCCCGCACGACTCTTTCGAATCGTAGCAATTGTGCGCAGCGCCGACTCGGCGCCACCTAGCACGTTTACCTTTTTCAGGTACGACACTACAATTGCGGCAGCCAATTCCACGTTGCGTGAATCAAATTCATCTGATGTCGGCCAGCAGAGCTTCGGCGCAACTGAAGCTAGTACAGCGGATTCCGAACAAAATAGGTGTTCAAGACGCTCGAGCTCAAGTTCTCCTCCGTAGCGATCAATCTCCCGAACGTAATCCCGCAGTTCGTAGGCATGAACTAGTCCAGCTTTCTCCTTTGCGCGCAAAAATCGGGCGACACCGGCTGGCACATCAGCTGCAGATCGCGCCCGCACACGTAGCTGTGAAGTGCCTGGTTCTTCGCGGTACCTAACGAAGAACCACTCAGCCTTTGACAGTAGGGTCGAGAGCTCATATAGAATCGAGTTCTGGAGCAGCGTCGGCAGTGAAACACACCAGTACCACCAACCGTCGCCCGGATGCGAAACGCCCGACCGCCACGGTGCCACGTCCGTCAAGGGCTTGATCTTGAGGTTCTCACAGCGAGTCCGACGGACCATCGAGACTACTATTTCGCTGTGATGTGGGCGCCCATTTGCATCAACGACCACATCTGGCTGTTCGAGGGCTTCATACACAGTCGCCACTTTCGCCCTTGCCAACAGTTCCCTGTGAGGTTCGGCCGCCAGGTCCAAGAGTAGTTGCTTGTCTGCGTGCCCTGCACGTACAAATCGTGGGATCTTCTCGGCGACCCGCCACCCGTAAACCCGGTCAGCAGTGTCTGCTCCTGGAGGCAGGCGGTATTGGGCCGCCGATACACAAGTCCCGCGATAGTGGACACTGGGCAGCGATTTGAGGGAACCGAACTCTCCCCAAGTCCATGTTGGATTTCGGACGCCAGCATCAGATATGTCAAGTAGTAAGCGTCCGTGTGGTGGGTACCACTGTCTATTTAGCGCACTGGTTGCCCTGACGAGGAGCAGTCTTCCGTTGTACCTCAAGTATGGCCTATTCGTGCCCTCGTCGATTCCAATTGATATTTCTGCTGGCCGCACCTGATATTCATCCTCGAGCTGCGGCCACGCGCACATTGTGATTTCGCGATCGAGAACCTGGGCTGAACCGGCAACGTTCCATACGTCAGTTGTCGTACCGAGGGAGTTCAGCTCAGCATGAGTTGCGGCACTCGTGTCATCGTTGCCGTAGCCGACTACCTCCAATGAAAGTTGGCGCAGCGATGCGAACCTCCCGGCGAGTCGCCCACCGTTCGCTAGAATAGTTGTGCATGCCAAGTTGCACGCACCACCAGAGTTCTCTGGTCTCATGATCAAGTCGTATGACGGCGCCCATTCATGATCGAGGAGTTCCGGCAGAGCCGATAAGAGCTCATCGTCAACCTCGACGGGATCATTGCCGTTACCAGATCGTCGGATCAATTCGAGCCGAAAGTTTCGGTGGTCGTCTGCGAGCATGGACGGTGCCATGTGCGCTGCATAGGCACGTTCGATTCTTCCTGCCGGAATGCTCATCAGGTCAATTTCGCGACCACCTGATTCCTCCAGAGCCCGCTCAAGGAATCCCTGAAGCAGGAATGGGGTGGTTGGTGCCATCAGGAGGCACCCGTGAAGCAATTCAGTCATTTCTGTGTTGGACGGGATGCTAATGGTTCCATCTGCGGTACCGGAGACGTCTACATGCATTTGTCGCCCATTAGCGATTTGGTCGACCCCATCTCGGATTTCCTGACGACTTCTGACAGGTTCGTTTATTCGACTCTTTGACGGCACCGTGGAGGGCACAAGGATCCCGTGGGATACCAACGTGTGTACGAACTCCGACAGCCTGTGCGGCCGAGTGGTTCTCGCGGAGAGCCTGGACAATAATTCCTGAACCGGGATTGGTGCACGGGCAATCTCTAGAACCGCCGCAATTGCGGGCGTGGCGCGAATTGCGGTTCGCCGACTGGCGCGCGACTCCGATCCGGCCGCTGTGCGCGCGACGACTTCGATGTGATCGTCGCGTATCAGCAGCATCGAATTGACTACAACTGATACATTTCCTGACGATAGCTTGTCAAGCTCGCCATTGACGGAATACCATTTGCCACCAAGAGCACGGTGGACCTCGGGACTGTGGATCGCGACTAGCTCCTGGCGAGCTAGTCCGTGTCGTATTTCGACGGGCGCTACAATAGCCCACCTCCCGCTCGGTGTCGCGCGCGTCGATCCTCGAATCAAGTATCGCCGTAGCGATTGTTCGACACTTCGATATTCCTTGGGTGGGAGTTCCTTCGTCGCCATAGATGAGAGCACGTTGGCAAGTTCGGGCGCACTGTGCCCGATGGCCTCGGACACTTGATGGTCACCACCCGCCCACATCAAGACATCGGGTGACGCGGTGCGCTCAAATACCTCTTTTGGCAAGGCGGCGACGCGTAGCATCGCAGTCGGCCAGGCGTGGTATGCGCTAGCCTCGACGTCCCGACTCGTGGACGGGTGGTGATCCTGTTGCAAGACGTTGAAGGCTAGCAGCTCACTCCACTTGCCGTGCACACTGCCGACGGGCAAGCAAGTGTGTACAAACATCCTTCGGTGAATCCCGCAGTCAGGTCGAGCGCAGGTTCGTTCGGCTGATCGAAGATCAGATCCAAGTCGAGATCGTCGAGCATCTCGACCGATCCCTCTACGAGCGATGCAGTCACCATGTACTTTCTCCCTATTACTTGGTTGGCCCGCCTGGGTATTCACTGATACCTAGGCGGTTGACGCCGGCGTCCTTTGGTGCGTCACCCGGTCTCGACCGGCACAGTGGCCAGACAACCACCTGCGGCGTTACTAGAGTGTCAAGGCTTTTCTTTACCTTCTGTTTATCCGAAGCCTTGGTTCTGCTGGTGTGACTTGGCGGCGGCTCGGCAGCCGCACCTTCACGATTCGGGGGCGTTGGGTGGCGGTTGATTTCCTGTATTAACATGCGTCAAGTTGGAAACTGCTAGCAGGTACGCGGTTGAATCTGACTGTCAGCAGTTGAGAGGAGTCGTTCGTGGCGATGACGGTGGAGCCGGAGTCTCGAAATTGCGCGGGATCAGTCGAAGCGTCGCGGGCTCGCGTCCCGAAGTCCCCGCACAATAGAGGATCTGGAGCAGATGCTGGGTGGCACCACGGTCGGTCGGGAGTCGATCTGAGTTCCTCCCCTGCCGCGCGGTACGGTGCCGAATATCACGAGCTTTGCGTCGTCTTGTTCGGTCGGGTTCCGACTGTTCGTAGGAACAGCGGGTGAACGCAGATCGAAGAGTCCCGACGCCTGCCGCACGTCCTGCGGTTAGGGCTCCAAACGATTCGCCCAAGAGGTCTGGGGGCGGATCTCGGGTTGCGTCGGAGTCTGTGTTGATGGCGGCTGGGACGGCTGTGTCCCGGATGCTCGGCTTCGGCCGGTTCGCGTTGCTGGTGGCGCTGTTCGGCAACGCCACCCGGCAGGCCGATATGTTCAACTACGCCAACACGGTGCCGAACAGCATGTACATGCTGTTGGCCGGCGGCATCCTGAACACGGTCCTGGTGCCGCAGATCGTCCGGGCGATCAAGCACGACCCGGACGGCGGCGACGCGTACACGAACCGGATCATGACCCTCGGCATCATTGTTCTTGCGCTAGTTACTGTCGTGCTGACTCTCGCGACTCCGGTTGTTGTGTGGATCTATACGCCTGATGCGTGGCATTCTGCTGGGTTGTCGCGCAGTTTCGACTCGACGGTGCGGCTGGCGTACTACTGCATGCCGCAGATCTTCTTCTACGGCATCTACGTGCTGGCCGGTCAGGTGCTCAACGCGCGGGACCGGTTCGGCCCGATGATGTGGTCGCCGATCGCCAACAACATCATCTCGATCGGTGTCCTGGCCGTCTTCTTCGTCGTCTTCGGCAGCGGCGACGGGACCAGCGCGTTCACCAGCCAGCAGGAGATGCTGCTCGGTTTCGGCTCCACGCTGGGCATCGTCGCCCAGGCGATCGTGCTGCTGCCGTACCTGAAGGCGGCCGGGTACCAGTTCCGGCCGCGGTTCGACTTCAAGGGGACCGGGCTCGGCCGGACGGTCCGGCTGGCCAAGTGGACCCTCGGCTTCGTACTGGTCAACCAGGCGGCGCTGGTGGTGATCCAGAAGGTGGCCGGCGGCGCGACCACGAGCGGCACCGGTGGCGGTCTGACCGTCTATTCGTACGCCTACGCCGCCTATCAACTGCCACACTCGCTGATCGCGGTGTCGCTGGCCACCGCGATGCTGCCCTCGGCGTCCCGGCTGGTCGCGGCCGGTGACCTGGCCGGCGTCCGCGACGAGACGCTCGGCACGATGCGGCTGCTGCTCACCGCGATGGTGCCGGCGGCGGTCGCGTTCTTCTCCCTCGGCGTGCCCCTGGCCGAATTCGTGTTCGGCTTCGGCAAGGGCACCACCGACGCCTACCTGACCGGCTGGACCCTGATGGCGTTCGCGTTCGGGCTGGTCCCGTTCAGCCTGCACTACCTCTGCCTGCGGACCTTCTACGCCCTCGAGGACAACAAGACGGCGTTCCTGATCCAGATCGCGATCGGCGCCGCCAACGCCTCGCTCGCGGTGCTGATCGTGCTGCTGCTGAACTCGCCGGCCACCACCGCGGTCGGGTTGGCGGTCGCGCACGTCGTCGCGTACACGATCGGGCTCGCGCTCGCGATCAACGTCCTGACACTACGGCTACCCGGAATGCCAACTCGTCTCCTGGCCTGTCACGGAGTGAAACTCTTGCTCGCAGCCGCACCGGCCGGCGCCGCCGCCTACGGCATCACTCTCGCATTCCAACAATTTTGGTCCCCAGCAAAGTCTCTGCAACTACTCGCGCTGGCCGTCGCCAGCCTCACAGGCATCCTGATCTTCCTCGTGCTAGCACGGGTCCTCAAAATATCCGAAGTTGCCCAGATCCTCGCCTTCCTCCTGCGCCGCCGCCGGCAGCCGGTCCCTGCGTTTATCCAAGATGAAGCCAACATCCAGACCGTGATCATTCCCCTGCACAAACTCCACGAAAGGGATTTCCTCAACACCCAATCTGACCGATCTCGCCAAGCAGCATCCGACCATTCCTCACGACCAAGGAGTCAGCGGGAGCGAGGCTCCAACGGATGACCAGCGGTGTTGAGCCAGGTGCAGTACGAACCGGTGCCGTCGATCCCGACATTCGCAACCTCGCCAAGACCTGCTAGGAACTCCAGCCCTGCGCGGAAACCGGACCTGACCGGCGGCGGCCCGCAGTCCTCAAACTCACGACCCCAACGAATCGATCCCCGCCACATGGACGGTGTCAGCATGGGCATCGATCCCGCCAAAGGTCGTGCCAAGAGCTAGCACTCGGGTCAGGGCTCGCGCAACCTGAACAACTAGCTCCGCTCACTGGCCGCGAGCTGGCCACAGGCTGCGTCGATCGCCTGCCTCGCGTATCGCATACAGTCACCGGCACGCCCCGCTTCTCCAGTCGACGAACGAACTCCGCCTCGTCCTCAAGTCTGGATGCATCCCACCTGCTGGGTGCACCTTTAACCGGGTTGAGTGGCCTAGACACAGTTGGCACCCATCAGGGCATCGGTGAAGTCGAGGCCGAGTCGGTTGCGCTCATGGTTGGTGCTGCGCATGGATTGGACACGTCCAGCTACACGATCCCGTACGTGTCAAGTTGGGCCTCCTCCGTTGACGGGAAGTCGCCGGCCGAGGTCATCCAGGCAGTCGGCGAGCGAGTTCGTGCTACCGCGGTGCGGATCCTGGACTCGCTCTCGACGACTCAGATCGCCTCGGGCGTGCCCCCTGGCACGCGAGGCGATCGGATCCAACCCGGAGACGTCAGTCCGAAGTTCGACCTCGGCAGACACGCGGCGCATCGACCTCTGACGCGCTTAGAGCGCTCGGCACCGGTTGGGCCGCAGTTCACAACTTCGCATGGCAACGGTGACGCACTATGACGCATAATCCCGCGCACTCCGGTCCATTCGATGCGAACTGCCATCACCTAGTTCCGGATCGATAACGGAAGTGTTGTCCGACACTCTCGCATTGTTGTCCGTGAATGCTGAGATGTTGACCCAAACAGAAATAGTCGCCTCAGTTATCCACAGATACTCCCTTTCGCTGTCGCGTTTCGCGTAAGTCTAGAACACACTCGGAGACCGAAGTTGATGGCACAAAGTCAGTCATTCAGTATGTGAGGGATCTGGGGTGTCGAACTATTTCGACAGCGCGCGGGACGTGGGCTTGGCTCAGGTGAGGAGCATTGGAACGGGCCGGTCGGCCGCCCTGCGCCATATCGCCGTATGGTCGGGACCCTCGTCGCACAAGGCCTCCCTTCGCACGATGACGAGCCGTCGACGTCACCTGGCCTTGTGGGGTCAATGGTCCGTACCTCCCGGTCGTAACGCCTCTGTATGTGGCGTCCGGGAGGGAGCTTTCGGTGGACACGAGAACCGCGAACTCTGCGAGGCATGCAACGCATCTTCGCGTCCAACTGTCTGGCGCATTGGCCACGCACCACACCTTGGGCTCGGCGATAGTTCGGGGTCTGTGATGGCTGCCCGTGGTGCGTTCTCATCGAGCTTGATCGAGATCGCTGAAGGGCAGCTGCCTTTGTCGGCCGCAGCGCGGGCGTTCGCGCATGCCGGGGTTCCGGTGTTTCCGTGCGAGCCCTCGGGAAAGCGTCCGATCACGAAGCACGGGTTTCGTGATGCGACCGCGGATGTCGGTCAGGTCGATCGGTGGTGGCGTCGGAGCCCGGAGGCGAATGTGGGGATCCCGACAGGAGCTGCGTCCGGTGCGGTGGTGGTTGACGTCGACGTGCACGGCCAGGTCGACGGGTTCGCCTCGATCAATCGCGTCGCGAGCGCCGGATTGACCGATGGCTGGGAGGTGTTGGTGCGGACTCCGTCGGGCGGGCTGCATGCCGTCTATCCGTCCGTGCCCGGCTGTGCGCAGCGCTCGTGGCAGGCGGCGCGGGCCGGGGTCGATTTCCGCGGCGACGGCGGCTATGTCGTGGTGCCGCCATCGCACGTCCTGATCTCAGGGCGGCGAGCCTCGTATCGGGTCGAATCAGTCAATCCAGGTCCGGCACACCGCGTGGATTCGGATGCGTTGCGGAATCTTCTTGATCCGCGCCCAACCGATCTGGACCGGGTACGAGAGACGCGTGGGGAGCCGGATCTGTCGCGGCTCGCGTCGTGGGTGGCTTCTCGCCCGGTAGGCGAACGCAATCGGGGGTTGTTCTGGGCGGCGTGCCGCCTCGCCGAGAATGATGTGCCGCCACCGGTAGCTCTGGATGTCCTGGCCGTCGCGGCAGGGCGGGCCGGGCTGCAAGCGAGCGAGATCACGGCGACGGTGAAGTCGGCCTATCGGTCCGTGCGTGGATCCGCCTCTCGGTGCGGATCGTCGGCAGGGTCGCGGGACGGTGTCGGACGGTCCGCCTCGGTGTCGAGGTTCCTGGGGCAGCCATGATCACGGAGCAGGCTCGGCGTTGGTCAGTGGCGACAGCGGTCGCGGGGACCGTGTTCATCGCTGCGGGCGCGTTCTGGCTGAGTTTCACAGCGCTCCGTGATCTGGCGAGCCGGTCAGGGATCGATCCCGGCCAGGCGTGGGCCTGGCCGCTCATTGTGGACGGGATCATCGTGACCGCGACCGTTGCGGTGGTCGCCCTCGCCGGACACCGCAGCGTCTGGTACCCATGGACTCTCCTCGCCGGAGGCGCTGCGGTCTCGGTGACGGCCAATGCCCTTCACGCTGTCGTGGCCTCCGATGGCACTGTCCCCCGCGTGCTCGCGGCGGCGGTCGCCTCAGTCCCTCCAGTCGTCCTACTGGCCATCACGCACCTGACGGTGATCCTGACACGAGCAAGCCGCCGTCCCGACGAAGGCCCGGCCACCAGCCGCCGGGCCAGTAGCGCTGTAGAGCCCGCCGTCGAACCGTCGAGGCCGCAGCCCCCATCGAGGATCGGCCATCGTGGCGTAGTCCCATCGGCAGGCGTCAGTTCAGCCGCCCGCCGGAACCAGGCCGCTTCCCTGCGTGATCAAGGTTGGTCAAACAAGGCCATTGCCACCGAACTGTCGGTGCACCCGTCAACCGTCGGTCGCTGGTTCGCCGATTCTGCAGGTTCCACGCCGATCACCCAAACGCATCTCGACAAGGGCGTTGAGGCGCAGCCATGACCCAACCTCACGTACGCACCGACGGCTGGCCAGCGATGCTCAAGTCGCCCCGTGGAGTGCTGTGCGCACCTCCTGGCATGAGACAAGATGACATCGAGTTCCTCAAGCGAGAAGTCGCCGAAGAGCCGGAATCGATCAACGACATTATCGGCCGCGAGCCCCGACGAGCGCAGGCTGCTGACCATGCCGCGGTCAGCGGTCGCACGGTTCAGTGGGTCCGCGCCGGTGATCTCCTCTCCCGGGCGGCGGGCGAAATCGCCAGCCGAGGACTCGACCACGGCACGGAGCTCAGTCGGCGGCTGCAGGCGCTCCCGGTGACGAGGGTTCGTTCGGTCGCCGATCGGGTCCGCCGCCTGCCGCCCTTGTCCGCGTTCGGCCGCCTAGCCCAGGATCGGTCCGGCCTGACTCAGTCCTCCCTCGCGCGGGACTAGGACGGGACGGCGAGCCATGGAAACCCTGACCACAACCGGCCCACGCCACGACGGTGAATCTGCCAGCAAGAAGCGGTCGATCCCGAACGGTCCGTCCGCCACCCGGTCAGTCGGCCCGTGCAGACCCAAGACCTTCACCAGCAGTGAAGGCTTGCGTGCTCTCTTGACGCGGCTCCACGAGGCCGGCCCGAAGGGTTGGAAGCAAGACCCGATCGCCGCCGAGTTGATGGAGTTCGTGGCGAACAAGTATGCGTCGCTGGCACGTAAACACGGGCTGGACCCGTGGGAGGCGGCGAGTGCGGCGTTCGATGTGATGCGGACGAAAGCAGCCCGGTGCGCGAACGACCCCTGGGCCGTGATCACCCACGCCGTTCGGATCACGTGTATCGCCGAGGAACGGGCGCAGGGCCTGTTGTGCTCGACCCATCAGGCTCGCCGCCCTCAAGTGTCGGCCTTCCATGACGCGGAGCGTTTCGGGGACCGGGCCAATCCCTTGATCGATTACCACCCGGCGTTCCGCGTGAACCATGATCACGACGAAGCCGACGAACCCCCGGCCAACACCGACATCGCCATCCCCGCCGAAGCGGCGATCAATGAGGCGATCAGCCTCTTCACGGTCCTGGGCTGGCCAGCCGAAACGGCCCGTGCCGCCGTGGAGCACGTGGCGGTCGCTCTGGCCCGGTCCGGTAACCGCCACTCCGCCTATGAGACGTTGCGGCGGGACAAGCACGCCCGCGCGATCCTCGATCTGTCCGCCGGCTCCTGGGCCGCCGTGCTGAAGACACTGTTGGGGCACCCACACCCGGCGTATGCGTCGACCAGCGCGGGACGTGGTGTGTTGCTGAGGTTGATCATCGGCGAGTCGCTTCCGTTGCTGCTACGTGATGATGATCTTGTCCTCACCGTGTCGCTGTCTGCCCCAGGCCCGAGCGGGAGCCGATCGCTATGACGGGGCGTGCTGGTCACATCGAGCTGGAGCGGGCCCTCGATTCGATCAGGGTCGGGCACAGGCACCGCACCGATATGGGCGATCTGGAGGCGTTGGCCGCCTCGATCGAACGGGACGGTCTCCTGCAGCCGCCGACGATCACACCGGACGGATTGCTCGTGTGCGGGGCCCGGAGGCTCGCAGCGATCCGACAGCTCGGGTGGCGCACCGTGAACGTCTGGGTGCGATCTGGGCTATCGGATCGGCTCGGCCAGCTCATGGCCGAGCAGGACGACAACAACCTGCACAAGCCCCTCACCCAACGCGAAGCCGCCGCCCTCTACCGCGAGCTCAAACAAGTCCTGACAGAGGACGCCGCTCGACGCCAGGCCGCGACCCGGTTCAGCACCCACCACCAGCCGGGAACCGACGGTTCTGCCACCGTGGCATCACCGTCGGAGCCGAAGCCTGGCGCGGTGCGACGTCAAGCCGCACAGCTGGTGACCGGCCGCAACGCCTACACGAGTCTGGAACGCATCAGCGAACTCGAACACCTCGCCGCCGACGCCGCTCAACCTGTTTCGGTCCGCGAGCAGGCCCGGGCCGAACTCAAGGCGATCGATGCTGGCGGATCGATTACCGCGGCCCATCAACGCGTTCGCACCGCGCTCGTTCTCGCCGACCTTGAACGGGTGATCGCCGATCCGACTACCCCGCGAGCAGAGCGTGAGGCGGCGCAGCGGGAGGCCGCGACCATCCGCTCAGCAAGCCCTGAACGAGCCGAAGACTTGCACCGGCTCGCTGCCGAAGCCGTCGCTCGCGTCAAGGCGTCCAAGTCCCCCCGCCGCGGAGTCCGGATCACCCGCAGCGCGGTTGTCAAGGAAGCCGTCCCGACGCGCTACCCGGTCCGGGCGTTCCTCCTGACCTGGACCGAACTCGACGCCTGGTGGAACCACTACGAGCCCGCCGAACTCGCCACCGCCCTGACCGACGACCAACTCGAGGCCTTCCTGAGCACCGTCGAAGGCACCCGACAGTTCGCCGAACAACTCCAAGCCGCCCGCGCTCAGGCCGGCTGAACACAGGCCGGCTGGAGATCGTTCACCTCCGGCGGCACTGCGCTGCGTGCCGCGACGCGTACCTCACGATCATGAACGCCTCACCACAACCTGACGGCCGCGTCCGACGAATCCTCCTGGCCGCCATCGCAGCTGGTGTGGTGTTGATCGTCCTGATCGGAGTCGGTACGTACGGAATCATCGCCGGACCCGCCGATGACCCGGCCTCGGATGACCCCGAGATCGGGCCGAGCCCACTCCGCAGCACGTCCACGTCACCGGAACCACCGCCCGATCCGTCGACGATTTCCGATCCGGAACAGTTCGCGGCACGGGTCGCCCGGCAATTGTTCAGCTGGGACACGACATCGGGCCTTGGCCCGCTCGACTACGCGGCCATGATCTTGACGGTCGCCGATCCGGCCGGCGACGAACAGGCCGGCCTCGCCGCCGATGTCGCGAACTACCTGCCTCCGCAGCCCGCCTGGATCGAGCTCCGCCGGTACGCCACCCGGCAATGGCTCACCATCGACCGACCCTCCATACCTCGCTCCTGGACCGACGCAGTCCAACAGGCCAAGCCCGGATCCTTGAGCGCCGGCACCACAGCGATCACGATCGACGGCTTCCGCCATCGCGCAGGGATCTGGAACACCCAGGACGTGACCAGCACTCGCAAGGTCGCATTCACGATCTTCGTCGTCTGCCCTCCCGCCGACGTGAGCTGCCGACTTCTCCGGCTCTCCAAGCCCGACGCCCCACTCCGCTGAGACCTGTCATGTTCAAGAAGCTTCTCTTCGGTGTGCTGCTCGGCACCATCATGGTCGGACCGATCGTCATCGCGGTCGGGATCGGAGCGCTGCTCAATCCGCCCACGCTCACCGGTTGCCGATCATCCGCTCCCCCAGGCATTGCCGTGGGCGACGTACCCAACGAGCTCACAGTCACCACGGCATCAGGTGGGGCCATAGTCCTCAACCAGCGGCAGATCGCTCACGCGGTCACCATCATCAGGATCGGCAGCCAGACCGCTGGCGTGACCCGGGATGCTGTCCAGATTGCCCTGATGGCAGCGCCGACCGAGTCGAATCTCAAGCAACTCGCCAACACCGCCGCGTATCCAGAGTCCGGCGCCTATGCCCACGACGGCAACGCCCATGATCACGACTCCCTGGGGCTCTTCCAAATGCGACCACAGACCGGGTGGGGTACCGTCGCGCAGCTCATGGACCCCACCTATCAGGCCCGCGCCTTCTACGGCGGGCCCGAAGGCCCCAACCAAGGCTCGCCCAGAGGACTACTCGACATCCCAGACTGGGCGAACCTGAGCAAGGGCGAAGCCGCGCAGGCCGTCGAGGTCTCCGCCTACCCCGACCGTTACGGCAACTTCGAACCGGCCGCCCAAACGCTCCTCGACACCCTGTCCCCCGCCCAGCTGCACACCAAGAGACCGGCGTTGAGCCGCAGCCGCGTGGTCTTTCCACTACCGGAAGGCAGCTGGCTGGTGACCGACACCTTCGGGCCGCGGACCAACCCGGTCACCGGAGCCAAGTCCTTCCACACCGGCCTCGATCTTGGGGCCGAGGAAGGGACCCCGATCCTGGCCGCCGCGGACGGCGTCGTCACTGCCGTCGAGCGATCAAGGATCTACGGCGGACTCGTCATTATCGAGCACCAGATCAACGGCCGGCCGGTCGCGACGGCCTACGCCCACATGTGGAAAGACGGGATCCACGTCCACGTCGGGGACAGGGTGATCGGAGGGCAACACGTTGGTGATGTGGGCAGCGCCGGTCAATCCACCGGACCTCACCTGCACTTCGAAGTCCGACCCGGCGGCGCCCGGGGACGTCCCATCGATCCAGTCACGTGGCTCGGCGACCAAGAGTCGGCGCACCTGCAGGGTCCGATCGTGGGGGCACTGGCCGACTGTCAGGCCAAGTCTGGCGCGGCTCCGGAGCCGGTCTCGGGTGATCCGAACCGGCTCGTCGATGATCCGACCAGCAGCGGACTGATCACCGCACGGACTCTGCATCTCTACGAACAAGCCCGCAAACTGTTCCCTGACACCTCTTGGGCCTGCTATTCACCGCGTCCCGGTAGCAAGTCAGAGCATCCGCTCGGTCGTGCCTGCGACATCACCTTCGGCAACCAGATTGGAACCAGACCCGCACCAGGGCAGCTCGATGCCGGTTGGCAGCTCACGACCTGGCTGAAGGAGAACGCCCAACACCTCGGTGTGGCGTACCTGATCTGGCAAGGCAAAATCTGGTCGCAGGCCCGCAACGCCGAAGGCTGGCGCGACTACAACGGAGGCGGCATGCACGACCCCCACGACATCACGGGCGGCCACTACGACCACCTCCACGTGACCGTCAATCCATGATCCCGCCCACGCCCGAACGCGCGACATCGTCGGGCAACCACTGAACAAGATCAACACGCCGGCGCGATCCTGTCCGCCGAACTCGGGGTGCGGGGGCGGTGCACCTTGTTGGCATGATGGTTGATCATGCAGCGCCTACTCGGGGACGGGTCTGATGGGCGTCTATCCCGACTTCGATGGCTTGGCCGGTATCGGTGAACTCGGCGACGTTGCCGGTGCGCTCCTCACGACCGTCTTGATCATGGCTGTCCTCATGATCATCGTTTCGGCGGTCATCTGGGCACTAGCCGCGGCTCGCGGCAACTCCACTGCGGCCGCCAAGTGGCAAGTCGGCATGTGGGTCGCTGTTGTCGCCGCCGGCCTGGCTGGCGGAGCCGTGGCCTGGATGAACTTCCTGATCAACCTCGGCTCCCACCTCTGACGCCCCTACAGGGCTCGCTCGACCGTCACTAGCCCCGATCACGGACGCGCACCTGGTTGGCGTCCCTCTTCCGATCGCTCCCCTCACGCGGGGAGTGCGTCCTTCAGGAGCCGCACGTGTTCACTCTGATCATCACCTCATTCGTCGCATGGTTCTTGGTGCCACTGGACGTCAATATCAAGCCGAACGACAAAGGTCTGCCCGGCATCGCCCAGCTCAACACCATCGTGGGCGCGGTCATGACAGTCGGGCTGATCCTCAGCGTCTTGGCGTTGATCATCTCCGCAATCGTGTGGGGGCTCGGCGCGAACAGCAGTAACCCCCACATGGCGGGACGAGGCAAGACCGGCGTCCTTGTCTCCTGTGGCGCCGCGGTGATCTGCGGAGCCTCGGTCGCCTTGATCAACTTCTTCTGGAACGTCGGCCAATCCGTCTAACCGGGGCGCTCCCGAAAGGCAAGCTAACCCATGGGTGTCTGCGATATTCCCGTGATCTCGGCGGTCTGCGAGCAGACCGACCACACGGCCTCCGACCTGGCCGCGGCACCGTTCGAGTGGGTCGCGACCGCGATGGGTGAGGCGGCCGCGTGGATGTACGAGTCGGTCTGGTCAGTCTTCGACACGACCACGCTGGTCGACGTGACCAGCCCCGGCTACGTGGCCGTGTACAACCTCCTGTTCGGCGTCGCCGTCTTCATCATGATGATCTTCTTCTGCCTCCAGCTGCTCACCGGGCTCGTCCGCCGCGACCCGACGGCCCTCACCCGCGCAGCGCTCGGGCTGGCCAGAGCGGTCCTGGGCACCTTCGTCGTACTCACCCTCACCGCGCTGTTGTTGGAGACCGTTGATCAACTCTGCATCGGGATTGTCCAGGCCGCCGGAGAGACCATGGAAACCCTGGGTGACAAGATCACGCTCCTCGTGACTGGGCTCGCCGGGCTCAACGCCGCCGCATCCACAGCCGGACCGATCATCACAATCTTCCTGGCCGGTCTGGCCATCGCCGGCGCGGCGATCGTGTGGCTGTCGCTTCTGATCCGGAAGTCCCTGCTCCTGGTCGCGATCGTGTTCGCTCCACTAGCGTTCGCCGGTACGGTCTGGGACGCAACCAAGGGATGGGTCAGCAAATGGGCCATGTTCGTAATCGCCCTGATCGTCAGCAAACTCGTCCTTGTCGTCATGCTCCTGGTCGCCGTCGCCCAGGTCGCGCCCCCGATCGAAGCCGACCTCGCCTCGATCAGCGACCCGCTAGCCGGAATCGTGCTGATGCTGCTCGCCTGCTTCGCCCCCTACCTGACCTACAAGTTCATCTCCTTCATCGGCTTCGACACCTATCACGCGATCAGCTCCGAGCAGGAAGCCAAGACCGCCCTCAACCGCCCCGTCCCCATCCCGCAGAACCAAAGCCCCCAGACGGTCCTCGGCCAAGCCACCCGCAGCCAAGGGCCCAGCGGAGATCCGGGCAGCCGCGCGGGTCAGCCAGGCCCAGGTCCAACCGCAAATCCGGGACAAAGCGGAGCGGGAGGAGGTGCAGGCGGGCCGGCTGGCGGGAACACCGGAACCGGCGCCGCTACCACTGGTGGCACGAGTGGAACTGCCGCGGCCGGTGGCACCGGCGCCACCGCTGCGGCAGGCCCGGCAGCAGCTGCAGCCATTGCCGGGGCGAACCTCGCCAAGCGCGCCGCGACCGCCGGTCCACGCGCCGGCACGGCCATCGGCACGGCAGCGACCGGACACTCAGACGCCACAACTCCAACCCCGGAGTCCCAGCCCAACACAGACTCGAGGACCCCCGATTCGTCTGTTCCAGCTACAGCTTCGCCATCACCCAACCCGTCACCCGCTGATCGCCGAACCGCCTCACCGCCGGACGTTGCAGCGACGGACCACTCGGCGGCCGACCGGTCGGCAACGGGCCGGAGCGAGGAAGCAGTTCGCTCGACGCAGGCTCCATCGCCACCTCCAGCCACGCCACCGGCTCCGCGGGTCGTCGACCCAATCGCGGCCTCGGCCGAATCTCCGCAGCCGAACGACCCGGCGGCTCCCGACAGGACTGATCAACGATGACGACCTCGCAAGATCAACTTCGTGACGCCGTTGGTCCCAGGCCAGTGAAGTTCTCGCGTTTGTCGCGTCGAGGTGTCTTGTTGGGGTTGTCGATCTCGCGCCTATCAGTGCTGAGCCTCGGCGGACTGGCGCTGGTGGGTGCGTTGTACGCAGGTGGCGGCATGCTGATCATCTACACCGCACCGCTCTCGCTCCTGTCAGCCGCCCTAGCCTGCGTACCGATCGCCGGCCGGACCGCCATCGACTGGGTCCCGGTCGCAGCCCAGTGGGTCTCACGGCTCATGCATGATCAACTTCGCTACCGTCGCAAAATCGTTCGCCCACGGCCGGCTGGGACGCTCGCGCTGCCTGGCGAGGTGTCACGGCTGCGTGAGTATACGGATCCCGACACCGGCGCCGTCATGGTGCATGATCCGCACGAAGGCACTCTCACCGTGATCTTGGAGGTGTCGCATCCGGCGTTCGTGCTGCTCGATCCTGGTGATCAGGAGCGCCGGATCGCAGCGTGGGGCCGGGTACTGGCCACGGTCTGTCGATCAGGCCGGATCGCGGCCGTGCAGGTGCTGGAACGGACGCTCCCGGACTCTGGTTCCGGGCTGGCGGAGTGGTGGATCCGGCACGGCGTTCAGGACGGCTCCTGGCCCGCCGAGCTCTACGCGGACCTGATCGAGCGCGCCGGCCCGGCCGGAGAGCGGCACGCCACGACCCTGTCACTGAGCCTGGACCTGCACGCCTGCGCGCGTCAGATCCGTACGGCGGGCCGCGGCCTCCGCGGAGCCTCGGGCGTGCTCCGCCAGGAAATGACCACGCTGGTCGCCGCGCTGCGCGCTGCGGACCTCACTCCCTCGAATTGGTACACGGCCGGACAACTCGCGGTCCTCCTGCGCGGCGCATACGATCCGGCGATCGCGCCCGCATTGGAACGTCACCGCGGGCTCGGCCAAGAACTCGCCACTGCGGGACCGGTAGCCGTCGTCGAGTCCTGGGATCGTCTGCGGACGGACTCGGCCTTCCATGCCGTCCTCTGGATATCGGAGTGGCCACGGTCGTTGGTATATCCGGGGTTCCTGGCACCAATCTTGTTGTCCAGCGGAGTCCAGCGCTCGTTCTCGCTGCTCTGCACTCCGCTGCGAACCGACCAAGCGGCACGAGACATCCGGAAGAAGAAGGTCGAACACCTCTCCGACGCCGCGCAACGAGCCAAGATCGGACAGGTTGACGATGCCGCCCAAACAGCCGAGCTCGGTGATGTCTTGCAGCAGGAAGCCGACCTGACCGCGGGCCACGGCATCCTCCGCTACACCGGACTCATCTCCGTTTCTGCTCCGACCAGTGATCAGCTCGACGTCGCCGTGGCCGCGATCGAGCAAGCCGCCATCCAAGCTTCCTGTGAAACCCGCCGCCTGGTCGGGCAACAGGCCCAAGCGTTCAACGCCGCCGCCCTACCGCTATGCCGCAAGCTCTGACCGCTCCGCGTGCTCAGGACATAGCGGCGCACCTCCTTGACAGCCCGTCCCTCGTAGTTGATCAAGGAAGAGGCTGTCATGCCGACGTTCGACGACCCCGGATCCGACGCCCGCGAAGCACGCGAAGCGCTGCACGCGCTCGCTCACGCCACCCGCAGCCTGGCCGACCCGAGTGGCATGTACACCGTCCTGGGGGACCTGGTTGGCGGATTGCGGGCATTGCGGCAGGTGCTCGATCAGCTCGCTGCAGCGCACCTGTCGCACCAGACACAGGCCGGTGACCATGCCGAACCGCGTACCAAGGCGGCAGCCAACGTCCTGGCCGTGGCAGACAGCCTCCACCAGGCCGGCGGCCTGATCGACCAAAGCCAGGCAGTGCTCGACGAGGTGGTTCAACGGGCAAGCCGGATCGCCGGGCGCCCTGCAGCAGCCGAAGCCGCGCAGACCGATCAAGTGCAGCGGTGGGTGTCGGTGGTGTTCCTCCACGGTGAGGAAGCCGACGAGATCCTGGACCGGATCAACCGGGACGGCGACGCCGCCACCATCGATTACCTGACCGCCTGGGATTACGGCGACGAAACCACCGACGCCGCGTTGGCGAACGGTCACGTCTATGACTATCCCGAAACATTCGGCAGCGATCGCCAAGCCCGCGTCGGTGACTACGCCCTCACCTACAACTATCTCCACGCCCACGTGGCCCTGTACCGCCGCCACACCATCCGATCCGACGACACGCTCGACGAACGCCGACCCCAGAACGAAGTGGCACCGCCAAGCCCAGCAGCCCCGGCAGGACAGCCAAGTTGCCACGCTCAATCACAGGGCCGAGGGATCACGCTGTGAGCGACGACGAACGGCTCCATGCCGCCGTCCTGATCAGCCCGGCCGGCGAGAGACGTCGCCAGCGCTCACAACGACGCCGCGCAGCCGCGCAGCTTCAAGCAGAACGACGCACCAGCGAGTCAGCGGAAGCCAAAGAGCAGGCGAACCTCGAGCGCGCCGAACGACACGCCACCACCTACCTACCCGCCGCCGGCGAACGGGGCCCGGAGGCATTGCGGACGCCCGGACGGTTCCGGCTGCCGCGGCATCAAGACACCAGCGCGACACTCGCCGCCGCCTACCCTTTCCTAGCCGAGGCAGGGCTGGGATCGGCCGGAGTCTTCGTCGGCCAGGACCTCTACTCGGGCGGATCCTTCGTCTACGACCCCTGGGAGCTCTACCGGCAAGGAACGATCACCGCGCCCAACGTGATCTTGGCCGGCATCGTCGGTAGCGGAAAATCGGCACTCGCGAAATCCCTCTACACACGCTCCCTCGCGTTCGGCTACCGCGTCTACATCCCCGGTGATCCGAAGGGCGAGCACACCGCCGTCGCGCGGGCCGTCGGGGGCCGAGCCATCGAACTCGGCCACGGGCTGCAGAACCGGCTCAACCCGCTCGACGCCGGCTACCGACCCGGCCACCTCACCGACGCCCAATGGGTGACGACCGTCGCGGCACGCCGCCGCGACCTCATCGGTGCCCTCGCCGAAACCGTTCTCAACCGCTCCCTGTCGCCCTTGGAACACACCGCGATCGACACCGCACTCGCCGCCACTGTCCGCTCCGCGACGGTCCCGGTCCTGCCCATGATCGTTGATCATCTCCTCAGCCCGACCCGCGATCCGGATGGCCGGCTGGCCGAGGACGGCCGTCAAGTCGGCCATGCCCTGCGTCGGCTCGTCGCGGGTGACCTCGGCGGGCTGTTCGACGGCCCGTCGACGGTCGCGTTCGATCCGACATTGCCCATGATCACGCTCGACCTGTCCAGGGTCACCGAGAACAGCACCTTGATCAGTGTGTTGATGACCTGCGCGTCGGCGTGGATGGAAGCCGCCCTGCTCGACCCGGCCGGCGGGCGACGTTGGGTCATCTACGACGAGGCCTGGCGGCTCATGTCCCAACCAGCCTTGCTGCGCAGAATGGATGCCCACTGGCGCCTCGCCCGCCACTACGGCATCGCCAACATGCTCGTGTTCCACAAGCTCACCGACCTCGACAACGTCGGCGACCAAGGCTCCGTCAGGCGTGCTCTTGCCGCCAGCCTCCTCGCCAATGCCGAGACTCGCATCATCTACCGCCAGGAACAAGATCAACTCGGCGCCACGACCACCGCGCTCGGTCTCACCCGAACCGAACAAACGCTCCTCCCCGGACTTGGCACCGGCCAAGGACTCTGGCGCATCAAAGACCGCAGCTACGTCGTCCAACATCAACTCCATCCCGACGAACTCGCCCTCTTCGACACCACCGCCCGAATGACCACCACCGAGCAGACCACGGACTCGAGCGAAGGTTCCCGCCCATGAAACCGGGGACGGAGCTGTTGCGCAGTTGGGATCTACCCGTCGTACAGGCGATCGCGGCGATCACAGCCCTACCAGGCGTCCCACCCGATCGCCTTCGCTGGAATGGCTTCTGCTTCCGCGGCCGCGGACCCGGCACGCACATGAACTCGGTCACCCTCTGCGCCTATCTGCCCGGCGCCGCCGGCTTCGTACGCTTCGCTGCGACCGCCGAAGCGTTGATGGTCACCGACCCCCACCGGCGGCATCTGTCCCTCACCGCGCTCGCCGCCATGATCAAACTTCCAGTCGGCACCACCACTCAGGTCGTCGACATCCTGCGTCGCGGCCTCGTCCAGGCCCTCTCCGAATACAACTGCAGTCACGGCGAACCAGTGGCGATAGCCGCGCAGCGATCCCCTGGTCCGGGCGTAGACCGTAACCGCCCTCGAGGGCTCACCGACTAGAACGCACGTCCTGGCGCACCTGGACGGCATGACGCGCCCCGACCACAAGGTCCCCTCCCGACAGCCTGACGCGACATCGGCAGAGAAGGCGCCGACGGCGCTGCCGCTCGTCGTGATCACGGTGGCCGAGCCCGGCACGCTCGACGTGACCGTCGACGGACGACCGTTCCCCGCCCGCGACGACTCCGAGCCCTGGACACGCTCCACCTTCGCGGGGCTGATCGACGCTCTCACCCACCACCGCCGCATCCCCATCCGGCTTGAGATCCACGAAACCAACGGCACGACGTTCACCGACATCATCCCCAAGCACCGCACGACGGCCGACACCAAGACAGCCCAGCCGCCCCCGCTAGCAACTGAACCACGATCGGCAACGAAAACTCCGGAACCTGAGCCCGCAAGCCTGATCGATATCGCAGGCTCCGGCTTCGTCGCAGGCGAAGAGATCGCGGTCACCGCCGTAGTCGCCGAGACCGCTGCCGGACCGGACGGCAGCGGTCATCTCCGCATCGAAGCCGAGCTGCTCCGCGGGGCTCCCGAAATCATGATCATCGGCCGCGTCTCTGGCGTCGTCATGACCAGGCGACTTCCGTGAACGGGCAACGGCAGGGCAACACCGCGGGCGAGGAACTCACCAACATCGCCATGATCGGATTCGTCGGCTTCTGCGGATTCGCCCTCATCCTGCGCGGCGCCGGCTCCGTCGCCGCTTTCCTCACCGGAACCACCCAACCCACCGGCGGACCGTCCGCCGGGCTCGCTGCACTCTTCAATCCTGGCGATCCTGGCCAAGCGCTCGGCATCGATGGTCTGAACCCGATCAGCTACTGGGCTACGACAGCCATGTTGCTGATCGGCTTGAGCTTCGTCGCCGCGTGGACCTGGATGCGGTGGCGCCGCCATCTGCGCGACATCGAAACTGATCCCCGGCGCGCCGCCGGCACCGCCACCAAGCAGCAGGTGACCCGTGCGGCCTCCGCCGCGGTCCTGCTCAAACGCGCCAAAACGCTGAGACCGTCGCTCACCGACCCCAAGCCGCACGACGTCGGCTACCCGCTCGGAACCTCCCGCGGACAACAGCTTTGGGCCAGCGTCGAGGACTCGATCCTCCTGATCGGGCCGCCCCGCTCCGGCAAGGGCCTGCACGTCGTCATCCCGGCGATCTTGGATGCGCCCGGCGCCGTTGTCACCACCAGCACCCGCCCCGACAACCTCACCACCACCCTCCGCGCCCGCCAAAGCCAAGGCCCCGTCGCCGTGTTCGACCCACAACACCTCGCCGAGGGGCTGCCCGCCGGCCTGCGCTGGTCACCCATCCGGGGGTGCCACGATCCGCTGACCGCGATGATCCGCGCCACCGGACTCGCCGCCGCCACTGGCCTATCCGCCGGCGGAGTCGATGCCGGCGGCTTCTGGGAAGGGAAAACCCGCACAGCGCTCCAAGCCCTGCTCCACGCCGCCGCCCTCGATCACCGCCCGCCCAGCGAACTCTTCCGGTGGACCCTCGACCCGACCGCCGCCGCCGACGCCGTCGCCATCCTTGCCAACCACGCCGACGCTGCTAACGGTTGGGCTGACTCCCTCGAAGCCATGATCGACGCCGACCCACGCACCCGTGACTCCATCTGGCAAGGCGTCAGCCTCGCCCTCAGCGCCCTCGCCGACCCCCGCGTCCTCGACGCCGTCAGTCCACAACCCGGCAATGATTTTGACCCCGAGCAATTCCTCACCTCCAGCGGCACTCTCTACCTCCTCGCCACCGGCGCCGGAGCCGGCAACAGCGCAGCCCTCGTCTCCGCTTTCATCGAAGACCTCGTCGAAACCGCCCGCCGCCGCGCCGCCCGATCCCCCAGCGCCCGCCTCGACCCACCCCTGCTGCTCGCCCTCGACGAGATCGGCAACCTTGCCCCGCTACCTTCGCTGCCGACGCTGATGGCCGAAGGCGGCGGCACTGGCATCACCTGCCTGCCCGTCCTGCAATCCCTCGCCCAAGCCCGCGACAAATGGAACGAGAACGCCACCAACGCGATCTGGGACGCGAGCATCGTCAAGATCATCCTCGGCGGCGCCTCCAACACCAAAGACCTCCAAGACCTCTCCACCCTGATCGGTGAACGCGACGAACACACCGACTCCATCACCCTCGGCGACCACGGCACCCGCTCTCACCAACGCTCCATCCGCCGCGTCCCGATCTTGCCGCCCAACCAACTCCGCACCCTCCCGTTCGGCACGGCCATCACCCTCTTCCGGGCAGTGCCGCCGATCGTGACCAACCTCCGCGCCTGGCCGAAGCGAGCCGACGCTGCCCAGCTCAACATCGACCGTGAGGCGATCGAGAACCTCCTCCGGCAACCCGAGCCTCCTGACCGGCCAACGGGGCACACGGGCGCACCTCCCCCACAGGGGACGTCCACCAGGTGACCTCCCTCACCGACGACCAGGAGGAACGTGATGGCCATCCACACCCAACAGTCCATCTCCGGCTTCATCGCCACCGAACCACGCCTCACCTACACCGAGAACGGCATCGCCCGCTTCTACGCCCGCTTCGGCCAAGAGCACTACCGCCGCGAACCCGACGACACCTTCACCAAACTCGAACCCACCTTCAGCAACCTCGTCCTCTACAACGCCAGCGCTCAACGCGCCCACGAACGCTTCGCCAAAGGCGACAGCTTCGTCGCCGAAGGCAAGATCAACACCTTCCAATACGAACGCGACGGACAACAGATCGACGGCGAAGAGTTCGTCGCCCGCAAGATCGGCCACGACACCGCCCGCACCCGCTACACCGTCGACCGCACACCCCGCCAAGCCACGGGCCACGACAGCACCGCCATGAACCGTCACACGACGCCGTTCCAGCCCCCGACACCACCCGACCACCAACCCAGCACCCCTGCCATGGGCGTGTGACGACAGCGAATGATCATGCAACTCCTCAACGAACCCGATGATTTCGAACGGCCCCTCGATCTAGAGGCCGGCCCTCCCGAGCCGCCGCGGCCAATCAACTGGGACCTGCTCAGCGCGGATGATCTTGAAGCCGAGTGGCTGGCACTCAACACCTGGGTCGACTGGCTCCGCCACACCTACGGTCTCCCCGCCAGCGTCATCCCTCCCCTGTGGCACCGCCACCCCGAACTCGTCTGGGAACTCAGCGCCCTCCACTCGCACTGGCTCGCCGCCTACGACCCAGACCAACACGCCTCCGCACCCATCGGCTGGCACCGCGACTTCGCCGACGCCCGCCAACGACTCCGCGACTGGACCGCCACCGCCGGCACCCGCCTCGACAAGGACCGACCCACCCGCCAGACCATCTGGCCCGGCGAGTCCCTCACCCCGACCACGGAATCCGTCACCATCACCGACCGCGATGAAGACTTCGTCCAGTTCGTCCTCACCGAAGTCCAGGCCCGACGAGAAGCCGAGGAAGCCTTCCCTGCCACGCTCGACACGCGCGAACCGACAAGCCGGACGGTCCCGTGACGGTCCGCCATCACAAGCACACCGGACGGCCCGCGGCCGACCGGCACATCACCGTTCGATTCGAGCACCGAGATCATGTCGATGCCGCCAAGGTCGCCGAGGTCCTCATCCGCCATGCCCTACACGCCATCGAACCCGGCAAGGCACCATCAGTTGGCGACGAGCTGCGGCAACTCCTTGCACCTGGTCGCTAGCATGAGACCGAACAGCACACCCGGCGCCCGGCACCGACCAACTTCGCCCTGCAGCTGATCTTCAAGGCGAAGTGTTCTCTTCGACCCACACATGACCGCCTTCGGTGCCTCGATACCCGGCCGCGAGCCGGACCTGTCGAAAGGCGGTCACGATCATGAGCACAACGAGTCTTCCCACCGGAATCGACCTCGCCACGCTGCGAGCTCTGGCCCGGGCCACCTCCGAACCACAGGCTGCGGAGCCGGAGTTGGGAGAGCTGGTTCCCGCGATCTCGTATCTCCGTGTCTCCACAAAGGACCAAGCCACCCGCAACGGGCTCGAGGAAGGGCTCTCCATACCCGCCCAACGCGAGGCCAACGCCCGCAAGGCCGCCCAGCTCCGCGCCGTCATCGTCAAGGAATTCATCGAACCCGGCGAATCCGCCAAGACCGCCAAACGCCGTGCCTTGCAAGACATGCTCGCCTACATCGCCGAACACCCCGTCCGCTACTGCATCATCAACAAGATCGACCGGCTCGCACGGAACCGGCTCGACGACGCAACCATCCACGCCGCCATGCGTGACGCAGGCGTCACCCTCGTCTCCGTCACCGAGAACATCGACGAAACCCCGTCCGGCATGCTCATGCACGGCATCATGGCCTCCATCGCCGAGTTCTACTCGCTCAATCTCGGCCAAGAAGTCACCAAAGGCATGGTCCAGAAAGCAGCCATCGGCGGCACCCCCACCAAGGCCCCCATCGGCTACCTCAACGTCCGCACCACCGACCCACACGGCCGCGAGATCCGCACCATCCAACTCGACCCCGACCGCGCCGACGCGATCAGGTACGCCTTCACCACCTACGCCGACGGCACCTGGTCACTCTCCAAGCTCGCCCGTAAACTCACCATCCGCGGACTCACCACCCGGCCCACGCCAACCCAGCCAGCGAAATCAATCACCCCGAAGCAACTGCACAAAATCCTCACCAACCCCTACTACCAAGGCATCGTCACCTTCCGCGGCGTCACCTACCCCGGCAGCCACGACCCGCTCACCGACCCCGAAACCTTCGACCGAGTCCAAACCGCGCTCGCCGCGAACAACGCCGCCGCCGACCGCCCACAGAAGTACGACCACTACCTCAAAGGCAGCCTCTACTGCTCCTGCGGCTCCAAGCTCATGTTCGAACGACCTCGCAACCGACACGGCACCACCTACGAGTACTTCACCTGCACCGGCCGCCGGCTCAAGCGCACCACCTGCAGCCGACCCGCGATCCTCGCCCACCGGATCGAACAACGCGTCGAACATGCCTACACCACCATCAGCCTGTCCGACCAGCAGATCGACAGCATCCGAAGCACACTCCACACGGTCTTCGCATCCCTCGAAGCAACATCTGCCAACGAACGCGCCGCTCTCGCCACACAGAAGACCAAGCTCGAAGCCGAGCAGGTCAAGCTGCTCCAAGCCCACTACGCCGACGCGATTCCGCTCGACCTCCTCAAAACCGAGCAGGAGCGCATCCGTACCACGCTGCAAGCCACCACCAGCCGACTCGAAATGCTCAGCACCGCCCACAACCGCGCCCGCGATGGCCTTGACTCCATCCTCGACCTACTCCGCGACCTCGCAGACCTCTACCGCAAGAGCCGACCCGCCGAACGTCGCATGCTCAACCGAGCACTCTTCACCAGGATCGTCGTCGACGATGAGGAGAACATCACCGTCACGCAGGCCGAACCCATCGCCACGATCCTCAACAGCACGGCAAGCCGCGGTCAAAGCCCAGAGACCGAAAGAACCCTGCCCAGTCATGACTTGGGGCAGGGTTCGAATTTCGATTCTTACGTGGAGCTAAGGGGATTCGAACCCCTGACCTTCTCCATGCCATGGAGACGCGCTACCAACTGCGCCATAGCCCCTAGTTGGGATTGCTCCCCCGGTCCGACCCGCCGGCCCGTGAGAACTCGGAAATACTAGCGTGCCGACCCCGCGGAGGCGAAATCAGATCACGACTTGGGATCCAGCGGGGCGACGGGGTCCGGGACGTCGGTCAGGCCGGTCAGGTTGTAGCCGGTCAGACGCCAGCCGAGGGGCTGCCGGTCGAGGATTGCCCAGGCGCAGTTGTCCATCCCGCGGAGCAGGTTCCAGTGTTCCTCGGGGAGGCCGAGGAAGGCCGCGATGCCGAGGCGGCCGGCCAGGCCGTGCATGGCGCAGACGACGATCGAGCCGTCCGGCTCGGCCTCGCTGATCTCGGTGAACGCCTCGACCACCCGGGTCGCCACCTCGCGGTGGTCCTCGCCGGTCTCCGAGCGCCGTACGTCCTCGCCGGACTTGATCTTGACCACGGCCTCCGGGTCGATCTCGGCCAGTTGATCATGGCTGAGGCCGGCCCAGCTGCCGACGTGGATCTCGCGCAACCGCGGTTCGAAGTTGATCTTCAGGCCGGAGACCTCGACCAGCGCCTCGGCGGTCTGCCGGGTCCGGGAGAGATCGCTGGCGTACAGGGAGGTCGGGTTGTAGGTCGCGACCAGGCGGGCCGCGGTCTTGGCCTGCAGCTGCCCCAGTTCGTCGAGCGGGATGTCCTCCTGCCCTTGCATCACACCGGTGGCGTTCCACTCGGTCCGGCCGTGTCGCCAGATGATCATCCGGCTCGCGGTCATGAATCCCCCTCCGTGTCGCGTACGCTCAGCGCCGCTCGTCGATGTCCAGGTCGATCTCCGGGCAGTCCCGCCAGAGTCGTTCCAGCGCGTAGAACTGGCGCTCCTCGGTGTGCTGGACGTGCACCACGAGGTCGAGGTAGTCGAGCAGGACCCAGCGCTGCTGGCGATCACCTTCCCGGCGGACCGGCTTGGCGTCCAGGTCGCGCAGGGCCTCCTCGACGCCGTCGACGACCGAGCCTACCTGCCGCTCGTTGCCGGCCGTCACGACGAGGAACACGTCGGTGATGGCCAGCTGGTCCGAGACGTCGTACGCGATCAGGTCGGTGCCGAGCTTGTCGACGGCGGCCTGCGCCGCGGCGCGGGTCAGCTCGATCGCTCGGTCGGTTGCAGTCATGATCGCCTCTCCTGCGCGGGCTCACGGTAGAGCCCACGTTTCTGGATGTATTGCACGATGCCGTCCGGCACCAGGTACCAGATCGGCTCGCCGTCGGCCACCCGCGCCCGGCAGTCGGTGGACGAGATCGCCAGCGCCGGGATCGACACCATGCTGACCCGGTCCTTCGGCAGCCCCGCCGTGATCGCCGGATCGATCTCCACGCCGGGCCGGTTACAGGCCACGAAGTGCGCCAGCTCGAACAGTTCGTCCACACCCCGCCAGGTGAGGATCTGGGCCATCGCGTCCGCACCGGTGATGAAGAACAGGTCGACGTCGTCGCCCCGTTCGGCGCGCAGATCCTTCAGCGTGTCCACCGTGTACGTCATCCCGGGCCGCTCGACATCGACCCGGCTGACCGTGAACCGCGGATTCGATGCGGTCGCGATCACCGTCATCAGGTAGCGGTCCTCGGCGCCGGACACGTCCCGGTCGGACTTCTGCCACGGCTGGCCGGTCGGGACGAACACGACCTCGTCCAGGCCGAACCGGCTGGCGACCTCGCTGGCCGCGACCAGGTGACCGTGGTGGATCGGGTCGAACGTTCCGCCCATCACCCCGAGCCGGTAGTGCCGACCGTTCGGCTCGCCGGGATCGCGAGCCAGTCCAGTAGCCGACCGATGGTTCTCCGACACGACAGGTTCAGCTGTGCCTTCGGCCCTTGCCGATGGCCAGCGTGATCAGCAGCAGCACAATGAGGAAGACGAAAGCGAGCACACCGAAGCCCCAGGCCGGGATCGGCAACTCCGTGTGGACCTCGGTCTCCAGCGCGGTCAACCCAAACAGCATGAGCGGAACTCTACCGGTGCCGGCGACGGCTCCGTGCATCGTCACCCGCGGATCTGGCCCGCGCCGCTCACCACGTACTTCGTGGAGGTCATCTCGGGCAGCCCCATCGGGCCCCGCGCGTGCAGCTTCTGGGTGGAGATTCCGATCTCGGCGCCGAACCCGAACTCGCCACCGTCGACGAACCGGCTGGACGCGTTGACCAGCACCGCCGCTGCATCGACCTCGGCCACGAACCGGTTTGCCGCCGTCTGCGAGTCGGTGACGATGGTCTCGCTGTGACCGGAGCTGTAGCGCCGGATGTGGGCCAGTGCGCCGTCCAGCGAGTCGACCACGGCCGCGGCGAGGTCGAGGGACAGGAACTCCTCCGCGAAGTCGGTCTCCGTCACCGGCACCACCTGATCGCCGTAGGACGCGAACCGGTCATCGCCGTGCACCGTGACTCCGGCCTCGGCCAGAGCCTGCAACGCCTTCGGAACAAAGGAATCCGCGGTGTCGGCGTGCACCAGCAGGGTCTCCAGCGCGTTGCACACGCTGGGCCGCTGCACCTTGGCGTTGATCATGATCCGGATCGCCTGATCATGGTCGGCCGACCGGTCGACGTAGAGATGGCAGTTGCCGGTGCCGGTCTCGATCACCGGCACCTGGCTCTGGGTCACCACGGTCTCGATCAGTCCGGCGCCGCCGCGCGGGATCAGCACGTCGACCAGCCCGCGGGCCGCCATCAGCTCGCCGGTCACCTCCCGCGGTCCGGGGACCAGCTGTACGGCATCCTCCGGCAGGTCCGCGTCGGCCAGGCCGGCCCGCAGCGCCGTGACGATCGCGGCGTTGGAGTCGGCGGCGCTGGACGAGCCGCGGAGCAGCACCGCGTTGCCGGACTTCAGGCAGATGCCCGCGGCGTCGGCGGTGACGTTGGGCCGCGCCTCGTAGATGATCCCGACCACACCGAACGGCACCCGGACCTGCCGGACCTGGACGCCGTTGGGGTTGGTCCAGCCGCGGACCACGTCGCCGACCGGGTCGGGCAGGTCGGCCAGCGCCCGCAGTCCTTCGGCCATCCCGGCGATCCGGTCCGGGGTCAGCCGCAGCCGGTCGATCAGGGCCGCGCTGGTGCCGGACTCCTCGGCACGCCGTACGTCGAGCGCGTTGGCGTCGAGGATCGCCGTCTCCGCCTTGGTCAGCGCGTCGGCCATCGCGTGCAGGCCGGCGTCCTTCGCCGACCGGGTCGCCGAACTCAGCACCCGGGCCGCGACCCGAGCCCCTTCGGCCTGTTGGGCTACCGTCATGCCGCCAATCTACCGGGGTCCGCTGTGCCGACGGCGCTTCGATCCCGGGTCAGAGGATCGCCGGGTGCCTGAATCTCTGCGGTCCGAGGAGGCGACGTCCGGCGCCGAGCGACTCACCTTCTTCAGTGATGCGGTGATCGCGATCGCGATCACCCTGTTGGCGTTGGAACTGCCCGTCCCGGAGGAGCTCACCGGCGATTCGGGCGAGCAGATGACGGAGATGATCACCTTCTTCTCCGCCCACGCCGACGAGTACCTGGCGTTCCTGATCAGCTTCCTGGTGATCGCGATCCACTGGTCGACCCATTTCCGGGTGTTCCGCCAGGTCCGCGACGTGAACGCCCGGCTGATCCAGCTCAACCTGCTCTGGCTGCTGTTGATCGTGATCACCCCGTTCACGACCAAGATCATCAGCCTCGGCGAGAACAACCCGCTCCGGTTCGCCGTCTACGCCGGCGCGCAGGCGTTGCAGTTCACCGTGTTCGCGCTGCTGGTGCTGCAGTTGATCAAGCACAAGTTGATGCTGACCAGTCACGATCCGGCCCAGCTGCGGTCCACGCTGCGCCGGGTGGTGCCGATGGCGGCCGCGTTCGCCGTCTCCATTCCGGTCTATGCGCTGGCCGGCCGGTGGGCCTTCGTGCTCTGGGCCCTGGTGCCGATCGTGACCGGCCGGATCGACGACCTCCATCTCCGCCGTATCCGTCGCGGCCGCTGAGTTCCGGCGATTCCGCCGGTCTATCGTGAGGAACGCCGCTCAGCAGAGGAGCCCACGATGAAGTTCCGCGCCGAACTCGAGGCGACCGGCAAGAACACGGCCGGCTTCGAGGTGTCCGAAGAGATCGTCAGCGCGCTCGGCGGCGGCCAGCGGCCCAAGGTCGTGGTCCGGATTCCCGGGTACGAGTTCCGTACCTCGATCGCCCGGATGGGTGGCCGCTTCCTGCTCGGAGTCAGCGCCGAGCGGCGGGCCGAGGCCGGGGTCGCGGCCGGCGACGTGCTGGACGTCGAGGTGGAGCTGGACACCGCCGAGCGGACGGTGGAGGTGCCCGATGAACTTGCCGCCGCGCTGGCCGAGGAGCCGGCCGCGAAGGCGTTCTTCGCCTCGCTGTCGTACAGCAAGCAGAGCTGGCACGTCCTGCAGGTGACCGGGGCCAAGAAGCCGGAGACCCGGGCCAAGCGGGTCGCCGCCTCGGTCGCGATGCTCGCCGAGGGCCGCGCCCGCTGAGGCCCCGACGCGCGCGGAGCCTGTCGAAGCGCCAGGCCAGATCGGGCTTGCCCTTCGACAGGCTCAGGGAGCGTGAGTACCCAGCCGGCCCGTCAGGGACGGCAGGTCCAATACCTGCCCTTCGCTCGCGTAATGGAAGTTCACGGCGAACTCGCGGTCGCCGGCGGCCCAGTCCGGCCGGCCCAGGAAGGGTTGCGCCAGCACCCGGCCGCGGAGCGGCAGGGCCGACCATTGACCGGGTCCGGGTTGCAGGACGACGGCCGCCGTCAGCGTCTGCCGCGGCCGCAGCGCGGTGAAGTCCGGGTAGCGGTCCAGGTCGAAGGCGCCGACCTCGAAGGCCCAGGCGACCTCGCCGGCGACCCGGGCCAGGTAGCCCTCCGCCAGGACCCGCACCAGCACGTCGCCGGGCGTCGCGTCGTCGTCGAACTCCCAGGCGACGACGTGCGGAAGGACGTCGTCACCCATCGCGACCGAGTCCCGGTCGACGTGGACCGTGATCACCGCGGCCGTTCCTCGGCGGGCAGCAGTTCGCGGGCGAGCAGGGTGCCGGCGGCGGTCGCGATCGGGAACACGAAGATCGCGACCAGCGGCAGCGACAGCAGCAGGAAGGTCGGGACGCCCAGGCCGAACACCTTGGCCCGCGCCGTACGCATCGCGGCCCGCCGGCCGGCCAGCGTGATCACGCCGCGCCGTTCACAGGCCGAGCCGATCAGTTCGGTGGCCAGCATCCAGCCGCCGAACAGGGCCGACAGGACGGCGCCGACGACGTTGCCGACCACCGGGACCAGGCCGATCGCGAACAGCACGATCGCGCCGACCAGGGAGATCATGATCAAGGCGACCGCCTGCCGGATCGCCCGCCCGACCTGGGTGCCGAGCGGTTCCTCCCGCGACGGCGGCGCGTCGCCCTCGGACTCGTCGACGGCCTCGGAGATCTGGTCGTAGAGCGGGGCGCCGACGGCCAGCGTGAGCGCGCTGAAGCTGATCACCATCAGCAGGATCGAGCCGGCGATCAGGGCGACCCCGGCCAGGATCCGGATCGTCGTGGCCCAGCCGGTCCCCCACGCGTCCGCGAACGGCGTCAGCCAGGTGACGATCTCGTCGACCCGGAACAGCAGCACGATCAGCACCACCAGGAACAGCACCGACGTGATCACCGCGGGCAGCGCGCCGAGCAGGAACAGCTTCGGCCGCCGCAGGATGATCCGGGCACCCCGGCCCAGCAGGCCGACCCCGGCCAGCGCCTCGGAGATCATCGGCCGCCGCCGACGTCGATCGTCGTTCCGGTGACGTACGAGGCGTCGTCGCTGATCAGCCAGGCGATCGCGGCGGCGATCTCGTCGGCGGTGCCGGCCCGGCCCAGCGGGATCTCGGGCGCCACCCGTTCCAGCCGGCCCGGCGCGTGGATCTCGGTGTCGATCACGCCCGGCCGCACGCCGGCGACCCGGACGCCCTGCCGGGCCAGTTCCAGCCCGAGCCCGACGGTCAGTGCATCCAGCGCGGCCTTGCTGGCGGCGTAATCGACGTACTCGAAGGCGCCGCCGCGCACCGCCGCCCGGGAGGACACGTTGACGATCACCCCGCCGGCGCCGCCATGATCATGGGCCATCCGCCGGGCCGCCGCGGTCGCCATCGCGAACGCGCCGACCACGTTGATCTCCATCACCCGGCGGACCCGCTCGCTGTCGTAGTCGGCGACCGGTCCGCCCGGCGACACCACGCCGGCGTTGTTCACCAGGGCGCCGATCGGGCCGAGCTCGGCATCCAGCCAGCCGAAGAGTTCGTCCACCGCACCGGGCCGGGTCAGCTCGACCTGGCGCGCGTGCGCGGAGACGCCGGCCGCCCGGCAGTCGTTGATCACCTGGTCGGCGTCGGCCGCCCGGCTGGCGTACGTGATCACGACATCGCGACCGTCCGCGGCGAGCCGCCGGGCCGTCGCGGCGCCGATCCCGCGGCTGCCGCCCGTGATCAACACGGGTCCGGTCATGAGGCCTCCGGCCGGTCGGACCTGACCCGCTCCCCCTTCGCCTCGGCGGCGGCCCGGAGCTGGTCCTGGAACGTGATCATCTTCTCGGTCAGTACGGGATCGCCGGCGGCCAGGATCCGGACCGCGAGCAGGCCGGCGTTGCGGGCGTTCCCGATGGACACCGTGGCCACCGGAACCCCGGCCGGCATCTGCACGATCGACAGTAGGGAGTCCATCCCGTCCAGGTATTTCAGCGGCACCGGCACCCCGACCACGGGCAGCGGCGTCAGCGACGCCAGCATGCCGGGCAGGTGGGCCGCCCCGCCGGCCCCGGCGATGATCACCTCGATGCCGCGGGTGTGCGCCGTCCGGCCGTAGTCGATCATCGCGTCGACCATCCGGTGCGCGGACACGACGTCGGCCTCGTACGGCACGTCGAACTCGGCGATCGCCTCCGCGGCGGCGCGCATCACCGGCCAGTCCGAGTCCGACCCCATCAGAATTCCGACTCTGGGCACGACGTCAGGCATCCGGATCTCCCATCAGATAACCGGCGGCGTGCCGGGACCGCTTCCGTACGTCGGCAAGATCATCACCGTAGGTGGCCACATGGCCGACCTTGCGGCCCGGCTTGACCTCCTTGCCGTACAACTGGACCCGGAGCCGGCGATCCCGGGCGAAGCAGTGCAGCAGCGCCGACGGAAGATCTTCGACGGTGCCGCCCAGGACGTTCGTCATCACGGTCCACGGCGACCGCGCCGAGGGGTCGCCAAGCGGCAGGTCGAGCACGGCCCGCAGGTGGTTCTCGAACTGCGACGTGTGCGACCCGTCGATGGTCCAGTGGCCGGTATTGTGCGGCCGCATCGCGAGCTCGTTGACCACGACCGAGCCGTCGTCGCGCTGCATCAGCTCGACCGCGAGCAGCCCGACCACCTCCAGTTCGGCGGCGACGGTCAGCGCGAGCCGCTGGCAGTCGATCGCCTGCTGCTCGGTCAGTCCCGGCGCCGGCGTCACGGTCTCGACACAGATCCCGTCCCGCTGCACCGACTCCGAGATCGGGTACGCGACCGCCTGCCCGGACGGCGAGCGGACCGCGAGCGCGCTCAGCTCCCGGGTGAACGCGACGTACTCCTCGGCGACGATCTGGATCCCGTCGGTCAAGCCCTCGAACGGGATCCCGACCTCGGCGGCGGTGTCGATCTTCCAGACGCCCTTGCCGTCGTAGCCGCCGCGGGAGGTCTTCGCGATCACCGGCCAGCCGTGCTCGTCGCCGAACGTCTGCAGCGCGGCTGGGTCCGCCACCACCTGGTGGACCGGGCACGGGATCCCGGCCGCGGTCAGCCGTTCCCGCATGATCGCCTTGTCCTGCGCGTGGATCAGGGCCGCCGGTCCGGGCCGTACCTGGATCCCGGCCGCCTCGAGCTCGCGGAGCAGCCCGGTCGGCACGTGTTCGTGGTCGAAGGTGATCACGTCACAGCCCGCGGCGAAGGAGCGGACGGTCTCCGGGTCGGTGTAGTCACCGACGGTCACGTCACCGACCACCTGGGCCGCCGACACGGCGGGCCCCTCGGCCAGCAGACGGACCCGGATCCCGAGCCCGATCGAGGCCGCATGCATCATCCGGGCCAGCTGGCCGCCGCCGATGATGCCGACGATGAAAGGACGAGTTGGCGTTACAGCTTCCGGCACGCGGTCAGACTACTGGCGACCGGAACCGGGACCCCAACCGCTCCTGGTCCCGATGCTGCGCCCGGCCCGCTCCCCGATCCCGATCGCCGACTGGGCACCAGCGCAGCGACACGCCGCCGAAACGCCTGCTTTCGTGCCCGGTCGGCGTTGGGGGTTTAGCGGATGCGGAAGATCAGGAGGCGCTGGACCAGGAAGTTGACCGTGGTCGCGGCGCCCTGGCCGATCACGAACGCGATCACCTGGGCGCCGAGCTGCGGCAGTTCCGGCGGGCCGTAGCGCTGCACGGCCCAGAACACCAGCAGGGTCAGGCCGGTGTTGAGGAAGAACGTCACCAGGTAGAGCACGAAGACGGCGACCAAGCGGCGGGCCGAGTGGGTCGCCTTGAACGTCCAGCGCCGGTTGATCAGGTACGCGGTCGTGGTGCCGAGCACGAAGCCGACCGCCTTGGCCAGCGACACGTTCACGCCGAGCAGGGTGAGCAGGGTCCAGGAGCCGAAGTCGACCACCGCGGACAGGCCGCCGGTCGCCACGAACCGGAACAGCTGGGTGCCCAGCGGCATCGGCTCGGCCCCCTTTGGTTCAGGACCTTCCGCGGGTTCGGACATGTCGGCCGCCTCGGATGTCATCGGACCCACTCCGGCCGCCGCTTCTCGACGAAGGCGGCGACGCCCTCGCGCCGGTCGGCCGAGAACGCCGCGGTCCGCCAGGCCTGGTCCTCGATCTCGAGCGCCTCGGCCCAGGGCCGGTCGGCGCCGTCGCGAAGAGCCCGTTTCGCGGCGCGTACGGCGAGCGGTGAGTTCGCCGCGATCGACGCCGCCACCTCGAGGGCCGCCGCGCGCGCCTGGCCGGCCGGGACCACCCGGTCGGCCAGCCCGATCCGGGCCGCCTCGTCGGCGGGCACCCGCCGGCCGGTGAAGATCAACTCCGCGGCGCGGGCCGGGCCGACCCGGCGTGGCAGGGCCTGGGTGCCGCCGCCGCCCGGCACCAGTCCGACCGAGGTCTCCGGCAGCCCGAGGGTGGCGTCCGCTCCGGCGATGATCAGGTCGGCGGCCAGGGCCAGCTCGCAGCCGCCGCCGAGCGCGTACCCCTCGACGACGGCGATCACCGGCATCGGCAGCTCCCGTACGGCAGCGAAGGCCGCCCGCAGCACCGGCCGCTGCCCGGCGAGTTGATCATCGCTGAACCCGGCCCGCTCCTTGAGATCCGCGCCGACGCTGAACGCCTTGGCCGAAGCGCTGGTGATCACGACGACGTCGGTCGCGGTGTCCTCGGCCAGTCGGGCGCAGGCTTCGGTGATCGATTCGGCCATCGCGGTGGAGATCGCGTTCAGCGCCTCGGCCCGGTTCAAGATCAGCTCGGTGACGTGCTCGGCGGCCGGCCGGGTCGCCACCGGCTGCGTCACGTGTCCGAGTCCCGGTCCGGCGGTTCGGCCGGCAGGGTGCCCTGGTCGTGACCGCCGGTGCCGAAGAGCAGTTCGGTCATCACCACGTGCACCCGCTCGACGTCCGGCACGTCGTCGAGCACGATCGGCCCGGCGTCGGCGGCGGTCTGGATGTTCAGGGTGCCGCAGCCGAGCATCCGGTCCAGCAGGCTGCGCTCGTACGAGACGTCGTTGATCCGGATCAGCGGCAGGTCCTTGCCGATCTTGTTCAGGATGCCCCAGCGGGTGATCAGCCGCCGGTTGGTGACCGTGTAGGTCCGGGTCAGCCAGTTCAGGAACGGGATCACCGACCACCAGATGATCAGGATCAGCCCGATGGCGACGATGAAGTACTGGCCGACCGGCCGGAAGTCCATCGGGATCAGGGCAAGCCCCACTCCGATCAGCGCGCCGCACAGCACCAGGGCGAGCGCGGGCAGGATCAGTGCTTTTCCATGGGTCCGCATGTGCAGCACGACGTGTTCGTCGGCGCCCAGCAGCTTGGCCGGTAATCCCATGCGGCCCATCGTGACACACCTGGGCGAATGCCTGCATCAGCGCAGGTGCACGATGTCGCCTGCTCCGAAGGTACGGCGGCCGGACCCGGTCCGCACCACGAGCCGGCCGTCGGTGTCGATCGCCTCCGCCTCGCCGACCACATCCTCGGCCCCGGGCAGGATCACCCGGACCCGCCGGCCGACCGTTCCGCACCGGGCCAGGTAGGCCGCCGCGAGCGCGGTGTCGTCGGCCGAGTCCCGCCATTCGGCGTAGAGCAGCGCGAACGCGGTCAGCACCGTGATGATCATCGTCGTACGGCTGACCGGCGCGGCGTCCGGCTGCAACCGGAGCGAGGTGGCGGTCGGCACCGGCAGCTGGTCCTCGGTGAGGCCGAGATTGAGCCCGACCCCGATCACGCAGCCGGGGGTCTCGGCGCCGCCGGCGGGTTCGACCCGTTCGGCCAGGATGCCGGAGATCTTGCGGTCCCGGACCAGGACGTCGTTCGGCCATTTCAGGTCCGCCGGCACCTTCGCGGCCCGCCGCAGCGACTCGCTCACGGCGATCCCGGTCAGCAGCGGCAGCCAGGTCCAGCGGCCCGCCGGGACCTCGGGCCGGACCAGCAGCGAGAGGGCGATCGCCGTGCCGGGCGGCGCGGTCCAGCTGCGGCCCAGCCGACCCCGGGCGGCGGTCTGGTGCTCGGCGATCAGGACGGTGCCGGACGGTGCCCCGGCCCTCGCCTGCTCGGCCAGGTCGCTGTTCGTCGACCCGGTCTCGGCGATCACCTGCACGTCGCGCCAGAGCGAGCCGAGCCCGGTCAGCGCAGCGCGGAGTTCGACGGCGTCCAGCGGCTCCTCGTATGGCACGGGCGGAAAGCCTACGCTGGCGGGATGACCGAGCCGACCGTTGTCCGCGGCAACCCGACCGACGAGGAGGTCGCCGCCGTCGTGGCCGCCCTGCTCGCCGTCCGGCCCCGGCCGGCGGCAAGGCCGGAAGGCGGCTGGGCCGGCTATTGGCGCAGGGTGCGGCGGGACCGCTCGCGTTAGGGTGACCGGCGTGACTGGAACGGGCAAACCCTGGCGTCTGGTGCTCGGATCGGCCTCACCGGCCCGGCTGGCGACGCTGCGCTCCGCCGGCCTCGATCCCGAGGTGATCGTCTCCGGCGTCGACGAGGACCAGGTCCAGGCCGAGCGGGTGCCGGACCTGGTGGCCGAGCTGGCGCGACTCAAGGCAACGGCCGTGGCCGACCGGATCCGGGCCGAAGGGCGGTCCGGGCCGACCATCGTGCTCGGTGGCGATTCCCTGCTGGAACTGGACGGACAGCCGTACGGGAAGCCGGCCGATCATGCCGAGGCGGTCGACCGGTGGCACCGGATGCGCGGCCGCGAAGGCGTCCTGCACACCGGTCACCAGGTGATGATCATCGACGGCGACGAGGTACGGGAGCGCAACCGCACCGCAAGCACCCGGGTCCGGTTCGCCGACCTGTCCGACGCCGAGATCGAGGCGTACGTCGCGACCGGGGAGCCGCTCCAGGTCGCCGGCGCGTTCACGATCGACGGCCTCGGTGGACCGTTCGTCACCAGCATCGACGGTGATCACCACACCGTGGTCGGGATCAGCCTGCCGCTGCTGCGCGAACTGCTGGCCGAGCTGGGCATCGCCTGGCCCGAGCTCTGGTGATCAATCCCGGCCAGGAACGGCCGGACTTCCCCACACTTCTTGGCGCTTTACGCGAGTTACTTCTCGCGGGTAGCGCCAGTTTTTCACGTAACGTGAAAAACTTGGGGCCAGAGTGACGACTGGGACCGCCGCACGGGGTGGGGAAGGCGCCCATTCATCCAGTGGACCCAAAGGGCACGAAGGAGTCATCGTGCCCTGCCCTTTGCGTCCAGTTGGCGAGGCGATCAGAGCAGTAGGGCGGAGGCGAAGGTCCAGGCCGAGGCGACCACGCGGCCGGCCGGCCATGGGTCGGGACCGCCCGAGTGGGCGTAGTTGATCACATCGCCGGTGCGGGTGATCGTCACCAGGCTCGGGCGGCCGCTGTCGTCCACGGCGCCGACCGCGAGGGTGCCGACGTCGGTGAAGTCGCCGGTGATCTTGATCGGGGCGGTGCCGGCGGTCGGATACACCCAGAGCGTGCCGTCGCGTTCGAGGTCGATCAGGTCGGCCCGGCCGTCGCCGTCGACGTCGGCCAGCCGCAGCTCGCGAGCCGTGGTCCAGCCCGACCCGACCCAGCGCCGCTGCACCGTCCACGGGTTGCCCGGTCCGGCCAGGCCGCTGTGCGGATAGACCCAGAGCTCGCCGCCGCGGTCGCGGAGCAGCACGTCCGGGCGGCCGTCGCCGGTCAGATCGCCGAGCGCCAGCGCCGTGGCCAGGTTCCAGCCGGTGCCGGCGAAGGTCCGTGGCGCGGTCCACGGGTCGGCGTCGGTGGCGCCGGTGCCGGGATAGAGCCACAGGGTGCCGTTGGCCGCCCGGGGATCGCGCGCGACCAGGTCGGGGTTGCCGTCGCCGGTCACATCGCCGAGCAGGAGTTGATCTTCGTACGTCCAGCGGTTGCCGGCCGAGAACCGTTGCGCCCAAGGCGTTTCGCCGTCGTTCGGGTAGACCCAGAGATCGCCGCGGTGCACCCGGGCCAGCAGGTCCGGCCGGCCGTCGCCGGTCGCGTCCCCGGTGATCATGGTGTTGGCGAAGTCCCAGCCCGAGCCGGCCTCGATAGCCGTCCCGCCCCATACGTTGCCGGTCGTCGCGCCGGCGTGCGGATGGATCACCAGCCGGTCGCCGGTCTGCGCGATCAGGTCCGGCCGGCCGTCACCGGTGGCGTCGGCGAGCAGCAGCGGCTGGCCGACCGGCCAGCCCGTGCCAGCCGCCGCCCGGCTGGTGTACGGATTCTGGCTGGTCGCCCCGTTGTGCGGGTAGATCCACAGCGCGCCGGCACCGTCGCGGACCACGATGTCGGGGAAGTCGTCGCCGTTGACGTCGCCGAGCAGCATGGCATCGGCGAGGTTCCAGCCGGTGCCGGCCCAGACCGGTGTCGAGCCGTACGGGTTCTGCGCGCTGCCGTCGTGCCGGATGATCCAGAGCGTTCCGGAGGCGGCGCCGGGGTCCCGGCCGAGCAGGTCGGGCCGGCCGTCGCCGGTCACATCGCCCAGCAGCAAGGTGTTGTACCGGGACCAGCCGGTGCCGGCGGCGACCCGGTCCGGCCACGGGTTCGGCTGCGCGTCCGTACGGTAGGGGAAGATCGACAACGCCCCCGCCGCGTCCCGGGTGACCAGGTCCGGATGATCATCGCCGGTCACGTCGCCCAGCAGCAGCGGGTCGGCGAAGCCCCAGGCGCCGCCCAGCGTCTCCGCGGCCGGCCAGGGATTCCCGGCCGTCGCGCCGGAGTGGGCGTAGAGCCGCAGGGTGCCGCGATCCGCTCCCGGATCGCGGACCACGGCGTCGGCCAGGCCGTCACCGGTCACGTCGGACGGCCGGGCGGCGAGTGTCCCGGCCCGGCTCCGCTCGGTGCGGTCGGGGTGGTCTCGGGCCAAGATCAGTTTCGCGCGGCGTTGGCCGGCCGCGGCGGGCTCCGGCGTGACGGCGGCGAAGAGCGGTACGGCGAGCAGGACGGCGAGTGCGGTGATGATCATCCGGCGCCGGAGGGTGCTGATCATGATCAGAGCTCGATCGGCTGGCGCGCGGGATAGCTGGTGCCGTTCACCGAGATCCGGAGCAGGTCCGGGATCGGCGGCGGGTGCAGCAGGATCCGCTTCGGCTTGCGCTTCCAGGAGAAGTCGAGCTTGACGTCCAGCTGCCGGTTCTCGTCGTCGCGGCTGAGCTCGAGCCCGACCGTGCCGTACCGGGTCGGAGCCCGGAGCAGCTTCGTCGGCGTACCGTCGACCAGCCAGGCCAGCGGACAGAGCCGGAGCAGGTGCAGCTCGTCGGGGTGCAGCCCGTCGTCGACCAGCGCGGTGCGCGCCGCCCAGGTCACCAGCGGCTGCACGAACAGGGTGCCGTACATGGCGTTGCGGTGCTCGCCGGCGATGAACGTGTTCTCCGAGCAGGCGCCCAGCATGAGCCCGTACAGGCCTTCCAGGAACAGCGCCCGTTGCCCGTTCTGCCAGGTGTGGAAGAGATTCCAGCTGTAGCAGGGCTCGCCGCTACTCTGTTCGTGATCAAGGACCACGCGATCCAGTGCGGTGTGGTGCCAGGGGTCGAACAGCTTCGTGTTCGGACCGACCCGGTAGAACTCGACGTAGGACCGCATCAGCGGATCCGACGCCGGCAGCAGCCCGGCCCAGACCGCGGTCAGGGCGCCGGTGTCGAACGCCTCCAGGTACGGCCACGGGCTGGTCGGCCCGTGGAACTTGCTGGGCAGGATCGGGTGCTCTGCGCCGTCCGGGTCGGTCCAGGTCGGGGCGTCCTTCGCCGCGTTCCGGAGCGCCGTCACGAAGGTCTCCTTGAACCGCGACGCCACCGTGGCGAACTCCTCGGCGCGCGGATGCTTCACCCGGCGGAGCAGTTCGACCGAGCTGGCCAGGCCCTTGTAGTTCCAGACCTGGATCCAGATCGACTGCTGCTCGACGCCGGTGTCGTTGGACGCGGCGGCCGGCATCAGCCCCTTGACTCCGTCGTGGCCGGTGAATTCGACCGCGGCCTTGATGAACTCGCAACCCTTGATGATCGCCGGCAGCCAGCGCTGCGTGTACGCGTCGTCCCAGCTCAGCAGCGCGTGCCGGGCGGCGACCTCGAGGATCGCACCATGATCACCGAGCCAGTCGAACGACTGCAGGCTCAGCGGGGTGGCGAAGAAGCCGTCGGCCGGCAGCGTCGCGTAGGCCGTCCCGGGCGGCTTCCGCTTGCCCTGGACGTCGAGGTAGAGGTCGATGTGCCGCTCGACGATCTCGTGCCGGCCGAGCAGGTCGAGGAACATGTGGCCGATCATCGAGGTCGGCGTGCTCCAGAGCAGGTCATAGCCGTACGAGCCGGTGAGGAACGTGTACTTGCCGCTGTCCGGGCTCTTCTCCGCGATCACCTCGGCCAGCTGCACGCTGCGCCGGAAGTACTCGTTGACGTGGGGCTCCGGAGTGATCAACTCGGTCGCCTTGGCCGGCGGCGCCCAGAACGCCTCGCACTCGGCGAGCGCGGCATCGCGGCCGATCTCCCATTCGCGCAGGGCCTCCGCCTTGGCCTGCGGGACGGCGGGCAGCAGCACGTCGATCGAGGTGCCCTCCTTGACCGGCAGGCCGAGCTTGAGGTCGTACACCTGATCATGGTTCTCGACGGCGGTCAGGCTGATCGTCCCGCCGGCGGGAGTGCCGATGATCATCCGTACCTGATCTTCGTGGTCGTAGACCGGCACGGTCAGCGGCTTGCCGTCCGGGTTCCAGATCCGGTCGATCCGCAACGGCCCGTCCAGCGGCGCGGCGGCCGGCCGCGACTCGATGGTGAGGAACGCCTCCTGCTGCTCCGGCGGGCCGACCACGTGCCGGTAGAAGACCTTGCTCAGCCGCAGCACGAAGCTGAACTCGGCCGGCGCATCATGATCATCGACGTGGTCGATCGTGAACCTGGTCCAGGAGTAGATCGGCTCGTCGGCCGTGTCGACCTCGCCGCCGCCCTTGAGGTGGGCGAAGGTCTCCTGCCGCAGCACCAGCCCGGCCTGCCGGCGGTGCTCGGTCCACAGCACCGGGGTCTCGGTGTCGGTCCGCCAACCCTGCAGCCCGACCCCGAAGTCGCCCCGGTGCAGGTAGTACGGCGTCGTGCTCAGGGCCGGGAAGCCGGAGCCCTGCGGCATCACCGGCGTGACCTGGAAATCCTTGCCCACATAGGGTTTCAGGTACGGCTTCAAGGTCGGCGCGCTGCTCGGCGCGAGGGCGACGGCCGGGTGACTGAGGATCGCACCGTTGTAGAACACATCGAACCGGAACAGGTGCCCCTTCCAGCCGACCGGAGTCCAGACCTGCCGCTGCGGCGGCCACCAGTGCCGGGCCGATTCGGCGTCAGGCTCGGTCATCGCTGCTCCCTCCGGACGCCCCGGCGTCGCGTAGGCCGGTGTCGCGGTCGCCGGCGCGAATAAGCCGGACACCCCGAGAGCCGCCCCGCCACCGGCCGCCTGCAACATGCCGCGCCGCGAAATGGATCGACCGGACATGAGATCCTCCGCCCCCGAGGTTACTTACGAAATATCGAAGATGTTTTCGCAATCCTTGAGGCATTTAATCCGCGCGGCGATACCGCTGTCAAGAGTTGATCAAGAAACGGAGTTGATCACCGTGTCGTGTCGCCCAGGTAGGTCGACGTTTGGCGGCGTCCAGGTGCGTGCATCGCAAGGCCGACGAGGAAGGCGTATCGGTCATACGTCGACCGAGGAGAACGCCGCGAGGTGCGTGCCTGGGCGCCGCCAAACGTTGACCTACCTGGGCGGCACGGCACTGGGCCGGAGTACCAGCGCGGAGCCGCCCGGCGAGCCGGTGAAGTTGCCCGTCCAGCCGTATCCGCTGAAGGCGAGCGTCGTCCCGAGATCCGAGTCGACGGTGAAGCCCGCCGCCGGAAGAGTCCGCCGCAGATAGGTGGCGACCGCTTCGCCGGACGGGCTGTCGATCACCAGCGTCACCGCGGCGGGCTGGTCCGCCGACGTCACGAACGACACGTCCCGGGGCAGCGACACCCGATCACTCGGCCCGTTCTGGAAGCCGAGTTCGGCCAGGCTCACCCCGTCCGCGGGGATCGAGGCGCTCGTCGTCGGTGCCGGCGTGCTCGGCCCGCCGGAGGGCCGGGTCCCGTTCGGAGCAGCACTGCAGCCGGCCAGCATGATCATCACCGCGACGGCGAGGAGGCCACCGGCCCGAAGGAAACGCACGCGCCTAAGGTAGCGGTCCCGCCGAAGCCGCCGCGCCGAGCCGCGAACCGTGCCATCCTCGGCCTCGTGGACTCGAGGATTCTCGTCACCGGAGCGACCGGGAACGTCGGCGGTGCGCTCGCTCGTACGCTCGCAGAGCGCGGGGTGCCGACCCGCGCCGTGGTTCGCGACCCGGCCAAGCCGTTGCCGGCCGGGGTGGAGCCGGTGGCCGGCGACCTGACCGACGCGACCAGTCTGCGCGACGCCCTGGCCGGCGTCGCCGGCCTGTTCCTGATGCCTGGGTACGCCGACGAGATCGCGACCGAGGCCGCCCGCGCCGGGGTACGGCGGATCGTGCTGCTCTCCGGCGGCTCCGTGCTCAGTTCCGACCCCGGCAACGCCGTGACGGACTACATGGTCCGGTCCGAAGCCGCCGTCCGCGCCTCCGGCCTGGACTGGACCTTCCTGCGGCCGGTGAGCTTCATGACCAACACCTTCGAGTGGGTCCCGCAGCTGGTCGCGGGCGACGTGGTGCGGGCCCCGTTCGCCGACGTACCGATCGCGACCGTCGACCCGGCCGACATCGCCGCCGTCGCCGCCGAGGCGCTGCTCGGCGACGGACACGGCGGCCGCGCCTATCCCCTCACCGGCCCCGCCGCCCTGCTGCCGGCCGAACGGCTGTCCGTGCTGGCCGAGGTCCTCGGCCGCCCGCTCAGCTTCGAGGCGGAGCCGAACGACGAGGCCCGGGCCCGAATGCTCACCGCCATGCCGCAGCCGTACGTCGACGCGTTCTTCTCCTTCTTCGTCGACGGCACCATCGACGAGACCACGGTCCAGCCGACCGTCGCCGAGATCACCGGCCGCCCGCCGCGCAGCTTCCGCCAGTGGGCCGAGGCGAACGTCGCCGCCTTCGCTCCCTGATCCCGGGCCGGCTCGTCGGCAGGAGCTGTCGCGGATGTCCCCCGCTGTGGGCACTAGGGCCGCTATCCCGGCCGTTTCCCCCACAGCGAGGGATGTTCGCGACAGCCAGCCAGGTGGACTCGCGGCCGTCGGCAAGCGGGCTGCCGCCCGGCCACGGACTCCCGACCCGACCCTCCGCAACCGCGCCGACCGGTCACCTCGGCAGCGACACGCCGCCCAAACGCCTGCTTTTGTGCCCGGTCGGCGGAGGCTTTAGCGGGGTTCGGGCGTGAGGCTCTTCGTGAAGAGGGACTTGCCGTCGATGTCGCGGAGGTCGACGGTCAGTTCGCGGGTCTTGCCGTCGATGGACACCTCGCCGAAGAACTGGAAGCCCTCGGCCGGGGAGGTGTTCGGGGCGGGCGGCGCGGCGACGAACTCGGCCTTCGGGCCGAAGGTCGGGTCGAGCACGTTCGGGCCGAAGGCGCCGGCGTTGAGCGGGCCGGAGACGAACTCCCAGAACGGGTCGAAGTCGGTGAACGCGGCCCGGTCGGGCGAGTAGTGGTGGGCCGCCGTGTAGTGCACGTCGGCGGTCAGCCAGACATGGTTGCGGATGCCCTCGCGCTTGAGGAACGACAGCACCGGAGCAAGATCAAGTTCGCGGCCGCGCGGCGCGCCCGGGTCGCCCTGCCCGACACCCTCCTGAGCAGCATCGCCGTCGGGCACGATCAGGCCCACCGGAAGATCGTTCGCGATGATCTTCCAGGTCGCCTTCGACTTCTTCAGCTCGCGGAGCAGCCAGCGGGTCTGCCGCTCCCCCAGCAGGCCGCCGTCAGGCACCGTCTCCGTACCGTCGGAGTTCGGGTCCTTGTGGGTCCTCATGTCGAGGACGAACACGTCGAGCAGCGGGCCGTAGTTGATCACCCGGTAGAGACGGCCCTCAGGATCGGGCGAGATCTTCGCGACCGGTACGTATTCGTGGAAGGCCTGCCGCGCCCGCCGGGCCAACGTGTCGACGTCGCTCACGGTGTAGCGGTCGTCGTCCAGGATCTCGCCCGGGTACCAGTTGTTGGTCACCTCGTGGTCGTCCCACTGGGTCACCTGCGGCGTCTCGGCCAGGAAGGCGCGCCAGTTGTCGGCGAGCAGGTTGTACTTGTACTGGCCGCGGTATTCGTCCAGGGTCTCGGCGACCTTGGCCTTCTCCTCGATCACCAGGTTCTTCCAGGTCGAGCCGTCCGGCAGCACGACGGACTCGGTGACCGGCCCGTCGGCGTACACGTTGTCACCGCTGCAGAGGAAGAAGTCGGCGTTACGGGCCCGCATAGCGTCGGCGATCCGGAACCCGCCGAAGTCCGGGTTGACGCCCCAACCCTGCCCGGCGATGTCGCCGGACCAGAGGAAGCTCAGGTCGACCGCCCTCTCCGAGGCGGTACGGAAGCGTCCCGCGACCGGCTCACTGGACCGCCGCGGATCGTGCAGGTCCACCGCCCGGATCCGGAAGTGGTACTCGGTCCCGGGCGCCAGCCGGGCCAGGTCGAGCTCGCCCGTGAGGTCGGTCCGCGGCGTCACCACCGGACCGGGCACCGTCACCGCCTTCCGGAAGGACGGGTCCAGCGACAGCTCCGCGATCAGCCGGGACGGCCGGTCGGCGCGGGACCAGAGCACCGCCTTCCGGGTCCGTACGTCACCGGACTGCACGCCATGAGTCAGTACCGGCCTCCCCCGCCGAGCCTGGGCCGGAGCCGCAGGCTGCGCGTTCGCCAGGGCGGGCGCGGACCCCAGCCCGATCGCCGTAGCCGTACCTCCGCCGAGCAAGAGCCGGCGCGAAACCATTCCTGAGTTCTCCCGAGCGTTCACGAGGCTCAGGCTCGCCCCGCCTCGTGAACGCAACGTGTCGCAGATCTGACATCTGTTCGCCAAATCGGCCCGAGCAAGCGGTCTCCCGGGAAGCTGTCGTCACATCTGCGACCTCGCCCGAATCGCTCAGCCCGACCCGGGCGGATAACCTCTCAGGCGATGCCCGAGCAACCAGAGATCTCCGAGCCGGGGGCCGTCGCGGTCCGCCGGCCGCGGCTCCCCGCACCGATTCGCGCGATGCGGCCGCGCCAGTGGATCAAGAACGTGCTGGTGCTGTCCGTGCCGCTCGCCGCCGGCCGCCTGTTCGAGCCGGGCGTGATCCTCAGCGCGGCGCTGGCGTTCGTCGCGTTCTGCCTGATCAGCGCCTCGATCTATCTGATCAACGACGTCCGCGACGTCGAGGAGGACCGGCTCCACCCGAAGAAGCGGTTCCGTCCGATCGCGGCCGGCGAGCTGGGCACCAGGCCCGCGCTGATTCTCGCCGTGGTCTGTGGCGTGATCGGCCTCGGGATCGGGTTCGTCACCGCGATCCCGCTCGGCATCACCCTGGCCGCCTACGCGATCATCCAGATCGTCTACTCGACCTGGCTGAAGCACTGGCCGGTGATCGACCTCGCCGTCGTGTCCAGTGGGTTCCTGCTCCGTGCGGTCGCCGGCGGCGTGGCGACCGGGATCCTGCTGAGCCAGTGGTTCCTGCTGGTCGCGTCGTTCGGGTCGCTGTTCATGGTCGCCGGCAAGCGCTACTCCGAGCTAAAGTCGCTCGGGGTCGAGGCCGGCACCCGCCGCTCGCTGGAGCGCTATTCGGAGTCGTACCTGCGGTTCGTCTGGATGCTCGCCGCGGGCACCGTCCTGGTCGCGTACAGCCTGTGGGCGTTCGAGAACCGCGGCGATGCGTGGCTCGGCGTACCCTGGACCGCACTGTCGATCGCACCGTTCACCCTGGCGCTGCTGCAGTACGCGCTGGAGATCGATGCGGGCACGGCGGGCGAACCGGAGGACATCGTGCTCTCCGACCGGATCCTGCAAGTCCTGGGAGTGTTGTGGTTGATCTTGATCGCGATCGCGGTGTTCCTGTGAGCGCACTCGAAGAACTGCACGGCTGGGGACGTACGGGGTCGTCCGCGGCGCACGTGGCCAGGCCGACGACGTCGGACGACATCGCTTCCTGGGTACGGAAAGCCGACGGCGACCGCGGCTTGATCGCCAGAGGACTCGGCCGGTCCTACGGCGACGCCGCCCAGAACGCCGGCGGCACCGCGCTCGACCTCACCGCCATGCACCGGATCCTCACGATCGACGCCGAGAGCGAGCCGCCGACCGTGATCACCGAGGCCGGGGTCAGCCTGGACTCGCTGATGCGGGCCCTGCTCCCCTGCGGCCTCTGGGTCCCGGTGCTGCCGGGCACCCGCCAGGTCACCATCGGCGGCGCGATCGCGGCCGACGTGCACGGCAAGAACCACCACACCCAGGGCAGCTTCGGTGATCATGTCGAGTGGCTGGATCTGATCACCGCCGACGGCGTCGAGCACCGGCTCAGCGCGGACGGCGTCGACCCCGACCTGTTCTGGGCGACGATCGGCGGAATGGGCCTGACCGGCGTGGTGACCCGGGCCAAGATCAGGTTGCAGCGGGTCGAGTCCGCGTACTTCACCGTCGACACCGACCGCACCCGGGACCTGGACGACCTGCTGGTCCAGATGAGCACCGGCGACGACAACTACACCTACTCGGTGGCCTGGTTCGACGCGGTGACCCGCGGCCGCGGTCTCGGCCGGGCGGTGCTGACCCGGGGCGAGAAGGCGAAGCTGGAGGACCTGCCGGCGAAGCTGCGCCGGGACCCGATGAAGTTCGCCGCGCCGAACTTCGGCACCTTCCCGGACCTGTTCCCGAGCGGGCTGGTCAATCGCGCGACTGGCAAGGCGTTCAGCCTGGCCTGGTACTTCAAGGCGCCGAAGCACCGGGTCGGCGAGATCCAGAACATCACCCAGTTCTTCCATCCGCTGGACATGTTCCTGGAGTGGAACCGGGTCTACGGCCCGCCCGGCTTCCTGCAGTACCAGTTCGCGGTCCCGTTCTCCGCGGCCGAGACGTTCGCCGAGTGCGTCCGGGAGATCGCCAACTCGGGCCAGATCTCCTGCATCAACGTGCTCAAGCGGTTCGGCGAGGGCAACGCGTCGCCGCTGTCGTTCCCGACGCCGGGCTGGACGCTCGCGGTCGACTTCCCGATCACGGACGGGCTGGACCGGCTGTGCCGGCGGCTGGACGAGCTGGTGCTCGGCGTCGGCGGCCGGGTCTACCTGGCCAAGGACTCCCGGATCGACGCGGACGCGCTGCGGCTGATGTATCCGCGCCTTGACGACTTCCTGGCGGTCCGGCGCCGGGTCGACCCCGACGGCATCTTCGTCTCCGACCTGGCCCGCCGTCTCAACCTCGTGTGAGTGAGAGGAATTCATGATCGACTCCCTCGGTGTCCCGCAGTCCCTGCTGCTGCTCGGCGGCACCTCCGACATCGCGCTGGCGATCGCCCGGCGGTACGCGAGCGCGCGGCCGCTCCGGGTCGTGCTGGCCGCCCGGCCCGGCGACCGGCGCGCGGACGCGGCGAAGGAGTTGACCGGCCTGGGCTGCGAGGTGACCGAAGTCGATCTTGAGGCGCGCGACCCGGCGACCCATGCCGCGACCATCGACGCGGCGTTCGCCGGCGGCGATCTTGATCTTGTCGTGGTCGCGTTCGGCCTGCTCGGCGAGCCGGAGCGGGCCTGGACCGACGCCGATCATGCCCTCGAGCTGGCGGAGATCAACTATGCGGCGCCGGTGCACCTCGGCGTGCTGCTGGCGAACCGGATGCGCAGCCAGGGCCACGGCCGGATCGTCGCCCTGTCCAGCGTCGCCGGCGAGCGGGTCCGCCGGTCCAACTTCGTCTACGGCTCCACCAAGGCCGGCCTGGACGGGTTCTACCTCGGCCTCGGCGAAGCCCTCGACGGATCCGGGGTCCGGGTGCTGGTCGTGCGGCCGGGCTTCGTGAAGTCCAAGATGACCGAGGGCCTGAGCCCGACGCCGCTGTCCTCGACGCCGGACGAGGTCGCCGCGGCGGTCGCCGACGGGGTCCGCCAGGGCAAGGACCTGATCTGGGTGCCGGGCCCCTGGCGGTTCATCATGTCGGCACTGCGTCACGTCCCCCGGCCGCTGTTCCGTAAACTGCCGATCTAGGCGTGCCGTCCGGAGACGTACGGCATCGATCGGGGGAGGTCGGATGCACGATCCGCTGAGCGCGGTGGACCTGGTTCACGACGAGCTGGACCAGGCCCGGGAGACCGGTCATCTCATCGATGATCTTGACGAGCGGTTCAAGATCATCGAACCGGAGGACACGGAGGCGCTGGAACGGCTCTACTTCGAGGTGTTCACGGCGAAACGCCGGCTGGACTGGCCTTATTGGGAACCGGAGCTGCTGCCCGGCATCCTGCGCGCCCTGCCCGACGACCCGGCCAGCGCACCGCCGACCGGCGCGGTGCTGGCCGACAAGATCAACGGCGGCTGGCTGGGCCGGATCGCCGGCTGCAACCTCGGCAAGCCGATCGAGAACGGTGATCACTGGACCACCGTCCGGATCCGGGCCTACCTGGAGCGGGCGAAGGCCTGGCCGCTGCGCGACTACGTGCCGGTGCTGGATCCGATGCCGGAGGAGTTCCGGCTGCTGCCGAACTGGACCGAGACCACCCTCGGCCGGGTGAACGGCTCGGCCCGGGACGACGACATCGACTACCCGATCCTCGGCCTGCATCTGCTGGAGCGGCACGGCACCGGGCTGACCCCGGCGCTGGTCGCGGACGGCTGGCTGCATCTGCTGCCGTACGCGCAGACCTACACGGCCGAGCGCGCCGCGTACCGGAACCTGTTGTCCCGGGTGCCGATCGACCGGGTGCCGCTGACCCGGAACCCGTACCGGGAATGGATCGGTGCCCTGATCCGCGGCGACATCTTCGGCTGGACCCACCCGGGCGATCCGCGGGCCGCCCTCACGCTGGCGTACCAGGACGCATCGCTGTCGCACGTCGCCAACGGCGTGTACGGCGAGCTCTGGTCGGCCGCCCTGGTCGCCTCCGCGTTCACCGCCGGCACCGTACGCGAGGCGTTCGACCGGTCACTGAAGTCGGTGCCGCCGCAGTCCCGGCTCTACGAGACCCTCACCGCGGTCCAGGACCTGCGCGACGACGGCGCCACCTGGGACGAGGCGATCGCCCAGATCCAGCAGCGCTGGGGCCACTACAGCTGGGTGCACACGATCAACAACGCGGCGATCATCGCGGCCGGCCTGCTCTGGGGCGAGGAGGACTTCGCCGCGACCGTCGGGCTGACCGTGCAGGGCGGCTGGGACACCGACTCCAACGGTGCGACGGCCGGCTCCGTCGCCGGCGTCGTCCTCGGCGCCAAGGCGCTGCCGAGCCACTTCGTCGACCCGCTGCAGGACAAGACCAGGTCGGCCCTGTTCGGCTTCGACAACTCGGTGATCTCCGAACTGGCTGCCCGTACCGTGAAGTTGGTCGACGAACTGCGCGGCTGAGCCCGGCGTCAGGCGGCCTTGGCCAGCTTCTTCTTGGTCACCTTCTTGCCGTCCAGCCGGACCAGCTCCCGGTGCTTGACGGTGTAGCCGTCGGGGAGGGTGCCGTCCTTGAGCATGCGCAGGGGGCAGCGGCCACAGCGGTCCTTGGACACGCAGCACTTGATCTTCGGCGGCTTCCGGGACTTCCCCACGGACGAGACGGTACCACCTGGATAAGGAGAGGCTTACCTCGTCCACATCTCGCGACGGTAGTCCGACGGCGACCGGCCCTCGTAGCGCCGGAACACCTCGGCGAAGTGCTGGCTGGAGGAGAAGCCCAGCCGGTGCCCGATCTCGGTGATCGTGGGTTCCGGGCCGGCCAGCAGGTCCTTGGCCCGGGCGATCTTGACCCGCCGGATGTAGTCCTTCGGGCTGGTCCCGGCCGCCGCGACGAACGCGTCGTAGAACTGGGTCGGCGACATGCCGGACGCCTCGATCAGGTCGGGTACGGTGATCGGCTCGTCCAGGTGTTCGGCCACCCGGGCCAGCGCCCGGCGCACTCCCCGCGGGACCTCGCGGACCGGCTCGGTCATTCCCGCATCGCGGGCCAGCAGCACCTCGAACACGGCCGTCGCGCAGAGTGAGCGGCGGGCGGCGACCACGGGCCAGCGAAGATCATCCGGCTCGGCCAGGGCCCGGCCGAGTTGATCAACGACCGATCCCGGTGCGGCCCAGGTCGGGCCGGTGCTCCCGGCCAGCTCCCGTACCGCAAGATCAACAGCGGCCGCCGCGGCCGTCGGGCGGACCCGGGCGACCAGCCAGAACAGTTCGCCCCGCGGCTGGGCGGTCCCGTCGGTGCCGTAGACGGTGCCCGGCGGAATGATGATCACCTGACCGGGCACGACGTCGACCACGTCGCCGTCCAGGTTGAACTCGACGTCGCTGCGGATCGGGAACGCCAGCACCAGCAGGCTGGCGTGGCGCTGGGCCGGCACCGGCTCGCGGGCGGCGAGGTAGCGATAGCGGCCGAGGCTGACCAGCGGGCCGTCGCCCTGAAGATCGACGATCGTCCGTTCGGCCGTACAACGAAGATCGGGAGTGTCCCGGTCGACGACTTCGGTGGCCACTGCAGGAAACCTCCGGTGGAAGAAGGCGGACGCCTCGTGGGGTCCTCGAATCGTACGATCCCGATCCATGGACCAGGCAACCGACGGGCTCACGGAACGCTTCCGGCAGGACGGCTATGTCGTGATCGACAACCTGCTGAGCAGCGCCGAGGTAGGGCTCTACCGCTCGATCTACGACCGTTTCCTCTCCGGCGAGATCGAGGCCGGCGACAAGCGGACCGATCTCGGCGCGGGCAGCGACCGGCAGTCCACCGGCGAGAACATCACCCAGATCATGTGGCCCTCCGCGCTCTACCCGGAGCTCACCGAGCTGCCGCTGCACGACCGCGCGCTCCGGCTCGCCCGGCAGTTGATCGGCGACGACGCCGAGCTCGACTTCGACATGCTGATCGACAAGGCGCCCGGCTCGGCGACGCCGACCCCGTGGCACCAGGACGCCGGCTACTGGATCGACCTGCCGGACGACCGGGCCGCCTCGATCTGGGTGTCGCTGGACACGGCGACGCTGGACAGCGGCTGCATGTGGTACGTCGCCGGATCGCATCTCGGCCCGGTCCGGCGGCACTGGCCGGCCGGGAAGGGCGGCGGCGCGATCGAGTGCGAGGGGTCCGAGGACGAGCCGGGTGCCGTCGCGGTCCCGCTGGTGCCGGGCGCGGCGGCCGCCCACGCCGGCCGCACCCTGCACTACTCCCGCGGCAACTCGACCACCGACCGGCACCGCCGGGCCTACATCCTCAACTACCGACCCGCCGCCATGATCGCCCTGGAGCGCGAGCAGGGCATGGATCACGGCCAGACCAGCAACGTCCGGCTGGTCCGCAATTCGGGAGCCACCGACGAGGGAGAATGATCATGAACCGGCGGGGGTCCCTGACCTCCGCAGGTAGCCAGAACTGTCGCAGCGCCGAACCCGACCCAACCTCCGACCCCCGAGGCGGCTTGATCATGACCAGTCCCGACCCCCTCCGCGCCGTCGTCGTCGGCGCCGGCCATCGCGGTGTGCTTTACGCGACGTACGCCCACGCCGAGCCCAACGAGTTGATCATCACCGCGGTGGTCGAGCCCGACCCGGTCCGCAGGGATCGACTCGGCGACGAGCACGGGCTGCCCGCCGACCGCCGACTGGCCTCCCTCGATGATCTTCCTCCGGCCGGCGTGATCGCCGACGTCGCGATCGACGCGACGATGGACGCCGATCACGTGCCGACCGCGGAACGGTTGCTGCAGGCCGGCTACGCCGTGCTGCTGGAGAAGCCGATCGCCGGCAACGCCGACGAGGTGCTGTCCCTGGCCGAGACCAGCCGCCGGACCGGGCGGCTGCTGATGATCTGTCACGTGCTGCGCTACTCGCCGTTCTACGTCGCCGCCAAGGAACGGGTGCTGGCCGGCGACCTCGGCGAGATCATGAGTATCCAGATGGCCGAGTACGTCAGCTTCGATCACATGGCGGCCGCCTACGTCCGCGGCCGCTGGTCGAACTCGGCCCGGTCCGGCTCGGGCATCCTGCTCTCGAAGTGCTGCCACGACATCGACCTGATGGCGTGGCTCTGCGACGACCGGCCGGCCCGGGTCGCCAGCGCCGGGTCGCGCCGGCTGTTCACCGCCGAACGCGCTCCGGCCGGCGCCGGCACCCGCTGCGTCGACGACTGCGCGATCGAGTCCCGGTGCGCCTACTCGGCCCGCCGGCAGTACCTGGAGCTCGGCCTCTGGGGAACGTACGCCTGGGAGGGGATCGAGGAACTCGGCCCGGACCCGACACCGGAACAGAAGCTGGCCTCGCTGGCCGCCGACAACCCGTACGGCCGCTGCGTCTGGCGCAGCGACAACGACGTGCTGGACCGGCAGACCGTGTCGGTGGAGTTCGCCGACGGCATCGTCGGCTCGTTCCTGCTGTCCGGCAACGCCGCCGTCGGCAACCGGACGCTCGAGATCGTCGGCACCCGCGGCGAACTCTCCGGCTCGCTGGACACCGGGAAGATCAGGATCCGCCGGATCGCCGACGCCGGTGATCAGCTGTACCAGGAGGAGTTGATCACCACCGACGTCGCCGGCCTGGCGCACGGCGGCGGCGACCTGAAGCTGGTCGCCGACTTCGTCCGGGCGGTCCGCGGCGAGCCGGTCAGCGTGTCCAGCACCAAGATCGAGAACTCGATCGACGGTCACTTGATCGTCTTCGCCGCGGACCGGGCGCTGGCCGAGCGACGCTGGGTGGAACTGTCCGAGTTCACGCCGGAGACGCAGCCCGTGGGGTGACGGCTGAGCGCCGCCGATCGCGCAGCCGTTCCCAGGGCGAAGCACTCGACAGACTCCGGACTCAAGGGGTGACCAGATGTCAGAACCGCAGCTCGAACCGTGGCTGGACGGGCGGCCGGCGGAGGGACGGGCCTTCGCGGCCGTGTTCCCGCACTCGGACGACCTGTCGATCTTCGCCGCCGGACTGGTCCGCAAGCTCGTCCTGGAGGGGCGGACCGGCTACTTCATCAAGATCACGAACGACGACAAGGACTCGTACGACCTGAGTGTCGGCGAGACCGTACGGCGGATCGAGGTGGAGACGGAGCAGGTCGCCGCGTCGCTCGGCCTGGCCAAGGTCTACTGCTTCAATTACCCCAACCACTACCTGGAGGCCAGCCACCTGGTCGAGATCCGGCACCGCCTGATCACCCTGTTCCGGTTCCTCCGGATCGACACCGTGATCACCTTCGACCCGTGGGGTCACTACGAGGAGAATCCCGATCACACGCTGACCGGGACCGCGGTCGAGGCGGCCTGCTGGATGGCCGGCCGCCGGCTCGACCTGCCCGAGCTGGCCGACCTCGGGCTGGTGCCGAGAGCCGTTCTGCACAAGTACTATGTGGCGCGTGGCCCGCAGCTCGTCAACCGTGTCGTGGACGTGACCCGGGTGCTGGCGGACAAGCGGAACGCCCTGCGGCTGCACCGGACGCCGATGCACCGGATGTGGCAGGAACACCTGGCCGAGACCGCCAAGACAGTGTCGCCGGACGAGTTCGTCGAAACGTTCCTCGAGCTCGATGATCATGGCCGGCACCTGGAGCGGTTCCACCACGTCGGGCCGCGCACCTCCGAGAAGGGAATCGGCTGATGGGTGTGTACGAGGATCTCGGCGTACGTCCGGTGATCAACGCCCGGGGCACCCTGACCGCGCTCGGCGGCAGCGTGATGGACCCGGCCGTGGTCGCCGCGATGGCCGAGGCCGCGACCGCGTTCGTCGACCTGACCGACCTGCACCGCCGGGCCGGGCAGCGGATCGCCGAGCTGCTCGGCGTCGAGGCCGCCTGCGTCACCTCCGGCGCCGCGGCGGGGCTGACCATCGCCACCGCAGCGTTGATGGCGGAGGACCGGATCGAGGCCGTCCTGGCCCTGCCCGACACCACCGGGCTGCCGGACGAAGTGGTCGTGCTGAAGGCGCACCGGATGCTCTACGACCAGGCCGTTCTGGTAGCGGGCGCCAGGTTCGTCGAGGTCGGCGTCGCCTCGGCGGCGCGGATCGAGCAGGTCGACGCGGCGATCACCGACCGGACCGCCTGCCTGTTCTATGCCGCCGAGTCCGCCGGCACCCGCGGCTCGCTGCCGCTCGGCGCGCTGGCCGAATGCGCGCATGCCCGCGGCGTACCGGTGCTGGTCGACGCCGCCGCCGAGGTGCCGCCGCCGGACAACCTCCGCCGCTTCCTCGACCAGGGCGCCGACCTCGTCGTGGTCAGCGGCGGCAAGGAGCTCGCCGGTCCGCAGTCGTCCGGACTGATCATCGGGGACCGGCGCTTGATCGACTTCTGCCACGCGAACTCGTTCCCGGAGCACTCCATCGGCCGCGGGATGAAGACCGACAAGGAGACCATCGCCGGGCTGGTCAAGGCGGTCGAGTTGTGGGTCGCCCGGGACTACGCGGTGATCTTCGACCGGTGGGAGTCGATGGTCGCCACCGTGCTCGACGCCCTGGCCGACCGGCCGGGCGTCACGGCCGAACGCGGCTTCCCGACCGAGCCCGGCATTCAGCCCACCGTGATCCCCCGCGCGTACGTCAGCCAGGCCGGCCGCCCCGCCGCGGAGCTGCGCGACGCCCTGCTCGCGCACGACCCGCCGATCGCCGTCGGCATCGAACAGGGCCGCCTCGCGATCAACCCCCAGTGCCTCCGCGAGGACGAACTCCCCGTCCTGCTCGCCGCCCTGACGCCGCTCCTCCACCCGCCCCACTGATCCAGATCGGGGAACATCCCGCCGGGTACGCCCGGCCGAATCCTCCCCGATCCCGGGCTTGTCCGCAGGACCGGATGTCCGATCGCGGGCATGCTGTTCGTGGTAGGGGTGGGGCCGCCACCATGGGGTGGTGCGCAGAGCGAAGGAAGGTCAGCGATGAAGTACCTGGTTTCCGTGATCGACGACGAGGACACCCCGGGCAGTGACGACCGGATGCCCGCGATCAGCGAGTTCAACGAGCGGCTGAAGGCCGAGGGCTACTGGGTCTTCGCGGGCGGCCTCGCCGCCACCGAGGAGGCCGCGGTGATCGACAACCGCGGCGAGCAGGCGGTGATCACCGACGGGCCCTTCGTGGAGTCGAAGGAGTTCCTTGCCGGCGTGTGGGTCTGGGAGGCGCCCGACCTGGACGTCGCGCTCAAGCTCGCCACCGAGGCGTCGAAGATCTGCGACCGCAAGCTCGAGGTACGGCCGTTCCTGTGATCGTTCAGCGGAGGGCCTCGCGGAGGACGCGGCCCTCCGAGGCGGCCGGCGGGTCGACGCCGAGCAGCGCGGACATCGTGGCGGCAAGATCGATGTGGCGCGGGTCCCGAGGCCGGACGCCCTGCCGGATCCGACGGCCGGCCAAGATCAACGGCACCGCGAGTTCGGAGCGGCTGCCGTGGCGGCCGTCCGATCCCTCGGGCGGCGGCGCGGCGGCGAGGGCGTACGGCTCCTCGAACTCCAGCACCAGCTGGCCGTACTGCGGCGCCATCCGAAGCTTCGCCTGATCATCTTCGGTGAGGACGGCGGCGACGCCCTCCACGCCGGCCAGGGCGACCCGGGCCCGCTCGATCGCAGCCGCGTCGTCGGCCAGCGCGCCGAGCAGATGGACCGAGGAGATGCTGCCGCCCGCGATCAGCACCACGTCGGTGTCCGGCGAGCTCGGCGACCCGCTCGAACCAAACACCTCCGGCCGGAAGCCGGCCGCCGTGAGCGCGGCGATCGCCTGCGGGGCCATCGGCTTGTTCCAGGTGGTCATTCCATGATCAGCGGTGACCACCCAGGTGGTCCGGCCGTACAGGTCAAGATCACGAACGGCGGCGATCAACCGGCCGATCGCGGCGTCGGTCTCGCGCAGCGTGCCCAGCATCCGCGGGTCCTTCGGACCCCAACTGTGACCGTCGCCGTCCACGTCGCTGGAGTAGACGGCGAGGAAGTCGGGCCGCCGCGGCAACGTCACCTGCTGACCGCCGCTGTTCACCGGCTCGCCGCGCAGGATGGCGATCGCGTCGTCCACCCGGGCGTCGATCCGGCCGCCGGGCTGGGTGTAGAGCCCGCCCGCGTCGCCGTACGCCACGCCCTTGTCCTGCAGGATGAACCACTGGGCCGAGGCCATCAGCACGTCCTGCCGACGCCAGGCCTGACCCAGCCCCTCGATGGCGCTGTCCCGGCTCTGACCGCGGGCGACGCCGGCCGCCTCGTCGTAGTAGTACGCGGCGTTCCGGGTCCGGTCCGGATAGGCGCCGCAGGAGATCGCCGTCCAGGACGGGTTGGTGATGCTCGTCATCACACCGGTGCTGGTGCTGAGCGAACCCTGCCGGGCCAGCGAGCGCAGGTGCGGCAGTTCCACCCGCCCGTCGAAGTAGTCGATGTCGAAGCCGTCCAGAGCGAGGAAGATCAACAAGTCGCGCTCGGCGGCGTGGGCGTGGTTCGCGGTCAGTGCCAGGGACGCGGCAACGGCTCCCCCGAGCACGGACCGCCGGGTGAGGGCGGTCGACATGCCAGCACCTTAACCGCGGTGACACCGGCCCGGCCGAACTCAAGATGAACGGCGAGACACCTACGACGTACGGGCAGCGGCGGCGGCCAGCTTCGTCGTGTACTCGTCCAGCGCCCAGGTCAGCGACAACGCCGTGGGCGGCGACCCGGCCGCGACGAGCTGCTGGCCGACGATCGCGGTGTAGCGGCCGCTCTTGATCTGCGGCAGGTTCTTGATCGACGGCCGGTCGAGCGTCTTCTGCAGCGACTCCTCGGTCTCGGAGTAGATCAACAACACGTCGCTGACCAGCAGGTCGGCCTTCTCGTAACTGAGGTTGCCGTAGAAGCCGTCGTCGACCGCCGGCACGTCGGCAACGGCCGGCGGGACGGTCATGCCGAGATCGGTCAGGAACACGACCCGCGGATCGATCTCCTTGTAGACGGCGAGTTGCTCGGCCACGTCGAACAGCGCGATCACGCTCTTGCCGGCCAGTTCCGGATGGGCCGCCCCGGCCTCCCGGGTGGCCCGGTCGATGTCGGCCAACAGGGTCTCGGCCTCCGCCTTCCGGCCGAGCGCGGCGCCGACGGTGGTGACCACGTCCTGCCACGCCGTCGCCCACGGCTGATCCGGGTACGCGATCGTCGGCGCGATCTCGGACAGCCGGCGGTACTCCTCCTCGGTGATCCCGGAGTAGACGGCCAAGATCACGTCCGGCGCGGCGGCGGCGATCTCCTCGAACGGAATCGTGGTGCCGCCGTCCGGGTTGGCCAGCAGGGTCGGCGTCTCGGCGCCCAGCTCGGCCAGCTTCTCGGCGTTCCAGGGCAGTACTTGATCTTCGTTGCCGCCGTAGATCGCGGTCGGGATCGCCACCGGCACCACGCCGAGCGCCAGGCTTGCGTCGGTACTGCCCCAGCCCCAGGTCAGCACCCGTTCCGGCCGGCTGTCCAGGGTGATCTCGCCGAAGGCGTGCTCGAGGGTGACCGGGAAGCCTTCGGCCGCGGCACCACCCGAGGACTCCGGAGACTGGCCCGGTTCGGCGCCCGGATTGGCGCAGGCGGCCAGGCCGGCCAGGAACACCACCAGCGTGACGACGACGGCAACGGGTCGAACCACGAACTCCCCCTATGGTTAGGCAAACCTAATTCGGTACGGGAGTGTAGGTGCCGACCGCTCGAGTTCACAACCCGGGACCCCGCCCGACCGATCTTGTTGACCATGATCAACAAGTGCTATCTTCTCCATATCCGATGAACTCTTCGACATATTGAAGAATGGGGTCACCGTGCAGGAGATCCGGATCGGGCTGGTCGGGCTCGGGGCACGCGCGCTGGACACCTGGCTGCCGCTGCTGCAGAAGCTGGACGGCTTCACGATCACCGCACTCTGCGACCCGGTCGCCGCAACGCACCGGCCGGCCCTGGACCGGCTCACGGATCCGGACCGGGTGACGGTCTGTTCCGCGTACGAGGACGTGCTGCGCCGGACCGACGTGGACGCGATCGCCCTGACGGTGCGCTGCGAGGAGCAGGGCGCGATGGCCGCGATGGCGCTGGAGGCGGGCAAGCACGTGCACGCCGAGGTCCCGGGCGCGCACCGGCTGGAGGACTGCCGGCGGATCGTCCGCGCGGTCCAGCGCACCGGACTGACGTACCAGCTGGCCGAGCAGACCCGCTACTGGGGCTTCGTCGACGCGTGGCGCCGGATGGTCGCCGCCGGCGAGCTCGGCACGATCACCTTCGCCGAGGGTCAGTACTTCCACTACCACCCCGGCGCCATGTTCCGGGACCCGGAGACCAATCGGCTGTACGGGCCGGATGATCTTGCCGCGCACCCCGGTGCCCGGCCGACCTGGTCCCAGCTGATGCCGCCGATCCACTATCTGCCGCACGAGCTCAGTCCGCTGCTCAGCGTGCTCGACGACCGGGTCGTCGAGGTCGTCGGGATGGGCACCGACGGTCCCAGCGCCGCCCACCCGGAGATCAGCCAGCCGGACCTGCAGGTGGCGCTGATGAAGACCGCGAAGGGTGCCGTGCTGCGCCTCGCCGCGAGTTTCGTCCAGCCGCACCCCGACCGCAACTGGCACTGGTACCAGATCACCGGGACCGCCGGCCGGGTCGAGTGGAAGCGGGCCGACCATGATCATCCGAAGGTCTGGCGGTTCGACCGGGACCCCGATCTGGTCAACGCCGACTGGGGCTTCGAGCGTCCGGACGCGCCCGAGGCGGCCCGCGGCAGCGGCCACGGCGACGCCGACTACTACACCCACATCGCGTTCCGGGACGCCGTGCTGGCCGGCCGGCAGCCCGACTTCGACGTCTACCAGGCCATGGACGCGACCGCGCCCGCGATCCTGGCCGCGACGTCGATCGCCCAGGGCAGCCGGCCGCTCGCCGTACCCGACTTCCGCAACCTCTGAAGGAAGAGCTCATGAGCATCGCCGTCCTCACCCGCACTGATCAGGTGGTCGGCCAGTTCGGCGACTACCTCGCCGAGATCCTGCGCGCCGAGGGATTCGCCGACCAGACGGTGATCCCGTTCACCGACCCCGACCTGCCCGAACTGACGGACCACGACGCGGTCGTCGTGGCCCGACTGCGGCCCACCAAGGCCCAGGTCACCGCACTGCTCGGCTACGCACGTCGTGGCGGCCGGCTGGTGATCATCCGGCCCTCGTACCTGTTCGCGGTCGAGCTCGGGCTGGCTCCGACGCATTCCATGATCGATCCCGCGTACGTCGGCGTACGCGGTGATCATCCGGTCGGCGCCGGACTCACCGGGGAGCCGTTCGAGACCCACGTGCCGGCCGACGGCTACCAGCCGGACGCGCTGCCGGACGGGGCCCGGGTGCCGGCCGAGCTGCGGCTCGACCCGGACACCGGCACGGAGTTGCCGGCGATCATCGAGCTGCCGTACGGCGAGGGCCGGGTGATCGTCTTCAGCTACGACCTGGCCAAGGCGGTCTCGTTGATCCGGCAGGGCGATCCCGGCCGGGTCGGCGGCCACGGGCTTGAGGCCGGCGAGCCGTACCGGATGCAGGACCTGCTCACCGGGTACGCCGACCCGCGCTGCTGGCACCTGCCGCAGGCTGACCTGCACGCGATGTTGTTGATCAACGCCGTGCACCGGGTCGCCCGTACCGCGCAGCCGCGGCTCTGGTACTACCCGGAGGCGACCACGCGGAGCACCCTGGTGCTCGACTCCGACGACGACTGGTCGGCACCGGAACACTTCGACGCCCTGATCGAATCCGTCGAGGATCACGGCGGCAAGATCACCATCTACCTGATGCTCGGCGGTGAACAACGGACGATCGCGACGCCGGACAAGGTGGCCGCCTGGCGGGAGCGCGGGCACTCGTTCGGCATCCACCACAACGCCTTCGACCCGTCGCTGGGCGGCGAGGACCAGGAGGAGGTGATCGAACAGGTGGTCCGGCACGACATCGCCGAGTTCGCCGAGCTGTACGGCGGCGTACCGGTGACGAACCGGAACCACTGCCTCGGCTGGAAGGGCTATGTGGACCTGCCCAAGGTGTACGCGGAGCTCGGCGTCACGATGGACCTGAACGCCAACAACGCCGGCCCCTCCTGGCTCGCGTACCTCACCGGGTCGGCCCGCCCGCTGCGCGTCGTCGACACCGACGGCACCGTGATCGACTGCTTCCAGCAGGCCACCCAGGCCTACGACGACCTGGGGATCAAGGAGTTGCTGTCGTCGGACGCCGAGGGCCAGGCCGCACTGGTCCGGCAGTTGATCATCGACAAGGTAGACCGCTACTTCAGCCCGCTGTCCATGCTGTCCCACCCGGTCTCGTTCGCCACCTATTCGAGCGACTTCCAGAACCGCTGCTGGCGCGCCGCCCGCGAACTCGGCCTGCCGCTCTGGAGCGCCGCCGAATGGGCCGAGTTCGTCCGCACCCGTGACGCCGCCCGGATCGATCGGGCGACCTGGACCGACGACGCGTTCAGCTGCCGGGTCCGCGGCCGATCACCCCGCGGCAGCTTCGCGATCACCCTGCCGCTGCCGGCCGGGCGAGCCGCCGGAGCCACCGTCGACGGTCAGCCGGTCGAGCTGACCGAGCTGGACGTCTTCGGTTGGCCGAGCGTCGTGATCAACGTCCCGATCGCCGCCGACCATGATCAGGACCGGGAACTCCGACTCCAGCTGCGCTAACTCCGGGGCCGGATGATGTCGCGAAAGCTCTGGAACTCGAGCGCTAGGGGCCGTTACAGCGTTGAACCTGCTGAGTTGAAGCGTCTTGGCGACAGGCGCGACAAGCAGAGGATCGTGCGGCTCCGGTTCCGAGCTGATGGCCGGTAGCCCCGGCGGGCGCCTGCGCCTAGGGGTGCGTTACCCACCGGGCCACAGCGGCCCCGAGCATGATCACGCCGAGGCGGGCGCGGGGCGGTAGTCGAGGGCGACCAGCCGGCCGTCCAGCACCTCGGTGCCGGTCAGTTCCAGGCCGTGATCATCGACCTCGGCGAAGATCGGCTTGCCGCCGCTGCGGCCGACCAGCAGCGGGAACACGACCAGCGAGACCTGATCGACCAGCCCGGCCCGGATCAGGCTGCAGCCGAGCGAGAGGCTGCCGATCACCCGGAGCGGATCGCCATCCTCCTGCTTCAGCCGGGCCACCGCCTCGACCGCGTCTTCCTTGATCAGCGTGCAGTTCGGCCAGGCCAGCGGCTCGGTCAGCGTCGAGGAGAAGATGATCTTGGTCATCCGCTTCATCTCGGCGAAGCTGCCCTCTTCGCCGACGCCGGTGCTCGGCTCGTCGATGGTGGCGACGATCTCGGCCAGCTCCTGGAATGTCCGCCGGCCCATCACCTCGATGTGCGGGACCGAGGCCCGGGCATCGATCCACCGGTCCAGGTCGGGACCGCCGTAACCGAAGTAGGGCGGGTAGTCCTTCGCGAAACCGTAGCCGTCCACCGAGCAGAACACCTCGACACTCACGGTCCTCGTCATTTTTCCTCCAAGATCGATTCGGATGCGGCGAGTTCTTCGGCCTGCCGCTGCAGCCAGGTCCGCCAGGCCGTGGGAAGCTCGGCGGATTGATCATCGGGCCAGTCGTACACGCGGCCCATCAGGTTGATCGAGATCGGCTGGTCCATCCCCATCGGGAAGCAGGACAGCGCCCACAGTCCCGACCCCGGGGATTCGGACCGCAACAACAGGTAGCCGGGTTCGGCGCGGACGACCACGCCGGTCAGCTCCGGCGCGCCGGGCGCGGTCCGGAACGGGCTGCCGGGCGCCACGTCGTCGGGATCCAGGCCGAGCCGGCGGAACAGGTCGGCCGCCGGCGTGGTCCGGTCGGCCGGCGCCGGATCGATCATGGTGATCACGTCGATCGAGCGGCCCGGCCGGCCGGCGAACGAGCGCAGATATTCGGCCAGCACGACCAGCGACATCCGCCAGCCCTCCAGCACGCCCTGGACCAGGTCCTCCCACTCCTCGCCGGCGTCGGCGAAGCCGCAGATCACCCGGACCACGCAGCTGCCGCCCGACCGCGCCTCGACCAGGATCTCGGTGGCCATCGGGCTCGGCGGGCCCTGGTTCGGCTCGTCGTAGCCGAACGCGTGCGGCGGTTCGTAGCGGGTCACGGTCGCGGCGCCGTCCGGGCCGAACGGCTCCCGGTGGATGATCATGGAACCGCCGACCTCCGGCTCCAGGTCGGCCGGGAACAGCCAGGCCGCCTGGCCCGGTCCGGTGGCGATCGCCTGCCACACCTGCTCCGGCGTGCCCGGCACCTCGAGCTCCGTCCCACCGTATCGTCCCCGATCCCGGTTGCCGTTCATCACTGATCGTCCCTTCCCTGGTGATCATGGGGTTGTTCGGCGTCGGCGGGTCGCGGATGCACCGCGATCACCAACCGGTGCCAGCGGCCGTTCGGCGCGCCCTCGTCGTGATATTTCGCGGCCAGCCGGGTGACCGCCGCGGTCAGCTCCTCGGCGAAGGCGGCCCGGTCGGCCGTGCTGGCGAACCGGAGCTCACTGTCCAGCCCGTACACGTGCAGCCGGCCGCGGCGCTGCGCCGAGACCCGTGCCAACGCGCCCAGCTCCCGGATCAGCCGGGCACCGAGGGCGATCAGGTACGAGGCCGACAGCCGGTCCCGGATCCGCTCCGGGCCGCCACCGGCCGCACCCATCGCCGCGGGCGAGACCACGTAGCCGGCCGCGGTGGCGACCAGCCGACGCTCGGTCAGCCCGCCCCAGGTGCGACTCTCGGCGACCTCGACGAGACCGTGCTGCTCCAGCTGGCGCAGGTGGTAGTTGATCTTCTGCCGCGGCAATCCCAGCCGCCCGGCGAGCTCGGCAGCCGAGGCCGGCTCGCGCAGCTCGCCCAGCAACCGGGCCCGGCCCGGGTCCAGGGCCACCACGGCCGCCGCGGGATCGGCGATCACCTCGATGTCGTTCACGGGACCCAGCGAACCATTGACAAATATTTTTGTCAAGGCGTCATACGGAGGCCAGGACGAAGCTCACGAGGAGTCAGCGAGCCGGCCGGCAGCGATCCAGGCGGTGCGCGAAGTCGGCCAGGAACGCGTCCCGCCACTCGCTGATCGTCCGCGCGCCCGGCCACGACCCGAGGGCGGCGGCCGGGTCCTGGTCGTCGCACCACCAGCGCGGGTGCCCGGCAGCCGGAGTGCGCCAGCGGTCCTCCGGCGGCGGCGCCGCGGTGAACTCGCCGCTCCGGCCGTCGAGGTCCGGGTGGCTGCTCTCGATCAGGTACGGAATGATCTTGGGATCCCGCGGCGAACAACGGAACCGCAGCCGGTCGCCGTGATCGACGGCGGCCGAGAACGGGCCCTGCCGACGGCCGTCGATGATCATCCGCGCGGTGTCCTCCGGGCCGTACCCGGCCGGCCGGGGCAGCAGGAACTCCACCACCCCGTAGACCTCTGCGACGTCCGCCGCGGTGGTGTGCCGTTCGAAGATCGTCTTCCGGCCGCCCCAGACCGGGACGTAGCGCCCGCCCCAGGACGGCCGGGACGGATCCCGGGAGCCGTGCAGCAGCCAGGTGACGGTCGGGCTGTCGCCCATCTTGACGGCGGGCAGTTGCCGGGCGAAGAAGTCGCCGAGCGCGCCGTGCCCGGCGGCGTGCCGGGCGACGAAGTCGATCATCCGCCGGTCATCGGCGCCGTCGGCGGCGAAGAAGCCGCGGTAGCTGGAGTTGGACTCGATGATCGACAACTCCGGATGGTGCGTCTCGACGTAGTCGTACGCGTCGACGCCCCACAGCTTGTTCGGCCCACCGATGTAGTGCACCCGGAGCCGCGGCACGATGTCGGGGGCGTCGTGCAGCGCCTGGGCCAGGTCGTCGATGCCGCCCCAGATCAGCACGTCCAGCGGCCGCGGGTCGGCCCGGCGCGCGCAGCTGACGATCCAGTCCGATCCCTCGGTCGGAGCGCCGTAGCCGCGGTGATCGGCGACCTCCGGCGCACCCTGCTTGATCACCGCCCGCAGCGCGGCAGGCTCCGGGTAGCCGTCCGCGTGGGTCAGCAGCGCAGCATGATCAGCCGCGTAGTGATCAAGGACCGCATGAAGATCGGCAGCCCGGCCCTTCCCGTACGGTGACGAGACCAGGCCCTCGATCTCCAGCCGGTCGGCGTTCAGCAGCAGGTGGACCAGCGACTGGAAGTCGTCCGGATCGGTGCCGCCGATGTCGGTCGAGACGAGTACCCGCGGCCTAGTCATCCAGCAGGCTGGGCAGCAGCGCTCGCTGGACGATCCGCTGCGCGGCCAGGGCGTCGTGCTTGGCCTGGGCCGCGGCCAGCGCCTCGACATCGAGGACGTCGAGCGCCCGGTGCACCCCCTTGAGGAAGGTGATCGCCTGCTTGGCCGCCTGCACGCTGTCCTCGCGGAACGGGAACTGATCGAGCTGCCAGACACCCTGCCAGTTGTTCTTCCGCAGCGTGTGGAAGAACTCGAACGTCTCGATCAGGTGCACCGAGCCGACCACCATGTCGTCGTCCCAGCCACGCAGGTTGTCGTTGACGTCGATGGCGAACAGCCGGCCGTAGTCGATCGCCAGCTGCGCCGCGTCGGCCGGGGTCTCCTGCCCGTACAGGGAATGGCCGAAGTCGAGCAGGATGCCGAGGTTGGGCAGTCCGATCTTCTCGATCCCGAGCAGGGTCCGCGCCACGTTGGGGAAGATGATCTTCACCCGCGGTTCGCGCGGCTTGTACTCGATCACGAACTTGATCTCCGGGTGGGCCGAGACCAGTTCGGTCAGCCCGTCCAGCGCGAGCTGCCAGGCGTCGTGATAGTCCACCTGGAACGGGTAGTCCCAGCCGTCCTGGCCCGGCCACAGCTTCACGTAGTCGCAGCCGAGTTCCTTGGCCACGCCGGTCGCCTCGTGCAGCAGGTCCAAGGCCTGCTTCCGTACCGCAGGATCGGGGTGGGTGAGCGAACCCTTGACGAAGTCCCGAGTGTAGATCTCCGGGGTGATCGCGATCGCCCGCAACCCGTTGCGCCGCAGCGCCGCGCGGACGTCGCCCAACGTGCCGTCGAAGCCGACGAACGGATAGTTCAGGTCGACCACCGACAGGTCACCGACGGCGCCGGCCCGGTCGATCTGCTCCAGCAGGCCGACCTCGGGTCCGTAGCCGTCGGTCGCGTAGCGGTCCTTGTAGGTGGCGAAGTGCCAGATGCCGGCTCCGAAGACCGGCAGTTCGGTCGTCATCCCTGAGTCCTTTCGGCGAACCTGTTGATCTTGGCGAACATGTCCTCGAGCAGGAACCGGGTGTCCACCGACTCGCAGACCCGGATCGGGTGGCCGGAGCCCGGCACGTGGTGACCCTCGGCGCCGAACCGCGGCGCGGGCCGGACCCGGAAGTTGCCGCTGCCGGGATAGAGCATCAGCGCGATCGCCGGCGAGTCACCCAGCGAACGGGACTCGATCGGCTCCGCGTGCACCCGGGCGTTCCACTCCTTGAGCTGACGGACCAGATACTCGCCGACCGGGCCGGCGCCGGCGACCTTGGCGTCCAGTTCGGCGTACGAGACCGAGACCTGGCGGTAGACGTTGCTCGGCACCTGCCAGACGGTGATCCCGGAATCGAAGACCACGTTGGCGGCGGCGATGTCGTTGGACAGGTTGAACTCGATCCTGGAGCCGGAGTCCAGCCCGGAGTAGTCGACGCCGCCGATCCAGATCACGATCACGTTCCGCCGCACCAGCTCGGGATCGAGCAGGATCGCCGACGCCATGTCGGTCAGCGGGCCGAGGAACGCCACGTACAAGGGGTCGCCGTCGCCGGCGAGCTTCGACTCCTCGATGATCAATCTGGCCCCCGGCGAGTCCGCCGGAGTGCGCTCGTCGGGGATCGCGGCCGCCGCGCCGTCGGCCACCGTGATCTTGCCGGTCATCCCGAGCAGGTCGAGCAGCAGGTCGATCTCCTCGCGCGACTCCGCCATGCTCCGGTCGGACCGGCGGGTGCCGAAGTGGGCCGGGATCAGACCACGGACATCGAAGGTCGGCGACAGCAGCCCGTGCACGAGGGCGAACTGGTCGTCGGCCTCGTTCTTGGCGTCGGAGTTGATGATCACTCGACGACGATCCGGCATCGTTGCTCCTCTAGCGTGAATAGCTATTCAGTATTGTATGCTTGCCCGCTCGATAATCTCCCGCCGGTGCCGGGGGCGTCAAGGCAGTCGCCCGGTATCATGATCGACTTCGAGTCGAGGAGGTCGGCCTTGCCCGCAGCCGAGCCGGTGATCATCGCTATCGACCAGGGGACCACCAACTCCAAGGCGATCGCCGTGACGGCCGCAGGCGCGGTCGTCGCCCACGGTGCAGCCCCGGTCGACGTACGCACCCCAGGTCCGGACCGGGTCGAGCAGGACCCCGAGCAGTTGTGGGAGTCGGTCTGCGCGGCCGTCGCCGAGTGCCGCCGTACGACCACCGGCCCGGTGCGGGCCCTGGCGATCGCCAACCAGCGCGAGTCCGTGGTCGCCTGGGACCGCGAGACCGGCCGGCCGTTCGGGCCGGTGATCGGCTGGCAGGACACCCGGACCGCCGACCGCTGCGCCAGGCTGCTGGCCGAGCCGGGCGCCGACGACCTGGTCCGGAGCCTGACCGGGCTGCGGATCGACCCGATGTTCTCGGCGCCCAAGATCAACGAGCTGCTGCGCACGGCCGGCGCCCCGCTCGGCCGGATCGCCGTCGGCACCGTGGATTCCTGGCTCTGCTGGCGGCTGACCGGTCATGATCATGTGATCGAGGCCGGCAACGCCTCCCGGACCCTGCTCTTCGATGTCGACCGGCTCACCTGGTCCCACGAGCTGCTCGGCCTGTTCGGGGTGCCCGAGTCGGCCCTGCCGGCGGTGATCAACTCCGACACCCGGCTGCCGATCCGGACCGAACTGCCCGGCATCGACGGCCGGCCGGAGATCGCCGCGGTGCTGGCCGACTCGCACGCCGCCCTGTACGGACAGGGCTGCACGGAACCCGGCACCGCAAAGGCGACCTACGGGACCGGCAGCTCGGTGATGACGCCGGTGATCGAGTTCGATCCGGAGCCGTCGCCGGTGCCGACCACGCTGGCCTGGCTGACCGACTTCCCGACGTACGGACGGGAGGGCAACATCGTGTCCTCCGGTGCCGCGCTCGCCTGGCTCGCTCCCCTGCTCGGCCTCGACTCGGTCGCCGACCTGCTGGCGCTCGCCGGTTCCGTACCGGACAGCGGCGGGGTCGCCTTCGTCCCCGCGTTCGGCGGCCTCGGCGCCCCGCACTGGCTGCGCGACGCCGAACCGACCTTCGCCGGACTCTCGGCCGGCACCACCCGGGCGCAGCTGGCCCGGGCGGCGGTGGACGCCGTCGCGCACCAGGTCGCCGACGTGATCGAGACGATCACCGGCGAGGGAGTCCGGATCGACCAGCTGCGGGTGGACGGCGGCGTGACCGCGTCGGCGCTGGCAATGCAGACCCAGGCCGACCTGCTCGGCCTCGAGGTCCGGGTGGCGCCGGTGGCCGAGGTGTCCGCCGTCGGCGCGGCCCGGCTGGCCTGGGCCAGCCTCGGTGCCGCCGACGCCTGGCAGGACCTTGATCAGGATCCGGCCGGCACCTTCGTGCCGGCGATCGACGCGGACGAGCGGGAGTCGCGCCGGGACCGCTGGCGTACCGCGGTCGGACTGGCCCGGCGATGACTGCGCCGGCGATCACCCTGCGCCCGATTCGGGACAGCGACCTGGACCGGGTGCACAGCTGGGGCGCGGACCCGCGCAGCAGCAGGTACCAGGCCTGGGGACCGAACAGCGAGGCCGAGTCCCGGACCTACGTGAACGAGGCGGTGGCCGCCTGGGACGCCGACCCGCAGGTCAGATTCCCCTTCTGTGCGGTCGATTCCGGCCTGGTCGTGGGGATCGGTGAACTCAAGATCATCAAGCGCCGGTACGACCGCGGCGAGATCAGCTACATCGTCCATCCCGACCTCTGGGGCCGCGGCTACGCGAGCGCGATCGCGGCCGCCCTGGTCCGGTTCGGCTTCGACGAGCAGCGGCTGTACCGGATCGAGGGCACCTGCGATCCGCGCAATCTGGCCTCCGGCGCCGTGCTGCGCAAGGCCGGCCTCCGCTACGAGGGCCGGCTGCGCGGCACGATGAAGATCCAGGACGGCTGGCGGGACTCCGACCTCTACGCGATCCTCGCCACCGATCAGCCGGTGACCAGCGCGTAGGCGAAGCCGTCCCAGCCCTTGCCGCCGACGAGCTGGAGCGCGGTGCCGTCCAGGCGCGGCTCGGCGGCGATCAGTTCCAGCACCGCCCGGCTGGCCCGGGCCGCCTCGTTGGCCGAGTCCGGATCGGCGATGCCGCCGGCCCGGACCACGTTGTCGACGATGATCACCGAACCGGGCCGGGTCAGCCGGAGCGCCCAGGTCAGGTAGTTGGAGTTGTTGGGCTTGTCGGCGTCGATGAACACCAGGTCGAACGGCTCCGCCCCCTCCTCGGCCAGCACCGGAAGGCTGTCCAGGGCGGCGCCCACCCGGATCTCGACCCGGTCCGCCACGCCCTTGCGGGACAGGTTCGCGGCGGCCACGTCGGCGTGCCGCTGCTCGTACTCGAGCGTGATCACACGCCCCTCCGGCCCGACCGCGCGGGCCAGCCAGAGGGTGCTGTAGCCGCCCAGCGTGCCGATCTCGAGCACCCGGCGGGCACCGATCGAGCGGGCGATCAGGTGCAGCAGCTTGCCCTGCGGCGGCGACACGTCGATCGACGGCAGCCCACCGGCCGCGTTGGCCTCGAACACGTCGTCGTCCTGGTCGCCGACCAGCGTGTCGACGAGATAGCGATCAACCTCGGCCCAGCCACGATCCGTCATACGGCCAAGTCTGTCACCGCCGCCCGGCGCCGTTCGGGCGGGCCGCCCGATCCCCGTACCCCGGTCGCGTGTGCTCCGCCCGATCCGGCCGAGCCCTTGCAACAATCGCGACCATGGTGGAAATCCTCGGGATCGCGTCGCTGATCGCGATGGCGGCGCTGGTCGCCTACATCGCGCGGCGGGTCCTCGGCGTGCCGATCGGTTGGCCCCGGTCGATCCTGGTCGGCCTGATCATGGTCGGCTCACTCGGCACCACCCTGCCCTGGATCGCCTTCCAGTCCGGGCTGTTCGAGCAGAACGACGACCGGATCCCGCTCGGGCTGCTGTTGATCTTCGTGCTGGTCCTGGCCTGGGCCTTCTTCCTTGCCATCGCCGTCCTCGTGGTGGCGGAGTTGATCATCCCGACCGGCACCATCCCGACCCCGTGGCGGGTGCTGCGGAGCACCCGGGAACGGTTCCGGCGGTTCCGCCGCTACGTGCAGGTGATCGCGATCGCCGTCCGGCACGGGCTCGGCGGCTTCCTCCGGCCGCGGGCCCGGGACCGGGTCACCGGGCTGGCCGCCGAGACCCGGACCGCCTCGGTCGCCCGGTCGCTGCGGCGGGCGCTGAACGACGCCGGGGTCACCTTCATCAAGATCGGCCAGATGTTGTCGGCCCGGCCGGACCTGGTGCCCGACGTCTTCGTACGGGAGCTGTCGCAGTTGCAGAGCTCGACCACGGCGCTGCCCTGGCCGGCGATCAGGCCGGTGATCGAGGCCAGCCTCGGCCGGCCGATCGACGAGGTGTTCGCCGAGATCGACCCGGAGCCGCTGGCGGCCGCCTCGGTCGCCCAGGTCCACACCGCCGTGTTGATCACCGGCGAGTCGGTCGTCGTCAAGGTGCAGCGGCCGGGTGCCCGGGACCAGGTGACGGCCGACCTGGACATCGTCGGCCGGCTGGCCGACCGGCTGGAACGGGCCACCGGCTGGGCCCGCGAGCTCGGCGTCCGCCGGCTGGCCGAGGGGTTCGCCGCCTCGCTGCGGGAGGAACTGGACTACCGGGTCGAGGCGGACAACATGATCGGCGTCGCCGCGGCCACCCGGCCCGAGTCCGAGGTCGTCATCCCGCGGGTGTTCCCGGAGTATTCCGGCGAGACGATCTTGGTCCAGGAGCGGCTGACCGGAACCCCGATCGGCAACTCGACCGAGACCCTGGCCGGGCTGACCACCGAGGACCGGTCGGCCGCGGCGCAGCGGCTGCTCGGCGCCGTGCTGGACCAGATCATGCTCAGCGGGGTGTTCCACGCCGACCTGCACCCCGGCAACGTGGTGATCGACGAGGACGGCCGGATCGGGCTGCTCGACTTCGGCTCGGTCGGCCGGCTCGATGATCATTCCCGGGACGCGCTCGGGCTGCTGCTGCTCGCGGTGGACCGCAACAACAGCATCGCCGCGACCGACGCCCTGGTGGAGATCCTGGAGCGGCCGACGGTTCCGCTGGACGAGAAGGCGATGGAACGCGAGGTCGGCCAGCTGATCGTCCGCTACCGGTCCGGCACCACGACCACCGGCGGCATGTTCGGCAACATCTTCGGTCTGGTCCGCCGGTACGGGTTCGCGATCCCGGGCCAGGTCGCCGCGGCCTTCCGGGCGCTGGCCGCGTTGGAGGGCACCTGCCGGCTGATCGACCCCAAGCTCGACCTGGTCAAGATCGCCCGCAACCACGGTGGGGAGATCTTCGCCGCCGCGGCCAATCCCGACACGATCCGGCAGCAGCTCGACTCCGAACTGCTCAACCTGTTGCCGCTGCTGCGCCGGCTGCCCCGCCGGGTGAACAAGATCAGCGAGGACCTCGAGCGCGGCCGGCTGAGTGTGAACCTGCGGCTGCTCAGCGACGAGGGCGACCGCAACTTCCTGCTCGGCCTGGCCCACCAGGTGATCGTCGCCGTGCTCGCCTCCGCCGCCACCCTGGCCGCGATCATCATGATCACCGCGACCGGCGGCCCGAACCTGCCCGGCACCACCATCCAGGTCTTCCCGGTGATCGGCGCCTGCCTGCTCTTCGTCGGCTTCGTGCTGGCCCTGCGCTCGCTGGTCCTGATCTTCCGCCGAAGCTGGTCCAGCTGACGACGGCCGCACTTCCCCACACTTCTTGTCGCTTCCCGCGCGTTATATCTCGCGGGAAGCGCCAGTCTTTCACGTAACGTGAAAAACTTGGGGCCAGAGTTACACCGGGGGGACGCCGTGCCGGCGGGTGGAGAAGTGGCGGTCCTTGGTCGCGGCGGCGGCGAAGCGGGCGATCAGTTCGCGGCGGACGTCGGCCGGGCGGACGATCTGGTCGATCACGAGTTCGCCGGCGAGCCGGACGATGTCGATGTCGAGCTCGTACTCGGTGCGCAGCTTCGTCACGTATGCCTCCCGCTCAGCCTCGTCGGTGATCTCGGCGATCTTGTTCGCGTAGACCGCGTTGATCGCGGCCTCCGGGCCCATCACCGCGATCTTTGCGGTGGGCAGGGCCAGGCAGGCGTCCGGGCCGAAGCCGGGGCCGGCCATCGCGTACAGCCCGGCACCGTACGCCTTACGCAAGATCAGTGAGACCGTCGGCACGGTCGCCTCGGCGACCGCGGTGATCATCTTCGCGCCGTGCCGGATGATCCCCTGCCGCTCCACGGCACTGCCGATCATGAACCCGGGCACGTCGGCCAGATAGAGCAGCGGCACGTTGAACGCGTCGCAGAGCCAGATGAACCGGGCCGCCTTGTCCGCCGAGTCGACGAACAGCACGCCGCCCTTGACCGCCGGCTGGTTGGCCACGATGCCGACCGGCTGTCCGGCCAGCAACCCGAAGCCGGTCACCAGCTCGGCGGCGAACAGCGGCTTCAGCTCGAAGAACGAGTCGGCGTCGACGATCGCCTCCACCACGCCGCGGACGTCGTAGCCGAGGTGCTCATCGGCCGGGACGAGGTCGTCGGCGAAGGTCCGGGCCGGCTCGGCCTCGTCGTAGGCGGGCGGATCGGTGCGCCAGTTCCCCGGCAGATAAGAGAAGTACGCCTTCGCCTGCTCGATCGCGTCGGCGTCGTCGACCGCAAGTTGATCACCGCAACCGGACACCTCGGCGTGCATCCGGGCGCCGCCCATCTCGGCCAGGCTGACCTTCTCGCCGACCACCATCTCCGCCATCCGCGGCGAGCCGAGATACATCGACGCGTTCTTCTCGACCATGATCACGACGTCGCAGAAGGACGGGATGTACGCGCCACCGGCGGCACTCGGGCCGAACAGGCAGCAGATCTGCGGCACCTTCCCGGACAGCGCGACCTGGTTGTGGAAGATCCGGCCGGCACCGCGCCGGCCCGGGAACAGGTAGACCTGGTCGGTGATCCGGGCGCCGGCCGAGTCGATGAACCAGAACACCGGCAGCTCGGCCCGGAGCGCCTCCTCGGTGACCCGGATGATCTTCTCCACGGTACGGGCGCCCCAGGAACCCGCCTTCACACTCGGGTCGTTGGCCACCACCAGCGCGGGCCGGCCGTCGACCAGGCCACGCCCGGTCACCACCCCGTCGGCCGGCAGGCCGGGCGCCAGGGCGTTGGCCAGCTGGCCGTCCTCGCTGAACGTACCCTCGTCGAAGAGCAGCGCGATCCGGTCCCGGACGAAGAGTTTTCCTTGCCCGGCAAGCTTCTCCGCCGCCTTGGCGGTGGGCCGCAGGGTCGCCTCGACGGCCTCCTCGAATTCCGTCATGCGACCGGCAGCCCGAGTCCGCGGGCGATCAGCAGCCGCTGCACCTCCGAGGTGCCCTCGCCGATCTCCAGGATCTTGGCGTCGCGGTGGAACCTCGCGATCGGGTATTCGTTCATGAACCCGTACCCGCCGAAGACCTGCGCGGCGACCCGGGTCGCGGTCACGGCCGACTCGGTGGCGTAGAGCTTGGCGATCGAGGCGGCCCGCTTGAACGCCGACCGGTCATGATCAACAGTGCCCTTCAGTTCCGCGGCCGCGTAGACGAGCAGCTCCGCGGCGTGTGCCATCACGTCCAGATCGGCCAGCTGGAAGGCGATCCCCTGCCGGGAACCGATCGGCTTCCCGAACGTCTCCCGGCTGCCGGCGTACTCGACGGCAAGATCACGACAGGCCCGGATGCAGCCCAGTGCCAGCGCCGCGATCGCCACCCGGCCGTCGTCCAGGACGGCCAGGAACTGGTGGTAGCCGCGGCCGACCGCGCCGAGCACCTGATCATCGGCGACCGCGACGTCGGTCAGGGTCAGCGGGTGGGTGTCCGAGGCGTACCAGCCGGCCTTGTCGTAGGCCGGGCCGATCTCCAGACCCGGGATGCCCACCGGGACCAGGAACGCGGTGACCTCCGCCGTGCCGTCGGCGGCCGTCCCGGTCCGCGCGGTGACCGTGATCACCGAGGTCAGCTCGGTGCCCGAGTTGGTGATGAACTGCTTGGTCCCGTTGATCACCCAGCCGTCGCCCGTCCTGGTGGCCCGGGTCCGCGGCGCGCCGGCATCGGTGCCCGACTCCGGCTCGGTCAGGCCGAACGCCGCCAGCGTCCGGCCGGCCAGCAGGTCCGGCAGATAGCGGTCCCGCTGCGCCGGCGTGCCGTACGCCGCGATCGGGTTGCTGCCGAGGCCGACCGCCGCCGAGAGGGTGATCCCGAGCGACTGGTCGACGTAGCCGATCTCCTCGATCGCCAGGCACAGGCTGGTGAAGTCGCCCGCGCCGCCGTACTCCTCCGGACCGGCCAGCCCGAACAGCCCGAGGTCGGCCATCTCCCGTACCGCCTCCAGCGGCAGCCGGTGGCCGGCGTTCCATTTCTCCACGTGCGGGGCGAGCCGGGTCCGGGCGAAGTCGGCGACGGAAGCCTTGAAATCCCGGTGTTCGGGGCCCAGCCGGTACGCCGGAGCGTGATCAACCGCAGTCATGACGTCTGCCTCCATTCCTCGACAGCGCTGTGAGTCGAGGCCGAGCCTACTCGCCAGTAACGTTTCAGCGGGCGAAGCCGGAAAGCTAGAGCTCGGTCTGGCCGGTGACGTCCCAAAGATGGTGCACCACGTCGTGCAGGAAGTACTGACAGAAGGTGGTCACGGTGAACTCGGCCCCGTCGGACCGGCGCCCCACCCGTTGGTACTGGTCCTCGGAGAGCCCGCGCATCCGGGTGACGAACGCCTCGGCCGCCGTCGCCAGCTCGGCGGCAACCCGGTCCGGGTCCTGACTGGCGTAGTCGCCGGTGATCGCGCTCTCGTTCTGGTCCCAGTTGGCGAAGGTCGGCTCGTCCTCGACCAGCATCAGCGCCAGCCGGGCGTCGAACAGCTGGTACACGTCGCGGACGTGCGCGCCGTACTCCAGCGGTGACCAGACGTCCGGCCGGGGCCGGATCCCGACCCCCGCACTCGCGGTCAGGATCTGCACCCATTCCGCAGCTGCGGCCTCGGCCCGGTCGGGCAGTTCCGCCATTGAGACCTCACCGGCCGACAGCCGACACTCGGGGCACTGTCGGTGCAGCGTCCAGGTCCAGTCCTTGGTGTCCGCCTCCGGCTCCATGTCCGACAGCTTAGGCCCGCGAAGTGACTGGGACCGGAATTATCCACCGGTGCCTGTGCAGAAGTTGATCAGTTCGGTGCATAACTCCGGGTGGTGTGTGGACGGCGCGGTGGACAGGACGATCGGAGCGTCTTCCCGGTGTCGAAGGGGTTGCGAACGCCTGTCGGCCCGGTGTAGAAACGTTGCTACGTTCACACCTGAGCGTGAGGACGTGATCGATCGGATCGGTCGGCCGAACAGTGGGACCCATGGGCTTCGGTCAAGACCCGCTGCGGCTCCCGGTGACGGGGAGTCGGGCTGTGCCGCTGATCGATCGGCCGGAGACGTCACACAACTCTGGCCTGGTGGGCCTCTCTCACTCATACTGAGAGAGGCCCACCTCCTTTTGATCATGATCCGTTGATGATCAACTTCGAAATGATCACGAAGGGGTCTTGACAGGACACTAGACTCCCCCTCACCAACGGTGGGAGGTCTGCGTGGCCATCAGCAAGGTGCTCGTCGCCAATCGTGGCGAGATCGCGGTCCGGGTGATCAGGGCCGCGGCGGATGCCGGGTTGGGCAGTGTCGCCGTCTATGCCGATCCCGACGCCGACGGCCTGCCGGCCCGGCTCGCCGACGAGGCGTACGCCCTGCGTGGTGGCACCCCCGCCGAGACCTACCTCGACATCGCCAAGCTGCTCGCGATCGCGGACCGCAGCGGCGCCGACGCCGTCCACCCCGGCTACGGCTTCCTGGCCGAGAACGCCGCCTTCGCCCGGGCCGTGATCGAGGCCGGGCTGACCTGGATCGGGCCGCCGCCGGAGGCCATCGACGCCCTCGGCGACAAGGTCCGGGCCCGGCACCTGGCCCAGCAGGTCGGCGCGCCGCTGGTGCCCGGCACCGCCGACCCGGTGGCCGGCGCGGCCGAGGTCGAGGCGTTCGCCGCGCAGTACGGACTGCCGATCGCGATCAAGGCCGCGTACGGGGGCGGCGGCCGCGGACTCAAGGTGGTCCGCGAGACCGGTGAGATCACCGAGCTGTTCGAGTCGGCCACCCGGGAGGCGCTGGCCGCGTTCGGTCGCGGCGAGTGCTTCGTCGAGCGCTACCTTGATCATCCGCGACACGTCGAGACCCAGTGCCTGGCCGACCGGCACGGCTCCGTGATCGTCGTCTCCACCCGGGACTGCTCGCTGCAGCGGCGGCACCAGAAGCTGGTCGAGGAGGCACCGGCCCCGTACCTGACGACGGACCAGCATGATCAACTCGTGTCCGCGTCGAAGGCGATCTTGCTGGCGGCCGGTTACGTCGGCGCCGGCACCTGCGAGTTCCTGATCGGCGACGACGGCACCGTCTCGTTCCTCGAGGTGAACACTCGGCTCCAGGTCGAGCATCCGGTGTCGGAGCAGGTGACCGGGATCGACCTGGTCCGCGAGATGTTCCGGATCGCCGACGGCGAACCGCTCGGCTACGACGACCCGCCGGTCCGCGGGCACGCGATCGAGTTCCGGCTGAACGCCGAGGACCCGGGCCGCAACTTCCTGCCCGCCCCCGGGACGCTCACCACCTGGCGGCCGCCGACTGGTCCCGGGGTCCGGGTCGACGAGGGCTACCGGGCCGGGATGACGGTGCCGGGCAGTTTCGACTCGTTGATCGCCAAGATCATCGTCACCGGCGCCGACCGCGCCGAGGCCCTGGCCCGGTCCCGCCGGGCGCTGGCCGAGTTGGAGCTGGCCGGCATGCCGACCGTGCTCCCGTTCCATCGCGCGGTGATCGAGGACCCGGCGTTCACGGCCACCGACGGCCGGTTCGCGGTGCACACCCGCTGGATCGAGACCGAGTTCGCCGGCCGCCTCGCCCCGTACGACGGCGCCGTCGAACCGGGCGCCGATCCGGAGCCGCGGGAGACCATGATCGTCGAGGTGAACGGCAAGCGGCTCGAGGTCGCACTGCCGGCCGGTCTCACGGTCAACGGCGCCGCCGGCGGTACGGGCAGCCGACCGCGACGGCACGCCCGGTCGGCCGCGACCGGTCCGTCGGCGGGCACCGACGCGCTCACGTCGCCGATGCAGGGCACGATCGTCAAGATCGCGGTCGCCGACGGCGCGACGGTCGCCGCGGGCGACCTGATCGTCGTCCTGGAGGCGATGAAGATGGAACAGCCCCTGATCGCGCACCGATCCGGGAAAGTGACCGGGCTCACTGCGTCGGCCGGTGCAACGGTCGCCAGCGGCCAGTTGATCTGCGAGATCGTCGACTGAATCGGGCCCGGCACCGGGTTCTTATGGCTTTTTAGGTCCCCGACCGTGGGTGTTCGGCGATAACCGGGCAGACTGAAGGGCATGGAGTGGCTTGTTCTCTTGATTGTGCTCGGTGTCGTCGGTGGCGGCGCCATGCTGATCAGCCGTCGCCATGCGCGACAGCGTGAGGATGCAGCGCGGGCGGAGTTGGAAAGCCAGCTGTCGACCTCGAAGCGCGCCGCCGAAGAGGACGTGACCAAGTTCGGCGAGGAGCTGCAGCGACTCGACTCCGATGTCGCCGGCCACCCGCTGGACGAGGCCATGCAGCAGGACTACCAGCGCGCCCTGGACGCCTACGACGACGCCAAGATGTCGCTGGACGCGGTGAAGCAGCCGGACGAGATCCGGCACGTCACCGAGATCCTCGAGGACGGGCGCTACGCGATCGCCTGCGTCAAGGCCCGGGTCGCGGGCGAACCGCTGCCGGCCAAGCGCCCGCCGTGCTTCTTCAACCCGGCCCACGGCCCGTCCAGCCAGGACGTCGAGTGGGCCCCGCCGGGCGGCGCGGCCCGCAAGATCCCGGCCTGCCCGGCCGACGCGGAGCGCGTGCTGGCCGGCGCCGACCCGTACATCCGGACCGTCCAGGTCGGCGCCCAGCGGGTGCCGTACTGGGAAGGCGGCCAGGCGTACGCGCCGTGGGCGCAGGGCTACTACAGCAACTGGCGCGGTTCCGACATGCTGTCCGGCGTGCTGATCGGCAGCTTCCTGTTCGGCGGCATGGGCAACGTGTTCGGTGGCATCGGTGAGGGCATCGGCGGCATCGGCGAAGGCATCGGCGGCATGTTCGAGGGCATCGGCGACGGCATCGGCGAGATCGGCGAAGGCATCGGTGGCATGTTCGACGGCTTCGGCGACTGAGTCCCCGACCGACGTGCCCGTCTCCCTGGTGGAGGCGGGCACTTTCGTTTTTCCCGCTAGGTTTCGGTTCAGAGAGTGTGTCCGGTTCGCCGGTCCGGCTCCGATCAACGGGTGACGGCGCCGGATCGCGGAGCCGCGGGACGAAGGGCAGGCCATGAAATACCTGATCATGCTGTACGGATCGCAGCGCGACTACGACATGCTGTCCGGCAAGGGCGCCGAGGGCCAGTCGGCCTGGTCGGCCGACGACCTCTCGACCATGGTCGACTTCATGCGGGACTGGAACAACGCCCTCGTCGAGTCCGGCGAGTTCGTCGATGCCCGCGGGTTGAGCGCTCCGGTGCACGCGCGCCGGATCAGCCTGCGCGACGGCGCCCCGGTGGTCACCGACGGGCCGTACGCCGAGACGCAGGAGGTGCTGGCCGGCTACACGATCGTCGACTGTGCCAGCTTCGATCGCGCCACCGAGATCGCCGCCCAGCTGGCCGACACGCCCCATCCGCCGGACGCCGTCACCACCTCGGAGTGGTACGTCGACGTACGGCCGGTCGACGAGGGCCCGCCGGAGCACCAGGGCTGATCGGAACAGGAACTTGATCATGGTCAGCCATGGGTGATCGACACGCCATGATCGACGGCGACACCGAAGGCCTGCTGCGGGAGCTCACGCCGCAGGTCCTCGGCGCGCTGGTCCGCCGCTACGGCAACTTCGACAGCTGCGAGGACGCGGTGTCCGAGGCGCTGCTCGCGGCGGCGACCCAATGGCCCCGGACCGGAATCCCGGAGCAGCCGCGCGGCTGGTTGATCACCGTGGCGTCGCGGCGGCTGATCGACCTGCTGCGCGCCGAGCAGGCCCGGCGGCGCCGCGAGGAATCCCAGGCCCAGTGGGAGATCCGGCCCGATCCGGCACTCCCCGGCGAGCCGGCGCCGGCGGAGTCCGACGACTCGTTGATCTTGCTCTTCCTGTGCTGTCACCCGTCGCTGTCGCCGGCGTCGCAGATCGCGCTCACGCTGCGTGCGGTCGGCGGGCTGACCACCGCCGAGATCGCCCGCGCCTTCCTGGTGCCGGAGCCGACGATGACCCGGCGGATCACCCGGGCCAAGCAGAGCATCACCGGCAGCGGCGTCCCATTCGCGCTGCCGCCGCGCGAAGATCAACTGGAGCGGGTCGCGGCCGTGCTGCACGTGCTCTACCTGATCTTCAACGAGGGGTACGCGAGCACGGCCGGACCGGACCTGCACCGGCCCGAGCTGACCGCCGAGGCGATCCGGCTGGCCCGGCTGCTGCACCGGCTCTCCGACGACGCCGAGGCGGCCGGGCTGCTCGCGCTGATGCTGCTCACCGACGCCCGCCGGGAGGCCCGCACCGGGCCGGCCGGCGAACTGATCGTGATGGCCGACCAGGACCGGACCCGCTGGGACCGGGCCATGATCACCGAGGGCGTTTCCTTGATCAGCTCCGTGCTGCCGCGCGGCGAGCCGGGCCCGTACCAACTGCAGGCGGCGATCGCCGCGATCCACGACGAGGCGCCGTCGGCCGACCGGACCGACTGGCCGCAGATCGTCGCGCTCTACCGGTTGCTGCTCACCCAGGCCCGGCCCAATCCGGTGGTCGAGTTGAACCACGCGGTGGCGGTGGCGATGGTCGACGGGCCGGCCGCCGGACTCGACTTGATCAACGAGCTGGACGGGTCCGGCCGGCTCGGCGATGATCATCGGCTGAGCGCGGTTCGGGCCCACCTGCTCGAGCTGGCCGGTGATCATGGACCGGCCCGGTCGGCCTACCTGGCGGCGGCGGACCGGGCGATCAACCTGCCCCAGCAGCGCTATCTACGGGACCGCGCCCGACGACTCGAGGAGGACGACGATGGTGGCTGACCCGGCCGAACTGGTGCAACGCCTGACCGACTGGGCGGCCCGGCAGCCCTGGGTGGACTGGCTCGAGCTCGGCGGTTCGCTGGGCCGCGGCGCGGGCGACGCCTGGTCCGACCTGGACGCCGGGATCGGCGTCACCGGGGACGACCTCGACGTGCGCCGGGACGAGGCCGTGCAGGCGGTGAGCTCGTTCGCGCCGGTCGCCGGAACGCTGGTCCAGGGCTGGCAGAGCGGCTCGCACTGCATCGTCGCCTACCGGGACGGGCGGCAGCTGTCCCTGGTCGTCGCACCGGCCGACTTCCGTTCCGGCCGGCCGCCCGAGTCGCGGGCACTGCTGGACCGGACCGGGCGGCTGGCCGATCCGGTGCCCGCCGAGCGACTGGCGACGGACCCGGAAACGCTGCGGGAGTGGGAATTCCTGGCCTGGATCGCGATCGGCGACGCGGCCCGGCACGCGGTCCGGGGACATCGCTGGCGGGCGCTGCGTTCACTGACCGAGGCCCGGGACCTGGTCTGGCAACTGTGGGGCGCCGACCGTGGGGTCGTCTATCCGGCTTTCGGTGTGGTCAGCGTGGAGAACGCGGGCCTGCCCGAGCCGCCCGGGATGGCCGCGACCCATCCGGCCGACCTTGATCAGGAAAGCCTGGTGGACGCCGCCGAGTCGCTGAGCCGGGTGCTGGCGGAGCTCCGTACTGATCATGAAGAACTGGCCGAGTCGATCCGGCACCGGATCAGGGACCTTCGGTCGCACCGATCACGCTGAGCGCGTCGCCGAGCCGGTCGAGCACCTCGGAGGTGCCCTCGTCGAGCTTGATCGTGGCGAACTCGTCGCCCCGGGTCCGGCCGCGGTTGACGATGATCACCGGCCGGCCGGCCTTCCAGAAGTGCCGGACGAACCGCAGCCCCGACATCACGGTCAGCGACGAGCCGGCCACCAGCAGCACCTCGCCGGCGTCGACCAGGTCGTACGCGGCGGTGACCCGGTCCTTCGGCACGCTCTCGCCGAAGAAGACGACGTCCGGCTTCAGCCGGCCACCGCACCGTTCGCACTCGGCGAGGACGAAGTCGTGCCAGTCCTCGACCACCGCGTCGCCGTCGGGCCGCAGCTCGGCGTGTTCCAGTTCCTCCGCCGCCGGGACGTCCGGGTTGAGCCGGGCCAGCCGGTCCTGGACCGAGGCCCGCGACACCCGGAGCCCGCAGTCGAGACAGATCACGTCGTCGATCCGGCCGTGCAGATCGATCACCCGGCTGCTGCCCGCGGCCTCGTGCAGCCCGTCGACGTTCTGGGTGACGACGCCGACCAGTCCGGAGGCCTCCAGCCGGACCAGGGCCCGATGGCCCCGGTTGGGATGGGCGGTGCCGATCCGGCTCCAGCCCTGGTACGACCTCGCCCAGTACCGCTGCCGGGCCTCGGCCGAGCCGGCGAACTCGCCGTACATCATCGGCGATGCCGGCCGCGCGTTCGGCCCGCGGTAGTCGGGAATGCCGCTGTCCGTACTGATCCCGGCCCCCGACAACACCGACCACCGTCGCCCGCGCAGCATGTCGACCGCCGCCTCAACCCCGCTCACGCCACCAACCTACCCACCGGCGAAACGGCTGCCCGGCGGACATCGGACGGTCAGCCGCGCAGTTCCTGGCCGTGCAGGTGCAGCCGTCGGGCCGCCTCGGCGAGCGAGCCGGTCAGCGACGGGTAGACAGTGAAGGATTCCGCGACCTGGTCGACGGTGAGCCGTTCGGCGACGGCGATCGCCAGCGGGTAGATCAACTCGCTGGCCCGCGGGGCGACGACGACACCGCCGACGACGATGCCGGTGACCGGCAGGCAGAACACCTTGATGAAGCCGTCCCGGACGCCCTGCATCTTGGCCCGCGCGTTGCCCTCCAACGGGAGCATCGCGGTGGCGACCTTCGGGATCGCGGTATCGGCCTGCTGCTGGGTCATCCCGACGGTGGCGATCTCCGGCGCGGTGAACACGTTGGACGAGACCACGCTCAGGTCGAGCGGGCTGACCCGGTCGCCGAGCGCGTGCCACATCGCGATCCGGCCCTGCATCGCGGCGACCGAGGCGAGCATCAGCACGCCGGTGCAGTCGCCGGCGGCGTACACCCCGCGGGCCGAGGTCCGCGAGACCCGGTCCACGGCGACGAAGCCGGCCTCGTTCAGCTCGACGCCGGCCTCGGCCAGGCCGAGGTTCTCGGTGTTCGGGATGGACCCGACCGCCAGCAGGCAGTGCGATCCGGTGACGGTCCGGCCGTCGGTCAGCGTGACCACGACCTGGTCGCCGTCCCGTACCACCGACTGGGCCCGGGACCGGGACAGCACCTCCATCCCGCGCCGGGTGAACACGTCCTCCAGCACCTGGGCGGCGTCGGCGTCCTCGTGCGGCAGCACCCGGTCCCGCGACGAGACCAGGACGACCTCGCCACCGAGCCCGCTGTACGCGCCGGCGAACTCGGCCCCGGTCACGCCGGAGCCGACCACGATCAGCTTCTCGGGCAGTTCGTTCAGTCCGTACACCTGGGTCCAGGTGAGGATCCGTTCGCCGTCCGGTACGGCCTCGGGCAGCACCCGCGGATGCGCGCCGGTCGCGATCAGGATGACGTCGGCCGGATACGACCGCTCGCCGTCGGCGGTCTCCGCCACCACCACCTCCGGGGAGACCAGCCCGCCCCGCCCGGCCACGATGGTCACCTTGTCCCGGACCAGCCGGGACGCGATGTCCTCCGACTGCGCGTCGGCCAGTTCGAGCACCCGCTTGTTGACCGCCTTCAGGTCGACGCTGAGCCCGGTGGCCGGGGAGTCGCCGTCGGCGAACCGGATGCCCAGCTCCTCGGACTCGCTCACCTCGGTCATCACCTCGGCGGTCGCGATCAGGGTCTTCGACGGCACGCAGTCGGTCAGCACGGCAGAGCCGCCGATCCCGTCGGAGTCGATCAGCGTCACCTCGCCGCCCAATTGGGCAGCCACCAAGGCCGCCTCATACCCGCCAGGTCCACCGCCGATGATCACAACTCGGGTCACGTCCGGCATTCTTCCACGCAATCTCCGACCACCGGGGAGGCGGAACCGGTACCCTCCGGGGTGTGCTGTATGCGGCGTACGGTAGCAACCTTGATCCGAGCCAGATGAGCGAACGCTGTCCACATTCGCCACGGCGCGGCACCGGCTGGCTGTCCGGCTGGCGCCTCAGCTTCGGCGGCGACGGGTGGGACGGCCCGCTGCCCACGCTCGCGGAGGACCCGGACGGGCAGGTGTTCGTCGGCTTCTACGATCTCTCGCCGGTCGACGAGGCCAAACTGGACGCGTGGGAGAGCGCCGACTCCGGTCTCTACCGGAAGGTGAAGCTGAGCGTCGCGGCCAAGGACGGCATCGTGCGGGCCTGGGTCTATGTGCTGAACGACTTCGAGGGCGGGCTGCCGAGCGCCCGGACCGTCGGACTGATCGCCGATGCGGCCGAGGCCGCCGGTGCCCCGGAGGAGTACGTCGCCGAGCTACGGCTGCGGCCGTGCAGCGGGGACAGCCGGTGACCGGCTGAGCGAGAACGCCGGACTCGTCGCCCGGCTGCGGGCTGCCGGTTGTGTCTTCGCCGAGGACGAGGCCCGCCTGCTGCTCACCGAGGCCGCGGAGGCCACCGAACTGGAACGGCTGGTGCGGCGGCGGGTCGCCGGAGAACCGCTGGAGTACGTGCTCGGCTGGGCCGAGTTCCGGTCCTTGCGGATCGCGGTCGACCCGGGCGTGTTCGTACCGCGGCGCCGGAGCGGCCTGCTGGTCACCGAGGCCGCCCATCGGGTCCGGGCCGGCGCCGTCGTGGTCGACCTGTGCTGCGGCAGCGGCGCGATCGGGGCCGCCCTGGCCGCCGAAGTGCCCGGCCTCCGGCTGTACGCCACCGAACTCGACCCGGTCGCCGTCGGCTGCGCCCGCCGCAACCTGAACGGCCCGGATCAGACCGTCCTGGCCGGCGACCTGTTCGCTCCCCTGCCGGCGTCGTTGCGCGGCCGGGTCGACCTGGTCGTCGCCAACCTTCCGTACGTACCGACGGAGCAGATCGAGCTGATGCCGCGGGAGGCCCGCGAGCACGAGGCCAGGATCGCCCTGGACGGCGGCGCGGACGGCCTCGACCTGCACCGGCGTGCGGCCGCGGCCGCCCCGGACTGGCTCACGGCGGGCGGCCAGCTGCTCATCGAGGCCGGCCGGCACCAGGCGCCCGTGACCGCGGAAATCCTTGCCGACAAGGGTTTTGAGACCATGATCATTACCGACGACGAGGTCGACGGCACGATCGTGGTCGGCCGGAAGTCGATCAACGCGTGAGCCGGTAGATGCCGAGCGACCCCTCGTCCTCCAGCCGGGTGACCACCCAGTCCTCGCTCACCGCGACGAGACGACCCGGCAGTTCCTTCGAGCGGCGCGCCCCCGTGCGGTCGTACGCGACCGTCGAACGACTCACCTCCTCGAACATCCAGAGATGCCCACCGACGGCCGACGAGAGCGTGGCCAGACCGGTCCGCTCGCGGCCGATCCCGGGCGGCCCAGGAGGCAGTCCGGCGGACATCACCCAACCCTCGTCGCCCCGGGACCCCACCCAGGCGTAGAACGGTCCGCCCTCGTCCTCCCCGACGACGCCCGCCTTGTCGATCGGCGCGGCCACGCCGGCGGGCAGGTCGACGACGGCGAACTTCGAGACGTTCTGTTGCCGGTCGGCCTCGGCCGACCGGAGCTCGACGATGCCGTACCGGTCCGTGTCGCCGACCAACGCACCGGCGACCGGGCCCCAACGGCCGAGGTGTTCCCAGCGCCAGGTCACCGCACCAGTCCTCGCGTCGAGGACGACCGGATGTCCCTCGTGGTCGAAGGCGCCGCCGGACCCGGGCCGGACCTCCAGCCCCAGCAGCCGGTCCCCGCCGTCCCCGCCGGCCCACTCCACCTCGACCCCTTCGAGCTTCCACAGCTGATCACCGCTGTGCGGGTCGAACCCGAAGGTCGTCCGCCGGTCCCGGCTCTCACCGACCTGCACGTACGCCACGACGACGGCGGCCGACACCAGGGTGACACCCCAGGAGACCCGGCCCGGATCCGACGGCGGGTCGGACCGTTCCGCCGGGATCAGGACCTTCGACCAGAGCAGGGCCCCGTTGGCGGCGGAGAAGGCGGCGATCCCGTACTCCTGCCAGGCCTGCTCGGTGCAGTCACCCAACTCGCCGTCGCACGCGCTGGCCGCAGAAGCCGCTGCGATCACGTCGCCGGCGTCCGTGTCGACGATGGGTCCCGCCCCGTTGATCATCGCCTCGCCCGGACGGCCCGGCAGCCTCAGGTTGCGGGGAAGACTCCAGCGGACCTGCCCGTCGGCGTCCAGCAGCGAAGCCGGGCTGCCGGGGTCGGTGATGACAACTCCGTCCCGGGTCAGCCCGACCACCTCGGTCTGGGACGTGCCGCGCGACGGCCCCACCGGAACGGCGCTGAGGTCGGGCTGCGCCGGACCTTCGTACTCCCCGAGTTCCGGAGCCCGACTCGGCGACCCGGCCGGCCTGGGGATCGACGAACACCCCGCCAGTACGGCCAGCGCCACCACAACGGCAACAGCCGTCGCAGGACCGGACTTCACAGACACTTTCCTCACGTTGCGACGCACTCCCTTTCCGGGACGTCCTGCCCCGGGACTCAGGGTTACGGCGGTCGCTGACGTGGCGCTGACGCAGCGCCGGACGTCGATCAACGCGTGAGCCGGTAGATGCCGAGCCTTCCTCCATCATCCTGCGCGGCGACCAGCCAGTCCTCGTTCACCGCGGCGAGCATGCCGGGCACGGGTTCGGAGCGGCGAGCACCGGTGCGGTCGTACGCCACCAACGAACTGCTGCTGGCCTGGTAGGTCCAGAGGTAGCCGCCGACCGCGGCGGAGGCCGCGACCTGGTCGGTCGGCTCACAGCCGCCGGCAGGTTCGCCGGGCGGTAGGCCGGTCGACAACAGGCGCCCGCCGCCCTCGAGGACCTGATTCTCGACCCAGGCGTAGAACGGCCCGTTCTCGTCCTCCCCGACCGCGCCGTTCTCACCGAACGACGTCGTCGCCCCGGTCGCCAGGTCGACCACGAAGCGGTCCAGGGTGCCCGGCCGCTGCCTCGACTCCGTGGTGTAGACGCCGTGACTGTCGGTGTCGCCGACAGCGGCGCCGCCGGCACGTCCCCAATAGCCGAGGTCGTCGGCCCGCCAGGTCTCCTCGCCGGTCCGCGCGTCGAGCACGATCGGATGGCCCTCGTAGTCGAGGTCGGAGCCACGCCCGAGCTTCAGGCCGAGGAGCTTGTCGCCGCCGTCGCCGCCGGCCCAGTCGGCCTGGATGCCGTCGACCTTCCAGAGCTCTTCGCCGCTTTGCGGATCGAAACCGAGGGTGGTCCGCTTGTTCCGTTCGTCGCCGTGCTGGACGTACCCGGCCACCGCCGTCGCGGAAACCACGGAGACGCCCCAGGTGAAGTCGTTCGGCGGCAGGTCTCCAGCCTTCAGGCGCTGTGACGGGATCAGGACCTTCGACCAGAGCACGGAACCGTCGGCGGTCGAGAGGGCGACGATCCCGTACTCCAACGTGAGATCGGAGGTCAGGGGGTCGCACGCCTTCCGGTTGTCCTTGCACGGGTCCCGGGAGTAGCTGGCGGCGACCACGGCGCCGGCATCGGCGTCGGCGCTCGGCCCGACCAGGACGAGCCGGGCCGAACCGACGCCGGGCAGGTCCAGCGTGCTCCGCTGCGTCCAGCGGGTCTCGCCGTCGGCACCGACCTGGTAGATGCTGCCGTCCGGCTCGGCGATGACGACACCGTCCTGGCTCAGCGCCACCACCCTGGTCCGGACCTCGCCGATCGGCAATCCCGCGGGCTCGACACCGAGGTCGGGCTGCGCCGGTCCCTCGTACTCGAGTTGCTTCGGCTCCGCTTTCGGCAGCAGCGAACACCCGGCGAACAGCGCGAGCACCAGCAGGACCATCGCCGCGGACAGCGGCCGGGACGGTTGCGTCGACACGGCGACGACCCTCCCACAAGAGCGCGATATGATGAATCCATCAATTCATGAATACGTCCCAGAAGGCCCGGATGGAGTGCTTGTGACGGGGATCGGCGAAAGCCTGCGGCCGCTGTACGAGGTCAAGGCGACCCTCTTCAAGGGGCTGGCGCATCCGCTGCGGATCCGGGTCCTCGAGGTCCTCTCGTCCGCGCCGTCGGTGTCGGTCGGAGAGCTCCTGGCCGAGACCGGGCTGGAGGCCTCCCACCTGTCCCAGCACCTGGCGGTGTTGCGGAACGACCATCTGGTGCTCTCCGAACGCCGCGGCAGCCAGGTGTTCTACCGGCTCGCCTACCCGCAGGTCGCCGAGTTGCTGCGGGTCGCCCGGACCCTGCTCGGCGAGATCCTGAACCGGAACCAGTACGAGCTCGGCTCCGCGGACGCGCTGCCCGCTGTGGGATCCGCCTCCGCCGACGTCCCCGCTTCGTGAGCACCAGAGCCCCGCGGTCCAGGTTGGTGAACGGGCTGCTCCGTCCGCTGCTCCCGGCGGCGGCCGACTACCGGGGCCTGGGCCGGAGCTGGCGGGTCGATCTGCTGTCGGGGCTGACCGTCGGGATCGTCGCCCTGCCGCTGGCGCTGGCCTTCGGGATCAGTTCCGGCGCGGGCGCGGAGGCCGGGTTGATCACCGCGATCGTCGCCGGCGTGGTGGCCGCGGTGTTCGGCGGCTCGAACGTCCAGGTGTCCGGGCCGACCGGGGCCATGGTGGTCGTCCTTGCCCCGATCGTGGCCGTTCACGGGCCCGGTGCCGTGGTCACGGTCAGCCTGCTCGCCGGGGTCATGATCATCATTGCCGGAGTGCTCCGACTCGGACGGGTGGTCGAGCTGATCCCGTGGCCCGTGATCGAGGGGTTCACGCTCGGCATCGCGATCATCATCTTCCTGCAGCAGGTCCCGTCGACCCTGTCCTCGGCCGGCCACGACAGCAACGCCGTGATCGCCGCCGGACAGGCGTTGGCGACCGCCCGCTGGCCGGACGCCGGTTGGTCGCTCGGCGCGATCCCGGTGGTCGTCGCGATCATGATCATCGCGCCGAGACTGCATCCCCGGGTGCCCGGGTCGATCATCGCGATCATCGTCGTCACGGTCGCCGCGGTCCTGCTCGACCTGCCGCTGCCCCGGATCGGTGACCTGCCGGCCGGGCTGCCGGCACCGGCACTGCCGCCGCTCGAACCCGGCCTCGTGATCAGCCTGCTCGGGCCGGCCGCGGCGGTCGCCGGGCTGGCCGCGATCGAGTCGCTGCTGTCGGCCCGGGTCGCGTCCGCGATGGCGGACACCGGGCCGATCGACCCGGACCGGGAGCTGGTCGGCCAGGGCCTCGCCTCGCTCGCCGCCGGGTTGTTCGGCGGGATGCCCGCCACCGGCGCCATCGCCCGCACCGCCGTGAACGTACGGTCCGGAGCGCGCACCCGGGTCGCGTCGATCACCCATGCCCTGGTGCTGTTGCTGATCGTGCTGGCCGGTGCGGCGGCGGTCTCCCGGATCCCGGTCGCCGCGCTGGCCGGGGTGCTGATGGTGACCGCGACCCGGATGATCTCCCGCGCCACCGTACGGCTGGTGCTGCGGGCCAGCCGGTCGGCGGCGCTGACCTTCCTGATCACCGCCGTGATCACGGTGACGTTCGACCTGATCATCGCGGTGGTGATCGGGCTGGCCGTGGCGACCTTCTTCGCGCTCCGGATGCTGGCCCGCTCCAGCGGCGTCCACCGCGAGCCGATCCCGGACCAGCCGCGTCCCGGCGACGAGGAGATCGCGCTGTTCCGGATCGACGGCGCGCTGTTCTTCGGGGCGGCCCAGCGGCTGGTCGACCGGGTGCTGACCGTCGACGGCGTCACGGTCGTCGTCCTCCGGCTGTCCCAGCTGCAGTTGCTGGACGTCACCGGCGCGCGGATCCTGGTCGACCTGGTGCACACCCTGGAACGGCGCGGCATCACCGTGTCGATCAAGGGGATCCGGCGCGAGCATCTGCAGGTGCTGACCCGGGTCGGCGTGATCGACTCGCTACGGCACGAGAACCACCTGTTCGACGAACTCGCGCCGGCGATCGCCCATGCCCGTGATCACGTACGCCGGTCCCGGACGTCCAGCACGACCTAGGGGCCCTACGTGACGGTCACCGTGGCCGGAGTGCTTTCGCTGCCGTCCCGGCCGACCGCGATGACCGCCACGTCCGATCCGGGAGACAGGCCGTCGAGCACGTACGCGGCTGAGCTGATCCTGCCGAGCCACCGTGGCGCATCTCCGCTCGTCCGCAGGTCGTAGTACCAGACCTCCGGATCGAGTTTCCACTGCAGGCCGACCGTCAGCCCGCGGCCGGACTCGCTCGGATAGGACGCGGCGACGCGCACCTCCGCCGGCCGGGACGGACCCTGGGAAGTGTTGCGGCGTTGCACGCTCAGCTCTCCCAGCCGGACCGTGAAGTCGTCCGCGGATCCGCTGTCGGTGATCACGCCGATCGACAGCGCGGTGATCACCTCTCCCTGCCGGGGACGCGGATTGAACTCGAGGCGGACCCACCCGTGGCCGAGCTTTCGGATCGGGAGGCGATCATCGATCCAGGTCGTCTGCTCCGGATCGTCCAGGTAGCTCAAGCCGACTCGAAGAGCGTCCAGCGCGTCATCGGTTCCGGCGCGGGCGATCAGGGCTACCGTGATCGGGCGACCCGCGTCGAGCGAGGTCTTGTAGAGCCTGAACTCGGTGCTCGACGAGGCCGACAGCTGACCACTCACCTTCAGGCAGTTCGGCCCGTCGTAGGCGAAGTCGTGGTCGTAGTCGATCATGAGCAGCGAGTCGGACTGGGCCTTCCCGCTCCGATCCCGGCGCCACCACTGCCAGGTCGGCAGAATGTCCTGGATGCCCATGTTGTACCAGACCTGATCATCGGCCCGCGCTCCGGCGAGCTGAAAATGATCACCCTGTCCGGTGTTGAAGCGGGTGACGAAGGGCGGCTCGGTGATCACGGTGCGTTCGGGGATGAAGTTGGCCATCCCGTAGCGTGGCTCCCAGTCCGGTCGAACCACCTTCTTGGGATCAGGGTCGACCGGAGTCACGGGGATCGCGGGATTCTCCGACGCACCGGACCAGAACTTGCGATCCGCGACGTACATCTCCTCGACGGTTGCGGTCGGCGCAGAAGGCATCTGACCGAGGTATCCGTTGATCCGCCTGATCATGCTGTCGGCCTGGGTGAACAGCGCAAGGCTGGCGCGCGGCGCACCGGCGCCGTTGACCGGAATGATCTCGTTGGCGTACATGTCGAGCGCATTCGCGTGGACGCGGTCGTTCTCCTCCTGGATGTCCAGGCCGAAGTAGAGCGTCGCGAACGGATCGAGGCCGACCCGGTCGGCCTCGGTCAGGCTCGGCTCGACGTAGTCCACGCCCGGATGTTGCCAGCCGGCCTCGACGAAGTTGATCGGCCAGGCGTAGTTGATGAACATGCTGTCGACCCGGCTGCCGGGCTTGATCCAGCCGGAGTTGTTCTTGGTGAACTTGTTGTCGTAGCGCCCCGCGCCGTTCGTCCAGAGCGCGTCGTAGATCTGCAGATGGAAGTTCGGCAGGCCCTTCTCCTCTGCCCGCCGGTGCATGCCGTCGAACATGGCGGCCAACTCGGCCGCCTTCTGCTCGCTGATCGTCTTTCCCTCGATATTGAGGAAGTAGCCGTCGAAGCCGAAGTGCTCGGCGAGGTCGACCATCTTGTCTCCGACCAGGAAGTTCCCTTGATCGTCCTTGATCAGGATGTCGGGATTGGTGGTCGAGAAGTACGGCTGGTAGAGGATGCCGAGGGCGAGGGTCCCGTTACGGTGCGCCGTGTCGACCCAGGCCGGATTCGGAATGAGCTGCGCCCCCATCCACCCGCCCAGGATGTCCTGGTACTGGGCGAATCGGGTGATGTAGGGACGCTGCCCGACGCCGAAACGATCATTCTTCAGCTCGCGCGCCGAAGACCGCATGTCCAGCAATCGGTAGTAGGGGTTGAGACTCAGGACCTGGGGGTCCGGACTGAGCCGCGGATTGGCCTGGGTGGTCGCCGGCAGCGTGGCGCGCCGGGCCAGCGGCACGTCACAGCGCAGGTACGGCGCATTGGGGTCGTTCGCAACCTCGTAGTCGAGGAACTTCTGAAGGTCCGCGGGATTGCCCGGCTGGAGTTCGGTCAGCTGCGGCGGAAAGGTCGGCTGGTCGACCCCGCGCCGATCATCCGGCTGATCGGCGGCGGCGGTCAGCGGTAGGAGCGCGCCCGGCATGGCCACGGCGCTCGCGGTGACACCCGCGGCCGCGAGCATGGCGCGCCGATGGAAGGTGAACGGGGCGAGGCCGGTGGCCTCTTCGCCGGATTGATCTGACATGTCATGCCCTCCACTCGTCGATGAGCGGGGTCGCCGCAGCGAACGGCTTGTGCCGAGTCACCTCGACCCCCGAAGTACTAAACCGATCTAGTCGAATCCTGTGGTGCCGAGTGCATGGTGTCAAGAGAACCGTTGGGTTGACGTGAGGATCTTCGCGGGTTCATGCGGTGCACAGTCTCAGCTCCCGGGTCGAAGTCACGCACCCTAAATCGCTTTAGGCACGTGGCCTGTGATCGAGAGGGTCCCGTGTTGATCATGGGGATCCGGCACGAGCCGAGTGGGCGCCACGCGTTCCGGCGACACGGGGCGGCGACTCACTTATAGTGCCCAGGTGACCACTGAGGATCCCAAGGAGTTGGCCGGCCGCGCCGCCGAGGCGCTGGTCCGCGAGCTGTCGCTCGACAAGCTCGATCTGGCGCTGGTGCTCGGCTCCGGCTGGTCGGCGGCGGCCGACGAGATCGGCGAACTGCTGGGCGAAGTCCCGCTGTCCGAACTGCCCGGGTTCAGCGCCCCGGTCGTGGCCGGGCACGGCGGCGCCCTGCGGGCGTACCGAACTCCGCTCGGAAAGACCGCGGCCGTGTTCACCGGCCGCACCCACTACTACGAAGGCCGCGGTACGGCAGCGGTGGTGCACGGGGTCAGGACGGCGGCGGCCGCCGGCGCGACGACGCTCGTGGTGACCAACGGCTGCGGCGGCCTCAACCCCGACTGGGGTCCGGGCACGCCGGTGCTGATCCGTGATCATCTCAACCTGACCGGCGCGACGCCGCTGGAGGGGCCGACCTTCATCGACCTGACCGAGGCCTACTCGAAGCGGCTCCGCGCGCTCGCCCGCACGGTCGACCCGACGCTGGCCGAGGGCGTCTACGTCCAGTTCCGCGGGCCGCAGTACGAGACGCCCGCGGAGGTCAAGATGGCCGGCATCCTCGGCGGCGACCTGGTCGGCATGTCGACCACGCTGGAGACGATCGCGGCCCGCGAGGCCGGCCTCGAGGTGCTCGGCATCTCTCTGGTCACCAACCTCGCCGCCGGCATCTCCCCCACCCCGCTGGAACACGCGGAGGTGATCGCGGCCGGCCGCGCCGCCGAACCGCGGCTGCGATCCCTGCTCGGCGGTCTGGCGGCCGTGCTGTGACCGGGGCGTCGGTGTTCGACCCGGTGCTGCGGGAGAAGCTCACCTTCTGGCGCGCGCAGGATCCGGACCCGGCGACCTCCGTCGCGCTGGACGATCTGATCGAGAAGGCCGAAGCCGGTGACGCGGCCGCCCGGGACGAGGTGACCGACGCGTTCTCCGGCCGGCTCGAGTTCGGCACCGCCGGGCTGCGCGGTCCGCTCGGGCCCGGCCCGAACCGGATGAACCGGGTGGTGGTCGCCCAGGCCGCGGCCGGCCTCGCCACCTACCTGACCGATGAGGGCAAGACCGGCGGCCGGGTGATCATCGGCTACGACGCCCGCTACAACTCCGATGTGTTCGCCCGGGACTCCGCGGAGATCATCGCCGCGGCCGGGTTCGAGGTGATCATCACCGCCGCGCCGACGCCGACCCCGGTGGTCGCGTTCGGCATCCGGCACTTCGCCTGCGTCGCCGGGATCGTCGTCACCGCGTCGCACAACCCGCCCAACGACAACGGCTACAAGGTCTATCTCGGCGACGGCTCGCAGATCATCCCGCCGGCCGACGTGGAGATCGCCGAGCGGATCGGCTGGATGAGCCGGCACCCGGTCGCTGATCTTCCGCGGTCGCAGGACTACGCGGTGATCGGCGACGAGTTGATCAACGCCTACCTCGATCGACTGACGACCCTGGTCGACGCCGAGGCGCCGCGCCGGGTGTCCTGGGTCTACACGCCGATGCACGGTGTCGGCGGGGCGATCGTCCGGCAGGCGTGGCAGCGGACCGGCTTCCCGGCACCGACGGTCGTCGCGGAGCAGGAGTACCCGGACCCGGCGTTCCCGACCGTGTCGTTCCCCAATCCGGAGGAGCCGGGCGCACTGGACCGGGCGGTGACCACGGCGACCGCGGCCGGTGCGGAGTTGATCATCGCGAACGACCCGGATGCGGACCGGTGCGCCGTCGCGATCCCCGGCCCGGACGGCTGGCGTACCCTCTCCGGCGACGAGCTGGGCGCGATCCTCGGCGACGACGCGCTGCGCCGCGGGGTTCGCGGCAGCTACGCCTGCTCGATCGTCTCGAGCTCACTGCTGTCGGCGATGGCGGCCGCGCACGGGCAGCGCTTCGTGGCCACCCTGACCGGGTTCAAGTGGATCGGCCGGGTGCCGAGCCTCGCCTTCGGCTACGAGGAGGCGATCGGCTACTGCTGCGACCCCGCTGCCGTACCGGACAAGGACGGGATCTCTGCCCTGGTACGGATTCTGAGCGTCGCGGCCGGGCTCAAGGCGGAGGGGCTGACCCTGGCCGACCGGCTGGACGACCTGTCCCGCCGGTACGGGGTGCACCAGACCCGGCCGCTGACGTTCCGGGTGTCCGACCTTTCCTTGATCACCGACGCGATGGCCCGGCTCCGGGAACAGCGACCGGACCGGTTGGCCGGCGAACCGGTCGCCTTTCTCGATCTTGCCGAGGGCACCAAGGAACTACCCGCCACCGACGGCGTCCGGCTCTGCGGCGATTCGATCAAGGTCGTGGTCCGGCCGTCCGGCACCGAGCCGAAGCTCAAGTGCTATCTGGAGGTACGGATCCCGCCGGCCGACAGCCAGGACCTCGCGGCAGCCCGCGCACGGGCCGACCGCACGCTCGACCAGGTCGGCCTGGACCTGACCGCGATCCTCGGCCTCTAGCGCCGCCGTCGAGAAGTCGATCATGAAACCGGTGCTGATCGACGACGGGCTGATCAAGGAACGGCTGACCCCGGACCGCGCGGTCGCCTGGATCCGGGACGCGTTGCGTGATCATGCCGACGGCCGGCTGGTCGCGCCGCCGCGGGCGACCGCGGACCTGGCCGGCCACCGGCTGATGATCACCGCCGGCCTGCGCCGGGAGGACTGGTACGGCTATCGCAGCTATCTCGCTCCGGGCAGCGGCGACGACGACCAGGTCGTGGTGGTGCAGGACCTGGCGACCGGACGGGTGCGCGGGATCGCGACCGGCACCGAGCTCGGCCCGCGCCGGACCGGGGCGATCGGCGGCGTCGCGGCCGACCTGCTGGCCCGGACCGACGCGACCACGCTCGCGCTGATCGGCACCGGCCGGCAGGCCCGGGCCCAGCTGGACGCGATCCGCACCGTGCGGGCGCTGTCCGAGGTCCGCTGCTTCTCGCCGACCGAGCGGCACCGCCGCGCGTTCGCCGACCGGGCGCAGACCGAGTTCGGAGTGCTCTGTGTGGCGACCGGCGACGCCCGGTCCGCGGTCGAGGGCGCCGACCTGGTGGTGCTGGCCACCGACAGCCCGGTGCCGGTGATCGACCCGGCCTGGCTGGCGCCCGGCTGCTTCGTGTCCACGCTCGGTCCGAAACAGGTCGGCCGGGCGGAGTTCGGGCCGGACCTGGTCGACGCCGTCCAGCTCGCGGCGACCGACTCGACCGATCAGCTGGCGGGCTACCAGCCGCCGAACATCCTGGCCGGTACCCCGCAGGCGGACCGGGTGGTCGCGCTGGGCGACCTGCTCACGGGTCGTGCGGTCGGCCGGACGACGCCCGACCAGAAGACCCTGTTCCTCTCGGTGGGCCTGGCCGGAACGGAGGCGTACCTGCTCGCCCGGATGCTCTGATTCCTCAACGTGCTTGCACGCACCCATATACGTATATTAGATTCCTACGTATATCGCTGCCACGGAGGAGATCCCATGACGACCACCGACCCCGTCCCGTACGGCATCCCGCTCGATCGCGAGCGTCCGTTCGACCCGCCGGCCGCCGTGATGGCGCTGCATCGCGAGGCACCGCTGCGCCGGCTCCGCTACTACCCCGAGGGTTCCCTCGGCTGGCTGGTGACGAGTCACGCCCTGTCCCGGCAGGTGCTGGCCGACAACCGGTTCCGATCCCGGCTGGCCGCCCCGATCCAGGTCCCGGTGCCGATGCCCGGGCTGGAGGCCTACGCCGGTTTCGAGGGCGACCTGCCGGTGACGCCGGGCATGTTCATCGAGATGGACGGGGCCGATCACAGCCGGCTGCGGCGCAAGCTGACCGGCGTCTTCACGGTCCGCCGGATGCGCGAGCTCGAGCCGCGGATCGCCGAGTTCGTCGACGCCCGGCTGGACGCGATCGAGGCCGCCGGTGGGCCGGTCGATCTGGTCGCCGAGTTCGCGCTGCCCGTTCCCTCGCTGGTGATCTGCGAACTGCTCGGCGTCCCGTACGCGGACCGGGACCGGTTCGTCGCCGACACGGCCGTCTTCATGACGATGACCTCCACGGTGGAGGAGAAGGCGTTGGCGCAGCAGAATCTGACCACGTTCCTGGCCGAGCTGGTGGTCGCGAAGCAGGCCGAGCCGACCGACGACCTGCTCTCCGATCTCGCCGCCGACCAGGAGCTGGCCACCGACGAGGTGATCGGGATGGCGGTGCTGCTGCTGGTCGCCGGCCACGAAACCACCGCCAAGATGATCGGCCTGGGCACGCTGGCGCTGCTGGAGAACCGAGACCAGTGGGACCTGCTGCGCGAGCAGCCGGAGTTGATCACCACCGGCGTCGAGGAGCTGCTCCGCTACGTGGGCGTGATCCACACGGGCATCATCCGGCAGGCCGATGTCGACGTTGAGCTCGAAGGCGAGTTGATCAAGGCCGGCGAGTACGTGACCGTCTCGGTCCAGACCGCCAACCGCGACGAGGAGCACTTCGCCGACCCGGACCGGTTCGACGTGACCAACCAGACCCGCGGCCACCTGACCTTCGGCCACGGGGTGCACCAGTGCCTCGGCCAGCAACTGGCCCGGGTCGAGCTGCGGATCGCGCTCGGCCGGTTGATCGAACGCTTCCCCGAGCTGAAGCTGGCCGTCCCCTCGAGCCAGGTCCAGCTGCGCACCGACCAGAACTTCTACGGAGCCGCCGAGCTCCCGGTGGCCTGGTGATCATGGTGAAGATCATCGCCGACCGGGACCTGTGCGCCAGCTCCGGCATGTGCGTGCTGACCAACCCGGAATACTTCGAGCAGGACGAGGAGGACGGCCGCGTCGTCCTGCTCGCCGACGAGGCCGAGGACTGCGACACCGAGGTCGAGGAGGCGGTCCGGCTCTGCCCGTCCCGCGCCCTCAGCCTGGTTCCGGACTAGCCGGCGTCGTGCAGGGTGCGCAGGGCGGAGTTGATCATGACCTGCGCGGCCCGGGCGCCGAGCGAGACCTTCTCGAAGATCTGGCTGCCGTGGTCGGCCCCGATCACCCGGAACGCCGCGACCGGCACCCCGGCCCGGGCCAGCGCGCTCGCGTACGCCTCGCCGTCGCCGCGTAGCGGATCCAGCTCGCTGGTCAGGATGTACGCCGGCGGCAGGCCGGACAGGTCGTCGGCCAGCAGCGGCGAGACGTACGGATCGGTGATCAGGCCGGACGGGACGTACTGCTTCACGATGTCGAGCAGGCCGGGCAGGGCGCCCGACCGGACCGCCGGGTCGACGCCGGTCCAGTCGAAGTGGCCGCCGGTGAGGTCGAGCGCGGCGACCTCGAGGATCTGCAGCCGGAGCGGATGGCCGGCGCCGTCCCGGTTCCGCAGGGCCAGCGCGGCGGCCAGGTTGCCGCCGGCCGAGGTGCCGTCCACCCCGATCCGGCCCGGGTCGACGCCGTACTCCGGTCCATGATCAACCAGCCAGTCCAGCGCCGCGACGCACTGGTCCAGTGCCGCCGGGTACGGATGCTCGGGCGCGAGCGCGTACGAGAGACAGGCCATGATCACGCCCGCCCCGGCGGCCCGGCGCGCGGCCGGCTGGCTGAACGACGGATGGTGCAGCCCACCCTGCCGCCAGCCGCCGCCGAACAGGGTCAGGCAGACCGGCAGCGGGTCCCGACCGGGCTCGACGCCGGGCGGATAGAGCAACCGCAGCAGCGCATCCGGGCGTCCCGGCGTGCTGATCATGACCTCGCGGGTCGGCAGCTCCGGGCCGTCCAGCCCCACCAGCGGCCAGATCTGATCTTGGTACGCGTCCGCGAGCCGGCGGTGTTCGATCAGGTCCTGGGACTGCTGCTCGCGCGGCACCCGCGCCCGTGCCGCGGCGACCGCGGGTTCCAACTCCATCACGGGACCAGTGTGCTAGATGATCTCCAGCGCGTCACGGTCCGGGAACTCCGGGAACGGAGCGGTGGGCAGGGTCTGGTACCAGTAGGCGACGGAGGCGATGTCGTCCTGCAGCGGCAGGTAGCGGCCGCCGCTGCGCCAGCCGAGCGCCTGCATGGTGACCTTCAGCCCGGTCCGGAACCGGATCGGATCGGTGATGTGCCAGCGATACAGGCCGTACCGGGTCTGAGTGCGGCCGGGATCTTGATCACTGCCGTCGGGCGTCGTGTTCAGCGGCATCCCGGCGTACGGCGTCGTGAAGGTCTCGTAGCGCGAGCCGACGTGGAAGCACCAGGCGCCGCAGAAGTAGTCCTCGGTGCCGGTGCCGCAGATCGTCGGCGCGTCCTCGCCGTCCAGGAACCACTTCAGCTCGCCCTCGCCCCACCAGCCGCCGTTGTTCACGCCCCAGGCGACGGAGGTGCCGACGTAGTGGCCGCGGCCGGAGACGCCGTCGATGATCGTGTACTCCTCCGCGTACGGCAGCGGGTTGGTCCGGCGGAACTGGGCATGGAAGTACGCGGCGTCCTCCGGCACCTCGGTGAGCTGGTAGTTCACCTGGTAGAACAGCACACACTCCTCGTCGGCCAGGTTCTCCACGGTGATCCGGCAGTGCTGCCGGAACGGCATCTGCCAGTAGGAGTTGAACCCGTTCTTCGGGTTGACGCAGACCGCGAGCGACGAGATCGGCGCATAGACGCCCCAGCCGGAGGCGAAGAAGTCGTTCAGCGGCGTCTCCACCGACGGCTGCTCCTGCCCGTCCCAGTAGATCCGCAGGACCAGCGTCCGGGCGGCCGCCGTGGTGGTCATCCAGATCTGCTGGATCGAGCCGGGCCCGTCGATGTCACCGAGCTCGAAGATCGACTTCGGCGCGATCTTGACCGCCGGGGCGACCTTCCAGCCCTGGCCGAGATCGCGGGCGGCCGCCGCACCGAGTCCGTCGGTGGCCAACGCCCCCTGCCCAGGGGCGCCGGTCGGGTTCTCCGCCGACAGGGACCGGGACTGGGCGTCGGAGAGCTGATGCAGGTTGCCGAGGTGAAGGCCGAGGCCGTCGAAGGAGGTCACGCGGTGGTCCGTTCTGTGAGGAGGCTCATGATCGCGGACCGGACGATCTCTTCGGTCCGGGTCGTGAACCGCCCGGACCGGTAGACGTAGGGATAGGAGTCGTCCGGCTCGTAGCCACCCTCGCGCACCTGATCCGCGGTGACCACGTAACCGATCATGCCGTTGGTGTACGGGATCGGCAAGACACCTCCGTTGGACCAGTTCTTCAGCCACAGGCCGTACTCGACGGTGATCTCCGCGTCCAGGCCGAGCAGGGCCAGCCCGTCGGTCAGCTCGAGCATGATCAACCGGAGCGGGATCTCCTCGGTGATCAACTCCGGGTGCGCGAGCAGGTGCCGAGACCAGTCGCCCCAGATCCCGTCCTCGTCCTTGCGGTTCGCCAGCATGGCCAGCGACGGGGTGTGCAGCGGCAGCTGGGCGGTGCCGGTGCGCGTCCGTACGGCAAGGTCGCCGGCGGGCTCCAGGCCGGCGTCGATCACCGCGATCACCGAGTCGGCGAGCGCACCGCCGAGCCGGTCGAGGTCGGCATCACCGCCGCGGACGAACCGGTCCCCCTCGGTCAGGGCGGGGTCGAGATCGCCGCAGCAGCCCTGCAGGAACGCGATCACCACCGTCTTCCCCGAGCCTGTCGAAGCGTCGTCCTGAGCCTGTCGAAGGGGGCCAAGGCGCTCGGCCAGCCGGGCCCGGGTCACCCCGGGGAAGTCGGGTCCCGCCAACTGGTCCGCGGTGATCACCGGATGGCAGGCGTAGTGGGTCAGCAGCGCCTTCGCCGACCCGTCCGGCCGGTCGAACCTGATCACCGTGACCTCGGGATCGACCGGCCCGTCCGGGTCCGGGCCGCCGCGGCCACCGTCGGGATCGGCCCGGCGGCGGTTCAGCGCGATCGAGCAGGAGCCGCTGCCCCGCGCCACCGTGACCGGTTCCCGGTCCGCGACCGCGGCCGCAACGGCCTCGAGCGTCGTCGTCGCCAGGAAGTCGAGGTAGTCGCGATCACCGCGGCCGACCAGCGTCGAGAAGGTCAGCCCGGGCTGCGGACCACTGTGCGTGTGGGACGCGTGCAGCAGCACCGCCTCCGCGCCGATCCCGTGTTCGGCGGCGATCCTGGCCCGCAGCGCCTCGGCGACGTCCGGGCCCCACCAGAGCAGGTCGGCGGCGACCAGCACCGCCCGCAGCCCGCCGTCGTCACCGAACGCGAACGCCTGCAGTTCCAGCGGGGCCCGCACCCCGGTCATCGGTTCGGTACGGCTGGCGAACCCGGACAGGTCGACCGGGTGCCGCGGCGTGATGTCGGCCGTGGCGGCGCCGAGCGTGGTGCTGGTCATGATCAGACTCCGGTGAGCTTGACGGTGGACGCTTGGTGACAGCGTGCCAGATGATCTTCGTTCTCCGGCTGTCCGACCATGATCATTTCATCGCTCCGTCAGGTCCTGGCCGGTGGTCGACGAGCCTCAGCCTGATGATCGAGATCATGTGCGCTGGTGGGTGGGCCGGCCGCGGGTTCCGGCGAGACGTTCCGGTCGGGTGCTGGCGCGAGCGGTGGGCGGGCGTGAAGATGGGACGCGATCCGCAGCAGCGCCGGCACAGAAGAGAGAGCATGGGACTCGACAGCGACCAGCCGCCCGGCCCGCTCGACGTGCGGTCGTACGACGACCTCGCGACGGCACTGCGGCGGTTGCGCGCCTGGTCCGGCTTGTCGATCCGCCGTACCCACGAGCAGGTGGACCGGTTGCGCCGGCAGGCCGGCCGGGCAGCCCCGGGGTTCGAGACGGTCCGGCGCTGCTTCGAGGCCGGCCGCACCCGGATGGACACCGAGCTGATCGTCGACATCGCCCAGATCCTCCTGCGCGGCGACCGGTCCCAGGCCCTGGCCTGGCGGCGCGCCTGCGAACTGATCGAGTCCGGCGCCGGATCGGTGGTCCGGATCGATCGGGAGCTCCCGGTCGCGGCCGCGGACTTCGTCGGCCGGCGCGCCGAACTCCGGCAGATCATGGCCGCGGCGGAGAATCCCGGGCCGGTGGTCATCGTGATCACCGGGATGCCCGGCACCGGCAAGACCGCGCTGGCCGCGCAGACCGGCCGGCTGCTGACCGGACCCGAGTCCGGCGATCCGTCGCCGGCACGTCGGATGGCCGTGAACCTGCGTGGCTATGACACCGACAACCCACCGGCCGATCCGGCGGCCGTCCTGGACGGTCTCCTCCGCGAGGTCGGGGTCAAGCCGCACCGGTTCGCGGGTCAGGCGGCGTCGGCGCGCCTGACGCTGTTCGCCGACGCGGTACGGGACCGGCCGCTGGTGCTCCTGCTGGACAACGCCCGGTCCGCCGACCAGGTGGCGCCGCTGGTCCCGGACCTGCCGCACTGCGTGGTCCTGATCACCAGCCGGCACACGCTCGACTTGGACGCCACGGCAAGAGTCCGGCTGGACCCCCTGACCACGCCGGAGTCGCTGGATCTGTTGCGGGCACAGGTGGGCGCCGGCCCGGTCGACGGCGCGCCCGAGGCGGCCGCGAAGATCACCGAGCTCGCCGGGCGCAACCCGCTCGCGCTGCGGTTGATCGCCGGCCGGATCCGGGACCATCCCGGGATCACGCTCGCCGACCACCGGGACTGGCTGCTCGACGACCGGGCCCGCGGCCGGCTCGAGGACGGCGTCGAACTCGCGCTGCGCTCCTCGTACCAGCAATTCCCGGAGGCGACGGCCCGCCTGCTGCGACTGCTGGCGCTGCATCCGGGCCGCGACCTCGACCGCTACGCCGCAGCCGCACTGGCCGACCAGTCCGACTCCGCCGTGGCGACCCAGCTGGACGCGCTGGCGGCCGGCAGCATGCTCGAACCGCTGCCCGGCGACCGTTTCCAGCTGCATGACCTGGTCCGGGCCTTCGCGGCGGAGGAGGCCCAGCGCACCGAGCCGCCGCCGGTCCGGGAGGCCGCGATCGGCAGGCTGCTCGACTACTACCGCTTCGCCGCCGCGGAGGCGATGGACGCCTACTCGCCGCAGAACCGGGACCGGCGTCCGAGGATCGCTCCGATCGATCGTCCCGGCCCGGCGTTCCCGGACCGCGAAACCGCACGGTCCTGGCTCGACACCGAGTACGCCAACCTGGTCGATGTCGCCGTGAAGCTGACCGGCGACCGGCTGCCCGGTCACGGAGTCGACCTTTCCACCACCCTGTTCGCCTATCTCGACGACGCCGCACACCACGGAGTCGCCCTCCGCCTGCACGAGCACGCGGCATCAGTGGCGGACGGCGTCCAGCGGGGCCGGGTTCTGGTCAACCTCGGCGCCACCGCCGCCGAGCTGGGCCGATTCCAGGACTCGGTCGGCTACTACGAGCAGGCCCTGGCAATCCACCGCGAGCACGGCGACCGGGCCGGCGAGGGACGGGCGTACGGCAATCTCGGCATCGCGAGTGCCCAACTCGGCCGGCACCTCGACGCGATCGACCATCTCGAGCGCGCCGTCTCGATCCACCGGGAGGTCGGCAATCGTACGAACGAAGCAATCGCGAGCGGAAACCTGTGCCAGCTCTATCAGCTGATCGGCCGGTACGACGAGGCCCGGACGTTCGGTCAGCGCCATCTGAAGATCGCTCGGGAGATCGACCACCGGCTGGCCGAAGGAGTCGCTCTCGGCAATCTCGGCGACCTGGACCGCAGTGAGGGCCGGCACGCCTCCGCACTCGACCTGCACGAGCAGGCGCTGCTGATCGCCCGCGAGACCGGGACCCGGGGCCAGGAAGTCGCGGCGACGAACGAGATCGCGACCGACCTCCGCCTGCTCGGCCGGTTCGACGAGGCGAGCAAGGCGCACACGGACGCACTCGCCCTGGCGACCGCGCAGGACAACCTGATCCACCAGGCCAAGGCCCGCGAAGGACTGGGCCGCTGCCTGCTCGCCGTCGACGGTCCCGGCTCTGCGGCCGCCCGATCCGAATTGACCGCGGCGCTGCGCATCTTCACCGACCTCGGCGTGCCCGCGGCGGCCGATATCGCCGACCTGCTCGCCTCGCTGGACTAGCCGGCCGACGACCATTCCTTTCCCGGCTCGTGCTTCCACTCGGGACACGGTGCCGAGGGAACGCAGCCGGCGGTCCGGTACCAGCTCTCGGATGGCGTGAACAGATTGGTGCTGAGCTTGTAGACCCCGCGACGTCCGACGTAGTAGGCGGGACCGTCCGTCGGCTGGATCTCGCGGTACTGCGTACCGTGAATGACCGCGGAGCCGAATCGGTCGGCCAGGGTCGGGTATCCGATGAACGGGCCCGTATGGCCGTCCGGGGCCGGCACCGTCAACTTGCTCGGCAGCTGCACGGTGAGCCGGGTCTGCCATGGGCCCCAGGTGATCCGGCCGAGCCCGGAATCGTACGTGCCGACCCGACCCTCGTCACCCCTGGCTTGGCCGCAACCGGCGATCTGTCGGCCCTCGATCTGCAGGGCGGTCGCGCATTGTGTCGTGGTCGGCGGCAGGCTCGTCGCCTGGGCGGCGGCCGGAAGCCCCGGCAGGAATACCGCGACCACGAGACTCAGGGTCACCGCGATCCGTGTCCAGAACCTTCGCATCTGCTTCACTCCTCCGTCGGTCGGCTCCGTCGTGAAGTCTGTCAGGTGTGGCCCGCCGGCGGACTCGGAATCGAGTCGAATCGAGTCACCGCTCGGGGACGGGCGCGCCGACTCGGTTCGACTCGATTCCGGGCGGGCCGATGGGCGACGCGGCGACGCTGAACTCGTCCGGCCGCCGGGTCGGATCGACCACCTCTCGAGGAGTGATCATGTCGACGCCGCGTCGATCCTGGGTTGCGAGTGCGCTCGTCGTCCTGGTGTTCCTGTCCGCCTGCAGCACCCCGGTGCGCATCAACGGAGCCGAGGTGGACAGCAAGGTGCCCTTCCTCTCCGCCGTGGAACAGGCCTGGCGGGAGAAGAGGGCCGACGACAACCATGCCCGGCCGGCGACCGAGACCGGGTGTTGGCTGCTCCGCGAACCCAAGACCGGCACCCTGCAGCCGCGCGCCTTCTGCGGACCGATCCGGCATCTGGAGGACCGCGGCAAGCCCGGGGTGTTCGACGAGATGGAGTACGAGCCGCGCTTGATCGGCGACAAGCAGGTCACGGTGGACCCGGACGACATCGATGCCGGCGACACCGGGTTGGAGGTGCCGCCCGGCGTCGAGCTGTACCGCCCGGACGGCAAGAAGCCCGTGCCCCCCGACCAGGTGCCAACGCCAGAGCTGCCGAAGGCCGACACCGGAACGATCGTCAAGGACGAATCGGGCACGCTCCCGGACGGGACCGAGCCGGAGGGCGCCGTGATCAAGGCGCCCGGGTTCATCTTCACACTGAATCGCGTTGCCACGCTGGACGAGCTTCCGGGCGGCGGAGATCGCCGGTGGCCGATGGCTCCCGCCGAGCACGAGGAGTTCCTCGCGTTCACCGTGACCCGCCAGTACGACCGGGAGTTCAAGCGGGGCAGGGCCGGCACCGCGGAGACGTACTCGCTGCGAGCGGGCGGAGAGATCCACCGGCTCGAAGAGCTCCTCGGCTACGACAGGGGGCTGTTCGCGATCAGCGAGGACCCGGTGACCCTGGTCGCTTCGGTCCCTGTGGATGCCGAGGCCGAGTTGGTCGTCGGCGTCGCGGGCGTGGACCAGACGATCTCACTGCGGACCGGCAAGCGGACCTCGACCACGGCCGCCGCCTACTACCGCGGGAACTCGGCCGCCGGAGTGAACGAGCAGTACGCGCCTCGCCGCGCGACGATAGGCGACTTCCAACTCCAGCACAGCATCAGCTTCACCAAGGCGTCGGTGGCGCCGTTCGACCGGAACCGCGGCTGGGCCCCGCCGGGGCAGATGTGGTTCTACCTCGCCTGGGACGACCGTACCTCGCAACGCGCCGGACCGAACGCGAACCTGTATCGCGCCGACTACGACTCGGGAGCTTCCCTCCGGCTGACCGGCTCGGACAAAAGGCCGATCGAGATCATCGAGGGCAATCCCGTGGCCAAGATCAACTTCGGCGAAGACGGCACCGTGGTCGCGCTGGTCCCGGAGACGATCACGTCGATCACCGTGGACTACGCACCGCAGGGCCATTTCCAGGTCACGAGCTCCTACACAAACTCCGACGCGACGCCGAAGGAGGGCAACTTCGATTTCGAGCTCAAGTCGTTCACCATCGAGTTCTAGATCGCGCGGTTGCGAGAGGCGTCCCAGCCGGGTTCTCGGGCGGATTCCGTGGCCGGCACACTATTCGCGGGACCGACGGCACGCTATGGCGGAGAACCTCCACCCCCACTACGCTTCCCACCTCCACATCGTCCGGCGCGACGGTTCGCTATCGAGAAGACTTCTCCTCTAGAGTGGATCTCACCGTAATTCATTCTGTGAGGAGGCGACATGGCCGAACATGCCCACGTTTCCGCTGCCGAGGTGCACGAGGTGCTCTCCCGGCACGTACTGACCGACGGGTTCAAGCTCGTCCTGGACCTGGAACGCAGCCGCGGTAGCCGGCTGATCGACGCGCGGACCGGCGTCTCCTATCTGGACCTCTACACGTTCTTCGCCTCCGCGCCGCTCGGGCTGAACCCGGCCGGGCTGGTCGACGATCCGGCGTTCCTGGCCGAGCTGTCCATGATCGCCGCGAACAAGCCGGCCAACCCGGACATGTACTCCAGCGCGTACGCGGAGTTCGTCGAGACCTTCGCCCGGGTGCTCGGGGACCCGGAGCTGCCGCACCTGTTCTTCATCGAGGGCGGCGCGCTGGCCGTCGAGAACGCGCTCAAGGTCGCCTTCGACTGGAAGAGCCGGCAGAACGAGGCGGCCGGCCGGGATCCCGGGCTGGGCACCAAGATCATGCACCTGAGCAAGGCGTTCCACGGCCGGAGCGGCTACACCATGTCGCTCACCAACACCGAGCCCGGCAAGGTCGCCCGGTTCCCGAAGTTCGACTGGCCGCGGATCGACGTACCGGCGATCGTGCATCCGCTCGAAGATCATCTCGAGGCCGTGACCGCGGCCGAGGAGCGCGCGCTTTCCCAAGCCCGCAAGGCGTTCCAGGATCATCCGCACGACATCGCGGCGTTCATCGCCGAGCCGATCCAGGGTGAGGGCGGGGACAACCACCTGCGGCCCGAGTTCCTGCAGGCGATGCAGCAGCTCGCCCATGATCACGACGCCCTGTTCATCGTGGACGAGGTGCAGACCGGCGCCGGGACCACCGGTACCGCGTGGGCGTACCAGCAGCTGGGGCTGGAGCCGGACGTCGTCGCGTTCGGCAAGAAGGTGCAGGTCGGCGGGATCATGGCCGGTCGCCGGGTGGACGAGATCGCCCAGAACGTGTTCCACGTCTCCGGCCGGATCAACTCCACCTGGGGCGGCGGGCTGGTCGACATGGTGCGGTCGCAGCGGCTGCTGGAGATCATCGAGGCCGAGGGCCTGATCGAGGCCGCCGGGCCGAAGGGTGACCGGTTCGTCGCCGGGCTGCGGGCGCTCGCCGCCGAACGGCCCGGGACGCTCGCCAACGTGCGCGGCCGCGGCCTGATGATCGCCGTTGACCTGGCCGACGCCGGCGCGCGTGATGCGCTGCTGGCCGACCTGCGCGACACTGAACACGTGGTGGCGCTGCCCTGCGGTGAGCGATCGATCCGGTTCCGCCCGGCCCTGTCGATCGAGAACGAGGAGATCGACGAGGCGGTCGCCGCCCTGGGCCGCGCGCTGAGCCGACTCGCCGACGGAACGGAGAACATGCAGTGAGCAGGACCTTGATCACTTCGGTCGTCGACGGCAAGCACGTCGACGGTGGCAGCACCGTGGCGAGCAGCAACCCCGCCCGGCTCGCCGACGTGGTCGGCGAGGTCGCCTTCGCCGACGCGGCAACCTTCCTTCGCGCCGCGGAGTCGGCCAAGGCCGCGCAGCGCGAGTGGGCGGCGGTTCCGGCTCCGATCCGCGGCCGGGCGATCGCCCACATCGGCCGGCTGGTCGAGGACAACAAGGAGGCGCTGGCCCGGCTGGTCACCGCCGAGATCGGCAAGCCGTACGCGGAGGCGCTCGGCGAGGTGCAGGAGATCGTCGACACCTGCGACTTCTTCCTCGGCGAGGGCCGTCGGCTGTACGGGCAGACGGTGCCGAGCGAGATGCCGGACAAGCAGCTGTTCACCCACCGGGTCCCGGTCGGGGCCGTCGCGGTGATCACCGCCGGCAACTTCCCGGTCGCCGTGCCGTCCTGGTACATCGTGCCCGCGCTGCTGGCCGGCAACACGATCGTCTGGAAGCCGGCCGACTACTCGCCGGTCGTCTCGGCGGCCTTCCACGAGATCTTCGTCCGCGGCGGCGGCCTGCCGGCCGGCGTGTTCAACCTGGTCTTCGCCGACGGTGAGCAGACCTTCGCCGGGCTGCAGCAGTCACTGGAGCGCGGGCTGATCGACAAGATCGGCTTCACCGGCTCGTCGGCCGTGGGCCGCGAGATCGGCGCCCTGGCCGGCCGGCACCTGCAGAACGCCTGCCTGGAACTGGGCGGCAAGAACCCGCTGGTGATCACGCCGAGCGCCGATCTTGATCTTGCCGTCGAGGGGGCCTTGTTCTCCGGCTTCGGCACGGCCGGGCAGCGCTGCACCTCGCTCGGTACGGTGATCGTCCACGAATCGGTGCACGACGAGTTCCTGGCCCGGTTCGCCAAGGCGGTCGAGGCCGCCACGGTCGGCGACCCGGCCCAGGAAGTCCTGATGGGCCCGATGCTGGACCAGAAGTTCGCCGACCGGTACGAGGAGTACCTCGACTGGATCCAGCCGCACCACACCGTGGTCGGCGGGAAGGGCAGGATCGGCGCGGACAACCCGCGGGACGGGTTCGTCGGCGATCCGAGTGCCGGACTGTTCTACCACCCGGTGGTCGTCGACGGCGTCCGGCCCGATGATCAACTCTTCCTCGAGGAGACCTTCGGCCCGATCGTCGGCGTGATCACGTACGGCGATCTCGATCAGGCGATCGACCTGGCCAACCGGCCGGGTTACGGGCTCTCCTCGGCGATCTACACGACCGATCCGCAGGAGGCGTTCACCTTCCGGAACCGGATCGGGGCCGGCATGGTGTCGATCAACAACTCGACCTCGGGCGCCGAGGCGCATCTGCCCTTCGGCGGCAACGGCAAGTCCGGCAACGGTTCCCGGCAGTCCGGGGTCTGGGTGCTCGACCAGTTCACCCGCTGGCAGTCCGTGAACTGGGACTACTCGGGCCGGCTGCAGAAGGCGCAGATGGACACCGTCGAGCTGACCCCGGATCGTGACTTCCGACTGGACGACTGATCATGGCGACGCCGGCCGAGGAGCTGGACCGGGCCTTCCGCGACCGGCTGGCAAAGGTCGCTGAGCCTGTCGAAGGGCCAAGCCCGGTGACCCCAAGGCCCTTCGACAGGCTCAGGGCACGTACCGAGGGACACGACTGGGACCGGCTCTTCACCGCGCAGGCGACCAGTCGGCACCTTGATCTTGTCGCGCGCGAGCTGCAGGCCCGCGGGCTGGCGTACTACACGATCGGGTCGGCCGGGCACGAGAGCAACGCCATGGTCGCGCTGGCCACCCGGGTCGGCGATCCGGCGCTGCTGCACTACCGGTCCGGCGGGTTCTACGCCGCGCGGGCCGGGCTGCTGCCGGGCGGCACGCCGGCCACGGATGTCCTGCAGGGCTTGATGTGTCTGGCCGACGAGCCGATCGCCGGCGGCCGGCACAAGGTGTTCGGCCACCCGGACCTGGCGATCATCCCGCAGACCTCGACGATCGCCTCGCACCTGCCTCGCGCGGTCGGGCTGGCGATCGCCCTGCAGCGGGCCGACCGGCTCGGCGTTGATCATGAATGGCCGGCCGACGCGCTCGTGGTGTGCTCGTTCGGCGACGCGTCCGCCAACCATTCGACGGCGACCGGCGCGATCAACACGGCGATCAACACCGCCTACCGGGGCCTGCCGGTGCCGATCCTGTTCGTCTGTGAGGACAACGGTCTCGGCATCTCGGTCCGCACCCCGGCCGGCTGGATCGAGCACGCGTACGGGAGCCGGCCGGGCCTGGACTATCTGGCCGCGGACGGCGCCGACCCGGCCACGGCCTGGCCGGTGATCGAGGAGGCGGTCCGCCGGGTCCGTGATCATCGACGGCCGGTGTTCCTGCACCTCCGTACGGTGCGCTACCTGGCCCATGCGGGCAGCGACGCCGAGATCGGCTATCGCAAGCCGAGCGAGATCGAGACGGCGTACGACCTCGACCCGCTGCTCGGCACCGCCCGGGCCATGATCGGCAACGGCAGCACTCCGGCGCAGGTGCTGGCGACCTACGACCGGATCGGCGCCGAGGTACGGGCCGAGGCGGACCGGCTGACCGGAGCCCGCCAGCTCACCTCGGCCGCCGAGATCATCGAACCGCTGGCACCACGCAGCCCGGACCGGGTGGCCGCACTCGCGGCGCAGTGGGCCGAGGGCCGGTCCGAGCGGCCGGCGACGCTGGCCGAGTCGATCAACACGACGCTGTCCGTGATCATGGAACAGGACCGCCGGGTGATCACGTTCGGTGAGGACGTCGGGGTGAAGGGCGGGGTCTACGGGGTGACCCGCGGCCTGGCCCGCCGGTTCGGCACCGCCCGCGTGTTCGACACGATCCTGGACGAGCAGTCGATCCTCGGCCTCGCCCTCGGCGCGGGCCTGGCCGGGCTGGTGCCGATCCCGGAGATCCAGTATCTGGCCTACCTGCACAACGCCGAAGATCAACTCCGCGGCGAGGCGGCCACGCTGTCCTTCTTCTCCCGCGGCCGCTGGCGCAATCCCCTGGTGATCAGGATCGCCGGGCTGGCGTACCAGAAGGGCTTCGGCGGGCACTTCCACAACGACGACGCGGTCGCGGTGCTGCGGGACATCCCCGGCATCGTCGTCGCCTGTCCAAGCCGCGCCGACGACGCACCCGCCCTGTTGCGGACCTGCGTCGCCGCGGCGGCGACGGACGGCACCGTGGCGGTGTTCCTGGAGCCGATCGCGCTCTACCACACCCGGGACCTGCACACCGACGGCGACGGCGGCTGGCTCGGCGTCGATCATGGTGAGCCGGCGCCGATCGGACGGGCCCGCACGGTCCGGACCGGGGCGGAGCTCACCATGATCACATTCGGCAACGGCGTCCCGATGAGCCTGCGGGCCGCCGAATCGCTGGCCGGACAGGGCATCGAGGCGACCGTGCTGGATCTGCGCTGGCTCGCCCCGCTGCCTGCCGCCGACGCAGTTGCCGCCGCCCGGAGCACCGGCCGGGTGCTGGTCGTCGACGAGACCCGGCACTCGGGCGGCGTCGGCGAGGGAGTGATCACGGCACTGGTCGAAGGCGGCTTCACCGGCCCCATGGCCCGGGTGTCCAGCACCGACAGCTTCGTACCCCTCGGTGCGGCCGCCCGTCACGTCCTGCTGGACACCGATGAGATCATCAAGGCGGCCACCGACCTGGCCGGGAAGGAAAGATCATGACTGTCGGTCCCCTGGAGTTCCTGGGTGTTGATCACCTGCTCAGCGAGGACGAACGGGACATCCAGGCCGGTGTCCGCGAGTTCGTCGACGAGCGGGTCCGGCCGCACATCGCCGGCTGGTACGAGAGCGGCGAACCCGACCTCGGCCTGATGAAGGAGGCCGGCGCCCTCGGCCTGCTCGGCATGCACCTGACCGGCTACGGCTGCGCCGGCGCCAACGCCGTCTCGTACGGGCTGGCCTGCCTCGAGCTGGAGGCCGGCGACTCCGGCGTCCGGAGCATGGTCTCGGTGCAGGGATCGCTGGCCATGTACGCGATCTGGAAGTTCGGCAGCGAAGATCAGAAACAGGCCTGGCTGCCCGGGATGGCCGCCGGCGAACTGATCGGCTGCTTCGGGCTGACCGAGCCGGACTTCGGCTCCAATCCGGCCGGGATGCTGACCCGGGCCCGGCGGGACGGCGACGACTGGGTGATCAACGGCACCAAGATGTGGATCACCAACGGCAGCGTCGCCGACGTGGCGATCGTCTGGGCCCAGACCTCGGACGACCCGAAGGGCATCCGCGGCTTCGTGGTGCCGACCGACTCCCCCGGCTTCTCCGCGCCCAAGATCGGCAAGAAGCTGTCCCTGCGCGCCTCCGTGACGTCGGAGTTGATCTTGGAGGACGTACGGCTGCCGGGGGACGCCGTGCTGCCGGAGGTGTCCGGCCTGCGCGGACCGCTGTCCTGCCTCAACGAGGCCCGGTTCGGCATCACCTTCGGCGCGCTCGGCGCCGCCCGGGACTGCCTGGAGACGGCGCTGGCGTACGCAAGCACCCGGGAGGTGTTCGGCCGCCCGCTGGCCGCATTCCAGCTGACCCAGGCCAAGCTCGCCGACATGGCCCTGGAACTGCAGAAGGGCTTCCTGCTGGCGCTGCACCTCGGCCGGCTCAAGGATGATCATCGACTGGACCCGCGCCAGGTCAGCCTCGGCAAGCTCAACAACGTCCGCGAAGCCCTCGCCATCGCCCGGGAGTGCCGGGCCGTTCTCGGCGCCGCCGGCATCACCGGCGAGTACCCGATCCTGCGCCACGCCAACAACCTCGAGTCGGTGCTCACCTACGAGGGCACCTCGGAGGTGCACCAGCTGGTGATCGGGCAGGCCCTGACCGGCCACAGCGCCTTCAAGTGAGCCGGCGTTCTACATGTAGTACATTGGTCGCATGGATACGGCAAGCGCGCGGGAGTTCAATCAGAAGTCCTCCCAGATCCTCGCTGAGGCCGAGCACGGCCGGACCGTGCGGGTCTACAAGAACCGTCGGCATGTGGCCACGGTCATTCCGGCTGGTCAGGACCCGCAGCCCAACTTTCCGACCGATGCGATGGGAGACGACCCGAGTGCTCCGGTTTTTGCGGGACCGGGCGATCTGGTTGAGCGCATGGACGATAACCTGCACGGCTTCGGACGATGATCGAGTCGGCGATCGCCGCGCCAGTCGCGATTGCGGATACGTCCGGACTGCTGGCGTTCTTCGATCAAAGCGAACCTGAGCACAAAGGGTGCCGTGCCGCAATGGCGACCCTTAGTCACGCAGTGATTTCACCCATGGTGCTCGCCGAGCTCGACTACCTGCTCACGACCGGAATCAGCGCGGACGCTGCCGAGCAGGCGCTCGATTACGTGATCGGCCAGAGCGCCATCGAGCGATTTGAGGTTCCGGACATCGGGCCCGAACTGGCAGCCGCCCAGGTCGTCATGCGACGACACAGCGAGATCGGGCTCACGGATGCCATGAATGTCGCCTTAGCGGCAACGTTCCGCACCAACGTGATCCTCACCCTCGATCGCAAGCATTTCCGCGCCCTTCGGCCGCTCTTTGGTGAGAAGTATTTTCGGCTCCTTCCCGACGACCTCTGACGAGAGACGCCCGATCAGGATCGCTCGGAGTCCTCGGCGCGCGCGATCCTGCGGAGTTCGCCCGAAATGGGTCCACCACCGGCGTACTTGCCGATCACGGCATCGATCGAGCCGTCCACCGGACCGATGATCATCCGCAGCACTTCCTCGAGCGAGTTCACCGCGCCCGGAATCCCGGCGTCGCCGCGGTCGATCTGCACCGCGGCGATCCCCAGGTCCTCCGCCGCCGCACAGTTGGCGGGCCGGTCGTCGACGAAGATCGCCTGTTCGGGCCGGACCCCGAGACCGGCCAGCGCGGCCCGGAAGATGGCGGGATCGGGCTTGGCTGCCCCCACCTCGCAGGACAGCACCGCCCGGTCGGTGAGGTCGGTGAGCCCGAACCGCTGCAGCAGGTCGGCGGTGTTGGCGAAGCAGTTGCTGACCAGCGCCGTGCCAATGCCGCGCCGCCGCAGCTCGGCCAGGAAGGGGCGGACGTCGGGATAGAGCGTGGCCCGCTCGACCAGGACCTCGCTGTCCCGCCGGACCAGCGCGGCCAGGTCCCGCGGCTCCCGGCCGGCCAGGCGGAACGTCGACGCGAAGGCCAGCTCCAGCGTGACCGCCCCGATCGTGAGTGCCTCGGCGTTGGCCCGGATCCCGGCGACCCAGTCGGCCCGGCTCAGGCCGGACAGGGCGACGAGTTCGTCGAGCGCAGCATCGAAGTCGACCTCGACCAGGGTGCGGTAGAGGTCGAGCAGGACGGCGCGGACCTCGGTCATGGGCGACGACCGCGAGTGTCAGGGAGAGCCAGCACCTCGCCGCCCTCCTCGCGCACCATCTCCGCGCAGGGCCGGTCCGACGTGGCGAACGGAAGGTCGAGTACGACGGCACTCAGCCCGGCCACGCAGTCGGCGAGGCTGACCGGGCGGTCCTTGCGGTGGTAGTGCCGCCCCCTCCAGCGACCGGCATCGACCAAGATCGCGGGATCGACATCGACCGGATGAACCCCGGCCAGGGCGAGGTCGGCCTCGACATCGTCGGGGTCAGCACCGTTCAACCGAGACATCCGGTCGAGTACCTCGCCGACGTTGAGCGGGTGCATGACGGCGTCGCCTTGCTCGAGCAACCGGCCCACCTCCTTGGCTGCCGGCTCACCTCTGAGGAACGCGATCGCTGCGTGGGCGTCGAGCAGGACTGCCATCAGCGCCCTCGCTCCCGCTCAGCGTCCTCCTCGCGGGCGGTCTCGCGAAGCTTCTCGGACGCCGTACCGCCGGCGTATTTGCCCATCACGGCACCGACGGGATCCGGGGGAATCGGCCTGACGATGATCCGGTCACCCTTGTCGAGGACGAGCACCTTCGAGGCCCGCCAGCGTCGACGAACCTCGGCCGGGATGGAAACCTGGCCGTTGGATGATACTCGTAACTCATACGATGACATGGCTCGATCATACAACCAGATTGCGGCTTCAGAACGTTTGCGTTTGAGCACGCTCCAAGGCGTACCTTCGAGGACATGACGCTCACGGCGACCGACGTACGGCAGCTCATCGAATCGACGCCGCCGGACCAGCTCCCGGCCCTGACCGATTCGCTCACCAGCCAGGTGTTCGGCGACGGGGTCGAGACGACGATGACCGTGGCCGAGGTCTCCGAGCTGGTGGGCGTCTCGGCCCACACGCTGCGCTACTACGAACGGATCGGCCTGGTCGAGGTCGCGCGGGACGCCCACGGCTACCGCTGCTACGACCGCAGTGCCGTCGGCCGGATCGTCTTCGTCACCCGGCTGCGGCTCTCCGACATGCCGATCCGCGACATCAAGAAGTACGTCGACCTGGTCAACCTCGGGCCCGACACGGTGCCGGACCGGCTCGCGCTGCTGGAACGGCACCGGGACCGGATCCGGCAACAGATCGCCGACCTGGAGTTCGCCGAGGCCGTGATCGATTACAAGATCACGACCTACGGCGGCAACTGCAGCGCCTAGTCCCCCACTCTTTCACTCTCTCGACTTCCCAAGCATTCAAGGAGATTCAGCATGCCCACCCTTCCGCGTCGCCAGCTCGGCGACCTCTCCGTCTCCGCCCTCGGCCTCGGCTGCATGGGCATGAGCAACGCGTACGGCCCGGCCGACCGGACCGAGTCGCTGGCGACGATCAACGCCGCCCTGGACGCCGGCGTGAACTTCCTCGACACCGCCGAGATGTACGGCGCCGGGCACAACGAGAGCCTGGTCGGCGAGGTGATCAAGCACCGCCGCGACGAGGTCGTGATCGCCACCAAGTTCGGCATCACGCCGCATCCGGTGACCCAGATGCCGAACGGCCTGGACGGTTCGGCCGACAACGCGCGGCGGGCGGTCGACGGTTCGCTGCAGCGGCTCGGCGTCGACGTGATCGACCTCTATTACCTGCACCGGGTCGACCCGGAGGTGCCGATCGAGGAGTCGGTCGGCGCGATGGCCGAGTTGGTCGCGGCCGGCAAGGTACGGGCGCTCGGTCTCTCCGAGGCTTCGCCGGAGGCGCTGCGGCGGGCTGCGGCGGTGCATCCGATCGCCGCGCTGCAGAGCGAGTGGAGCCTGTTCACCCGTGATCTGGAGGCCGAGGTGGTGCCGACCGCGCGCGAGCTCGGGATCGCCCTGGTCCCGTACAGCCCGCTCGGCCGAGGTCTGCTCACCGGCGCGGTCGCGACCACGACCGATCTGGCGGACAACGACTTCCGGCGTACGCTGCCCCGCTGGCAGGCCGAGAATCTCGACCGCAATCTGGCCCTGGTACAGCGGATCCGCGACCTCGCCGACGACCTCGGCACCAGCCCCGGCCGGATCGCCCTGGCCTGGCTGCTGGCCCAGGGCGACGACGTAGTGCCGATCCCCGGCACCCGACGCCGGACCAACCTCGAGGACAACCTCGGCGCCGCCGACGTGCACCTGACCGAGTCCGCGCTGGCCGGGCTCGACGCGCTGGTCGCCTCCGGCGACCGCTACCCGGACATGGCCTGGGTGGCCGGCCGCAGCGCCTGAGCCGGTACGGTCGCTCGGTGGTCAACGTCGAACAGGCGGTCGAGCGGCTCGGGCTGACCATCGAGCGGCGGCTCGACGGCGGCGTCTTCGGAGCCACCCTGGTCCGGAGTCCCGGCGCCGCGCGAGCCGTGCTCAAGCTGCTGCCGGACCGGGTGGCGCCGTCGCTGGACGCCGTGGCCGAGGCGGCGGCGCTGGCCGGCGGGCTCCGCGGCGCCGGCTACCCGATCCCGGCCGTGCTCGACCTGGGCCTGGTCGACGGGACGGTGTTCACCCTGCAGGAGTACGTGGCGGGCGAGGTCCCAGACCGGATCACCGAGCCGGTGGCCGCCCGGCTGGTCGAGCTCTGGGACCTGCACCGGGAGGCCGCCCCGGACACCGACGACGCCTGGGCCGTGCGCCTGGTCGACGAGATCCGGGCCGGGGTCGAGCTGCGGCCACAGCTGAGCGATCCGCGGGCGGTCGCGGTGCTGGACCGTGCCGTGGCGATCGGCCGGTCCGCCGATCCCGACGGCTTCCGTACCGGCGATGTGGTGCACGGCGACTTCCACACCGGCAACGTGCTCGTCGATGATCATGGACGGCTCGCCGCGGTGATCGACTGGGAGGGCACCCGGATCGGCGATGCCCGGTTCGACCTGGTCCGGTTGTGGACCGGCGGCGCCTCGGTCGATGCGTACGACCCGGCCGCCTCGGTGTTGATCAAGGAATGCGCCGAGGCTTCCGTACCCACTGAGGTCTGGCGGGTCTGCGGCGCCCGGATCGCCCTCGATCACCTCCGGTTCGCCACCTTCGTCGACCCCGAGTCGCTGCCCTGGGTGCTCCGGGAAGCCGCGCTGCTGCTCCGCTGACCCGGTTTTGATACCGTGTCTCAAATGAGGGCACGGGTGATCTTGATCATCACGGTGGTCTGCCTGCTCGAGCTCGTGCTGGTGCTCGGCGGCGGCTACCGGCTGATGAACGCGCGGACGGTGCAGGTCGCCGGCCGGCTGGTCGACCGGGTGGACACCACCGAGAAGGTGGTCGCGCTGACGTTCGACGACGGCCCGACCGGCGCGGCCGACGCCGAGGCGATCCTGGAAACCCTGGCCGACCGAGGAGTACGGGCCACGTTCTACCTCACCGGCAGCGGGATCGAGCAGTTCCCCGACGCGGCGGCCGAGTTGGTCGACGCCGGGCACGAGCTGGGCAATCACACCTGGAGCCATCCTCGGATGATCTTGCTCCCGCCGTCCCGGATCGCCCATGAGGTTTCCGCCACGGACCGGCTGATCCGGCAGGCCGGCTACGACGGGGAGATCAGCTTCCGGCCGCCGTACGGGAAGAAGTTGCTGACCCTGCCGCTCTATCTGGCGGCCACCCAACGGACGACCGTGACCTGGGACGTCGAGGCCGACAGCGAGGACAGCACCGGCCACTCGGCCGAGGAACTGGCCGCGGCGACGGTCGCCGGCACCAGGCCCGGATCGATCATCCTGCTCCATCCCTGGTACGGCCGCACGGCGACCCGGCAGGCGATCGGCATGATCATCGACGACCTGCACCGGCAGGGCTACCGGTTCGTCACCGTCTCGGACCTGATCCATGGCTAGGCCACCGGCCACCTCGCGGGAGGCCATCGACGAGGTCGCGCTCGACCTGTTCCTGGCCCACGGCTACGCCGCCGTCACCGTCGCCGACCTCGTCGCCGCGGCCGGCATCTCCCGGCCCACCTTCTTCCGGTACGTCACCCGGAGGGAGGACCTGGTCCTTGATCAGATCGCGGCGTTCGGCACCAGGGTCGCGGAGGTCCTGGACGGACAACCGGGTCGAGGCTGGCCGGCACTCGGCGGCGCCCTCTGCGACGCGATGGCGGCGATGGCGCCGGATTCGCCGACGGGCAAGGCGTTCCGGGTGATCCAGCAGGACGCCGATCTCCGGGCGACGGCGCTCGGACTGACCCGGACCTGGCGGAGGCAGCTCACCGAGTCCCTGGTCCGGCGCGGCGACTACGCCGGCGACCCGCTGCGCTGCGAGGCGGCCGCCGCCATGGCGATCGGCCTCGCCCAGATGATCTGGGCCGACCCACAGCGACACCCCGATCCGCACGCCGTCTTCACCGAAGCGGCCGGACTGACCGGCCGGACGGTCAGCCGGCGAGCAGCCGCCCGACGCGCTCCCGATGAGTGACAGCGATGCGATCATCACGGGTGCCGCCGCCGACAGCCAGGTCCCCCTCGGGCTGGCCCTGCTCAAGGCCACTCAAGAGTCCGGCGGCATCGACGCATTGCCGGTGCCGGATCGCACCGACCGTGCCCGATCGGTGGACTTCGATTGATCGCCCTCGACCGGGTCCGAACTGATCGATCCGTGGTCTTCCTGACCCAGCACTAGGATCGGCCGTATGAGCCCGGATCAAGACGTGATCGGCGACGCGATCGCCGACGAGACCCGGCTGCGGCGGTTCCTGACCGGTCTGCCGGCCGTCGACCCGGTCGGCCTCGAGCTGCGCGCGGCCAACCTCGCCACCCGGTCGATCAAGAAGGCGTCGAAGCTCGCCGCGCTGGACCTGGCGATCTCGATGGTCGATCTGACCACGCTGGAGGGGGCGGACACGACCGGCAAGGTGCGCAACCTGTGCCGCAAGGCGATCCTGCCCGATCCGGAGCAGCCGGAGACGCCGCACGCGGCCGCGATCTGCGTCTACCCGGACCTGGTCGAGACGGCGGTGGCCGAGGTCAAGGGGACCGGGGTGCTGGTGGCCAGCGTGGCGACCGCGTTCCCGTCCGGGCGGTCCAGCCTGGAGGTCAAGGTCGCCGACACCGAGCTCGCCGTCGCGGCCGGGGCGGACGAGATCGACATGGTGATCGACCGGGGCGCCTTCCTGGCCGGGAAGTACGGGCTCGTCCTCGAGCAGATCCAGGCGATCAAGGCGGCCTGCGGGTCGGCCCGGCTGAAGGTGATCCTGGAGACCGGCGAGCTGGCCACCTACGACAACGTACGGCGAGCGTCCTGGCTGGCCCTGCTGGCCGGCGCGGACTTCATCAAGACGTCGACCGGCAAGGTCTCCCCCGCGGCGACCCTGCCGGTCACCCACGTGATGCTGCAGGCGGTCCGGGACTGGCGGGACCTCACCGGCGAGCAGCGGGCGGTGAAGCCGGCCGGCGGGATCCGCAACGCCAAGGACTCGATCCGCTACCTGGTGGCCGTCAACGAGGTGGCCGGGCCGGAGTGGCTGGACCCGCACTGGTTCAGGTTCGGCGCCTCCTCGCTGCTGAACGATCTGATCATGCAGCGCCGGACCCAGCTCGAGGGTCACTACTGGGGCGCGAACTACGTGACCGTCGACTGATGATCAGGAGTTGATCATGGACTGGGAATACGCACCGGCACCGGAGTCGCCGAGTATCGCAGGCGTCAAGGACCGCTATCTGCCGTTCATCGACGGCAAGTTCGTCGAGGGTCACGGCGACGACGTGAAGACGCTCAACCCGGCCGAGGGTGAGCCACTGACCAGCTACTCGACCGTCACCACCGAGGACGTCGACACGGCGGTCCGCGCGGCCCGGAAGGCGTACGACCGGGTCTGGTCCCGGACCACCGGCGCGGACCGCGGCAAGTACCTGTTCCGGATCGCCCGCGGGATCGCCGAACGGGCCCGCGAGCTGGCCGTGATCGAATCGCTGGACAACGGCAAGCCGATCAAGGAATCGCGCGACTTCGACGTGCCGACGGCGGCCCAGCATTTCTTCTACCACGCCGGCTGGGCGGACAAGCTGCATCATCTCGGCCTCGGCCCGGAGCCGCGTTCACTCGGCGTCGCCGGCCAGGTGATCCCGTGGAACTTCCCGCTGCTGATGGCGGCCTGGAAGATCGCGCCGGCCCTCGCCGCCGGCAACACGGTGGTGATCAAGTCGGCCGAGACGACCCCGTTGTCGATCTTGGTGCTGGCGGAGATCATCGCCGACGCGGACCTGCCGCCGGGCGTCGTCAACATCGTCACCGGCGCCGGCGGCATCGGCTCCGCGCTGGTGAATCACCCGGACATCGACAAGGTCGCCTTCACCGGCTCCACCGCGGTCGGCCGGCGGATCGCCGCCGAACTGGCCGGCACCGGTCGCAAGGTCACCCTCGAGCTGGGCGGCAAGGGCGCCAACATCGTCTTCGAGGACGCGGCCCAGGACCAGGCGATCGAGGGCATCGTCAACGGGATCTTCTTCAACCAGGGCCAGGTCTGCTGCGCCGGCTCCCGGCTGCTGGTCCAGGAGTCGATCGCCGAGGAGTTCCTTGATCGTTTGAAGGCCCGGGTGGAGACGCTGCGGGTCGGCCATCCGCTGGACAAGAACACCGACGTCGGCGCGATCAACTCGGTGATGCAGTTGAACAAGATCAACGAGCTGACCGAGGCCGGCATCGCCGAGGGCGCCGAGGTCTGGCGGTCCTCCTGCCCGATGCCGGACAAGGGCTACTACGTGGCGCCGACGATCTTCAGCGAGGCCACCCAGTCGATGCGGATCGCCCGCGAGGAGATCTTCGGCCCGGTGCTCACCACGGTGACGTTCCGGACGCCGGACGAGGCGATCGCCAAGGCCAACAACTCCCCGTACGGGCTCTCGGCCGGGATCTGGACCGAGAAGGGCTCCCGGGCGATGGGGATGGCGGCCGCGCTGCAGGCGGGTGTGATCTGGGACAACACGTTCAACCGGTTCGACCCGGCGGCCAGCTTCGGCGGCTACAAGGAGTCCGGCTACGGCCGGGAGGGCGGCCCGGCCGGCATGGCGGCGTACCTGCACAGCGACGACGAGCCCCTGGCCGACGGGAAGTGATCATGGCGCACCTCGCGATTCCGAAGACGTACAAGCTGTTCATCGGCGGCAAGTTCCCGCGCTCCGAGTCCGGCCGTACCTACCAGGCGGTCGATGCCGAAGGAGGCTTCATGGCCAATGCGGCGCTGGCGTCCCGCAAGGATGCGCGGGACGCGGTGGTCGCGGCCCGGAAGGGTCTCCCGGCCTGGGCCGGTGCGACACCGTACAACCGGGGGCAGGTGATCTACCGGGCCGCGGAGATGCTCGAGGGCCGGGCCCGCGAGTTCACGAAGTTGATCACCACCAGCCGCGGCGTGACCAGCCGGGTCTCGGCCTCCGAGGTCGAGACCTCGATCGACCGGCTGGTGCACTACGCCGGCTGGACGGACAAGCTGGCCGCGGCCTTCGGCAGTTCCAATCCGGTGTCCGGCCCGTTCTTCTCCTACTCGGCGCCGGAACCGACCGGTGTGGTGGTGATCTTCGCCCCGAGGGATTCGCCGCTGCTCGGCCTGGTCTCGGTGATCGCGCCGGTGCTCGCCGGCGGCAACACGGCGGTCGTGGTCGCGGCCGAACCGGACCCGTGCGTCGCGATCGCGTTCGCCGAGGTGCTGGCCACCTCCGACCTGCCCGGCGGTGCCGTGAACGTGCTGACCGGGAAGGCCGCCGAGCTCGGCCCGCACCTCGCCGCGCACGCCGACGTCAACGCGCTCGACCTGACCGGCGTCACCGATCACCCGGATGATCATGAGTTGCGGACCGAACTGGAACGTTCCGCCGCGCAGACCCTGAAGCGGGTCTACGTGCCGGCCGGGACGCCGGACTTCGCCGCGCCGCCCGGGACCGGACGGCTGCGCGCGTTCCTGGAGACCAAGACCGTCTGGCACCCCACCGGCGCCGTCGCGCTCTCCGGCGGTTCCGGCTACTGACGCGGTCGGCAGTCAGACCGCAGCCAGGGCCCGATCTAGGGACTCGACCAGCGGCGCCGTCACGTCGGCCGAGCCGACCGGTCCGAAGGTGGTCAGGAAGCTGACTGTGTTGCCGAAGCGGAGCACCCGGACCCGGTACCACCACGAGTCGCCGCCGCCGCCGCCGGACGCGATCCCGTACGCCAGCTGGCGGTCCGGCAACGGCGGCGGGTCCACCCCGAGCCGGCCGATCGGCGTGTCCCGGCAGGAGTCGTCGACCAGCGCCGACCCCGCGTCGCCGAACCGGCTGCTGGCCACGTCCGGCGACTCCAGCACCAGCACCACGACGGTGACCCAGGCCCGGCCGTCAGCGGCCCGGCCGGCCGCTTCCACGGACGGCACTGTGCTGCCCCGGGCGCGCCCGATCGGCGCCTGCAGCGCGATGCACGGGTCGTCCGGCGGCCCGGCCAGCGGCGCCTCGGCGGTCAGCCGCACCTCGAGATCGGTCAAGTCCAGGGACTCGACGGCTGCCCGTACCTGAGCTTGATCAAGTTGCCGGTTCCGGGACGCCCAGTACGGTGCGGCCAGCACCACGCCGATCGCCAGCGCCGCGATCACCAGGATCGCCAGGCCCGGCAGGAACCACGGCCGGCGCCAGACCGCCGGCCGGACCTGGCCGAGTTCCAGCCAGTCCGTCTCATTCACCATGACCAGAGTGGGGAAGGTCGAGCCGCGACATCGCGGCCGGAAGCTCCCCGCTGACGCGGAAACAGAAGCTCATGTCGGTGGCACCTGCCGCAAGGAGGGGGCCGGCAAGGGCACGCCGGCGTTCAAGGCGGCGGGCCGCTCCGTCCTCGGTCTCGACTGCACGGCGGCGAGCAGCGCGGCCGCGTCCGGCCAGAAGCCGCCGTCCGGGGTGAACCACGGCAGCGGCGGCTCGGCCGTGCCGTCCGGGCGCGGCGGTGCCGGGTCTGCTGCCGCCCCGATCGCGTCCATGATCGCGTCGAGGCGGGCGAGGCCGTCCGCCGACAGCCCGCCGTAGATCGGGTCGCGCAGCGACGCGACCGACTGGTCCAGCAGCGCGTTGAGGTTGTCCAGCGCCACCCGCAGCCGCAGCCACTGGTGCCGGTGCCATTGGCCGTCGTTGGCGTACCGGCGAGACAGCCGGGCCCCCGCCAGCGCGCCCCGCAGCGCCAGGGTGCTGATCTGCTCGACGTCCATGAACAGGTTCGTTCCGCCCTCGTCGGAGCGTTGCCGCACCCACGCCACCCGCCCGCGAAACGCCGGCATGAACGTCTGGGCGTTGTCCCGCCACGACATCGCCGTACCGAAGACCGCCCAGGCGAACCCCAGCATGCTGCCGCCCAGCGTGCCGGCGCCCGAGGCTCCGGAGGCCATCTCGTCGGGCAGCCAGACGTCCTGGTGGGCCGCGCCCCGCGGATGCTGGCCGAGGTTGATGCCGAGCGTCGGCCACAGCGGCAGCGGGGTGTCGAAGAAGTGGATCGGGAAGTTCGAGGTGATGCCGCCGTCGGACAGCCACAGCTCCTGGACCCAGCGCGAGTCATGCGTCCTCGGCGGGTAGTCGAGGTCGCCGTCCCCGGCGACCAGCCGGATGCCGAAGTCGTCGCGTACCGGCGCTGACCCGTCGGTCCGATACAGCCGTACGTCCTGGAACAATCCGGGCAGGGCCATGCTGAGGCGGACCGCGAACAGCACCGGGAGGTCCCACGGCATCGGCAGCGGGTGGAGGTCGGTGACGGTCTCGCCGGACACCACGTCGTGCGCCGTCACCGGAGCTCCCGCGCACACGGCGTCGACCACTGCCGCCGGGAGCACCGGGCCCGGGCCGCCGCCGAGGTCGCTGCGTCGCACGAACAGCCGCGGTGCGCCGGCCTCGTCGACGAGCTCGTCGATCCGGAGCGGAAAACGCAACGAGACTCCGTGGACCAGTTCGCTCGCCATCAGCTCCAGATTGACCAGTCGATGGTCGGCCGAGCGGGCCGCCTCGTCGAGCCGTTCCCGCGGCGTCGTCGCGGCGTCGAAGCCGGCCCCGAACCAGAGGTGACCGAAGCGCAGCACCGCCGGATCGGCTGAGTCGCGGGACAGACCGGCCAGGTCCGACAGCACGGCGTGCATCCAGTCGATCAGGTTCTGCGGCACGGTCGGCGAGGGACTGCCGGCGACCCGGTCCCAGAACCGCTCCCACCCGTTAGCCGGCGGCGGGTTCTCCGGATCGGCGCCGGACAGCAGCCCGAAGCGGTGCCCTCGGGCCGTGAGCATGATCTTGAGAACGGCCGCGAGCTGGATGCCGATGACCACCTGGATCATGGCGACCCAGACCAAGATCATCCGCCACGGGCCCACCGTCGCCCACTGGTCGGCCGCCGCCGCGAGCCCGACGGAGAGCAGGGCACCGAGTCCGAGCGCCGTGATCGGCAGCCACAACGATCCGTACGATCGCCGGCCCGGTCGCTCGACCGGCTCGGCGAGGCCGGCCGGCGGTTCCGGCAGCGGCTTCAGCCGTTGCAGCACCAGCACCCCGATCACGACAGCGCTGATGATCATCAACGACAGCGCGAGCAACCAGCCCAGCGACACCAGATAGGCGATCACCGGTCCGGCGGGTGATCGCCAGTCCATGGCGACGAGCGGTGCGCCCAGCAGGGCCGCCGCCGTGAAGATCCGTGCCACCGGCCCGAGTGCGGCGGTGATCAGCAGCGGGACCTGGGCCAGCCGTCCCCGCATCACCGCGATGATCATGCGAAAGATTGACCGCGACACCTGCGTGGCCTTGAACAGCTGGCCCATCCGGTACTCGTCCTCGTGCTGCGGCTCCTCATCCGCCTGCGTCATCCAGGCGACGATGTCGGCCAGCCCGACGAACCCGGCGCGGACCCGACCCTGACGCGGCGCTGCGGGCTCGTCGGCCGGCGGGCCGGACTCCCCTGACGTCTCCGGCGCCATCTGCCCGGCCCGTCCCACCTCCGCCGACGCGGCGAACGCGGCGGCGATCGCCCCCGCCGAGGACCCGCCCACGTTGCGCAGCCGGAACCGGCGGGCGATCTCGCACACCGCAAGCGGGTAGATCACCCCGCTCGCCGTACCGCCCTTCATCGTGACGTCGACGCTGCGGCGCAGATAGCGCTGTTGTTGCGGGGTGTACTCCGCAGCGGACGCCGCCGCCTTCTCGCCCAGCGCCGCCGCGACCGGCCGGTGCAGGAACTCGGCATCCGCCGGATCGACCAGCTGGGTATACGCCCGCTGATCACGCAGCCCGAACCCGGTCGCCGGGTGCGGCGCACCGCGCCACAACCAGTTCTCCGGTTCGCTGCGCCGGAGCGGCGCCGGCGGCGAGCCGCCGAACAGCTCCGGATCATCGCCGTGCCCGTGGTCCAGCAACCTGCGAACGCGGGCCCGCGCCGTCATCTGATCAGCCATGGGTGCCCCCTCGGTTGGCGTCAGCCCGTCCTGCTATCGGCTGCGCCTTCCATCATCACCCATGATCAGCAGATCCGCCCCTGCTTGCTGCGCGCGGAATGCGCGGTCGGGTCGAGCCCGATCCAGCGCGGGTCGACCTTCTCGGTGGCCCGCTGGTAGCGGGAGTCCGAGGACAGCCGGATCCGGTCCGCGTTGTTGTCCAGGCCGAGGTGGACGGTGAAGATCGTGAACGTGAGCAGGTCGCCGGCCCGGTAGTCGGCGGTCAGCCAGCGCAGTCCGTGGGCCTTGCCGAAGCCGGCCGGGTCCCGGGTCAGCACACCGTCCCAGGTCAGTCCGTCGGTCGCCGCGATGGTGGCGGCTTGATCATCGTCCTCGCAGTAGGTGTCCACGTCCCGGCTGCCGTAGTCGCCGGTGATCTCGTCCAGCCGGTGCGACCCATCCAGCACGGCGACCCCACCCAGGGTGCGGTCGATGTCGCCCAGCGGAGTCCAGGCGGTCATCAGGTCGAGCGTGCCACGGTTCATGAACACGCTGTCCATGTGCGGCGGGGTCGCCTTGCCGGGCGGCACCGCGCGCATCCAGGTGTAGTCGAAGTGCCGGACGTCGGCCTCGAAGATCCGGTGATACAGGTCGGCCATCCGCTCGCCGTACAGCAACGCCTGCAGCGGCTCGCTGTCCCGGGCCGCCTCGTGCAGCATCCGCGGCCGGTAGTCGTCGGCCGGCACCGCCAGGTCCGGGTCGGTCCCCGGCCGCAGCGCGCCGTCGCCGGCCAGCGCGGCGAGCATCGATCCGCGCGCGGCCCGTACCTCGTCCCGATCGAGATAGCCGGGCAGGAACAGGTAGCCGTCGGTCGCCAGCCGGGCCCGGAGTTCGTCGGCGTCGTCGACGACCTCGGCCGAGGAGCGGAGCGGGCCGACCTCGAGCGGGGCGCCCTGGGCGGTGATCATCGGTTCGGTTGAGGTGATCATGAAACGACGCTAACCCGGTGGCGGCGCCCCGCGTTGTCCGGATTGACCTCGTCACTTGCAGTTCCTGGCACGGCCCCGGACGGCCACGTACCCTTTCCTCCCATGAGCGCCGGCCCGCAGGTGCGGTTCCCGCATCCGCTGCTGCTGCCGCGGATCGGCCGGATCTCGATGACCGGCCGGGTGCCCCGCACCAAGGCCTGGCCGGCCGATCAGCCGCTGCGGACTCTGGGCAGCTATGCGGTGGTCTATCTGCTGGCCGGCGAGGGGCGGTACGTCGACGGCGCCGGCCGGAATCGGCACGTCGGCACCGGCGATCTGATCTTGCTCTTCCCCGACCTGCCGCATCGGTACGGGCCGCCGCCGGGCGAGTTCTGGGACCACCTGTACGTGGTCTTCGACGGACCCGTGTTCGACCTCTGGCGGAGCACCGGGCTGCTGGACGAGAACCACCCGGTCCGCCACGTCGCCCCGGTCGAGCACTGGATGCGGCGGTTCGCCGAGCTGGTGTTCCTGGACGAGGCGACCACGCCGGGGACGGTGCTGCAGGACATCGCCCGGCTGCAACTGCTGATCGCGGACGCCCTCGCCGCGTCGACCGCCGACGGCCCCGGCAGCACCGATGATCAACTGTGGCTGGCCCGGGCGACGGCCCTGCTGGCGTCCGACCTCGGCAACCCCGACTCGCTGCCGGACGTCGCCGCCACCCTCGGCCTGTCCTACGACGGGTTCCGCAAGCGGTTCCGGCGGTTGGCCGGCGTGACGCCGGCCCGGTACCGCAGCCAACGCCGGCTGGACCGGGCCTGCGAGTTGATCATCGCCGGTGATCAGACCGACCGGGAGATCGCCGCCCGGCTCGGCTTCGCCAGCGAGTCCCATTTCTCGCACCGGTTCCGGCAGCTGATCGGCAGTTCGCCGCGGGAGTTCCGGGCGGCCGCGGCGGCGAGCGGGATCGGCGGCGGCGACCGTACGGTCAGGCGTCGGCCGCGGTGAGCACCGTGGCCTCCTCGATCGCCGTCTCCGGTTCGGTCCGGTCGATGTGGCCGATCGCTCGCCGGCCGGCGACCAGGACGACGATCGCGATGATCATGGCCGCGGCGCCGAACCAGTACGGCCCGCCCGCGCCCAGGTGTGCGGCGATCGTCCCGGCGACCGCCGGTGCGAGCGCACCGCCGAAGAACCGGATCCCGGAGTACGTCGACGACGCGACCTGCCGCGGCAGCTCGGTGGCCAGCATCACCGACTCGGTGAGCACGGTGTTCAGCACGCCCAGGAACAGCCCGGCGACGATCACGCCCACCACCAGCACGACCAGGCTCGCCGAGCCGAGCGCCAGCAGCACCAGATCGGCGCCGAGCAACGCCAGCATCGCGTAGAGCACCGGCTGCCGGCCGAACCTGCGGGTCAGCGGCGGCGCGGCGAAGACCGAGGTGATCGCGACGCAGAGACCCCAGCCGAAGAAGACCAGGCCCAGCTCGTGGGCGCCGAACTCGGCCACCCCGGCGGCGTGCGCGGCCGCCTCCAACGGGAACGGACTGTAGGCCAGCAAGGAGAAGAAGCCGAAGTTGTAGAAGAGGGCACCGATCCCGAGCGTGAGCAGGGCCGGGTGCCGCAGCGCCGCGAAGGTGGCGGTCAGCCGGACCGGTTCGGGCCGGGCCGGGCTGCGGCCGAGCAAGATCAACAAGGCGATCAGGCCGAGCGCCATCAGGACCGCGGTGCCGAAGAACGGGCCGCGCCAGGACACGCTGCCGAGGGCGCCGCCGAGCAGCGGGCCGGTCGCGATGCCGAGGCCGAGCGCGGCTTCGTACAGGATGATCGCGTTGTCCACCCCGCCGCTCGCGGCGCCGACGATGGTGGCCAGCGCGGTGGAGATGAAGAGTGCGTTGCCGAGCCCCCAGCCGGCCCGGAAGCCGATGATCGCGCCGACCCCGTCGGAGGCGCCGGCGGCGGCCGCGAAGATCACGATCAGCGCGAGCCCGATCAGCAGCGTCTTCTTGGCGCCCAGCCGGCTGGACACGAAGCTGGTGAAGAACATGGCCAGGCCGGTGATCAACAGATAGCTGGTGAACAGCAGCATCGCCTCGGACGGCGTGGCGCCGAGTTCGTGGCTGATCGCGGGCAGGATCGGATCGACCAGGCCGATCCCCATGAACGCGATCACACACGAGAACGCGACAGCCCAGACGGCCTTGGGTTGTCGCAGGATCTGGCTGAACCCGGCTGCTGAATGGGTCCTGCTCACCTGGCGGCTCCTTCGAGATTCGGGATTGATACCGAACCACAGGATACATAGCTAAGCTAAGTTTCTCAACGCGCTGTGTCAGACTGCGGTCATGATCACGACCGAACTGACCGATCCGATCGGGGTCCGGGTCACGCCGGACCGGCCGGGCGGCACCGCGGTGCTGGTGCTGGCCGGGTCCAGCGGGCGGGTCGAGACGGGCCGAGCCGAGCTGCTGGCCCGCTCCGGCGCGATCGCGGAGAGCATCCGGTGGTTCGGCGGGCCGGGCCAGCAGCCGGGGCCGTGGGAGGTGCCGCTCGAGCTGTTCCAGGCCCGGGTCTCCGAACTCCGTACCCTCGCCGACCGGGTCGTGATCATGGGTACGTCGTTCGGCGCCGAGGCCGCCCTGATCACGGCGGCCCACACCCCCGAGGTCGACGCGGTGATCGCGTTCGCGCCGACGGACGTCGTCTGGGCCGGGATCCGGCCGGATGGCGGGCAGACCTCCCATTGGACCCTGGCCGGCGCCGCGCTGCCGTACCTCCCGTTCGTCGAGGACTGGCGCCCGGACACCGACCCGCCCGCCTATCGCGAGCTCTACCGGACCTCCTGGGAACGCGCCGCTCCCGAGCGCCGGGCCGCCGCGACCATCCCGGTCGAACGGATCCCGCAAATCCTGCTGGTGGCCGGCGGCGACGACCGGGTCTGGCCGTCAGCCGATCATGGTCACCGGATCGCCGAGCGCCGCCGAACGGCCGGCCTGGACACCATGATCATTTCCGCCCCGGACGCCGGCCACCGGACCGTCCTGCCCGGCGAACCGGTCGCCACCGGCGGCCAGACCATGGCCCGCGGCGGCACCCCGGAATCGGACGCCGCCCTCGGCGAGCAGGCCTGGCCCAAGATCACCGCCCTGCTCGGTCTGGACGGCGCAGTTTTTCACGTTACGTGAAAAACTGGCGCTTCCCGCGAGATATAACTCGCGGGAAGCGACAAGAAGTGTGGGGAAGACGGTCAGAGGTTGTCAGTGGCGAAGGTGTCGCAGGTGGCCGGGTCGCCGGATTCGTAGCCGGTGCTGAACCAGCGGACCCGTTGGGTGCTGGAGCCGTGGGTCCAGCCGTCGGAGTTGCTGCCGGACAGGCGGTCGTCGCCGATCGCCTTCGCGGTGGTGATCACGTCGGCGATCTGGTCCTTGGTGATCGGCTCCAGCATGGCGTCGGGGCCGTCGTCGGCACGGTTCGCCCAGACGCCGGCGTAGCAGTCGGCCTGCAGCTCCAGCCGGACCGAGCCGGACTTCGCGCCCTTGGATCCCATCCGCCGGGCCTGCTCGTCCGCGCCCAGCAGATGCTGCACGTGGTGGCCGAATTCGTGGGCGACCACGTACTCCTGCGCCAGCGGCCCGTTGCTGCCGCCGAGTTGCTGCTCCAGCGTGTCGAAGAAGCTCGGGTCGAAGTAGGCGGTCTGATCGGCCGGGCAGTAGAACGGGCCCACCGCCGAGGTCGCCGAACCGCAGCCGTCGGTGTCGACCGAGCCGGCGAAGATCACCGTCTGCGGGCCCTGGTAGCCCGACACCAGACCGGGCCAGATCTTGTTCAGGCTGTTCGTGGTGGCCACGATCCGGCAGACGGTGTCCGTGTTGGCCTTCTCGACCGTGCAACTCTCGATCTGCTGATCGATCTCGCTGTCGCTGCCGCCGCTGCCGACACCGTCCGTCGAATAGCTGCCGGCGCCGCCGAGGATGTCGGCCGGATTGATGCCGAAGACCAGCGCGGCGATCACCACGACCACCAGGCCGACCCCGCCCCCGATCGCGACCCGGCCGCGTCCGCCGCCGCCACGCCCTGATACCCCGCCGGTGTCCAGCGGACCGTCACCTCGGAACGTCATGACGAGAGCGTACGGGTTCCGGACCCGCTGGGGCCTCGTTCAGTCGTTCCAGCCGGCCAATCCCGGCCGGTCGGGCAACGGGTAGCAGCCGTCGACCAGGGAGATCGGGCTGTCGTCGGGCAGCAGCCCGCTCTCCACGTAGATCGTGTTCGGCAACGCGGCCAGGACGTGGATGTGGGCGCCGCCGCCGTGCGAGGCGTACGGGATGTTGAAGCCGGCCGCCATCAGGCCGATCTCGAAGCAGTCGGTCACCCCGCCGGCCCGGCGCAGGTCGGGCTGCACCACGCCGACGCCGCCGCGTTCGATCAGGTCCCGGAAGGCGGCCTGCCCGTACCGGTTCTCACCGGTCGCGATCGGCAGGTCCAGCTTCTCCGCCAGCCGGACATGCCCGGCGGTGTCGGCGGCCGGCAGCGGCTCCTCGAACCAGCGGCAGCCGAGCTGCTCGTACGCCCGGCCCCGGCGCAGCGCCTCGCCGTAGTCGAAGGCCTGGTTGGCATCGACCATCAGCGCCGCGTCGTCGCCGATCACGTTCCGCACCGCGCGGACCCGTTCCAGATCCTCGCTCAGCGGCCCGCCGCCGACCTTCACCTTCACGCCGCGGAACCCCTGCTCCATCGCCTTCGCACTGACCCGTTCCAGGCCCGGGATGTCCAGCTCCAGCCAGCCCACCATCGCGTACGTCGGGATCGCCGACCGTTGCGCGCCGAGCAGCCGCCAGACCGGGACGCCGAGCGCCTTGCCCTGCAGGTCCCACAACGCCTGGTCGATCGCGGCCAGGCCGAAGGTCGACAGGCCCGTCGTGCCCTGGTAGTCGGTCAGCGTGCGCAGCCGGTCCCGGATGCCCCGAATGAAGGCCGGGTCCTCGCCGATGATCACCGGGGCGAGCTGCCGCTCGATGATCATGGCGAGCACGGCCGGCGAGTGTTCCTCGCGGCCGAAGTAGATCTTGCTCGACCCGGTCACGCCCTCGTCGGTCTCGATCGTCAGAGTCGTGTGCCCGTTGCGATCCAGCAGCTGGATCGCGTCCCGTACCGGATGGTCCTTCGCCTCCGAGGTGATCGACACCTCGACGTTGGTGATCTTCATCAGCCCTCCCCGGCCAGGATCGCGTTCACCTGATCACGGACGCTGCCGAGTGCCTCGGCCGCCGTGCGCTTGCCGCTCCAGACGTCGTCCAGCACCGGGCGGTAGACACCGCGGGCCTGCTGGATGTACTCGCTGAAGTTCTCGTTCACCGCGTGCTCCAGCGCGTCGATCGCGACCGGCAGGTTCTCCGGTGCCTTGTCGTCCGGCTCGAACAGGCCGCCGGCGCTCTTGCTCACCGGGATGAAGCCGCGGGACTTCGCGAAGTCGGCCGACGCCTGCTCCCCGACGCAGTACTTGAGGAACTCCCACGCCTGGTCCGGATTCTTCGATTCCTTGGGGATGGCGAGCACCGTCATCGTGTTGACCGTGGTCCGGCTGACCTGCTTCGGCACCGGTCGGATGTCCCAGTTCACCGTCGCGTTCTCGCGCAGCCACGGCACGCTGCTGGTCAGCGCCAGCATCATCCCCACCTTGCCGGTGCCGAGCTGGCTCTGCTGCCAGTTCGGCGTGTTCTCGCCGGCGGTGATCGTCGCGAAGTCGGGATGCACCTTGTGCTTCAGGGCAAGATCAGCAACCCACTGGATCGCCTCGATCCCCTGGTCCTCGGCCAGCGTGAACCGGGTGCCGTCCTTGGAGTAGATGCCGTCACCGCCGTTGCTGGTCGGGAAGACCGTCTCCAGCGCGGTGTCCGGGAAGACCAGGCAGCCGTGCCGTTCGCCGGGCCGGTTCAGTTCCTTGGCCGCGGCGAGGAAGTCGTCCCAGGTCCAGCCGTCGGCCGCCCAGTCCGTGCTGGGCAGGTCGATCCCGGCCTCCTCGAAGGCGTCCACGTTGACGTAGATCACGCCCGGGTTGGTCATGATCGGCCACGCCGCATGGGCGCCGTCGGGCTGCTTGGCGAAGTTGAACGCGACCGAGTAGTAGTCGGCGTCCTTGATCCCATCCTTCTCCAGGTACGGCTTCAGGTCGAGCAGCGAGCCCTCCGCGTAGTAGCCCTTGACGTAGTCGTCGTTGATCCTGATCAACTCGGGCGGCGCCCCGGAGGCCAGCACCGTCCGCAGCTTCGCCTCGAAGTCGTCGCCGCCGGGCACGTTCTGCAGGTCCAGCTGGGTGCCGGCCTGTTCGGCCCACTTCGTGGCCACGTTGGCCAGCGGCGAGCCGGAGGCCGCATCCCAGGTGAGGAACGAGAACGTACCGTCGCCGCCGGACGGGCCGCCGTTGCAGGCAGTCAGGGAGCCGCCGAGCAGGCCCGCTCCGGCGGCGGCGCCGAGGCCGAGCAGCGATCGGCGGCTGAAGGCTGAACTGGTCATGGTGTGAGTCCTTTCGACCGGGCGTGGCCCGGCCATGCGCGGATCGTGATCACGCCGTCCGGAGCCGTGCGACGACGTCGTCGTCCAGTTCGACACCGAGTCCGGGCAGCTCGTGCGGCGTGATCACGCCGTCCACCGGGAGCAGCGGATTGGTCCAGATCGGGGTGTCGTCGAGGATCGGGTTGTGCTCGATGTTGTATTCCTGCGGATAGACGCAGGCCGGGGTGCTCACCCAGACGTGCGCGTGGGCCGCGGTGCCGACCGTCTGTTGGGTGTTGTGCACGGTGATCGGCTTCGTGTACGTGTCGGCGAGCACCGCGATCTTCTTCAGCTCGGTGATGCCGCCGCACTTGATCACGTCGGGTTGCAGGATGTCGACCCTGCCGACCGTGATCAGGTCCCGGAACTGCCAACTGCTGTACTCCTGCTCGCCGACCGCGATCGGGATGTCGACCGCGTCGGCCAGCCGGCCGTACGCCTCGTAGTCGTGCGCGGCCAGCGGCTCCTCGAAGTGCCAGACGCCGAGCTCCTCCAGCGCACGCGCGATCTTGAGCGCCGTGTGCGGGTAGTACGCGTTGTTGACGTCGACCATGATCGGGAACTCGTCGCCGACCAGGCCCCGGACCGCGGTGACGGTCGCGATCGTCTGGTCGAACCCGTCGTCGTGCATCCACGGCGTCGCCGAGTGGATCTTGTAGCCGTGAAAGCCCTTCTCCTTGAACGACAGGGCTCGCTCGGCCTCCGCCGCCGGCGTCATGCTGCGGGACATCGAGCTGGCGTACACCTTGGTGCCCTGGCGGTACTTGCCGCCGAGCAGCTTGTAGACCGGCAGCCCGGTCGCCTTGCCGAGCAGGTCCCACAGCGCGATGTCGATGCCGGCGATCGCGTTCAACTGGGCCCCGCTCGGGCCGAGTTTGAACGGCTTGGTGTACATCCGGCGCCAGAGCCGTTCCACGTCCGTCGCCTCCTCGCCGACCAGCAGCGGTCCGAGCACGGACGTGATCATCGTGTGGGTGACGTCGGCGTTCATCGGACTGATCTCGCCGAGGCCGACCAGGCCCTCGTCGGTGTGCACCTTGACGAAGTGCAACCGGCCGAGCAGCACGATCGACTCGACTTCGGTGATGATCATGGATGGGTCACCCTTTCAGGCCGGACATCGTGATGCCCTGCACGAAGTAGCGTTGCGCGACGAGGAAGATCAACAGTGGCGGCAGGATGGTCAGGGTGGCCGCCGCCATCATCAGGTTGGTCTGGGTGAAGTACTCGCCGCGGAACAGCGCCAGCGCGATCGGCATTGTCTGCAGCCGGGTCGAGTTGAGGAAGATCAACGGGCCGAACAGGTCGTTCCAGGAGGCCATGAAGGTCATCACGCCGACCGCCGCCAGGGCCGGCTTGACCTGCGGCAGCATGATCCGCCAGAAGATCCCGAACGTGGAGGCGCCGTCCAGCTTGCCCGCTTCCTCCAGTTCCATCGGCACACCCCGGAATGCCTGCCGGAGCAGGAAGGTGCCGAACACCGGCGTCAGCACCTGCGGCACCCACAGCGGCAGGTGGGTGTCGATCCAGCCGAGCTCGCGGAACAGCATGTACTGCGGCACCAGGTAGACCATGCTCGGGATCATCGCCGTCGAGAGCAGCAGTGCGAATGCCGCGCCCTTGAAGGCGAAGTCCAGGCGGGCGAAGGCGTACCCGGCCATCGAGGCGAACAGCAGCAGGAAGCCGACGTTGAGCGCGGCCAGCTTGACGCTGTTCAGGAAGTACGGCAGCAGGCCGTCGGCCGCCTGCGTGTAGTTGCTCCACAGCCAGGTCGACGGGAACAGCGTCGGCGGCGACTGCAGCACCTCGTTCTCCGGCTTCAGCGAGGCGCTGGCCATCCAGATCAGCGGTGTCGCGAACACGATCGCCAGGACGAGCAGCACCAGGAAGATCACGATCCGCCGGGTCAGGTGACGCCGCGGCCGGCGCCGGGTGGCGAGGTCAGTTGTCATAGTGCACCCACCGCTTCTCGCCCTTCCACTGCACGAAGGTGATCACCGCGATGATCGCGAACAGCACCCAGCCCATCGCCGAGGCGTAGCCGAGCCGGCCCTCGCCGAAGGCCGTGCTGTAGATCTTGTAGATGAAGACCTGGGTCGCGTTGTTCGGCCCGCCGGAGGTCATCACGTAGATGATCCCGAAGACCTGGAACGACGAGATGAACTGGACGATCGACAGGAAGAACAGGTTCGGCGTGAGCAGCGGCAGCGTCACCGACCAGAACCGGCGCCAGGCCGAGGCACCGTCGACCGTGGCCGCCTCGAGGATCGAGCCGTCGATGGCCTGCAGCCCGGCCAGCAGGATCACCATCGGGTAGCCGACGCCCTGCCAGATCGCCACGATGATCACCGCGATCAGGGCCGTCCTGGTGTCCGACAGCCAGGCCGGCGCCGGCAGTCCGACCCCTTTCAGGATCGCGTTGATCAAGCCGTTGTTCGGTTCGTAGAGCCAGAACCAGACGAACCCGATCGCCACGACATTGGTGATCGCCGGCGAGTAGTACAGGGTCCGGAACAGCCCGACCCCGGCCACCTTCTGGTTGCAGAGCACGGCCAGGGCGAGCCCGATCGCGATCGAGGCGACCACGACGGCGAGCGTGAAGACCGCCGTGTGCCAGAGCGACCGGTAGAAGTCGGGGTCGTCGGTGAACAACCGGACGTAGTTCTCCGCGCCGAGGAACTTCGGCGTCCGCAGCCCGGTCCAGTTGGTCAGCGAGACGCCGAGCGAGGCGATCACCGGGGCGACCTGGAAGATGATCACGCCGCCGATGACCGGGCCGACGAACAACCAGCCGGCCAGGTTCTGGCGTCTCGGGCGCGCCCGCCGGCGCGGCGCCCGGGGCTCCGACGCGATCGTCTCTGGTCGCATCACTGTGCTGGTCATGATGCCTGCGACGGCTCCTCACGATCCCGATGATCTTGGTTGAAGGCCTTGCGCAACCGGGATCTGGATGCGGTCAGGTGCGCGGTCATCGCCTCGGTGGCGCCGGTGGCGTCCCGGGTCCGGATCGCGGTGATGATGCGGTCGTGCTCGGTCAGCGCGTCCTCGGTGACCGAGGAGTCGCGGAGCAGCCGGAACAGTTGCAGGTGGGCGTGCAGCTTGGCGAAGATCTCGCTGAAGTAGCCGTTGCCGGTCGCGTCGATCAACGCCCGGTGCAGCTCGGCGTCGGACCGGGCGAACGCCCCGTAGGACAGCTCGCCGGACTCGTAGCCGGTCCGCATCTCCTGGGCCAGGCCGGTGATCCCCTCCAGCTGACCGCGCTGATGCCGGGCCGCGGCCAGGCCGGCGCAGTACGGCTCGATCAGGAAACGCGCCTCGAACAGCTCTTCGAAGCGTTCCGGTGACAGGCGCGGCGTTGCCGAATATCCGATCAGATGTTTCTTCTCGACCAGATCCTCCGCCTCGAGGCGGAGCAGCGACTCGCGGACCGGGGTCTGCGAGACCTCGAACTGGCGGCTGATCGCATCCACCCGGATCCGCTGGCCGGGCTCGATTTCGCCGTCGATCAGCATGGCCAGCAGGCGTTCGTACACGCGATCGCTCATGCTGGTCCGTTCGGCACCGTCGTCGCCCATAGTCGCCTCCTTGCTGTTCGAGCGGCCCGAGCCAAGCCTCGGATGATCGCTTGCTGATCGTATCTGATCTGATTTAGGGTGACAATGGTTTCTGATCATGATCCGATCAGCCAGAAAGGGGCGATCGTGCTGGTTCCCCTCGCGACGGCGCGGGCCGTGGCCGCCGAGGTCCTCGTCGGCGCCGGTGCCACCGAACGCCATGCCGAGCAGCAGGCCGCGGTGCTGGTCGACGCCGAGGCGCGCCGGGTCCCCTCGCACGGCCTGCTGCGGCTGCCCCGGCTGGTCCGCCGGATCGCCAACGACGTGGCCGATCCCCTGGCCTGCGGCCGGCACGACTGGGTCAGTCCCAGCTACCTCACCGTCGACGGCCAGCGAGGCCTCGGCCCGCCGGTCGCGCTGCACGCCCTCGACGCGGTGATCACCGCCGCCGACCGGCACGGCCTCGCGGCGGTGTCGATCACCAACAACAACCACCTCGGCATGCTCGGCTACTACGCGCGGGTCGTCGCCCGGCGCGGCCTGGCCTGCCTGGCCATGACCACCAGCGAGCCGCTGGTCCATCCGTGGGGCGGCAACCGGGCCATGGTCGGCACCAATCCGCTGGCGATCGGCGTCCCGGCCGAGCCGCAGCCGCTCGTCCTCGACATGGCCACCTCGATGATCTCGATGGGCCGCGTCCATGATCACGCCCGGCGCGGGGTGCCGCTGGAGCCGGGCTGGGCGCTGGACGCCGAGGGGAATCCGACGACCGATGCCGCCGCGGCGATGCACGGGTCCCTGGCTCCGTTCGGTGGGCCGAAGGGGTACGCGCTCGGGCTCGCGCTGGGGGCCATCGTCAGCTTCGTCACCGGGTCGGCCCCGGACGTCGACGTACGCGGAACGCTGGACGACGACCAGCCCAGCGGCAAGGGCGATCTCTTCGTGGTGATCAAGGGTGCCCAGCACCCGGTGACCGCGTTCCTTGATCAGATCCGGGCCACTCCGCCGACCGACCCGGACCGTCCGGTGACGGTGCCGGGCGACGGCGGCGAGGCCCGGGCCCGGGACGCCGAGACGGCCGGCGTCGATCTTGACGACGGGCTGTGGTCGGAGCTGCTGGCGCTGCGCCCGTCGACCGCCGCGACCGCCGGTGCAGCCGGCCGAGGAAGTGAGGAAACGTGTCGACTGTGAGTCCCGGACTGCTGCGGGCACCACGAACGGTGATCTTCGGGCCGGGTCAGCGCACGACGCTGGGCCGCCAGGTCGCCACGCTGGGCAGCACCGCCCTGGTCTGCACGGATCGCCGGCTGGCCGGCTCCGCTGAGCTCCGTTCCATGATCGATGATCTTGCCGATCACGGCGTCACCGCGATGATCTGGTCCGAGACCGAGGCGGAGTTGCCGAGCGAGAACATCGCCTCCTGTCACGACGCCATGACCGGCCGCGGCATCGACGTGGTGGTCGGTGTCGGCGGCGGCAGCTGCCTCGACATGGCCAAGGCGGTCAGCCTGCTGTTGGCCCACGGCGGACCGCTGGATCGCTACTACGGCGAGTATGCGGTGCCCGGCCCGGTGCTGCCGATCGTCGCCGTACCGACGACGGCGGGGACCGGTTCGGAGGCGACGCCGGTGTGCGTACTGACCGACGCAAGGCGCGAACTGAAGACCGGGATCTCCTCGCCGGAACTGATCCCGACCATCGCGATCTGCGATCCCGAGCTGACCGTGTCCTGTCCGACCGCGCTCACCGCCAGTGCCGGCGCCGACGCGCTGACTCATCTGGTCGAGTCGTTCACGGCGATCCGCCGGCCCGCGTCCGCGCTGGGCGAGAAGAGGGTCTTCATCGGCAAGAACGCGATCAGTGATCATTACGCGAGGTGGGGGCTGCAGCTGATCGGCACGGCCCTGCCCGCGGCCGTCGAGGATCCGCAGGACCTGGCTGCCCGGGCCGACACGATGCTCGCCGCGAACGCGGGCGGCTTCGCCCTCGGCGTCGCCGGCACCGCGGCCGCGCACGCCCTGCAATACCCGCTCGGCGCGATCACGCACACCCCGCACGGGGTCGGCGTCGGCGTCCTGCTGCCGTACGTGATGCGGTTCAACGCGCCGGAACGGCTGGCCGAGTTCGCCGAGATCGGGACCCTGCTCGGCCGGACCGCCGACTCCGAACGCGAGCTCGCGATCCAGGGCATCGAGGCGGTCGACGCGATCCTGGCCACGATCGGGATCCCGGCGACGCTGGCCGAGCTCGGCCTGACCGAGGACCGGCTGGGCTATGTCGCCGAGCAGGGCCTGGTCTCCAAGCGGCTGGCCGAGAACAACCCGCGCCCGCTCGACCTGGACGCGATGCTGCAGATCGTGCACGCCGCCCACCGCGGCGACCGCACGCTGCCGTTCTGATCTTGAAGGAGTTCCGTTGACCGATCCCACCACCCTGCGCCGCGACTCCTACATCGACGGCGAGTGGCGCGCCGCCGCCGACGGCGCCCGGTACCCGGTGCACGACCCGGCCGACGGTTCGGTGATCACCGAGTTCGCGGCGGCGACGGTCGAGGACTGCCTGGCGGCCGTCGAGGCGGCCGAGCGGGCCAGGCCCGCGTGGGCGGCCCGGGCCCCGCGGGAGCGGTCGGAGATCCTGCGCGCCGCCTTCGAGCTGATGACCGCCGAGGCCGAGACGATGACGGAGTTGATCATCGCCGAGAACGGCAAGGCCTACGCCGATGCCAAGGCCGAGGCCGGGTACGCGATCGAGTTCTTCCGCTGGTTCGCCGAGGAGGCGGTCCGGGTCGGCGGCGACTACCGGCTCGCCCCGGCCGGCGACAAGCGGATCGTCGTGACCCACCAGCCGATCGGCGTCTCGGTGCTGATCACGCCGTGGAACTTCCCGGCCGCGATGGCCACCCGCAAGCTCGGCCCGGCGCTCGCGGCCGGCTGCCCGGTGATCTTGAAACCGGCCGCCGAGACACCGCTCACCGCCGCGTACGTGGTGGACGCGCTGGCCCGGGCCGGCGTACCGCGCGGCGTGGTCAACCTGGTCACGCCCGAGCCGCCAGGCCCTGCCGTCGCGGCGATGCTGCACCACGAGGCCGTACGCAAGCTGTCCTTCACCGGGTCGACCGAGGTCGGCCGCGAGCTGCTCCGGCAGTCCGCCGACCAGGTCGTCGACGCGTCCATGGAACTCGGCGGCAACGCACCGTTCCTGGTGCTGTCCGGCGCCGACGTCGACGACGCCGTGGCCGGCGCCATGATCGCCAAGATGCGCAACGGGGGCGCCGCCTGCACCGCCGCGAACCGGTTCTACGTGCACGCCTCGCTGCTGGACGAGTTCACCACCAAGATCACGAAGGCGATGGGCGAGCAGCGGCTGGGCCCCGGCCGGGACCGGGCCAACACCCTCGGCGCGCTGGTCTCCGAGACCGAGCGGGACAAGGTCGCCGGCCTGGTCGACCGGGCCGTCGCCGACGGCGCCGAGTTGATCATCGGCGGTCCCGGCGACGGGGCGGGTGCCTTCTACCGGCCGACGGTGCTGACCGGGGTCCGGCACGGCACCGAGATCACCACCACCGAGATCTTCGGCCCGGTGGTGACGATCATCGGCTTCGACGAGATCGACCAGGCGGTCGCCCTGGCCAACGACACGATCTTCGGCCTGATCTCCTACGTGTACGGGGAACGCGGCCAGGCCCTGGCCGTCGCCGAACGCCTCGACTCGGGCATGGTCGCGGTCAACCGCGGCGTGGTCAGCGACCCGGCCGCGCCCTTCGGCGGCATGAAGCAGTCCGGCCTCGGCCGGGAGGGCGGCTTCGCCGGCATCGAGGAGTTCCTCGAGACCAAGTACATCGGCCTCTGACCCGCCCGATCAGCAGGTTTGGTTGGGGGTTCGCTCAGGCGATGGAGGCCCATTCGGGGCCGGTCTCGGCCAGCTTGTCGTCCAGCTTGGCGAACAGGGGCTCGGGCTTGGCCAGGGGGCGGCCGGCGGGCAGCGGGACGGACTCCCAGCGGGCCTGCTCGCTGGCGTACTCCCCCATCAGCACCGGATAGTCCGGGCCGCCCTCCTCCTCGACGGTACGGATCTCGGGCTGCGCGGCCCAGACGCCCTCGCCGCCGAGCGCCTCGTGCACCCGCTGCGCCGAATGCGGCAGGAACGGGGTCAGCAGGGTGTTCGCGTCGGAGACGACCTGGAGCGCCGTGTGCAGGACCGAGTCCCGGCGGACCGGGTCGTCCTTGAGCTTCCACGGCTCGGCCTCGGACAGGTAGCGGTTGGCCTGGGTGACGATCCGCATCGCCTCGCTGCTGGCCTGCTTGAACCGGCTCCGCCGCAAGGCATCCCCGACGATCCCGAACGCGGCCTGGGACTCCTTCAGCAGTTCATGATCACGATCACGAAGATCATCGGCGGCCGGCACCGCGCCGACGTAGCGGTGCGCCATCGAGATCGAGCGGTTGATCAGGTTGCCCCACTCGTTGGCCAGCTCGGAATTGGTCCGGCGGACGAACTCGTCCCAGGTGAAGTCGGCGTCCTGGTTCTCCGGGCCGGCGACGGCGATGAAGTAGCGCAGCGCGTCCGGGCCGAAGTCGCGCAGGAAGTCGCCGACGTAGATCACCTTGCCCCGACTGGTGGAGAACTTCGAGCCGCTCATGGTGAGGAACTCGCTGGACACGACCTCGCTGGGCAGGTTCAGCGTGCCCATCGGCCCGACCTGGCCACCATGATCACCGGCGCCGTTCTGGCCCAGCAGCATGCCCGGCCAGATCACCGAGTGGAAGACGATGTTGTCCTTGCCCATGAAGTAGTACGCCAGCGCCTCCGGGTCGGCCCACCACTTCTTCCAGGCCTCCGGATCGCCGGTCCGGCGGGCCCATTCGACCGACGCCGAGAGATAGCCGATCACCGCGTCGAACCAGACGTAGAGCCGCTTCATCGGCTGATCACGCCAGCCGTCCAGCGGGATCGGGACACCCCAGTCAAGATCACGAGTGATCGCCCGCGGCCGCAGCTCCGAGAGCAGGTTCTGGCTGAACCGGAGCACGTTCGGCCGCCAGTCCGTCCGCTTCGAGAGCCAGCTGCCGAGCGACTCGGCCAGCGCGGGCAGGTCGAGGAAGAAGTGTTCCGTCTCGACGAACTTGGGCGTCTCGCCGTTGATCCGGGAAACCGGGTTGATCAAGTCCGCCGGGTCGAGCTGGTTGCCGCAGTTGTCGCACTGGTCGCCGCGGGCGCTGTCGTACCCGCAGATCGGGCAGGTGCCCTCGATGTAGCGGTCCGGCAGCGTCCGGCCGGTCGACGGGCTGACCGCGCCGAGCTGGGTCTTCGGCACCACGTAACCGTTGTCGTACAGGCCGGTGAACATCTTCTGCACGACGTCGTAATGGTTCAGCGTCGTGGTCCGGGTGAACAGGTCGTAGGACAGCCCGAGGCCCTGCAGGTCCTCGACGATGACCCGGTTGTACTTGTCGGCCAGCTCGCGGGTGGTCATGCCTTCCGCCTCCGCCTGAACGGAGATCGGCGTGCCGTGTTCGTCGGTGCCGGAGACCATCAGTACGTCGTGCCCGGACATCCGCATGTAGCGGGAGAACACGTCGGAGGGAACGCCGAAACCGGAGACATGACCGATGTGCCGCGGGCCGTTGGCGTACGGCCAGGCCACGGCGGTCAACACGCGAGAACTCATAGCGGTCACCCTATTGCAGCCAAGAGGGGCGACCCCCTTGGAATCCCCCGCCACGCTCCGCGCAAGGACCTGGCGCTCTTTCCCGCCGGCCTCTGGCATGATCGTGCGATGACAGCACAGGACCTGGACTGGGAGGCGCTCCGCCGGGAGGCGAAGGCGGCATCACAGCGGGCCTACGCCCCGTACTCAAACTTCCCCGTCGGCGCCGCCGCCCTGGTCGACGACGGCCGGATCGTGTCCGGCTGCAACGTCGAGAACGCGTCCTACGGCGTCGGCCTGTGCGCCGAGTGCGGACTGGTCTCCTCGCTCGCCGCGACCGGCGGCGGGAAGCTGGTCGCGTTCGCCTGTGTCAACGGGCTCGGGGAGCCGCTGATGCCCTGCGGGCGGTGCCGTCAGCTGTTGTACGAACATGCCGCGCCGGATTGCCGCTTCGACACCCCGTCCGGTATCAAGACCATGGACCAGGTCCTCCCCCAGGCCTTCGGTCCCGCCGATCTCGACCACGTGAGGAGCTCTACGTGACCCTTGACCTCGACCTGCTGCGGCGTGCCCCGAAGGTCTCTCTCCATGATCATCTCGATGGCGGTCTGCGGCCGCAGACGATCATCGAACTTGCCGCCGAGATCGATCATCCGCTGCCGACCTCCGACGCCGCCAAGCTGGCCGACTGGTTCGAGGAGTCCTGCACGTCGGGCTCGCTGGTCCGTTACCTGGAGACGTTCGACCACACCATCGCCGTGATGCAGACCGAACCGGCGCTGCGCCGGGTGGCCCGTGAGTTCGTCGAGGACCTGGCCGCCGACGGCGTCGTGTACGGCGAGGCGCGCTGGGCGCCGGAGCAGCACGAGCAGCAGGGATTGACCAAGGCACAGGCGATCGAGGCGGTCCGGGACGGCATCGCCGAGGGCATGGCGGAGGCCCGCGCGGCCGGCCGGCCGATCGAGGTGCGCCAGCTGGTCACCTCGATGCGGCACGCGACGCCGACCCTGGAGATCGCCGAACTCGCCGTGCGGTACCGCTACGACAGCGTCGCCGGCTTCGACATCGCCGGCGCCGAGGACGGCTTCCCGCCGTCGCGCTACAAGGAATCGTTCGACTTCCTGCGGAAGCAGAACGCCCACTTCACCATCCACGCCGGCGAGGCGTTCGGGCTGCCGTCGATCTGGGAGGCGGTCCAGCTGTGCGGGGCGCACCGGCTCGGCCACGGGGTACGGATCGCCGACGACATCACGATCGGCGCCGACGGCAAGCCGGTGCTCGGCGAACTCGCCGCGTACGTCCGGGACGAACGGATCCCGCTCGAACTGTGCCCGTCCTCCAACCTGCAGACCGGTGCCGCCGCCTCGATCGCCGACCACCCGATCGGTCTGCTCACCGACCTGCGGTTCCGGGTCACCGTGAACTGCGACAACCAGCTGATGAGCCGGACCAGGCTGAGCAACGAGTTCCGGCTGCTCAGCGAGGCGTTCGGCTACGACCTGGCCAAGGTCCGCTGGTTCACGATCAATGCCGCGAAGAGCGCGTTCCTGCCGTTCGATCAGCGGGGGCACCTGATCGAGAACGTGATCAAGCCGGGGTACGCGGAGCTCGGAGTGTGACCCACCCCGTCCACGATGCCCACCACGTCCAGCTCTCGGCACCCGGCAGCAACGCCGCCTACCCGCGGATCGAGGTGCTCCCCGACGGCCGGCTGGCCGCCGCGGTGACCTACGACGTCGCCTGGGACTACTTCGTCGGCGGCCGGTGGACCGTCCTGGTGTCCGACGACGGCGACCGCTGGGAGCCTTCCGAGGATTCGTCCCTGCCGTTCAACTGGCCGGGCTCGTCGATCCGCGAACGTCATGACCGGGCGACCCACGTGCTGCCCGACGGCACCTGGCTGGCCACCGGAGTCGTCGGCTGGCAGGCGTGGCCGGAGCAGGACGGCGAGCGAGCCCGGGCGGAGGGCCGTTACGTCACGCCGGCCGCCCCGCCGGGCCTGCCCGGGTTCATCGGCGTCGGGACCAACACGTTCTTCGTGCAGAAGTCGGCGGACGCCGGCCGGACCTGGACGCGGCGGGAGGTCGAGCTGCCTTCCGCGGGCTGGACGCTGGGCCTGCCGCGCAACCTCGTCCTCGAGGACGGCACGGTCATCCTGCCGGCGCGGCAGCGGTCCCGGGACGCCCAGCGCGGTCAGTTCCTCGCCATCCGGGTCACGCCGGGCGAACCGGACCGGATCCGGGTCCACCCGATCCCCCGCGACCTCGACGGGGTCATCGGCAGCGAGGCCGCCCTGGCCGACCTGGGCGGGGACCGCGTCCTGATGCTGATGCGGGCCGACGCCGTCCGCGGTGGCGACGGCCGGTTGCTGGCCAGTCATTCCGACGACGGCGGACGCACCTGGACGCTTCCACTGGCGACCGACATCTGGGGCCATCCGCCCCACCTGCTCACCCTGGCCGACGGACGCCTGCTCGCGACGTACGGCCACCAGCGGGCACCGTTCGGGATCATGGCCGTGCTGAGCACCGACGGCGGCGAGACCTGGGACGTGGAGCACCGACTGCTCGTGGCGGTCGATGATCAACCCGAGCAGCCGATCGGTTACCACCCGATGACCGTGCAGCTCGCCGACGGTTCCCTCTACACCTGCTATTACCGGCTTCGCCGCGGCGTGAGTGAGGCCTGTGCCGTCCGGTGGAGCCTGCCGACGGCCTGACTATTTCTCGTACGGGATGCCGTCGGCGGCCGGCGCTCGGACCCGGCCGACCAGGCCGGCGACGGCGATGATCGTCGCCAGGTACGGCAAGATCAACAGGAACTGGCTCGGGACCGGCGTGGACAGGCTCTGCATCTGCGAGGCCATCTGGGTCACGAAGCCGAAGAAGAGGGCCATGATCGCCCCCCAGCCGGGGTGCCAGCGGCCCATGATCAACGCGGCCAGTGCGATGAAGCCGTTGCCGACGGTGATCTCCTTGGAGAACGCGCCGGTCGCGCTGAGGGTGAAGAAGGCACCGCCGAGCCCGGCGAAGATTCCGCCGGCGAGCACCGCGGACCAGCGGATGCCGACCACCGAGATGCCCACCGTGTCGGCGGCCTTCGGATGCTCGCCGACCGACCGGATCCGCAGACCCCAGGACGTCTTGAACAGGACGGTCCAGACCACCAGCACCGAGACGCCGGCCAGGTAGGCCAAGATCGTCTGCTCGAACAGCACCGGCCCGAAGAACGGCAGCGCGGACAGGCCCGGGATCGCGATCTTCTCCAGCACCGGGGCCGAGTTGAACTCGCCCGACGCCGGCTCGACCAGCTGATCGAACAGGAACCCGGTGACCCCGACGGCGAGCAGGTTCAGCACGACGCCCAGCACGACCTGGTTCACCTTGTACTTGATCGCGAACAGGGCCAGCAGGGCCGCCATCGCGACGCCGGCGATCATGGCCGCGATCAGGGCGGCGGGCACCGACTTGGTGACGCTGCCGACCACGGAGGCGGCGAACGCGGCGGCGAGGAACTGGCCCTCGATCGACACGTTGACCACTCCGGCCCGCTCGCACAGGACGCCACAGAGCGCGCCGAAGATCAACGGCGTGGCGACGGTCAGCGTGCCGGCCAGCTGGTTGCTGACCGGGAACGGCAGGTCCCGTCCGGCCGCGGCCCAGGCCAGGAAGCCGATCACGAAGGCGAGCCCGCCGACCGCGCCGGCCAGCACCGGCAGCCGCCCCGGCAGCTTGATCAGATAGCCGACCCCGGCCAGCAGACAGAGCACGCCGCAGATCGCGACCGTGGCCACGCCGGGGATGGCCACCGTCGGCAGCTGCACCTCGTCGAACGCGTTGGACAGGGCGAACTTCGCGTCGCCACTGGTGGACAGCAGGAAGATCAACAAGAGGACGCCGGCGACGATGATCAGCACGCCGGCCGAGTAGCGCTGCCGGCGCTCCTCGGCGGACTCGGCCAGCTGCGGCGCCACGACGGCCGGCACGCCGTCGGTCGTGGTCGTCATGTCAGGGCTCCGCTCGTCGGTACGACATCCCGCCGGGCCCGCGCCTTCAGGAACGGCACCACCGTGCTGACCAACGCGGGCGCGGCGACGAACAACACGATCAGCGCCTGCAGCACCGTTGTCAGGGTGAGCGGCGTCCCGGCCAGGCTCTGCATCGACAGGCCGCCGGCGTGCAGGGCGCCGAACAGCAGCCCGGCCAGCACCGTGCCGAGCGGTCGGGCCCGGCCGAGCAGGGCGACCGTGATCGCATCGAACCCGACGCTGCCGACCAGCCCGATCGACAGCGGCACCGCATAGCCGTTGCTGCTCGGGGCCAACGCCGCCAAGGTCCCGGCCAGCCCGGCCAGTGCGCCGGCGATCGCCATCGTGATCATGGTCGTGCCCGCCACGCTCATCCCGGCCGTCGCGGCCGCGTTCGGGTTGGCGCCGACCGCCTTGATCGCGAACCCGATCGTCGAACGCTCCAGAATCCACCAGACCAGCACCGCGGCCGCGATGGCGAGCAGGAAGCCGAGGTGCAGCCGGCCACCGGTCAGCCGGGGCAGCGTCGCGTTCCAGTCCACCTCGGGCGAGATCGGGTCGGTCCGGCCGGGCCGCTGGAAGGCCGTGGTGGTGAGCAGGAACGCCAGCATGCCGGCCGCGATGTAGTTCAGCATGATCGTCACGATCACCTCGTGCGCGCCGGCCTTCGCCTTCAGCCAGCCGACGAGGCCGCCCCAGACCGTACCGCCGACGACGCCGGCCACGATCGCCACCAGCAGGTGGATCACCGGCGGCAGGTGCAGCGCGAAACCGACCCAGGCGGCGAGGATCGAGCCGACGATCGCCTGGCCCTGACCGCCGATGTTGAACAGGCCGGCCCGGAACGCCAGCCCGACGCCGAGCCCGGCACAGATCAGCGGTGCCGCCTGCGCGGTGGTCTCGGTGATCGGTCCGTAGCCGCCGAGCGAGCCGGCGATCAGGGCCGAGTAGGCGCCGCCGACCTTCTCCGCCGACGCGGCCAGCGCGTCGCCCGGCCGGCCGAAGAAGTAGCTGAAGGTGGACCGCACATCCGAGTCGGAAACGATCATGAGGACCGCGCCGATGATCAAGGCCAGCACGAACGCGACCGCGGTCGTCGCCACCTCCGACCAGGGCAGGCCGCGCAGCACCGAGCCGAAGCTGCGGCGGCGACGGCGGCGCGCCGGCTGGGGATCCGTCTCGCTCACCGCTGTTCCTCCCCGTGGGGACCGGCCTGGTCAGCGAGTTGGGCGTCCAGGATGGCGTCCTCCTCGGTCGCACTGGTCACCGACGCGGAGGCCATCGCCTCGTCCGCCGGCACCCCGGCCATCATCAGGCCGAGCACCTCGCGCGAGGTGTCCGGCTCGACGATGCCGACGACCCGGCCGCGATACATGACCGCGATCCGGTCGGCCAGCGCCGCCACTTCGTCCAGCTCGCTGGAGACGATGATCACCGCGGTGCCGCGGTCCCGTTCGGCGACCAGCCGCTGGTGCAGGAACTCGATCGCGCCGACGTCGACGCCACGGGTCGGCTGGGACGCGATCAGCACCGACAGCGGCCGGGACAATTCGCGCGCCAGCACCAGCTTCTGCTGGTTGCCGCCGGACAGCGATGCCACCGACTCCTTGATCGACTGGGTCCTGATGTCGAACTCGCCGACCCGTTCGGTGGCGTTCTCGTCGATCCGTTTCAGGTTCAGCGACAGGCCGTTGGCGTACGGCGGCTCGTCGAAGCTGTTCAGGACCAGGTTCTCGGCGACGCTGAACGTACCGACGAAGCCGTCGTGCTGCCGGTCCTCCGGGACGTAGCCGAGGCCGGCGTCGATCCGCCGCCGCGGCGACAACTGCTGGATCGGCTTGCCGTCCAAGATCACCGTGCCGCCGGCCAGCGGCGCGACGCCGATCAGGGCCTCGACCAGTTCGCTCTGCCCGTTGCCCTGGACGCCGGCGATGCAGAGGATCTCGCCGCCGCGGGCGGCCAGCGCAAGATCATCGACGACGACTGTGCCGTTCGGCGCGACGACCGTGGCGCCTTCGATGACCAGCCGGTCCGGCCCGACCTCGGGCTCCTCCTTGGCCACCTGCAGGCTGACCGCGCGGCCGACCATCAGCTCGGCCAGCCGGGCCTCGGACTCGGTCGGGTCGGCCTGGCCGACCACCTTGCCGCGCCGGATCACGGTGATCTTGTCCGCGATCGCCCGTACCTCGCGCAGCTTGTGGGTGATGAACACGATCGCCTTGCCCTCGTCCCGGAGCGACCGCATCACGGTGATCAACTCGTCGGTCTCCTGCGGGGTGAGCACCGCGGTCGGTTCGTCGAAGATCAGGAACCGGGCGTCGTTGGCGAGCGCCTTGAGGATCTCGACCCGCTGCTGGATCCCGACCGGCAGGTCCTCCACCTTGGCGTCCGGGTCGACGTCGAGGCCGTACCGGTCGGACAGCTGCCGGACCAGGCGGCGGGCTCGCCCGAGATCGAGCAGGGCCGACCGTTCCCGGCCCAGGATCAGGTTCTCGGCGACCGAGAACACGTCGACCAGCATGAAGTGCTGATGCACCATGCCGATCCCGGCGGCCATCGCCTGCTTCGGGTTGCGCGAGACCAGCGGTACGCCGTCGACCTCGATCGAACCCCCGTCGGGCTGCAGCAGCCCGTACAGGACGTTCATCAGGGTCGACTTCCCGGCCCCGTTCTCGCCCAGCAGGCAATGGATCTCACCCGGAACGATGTCCAGGCTGATCGCGTCGTTGGCCACCAGCGAACCGAACCGCTTGGTGATCTCGATCAGCCGGAGCCCGTGACCGGGCTCCGGCACGGCAGTGCTCGTCATCTGCCCTCCGGCTGGGACGGGAACGCGACTACTGCTTCGGCTGGGCCTTGGATTCGATCTTGATCGTGCCGGCCTGGATGTCCGCCTTGAGCTTGTCCAGTTCGGCCTTCAGCTCGGCCGGCACCTTGCCGTCGAACTCGTGGAACGGGGACAGCCCGGTGCCGTCGTTGGCCAGCGTTCCGACGTACGGCTCGTTGTTGAAGGAACCGTCGGCGGCCGCGGCGATCGAATCCTTCACCGCGACGTCCATCGCCTTGTAGACGCTGGAGAGCAGGTTCGGGCAGTAGGCCTCGGCGCTGATGCAGCCGTCGGTGTCGACCCAGATCGCGTTCACCTTGCCGCCGCTGGCCTTGGCCACCTGCAGCGCGCCCTCACCGGACGGGCCGGCGACCGGGAAGACGATGTCGGCACCCTGGCTGGACAGGTTCTCGGCGATCTGCTTGCCGCCGGCGACGTTCTCGAACGGCTTGTCGCCGGGCACGAACTGGCCGTCCTGCTTGGCCGCGTCCCAGCCGATCACCTGGACCGACGCCTTCTTCTGCTCGTTGTAGTAGGCCACGCCCTGGGCGTAGCCGTCCATGAAGATCGTCACGGTCGGGATGTTGGCGCCGCCGAACGTCCCGACCTTCTTGGTCTGGGACATCCCGGCCGCCAGGTAGCCGGCCAGGAAGCTCGACTCGGCCGTGTTGAACTCGAGCGGCTTCAGGTTCTTCACCTCGGCGAACTTGGCCGGGTCGTTGAAGTCGACGATGGCGAACTCGACGTCGGGGTTCTGCTTGGCCGCGGCCAGAGTGGCATCGCCGAGCAGGAAGCCGACGGTGACGACCATGTTGCAGTCGGCGTCGACCATCGACTGGATGTTCTTGGCGAAGTCGGCCGTGTTGGTCGACTCGACCTGGCCGGTCTCGATGCCCAGCTCGGTCTTCGCGTCGGTCAGCCCCTTGTACGAGGTCTGGTTGAACGACTTGTCGTCGAAGCCTCCGGCGTCGGACACCATGCAGGCCTTGAACCCGCTGGCGCCCGCCGAGCTGGACGTACCGCCACCCGGTGCCGCGGATGAGGGCGTCGCCCCCGGCGGCTCGGCGCAGCCGGCGATCGTCAGGATGACCGCCGCCGCAAGGGCGGGACCGGCAATGAGAGACTTCTTCACGTACTGCCTCCTCGGCGCGCTGAAACGTCCTCCCGAGCTCAGGATCAACGCCTCATCCTTGCCCTGGCAATCGGGTCATTCCGCACTGTAATGGCAGATCGGTGGGGCCGAGAAACCCGCACGGGGTGGATACCCAGTTGTAACCATGTGCCGGATGATCAGCGATCGACCCCTGCGGCGAGGCCGGTCAGCAGCTTGACGCCGGCATTGATGCAGTCCTCGTCCACGTCGAACAGCGGGGTGTGGATGTCGGGTACCCGACCGCGCCCGACCGGCCGGACCCCGAGCCGGGCCAGCGCGCCGGGCACCTCACGGAGCATCCAGGCGAAGTCCTCGCCGCCGAGCGACTGCTCGGTCGGCTGCACGCTGTCCGGGCCGAGCAGGGACCGGGCCACTGCGGCCATCCGGCTCACCTGTTCGGTGTGGTTCACCGTCGGCGGCACTCCCTGGCTGATCACGATCTCGCTGGAGACGCCGAACGGTTCGACGATCTGGGCCAGCAGCGCCGGCAGCAGCCCCTCCGCCTCCTGCCAGGCGGCCAGCTGCAGCGCCCGCAGCGTGCCCTCGATCTGACCGGACTGCGGGATCGCGTTCGCCGCGCTGCCCGCGTGGATCCGGCCCCAGACCAGTGACACGCCGCCGCGCGGGTCGATCCGGCGGGACAGCAGCAGCGGCGCCTGGGTGGCCAGGGCTCCGATGGCGCCGACCAGATCCGCGGTCAGGTGCGGCCGCGACGTGTGGCCGCCGGAACCGGTCAGGGTGACCTGGACCTTGTCCACGGCCGAGGTGATCGGGCCCGGCGACAGGCCGACCTGGCCGACGTCGGTGCGCGGGTCACAATGCAGCGCGTACACCTCGCTCAGGTCCTTGCAGGCGCCGTCCGCGATCGCGTCCAGGGCGCCGCCGGGCGTCGTTTCCTCGGCGGGCTGGAAGATCAGGCGGACCCCGTGCCGGAGCAGGCCGTCGCGGCGCAGCCGGGCCAGCACCAGCGCGGTGCCGAGCAGCACCGTGGTGTGCACGTCGTGGCCGCAGGCGTGGCAGGCGCCGGGAACGGTCGACGCGTAGGGCGTCTGCTTGCCGTCCGAGATCGGCAGCGCGTCGATGTCGGCGCGGAGCCCGATCACCGGGGCGTCGCCGATCGGCTCGAGGTCGCAGATCCCGCCGGTGCCGACCGCGAGCACCCGGAAGTCGAGGCCGGCCTCGGCCAGCACTGCGCCGATCTTGGCCGTCGTCCGGTGCTCGGCCCGGCCGATCTCGGGGTGCGCGTGCAGGTCCCGCCGGATCTCGACCAGCCGATCCCGCAGAGCATCGGCAGCCGCACTGATGGTTTGTTCCACCGGCCCAGTCTGGCATGACCGAAATCGACGGCGATCCCACGAAATGCCTCGCCATCGGGCCAATTTGGCTCAATCCGCGTCGATTTCGGTCACTATCCCCAACCACCGACCGCCGAATCGCGCTATCCACAGATTTTCCGCGCCCCGGCTGAACGCACGCCTCCTGCCGCATAACCCAGGTGTGAACCCGATCGAAGACTCGGCCGACGGGCTGCTCGCGCCCCGAACCCCGGCCCTGCAGCGACGGCTGCGACGCCTGACCGAGCGTGGCGAGGTGGTCCGGCTGTTCCCGGGCGTCTACTGTCATCCGGCCCTCGAGGCGGACGTCCCGACCCGGATTCGCGGCGCCGCGTTGTGGTCCGGTGCCGGAGTCCTGCTCGGTGCGGCGGCGGCACGACTCACCTTCTGGCCGGAGCTCGAGGTCAGGACCATCGCACTCGCGCTCGGGTCCAAACGGAGGCAACCGCGCGGCCTGCGGATCTCCGAACAACGGCTCCCGACCGAGTTGATCATGGAGCATCGCGGCGTACGGCTCACCGTGCCGTCGCTGACTGCGCTGGACCTCGGCGGCCCGGGCATCGATCGGGCCTTGCTCCGGCGGGCCGCCAATTTGGACGAGATGCGGGAGGCCTTGGCACGGTGTCCGGGCCGAGCCGGCAACCGGGCACGGAGGCTGCTCCTGGACGACTCGCGGGACGAGCCATGGTCGGAGGCAGAACGCCTGCTGCACCGGCAGCTGCGCGGCGCGAAGATCACCGGGTGGCGGACCAACGTCGAGGTCTGGTGCGGCCCGCAGCAGTACTTCATCGACGCGGCGTTCGCCCGGCTCCTGATCGGGATCGAGGTGGACGGCTACGCGGTGCATGGCCAGCGGGGCCAGTTCGAGCGCGATCGGCAGAAGTGGAGCGACCTCACCGCCGCCGGCTGGACCCTGCTCCACTTCACCTGGCGCCAGCTCGACGAACGACCGGACTGGGTGATCGCGACGATCCAGCAGACCCTGCGCCGTAAGTCCCGCTGACCGAAAGACAGCGCACTTGGGCCAGAAGGAGCGAATCCGAACGGATTCCGCCCGAGTGCGCTGGATTTCGGTCATCGAAAGCCCGTTGCCCCGCCGAGAGGGCCCGATTAGCGTCGCCTGCATGGCCGCACTTCGCGAGATCGTCTTCGACTGCCGGCACGCCCCGTCGCTGGCCCGGTTCTGGGCGGAGGTGCTGGACGGCTACGCGGTGCTGCCGTACGACGACGCGGAGATCGCTCGGCTGGCCGGCCTGGGCCTGACCCCGGAGACCGACCCGACGGTCGGAGTCGGCGGGCCGGGCCCGACGCTCTTCTTCCAGCAGGTGCCGGACCCCAAGACCACCAAGAACCGGGTCCATCTGGATGTCGAGGCGCCGGACCGGTCCGCGGAGGTGGACCGGCTGCTCGGACTCGGCGCCCGCGTGCATCAGGTGCAGGAGCACTTGACCACCCTGCTCGACCCGGAGGGCAACGAGTTCTGCGTGGCCGATCCGGACTGATCAGCGGTACGCCCGCGACTGCAGCTCGTAGAGCTCGGCGTAGAGATCACCGTGCTTGATCAGCGTTTCATGATCACCGATCTCGCGGATCCGGCCCTGGTCGAGGACGATGATCAGGTCGGCCATCCGTACCGTGGAGAAGCGGTGCGAGACGAGCAGGGTCACCCCGCCCCGGCTCCGGGCGTCGCCGGCCGCCGCGGTGAAGCGCTCGAAGAGGGCGTGCTCGGTCTGCGGGTCGAGAGCGGCGGTCGGCTCGTCCAAGATCACCAACAGCGGATCGGGCCGGATCAGGCCGCGGGCCAGGGCCAGCCGCTGCCATTGCCCGCCGGACAGGTCGATGCCACCCCAGGCCGTGCCGAGCTGGGTGTCCAGCCGGTCCGGCAAATCGGCCACGACCGGTCCGGCGGCGGCCCGGGCGACGGCCTCCGCGACGGCGTCCCGGTCGTCGATCCGGTCCAGATCGCCGATGCCGACGGCCTCCCGGGCCAGGAACTCGAAGGCCACGAAGTCCTGGAAGGTCGCGCTGACCCGGCGCCGCCACCCGGCCGGGTCGATCGCGTCCAGGTCCGTGTCGTCGATCCTGATCTTGCCGGCATCCGGCCGGTAGAAGCCGGACAGCAGCTTGACCAGCGTCGTCTTCCCGGCGCCGTTCTCGCCGACCAGCGCGACCACGGCGCCGGCGGGCAGCCGGAGCGACACCCGGTCCAGGACACCCCGACCGCCCGGTGCGCCCGGGTAGCCGAACGACACGTCGGTCAGGGTGATCCCGTCGCCTAGCCGGTCCGGCACCGGCACCGGATCGGCCGGCCGGTGCCGGGCCGTCGCGGCGTAGTCCTCCAACCAGAGCAGGCGATCCGCCGTCTTCAGGCCGCGTACGAGACTCGTCCCGTACGCCACGCCGACCATCACCATCCCGCCCAACTGGGTGGCCAGCCCGACGGCGAGGACGACGTCGCCCGGCGTGGCCCGGCCGGCCAGCGCGAGCATGATCACGACCGTCACCGCGGCGACGTAGCCGAGCGCCGAGATCGCCGCGTCGAGCAGCCGGAGCCTGGTCGCCCGCCAGCCGGCGGCGTTGCGGATCCCGTTCACCTGGGCCGCGGCCGCCCGGTGCCGCCGGACCAGATCGTCCACCGAGCCGAAGATCCGCAGTTCCTTGCCGGTCTCGGACTCGGTGCCGACGGCGAACAGGTGCCGGCGCCGGCGCTCCGGCTCGCTGGTCAGCTCGTCGGCGGCGATCTCCAGGTCCGTACTGCGCCGGCCGACCAGCACCGACACCACCGCGATGATCAACAACCCGAGCAGCACCGGATGGATCGCGGCGAGCAGGATCGCCGACGCGACCAGGCTGGTCAGCGCGCGGACGATGCCGGTGGTGGCGTTGACCATCGTGCCGAGGCCGTCCCGGTCCTCCCGGATCCGCTGCATCTGGTCCAGGTAGTCGGACCGCTCGTAGTGGGCGATCCCGTCGGTGCCGCCGGCCAGCTCCATCAGGCGCCGGTCGGCGAGTTCGCGGGCCCGTTCCAGGACGACGAAGACGAAGCTCACGTACACGAAGACGTTGAGCAGCGACAGGCCGATCAGCACCGCGAGCACCAGGCCGGTGATCAGGCCGAGCCAGAGGTTGGCGGCCGCCACGGCGTCGATGATCAACTTCCCGCCGTACGCCAGCACCGGCCCCTCCACCGCCATCAGCACGCCGGTGATCAACTGCCCGGCCGCGGCACCCGGAGCGGCCCGGAAGCCGAACCCCAGCGAGATCCGGTACGCCCGCCACATCCGCCGGGCCTTGCTGCCCCATTCCTTGATCATGATCAACTCCGTTCGGCGAAGCGTTCGGCCTGCAGCGTGAACATCCGGGCGTAAGCGCCGCCGGCGGCGAGCAGCTGGTCGTGATCACCGTCCTCGACGATCCCGGATCCGCCCGCATCGGGATCGAGCACGACGATCCGGTCGGCCCGGCGGACGGTGGAGAACCGGTGTGAGATGAGCCAGGTGGTGAGGCCCTCGGTCAGTTCCAGGAACCGGTCGTAGAGCGCCGCCTCGGCCCGGACGTCCAGCGCCGCGGTGGGCTCGTCGAGCACCAGCACCCGCGCGCCGGCCTGCACCGCGAACATGGCCCGGGCCAGTGCGACCCGCTGCCACTGGCCGCCGGACAGGTCGATGCCGCCGGTGTACTCGCGGGACAGCACGGTGTCCCAGCCGTCCGGCAGCACCTCGATCACCGACTCCAGCCCGGCCCGTTGCGCCGCCAGCTCCAGCCGATCCCGGTCGCCGGCGAACTGCGGCGCTCCGAGGGCGATGTTGTCGGCGATGGTCAGGTGGTAGCGCGCGAAGTCCTGGAACAGCACCGCCAGCCGGGACCGCCACCCGTCCGGATCCAGGTCGGCGAGATCGGTCCCGTCCACCGTGATCCGGCCCGCGGTCGGCCGGTAGAGCCCGCAGAGCAGCTTCACCAGCGAGGTCTTGCCGGCCCCGTTGCGCCCGACCACGGCGAGCGAGCGGCCGGCCGGGACCACCAGGTCGAGCCCGTCGATCGCCGCCTTCTCCGCGTTCGGGTAACGGAAGGTCAGGCCCTCGAACCGCAGTTCCTCGCGGGGCAGCTCCGGCGGCACCTCCCGGCGCCGGGTCAGTGCCGGCGCCCGGCCCGCCGCGGGCAGCGCGTCGGCGGCGTCCAGCCGGTCCGACATCGCCAGCACCTTCGGCACCAGCAGCGCGCCGGCAGCCAGGTGGGCGTTGTCGTCGTCGAAGGCCATGAACGAGTTCACGCCGGCGAGCGCCTGGACGAAGACCGCGACGGCCGCCAGGGACAGTTGGGCCGGTCCGGGCCCGACGCCGAGGCCGGCCGCCACCAGCAGCCCGAACGAGAACGTGTCGAGGACGATGATCGCGAGTACGGAGCCGCCGACGGACACCGGGTCCGGCCGCCGGGACCGCCAGACCGGACGCATCGCGGCCAGCCAGGACTCCTCGAACCGGCCGATCAGCCAGTCCCGCAGCCCGAAGATCCGCAGCTCCTTCGCCGGGCCCGCCTCGAGCGCGAGATCCCGCAGGTACTCGGAACGCCGCAGCGCGCTGCTCTGGCCGTAGACGACGGCGCCGATCTTGACGTACTCGCGCTGCATCAGCACCAGCGTCAGCGGCCAGACGATCAGCCAGATCACCCCGAGCCACCAGTGCAGCGCGAACAGCACACCGGCCGAGCCGAGCGCCCGGAGCCAGGACGGCAGGGCCCGCGGCAGCGCCTCGACCGCGCGGCCGGCCCGGTTCAGGTCGCTGCCGAGGCCGCGGGCGATCCGGATCTCGTCCAGCGTCTCCGGGTCCTCGAGATGGGCGATGCCCTCCGGCCGGCCGACCGCCACCATCACCCGTTCGGCGAGATGGCTGTCCAGTTCGCGCCCGAGCGCCCGGCCCGCGGTGGTCGCGACCGGCGCCACCATCCGGTCGACCAGCACCAGGACGCCGACCACGACCAGCAGTCGAAGGGTCTCGGTCATCGCGGCGGAGCCGGACCCGCCGGCGATCGCCGCCGGGATCGACCCGATCAGCAGGCCGGTCAGCACCGCCGCCGCGACCGGCAGGGCCGCGGTCACGAGCACGGAGCCGGCCAGGATCGCCGCCAGCCGGCGGTCCAGCCGGGGCAGCAGCCGGAGCAGGGTGAGCACGCCGCGGCTGGACGAGGCCAGCCGCTCCAGCCGAGTTCGCACCATCATGGCGCCATGATGACATCATTATGACGCCGCTGACAAGCCTTCTATGCGTCAGCATCTCCGACCCGGGTCAGCCAGTCGACCAGTGCGCGACGGACCGGAGTGGCCGTCGCGCCCAGAGCGGCGATGGCCGATCCGTCGACGACGAAGTCCTCGGCGAACTCGTACTCCATCTCCACCAGTTCCCGCGCTGTCCGGTCGACCAAACCGGCCGCCCGGACCATGATCATCGGGATCCGGCGGATCCGCGGCCGGTGCCCGGCCAGCCGGAACAGCTCAGTCACCATGGCCCGCGTGGTCCACGGCTCCGGGTCGGCCGGCAGGTGCCAGACCCGACCGGGCGCAGCCGGATGATCACCGAGCAGCACCAGGCCGGCGGCCAGGTCGGGCAGGTAGCCGAAGCTGTGCCGGGTGTCCGGATCACCAAGCAGTCTTGCCGTCCGGCCCGAACGTACGGCCGTGATCACCGGATCGCCGAGCACCGTTCCGAGGCCGGCGTCCGGACCGAAGTAGTCGGCGGCCCGGCCGGCCACGGCCTCCACCCGGCCGGCCCGGTGAGCCGCCCAGAGCTCGCTGTTCATGATCATCCGGGCCCGGCCCTTGCGGGTGTGCGGCCGCTCCGGCGTCGCCTCGGTCAACGGCCGGCCGTACGACCGGCCGTAGGCATAGACGTTGTCCACGACCACCAGCCGGGCACCGGCCCGTTCGGCGATCCGGATCGCTGCCCGCTGCAGGCCCGGGAAGTCCTCGGCCCACCGGTGGTAGGCCGGATTGAGCGCCTGGAACACGACCCGGACGCCGTCGATGAGCCGTCGGTCCGTGACGTCGCGGGTGACATCAATTGCGATCGACTCGGCCCCTTGCGGCAGCCCGACCGGACCGGAGCGGCTGACCACGCGCCCCGGTCGCCCCGTTCGACGAGGCGGCGCGCGAGCGCCCGGCCGACCGGACCGCTGCCGAGCACCAGGGCGGTCACCGCCCCGGCTCCCGCCGGACCAGACCGAAGAGCAACAACCCGTGACCGGCGGTGGCCAGCAGCGCCCCGGCGGCCCCGAAGGTGGCGTACTGCCGCTCGACGTCGACGCCGATCGCGCTGGTGACCAGCCAGCCGGCCGCCATGATCACCGCGCTCGCACCGACCCAGACCGCCCGGACCCTGACCGGCGCGGGCAGCGCGAGAGCCTGGGCCACGCCGAGCACGGCACCGGTGATCGCGCCCTGGCCGACCAGCTCGGCGATCGAGGTCCGGTAGCCGATGGCCGCCGACCCGAGGACGAGCCCGGTCGCGGTGCCGATCATGGTGGCGAGCGGCCAGCGCAGCAAGGGCAGCCGGTCGCGCACCGCCAGAGCCTGCGCGGCGCCGACCAGCAGCCCGACGACCGCACCGCCGACGACCGCACGCCCCGGCCCGTCGACGGGCCCGATCAGGCCGGCCACCAGCGCCCCGCCGACCGGATAGCCGAGGAAGGTGGCGCCCCAGCCGGCCACCCGGGCCAGCCTGCGCCGCAGTGGAGAGTTTTTCATGATCGTTCCCCCGTGAGATAACTCTGCACACCGTGCAGAGTAAGCATCACTGTACAGTGTGCAGCAATAGCGAACAGCAAGGAGAGGACAGCACCGTGCCGGGACCCCGACGAGCCTTGACCGAGCCCGAAGTGCTGGCGGCTGCGTTCGAGGTGCTCTCGTCCGGCGGGCCGGCAGCGGTCTCGATCCGGTCGGTGGCGGCCGGCCTCGGCATCTCTCCGAACTCCGTGTACACGTACTTCCCGAGCAAGGCAGCCCTGCTCCAAGGCATGGCCGAGGAGCTCCTGGCCGAGCTCCGGCCACCGCAGCGGGGCCGGCCGGCGGCGCCGCGGCAACAGCTGATCACCCTCGCCGACCGGGTCCGCCGGCGGCTGCTGGCCCGGCCCGGCGCGATCGCGGTGATCATGAGCGCGCCGCTGACCGGACCGAACGCCCTCCGACTCGGCGAGGACCTGATCGCGATCTTCGTCGAGGCCGGACTGAGCGTCGCCGACGCGGCGCGGGCGAGTTACGCCTTCCAGGTGCAGGTGCTGGGCTCGATCGCGCTGGCCGAGGCCGGTCCGGCCGAGCGCTCCGTACCCGAGCTGACCGGGTTCCCGCTCACCGAGCAGGGCTGGCCGGTGATCGCGGGCTACGACTCGGCGGCCCAGTTCCGCTGGACCGTACGACAGCTGCTGAACGGGCTGATCGGACCGGCGGCCGGCGCTACCGTGGCGTCATGACGACCTGGAAGGACTTCGCCGAGGAAGCGCCGAGGGTGTCCGGGCTGTTCGCCCGCCGGCAGGCCGCGACCGGCCAGTTGTGCCTGCTCGGCACGCTGCGCTCGGACGGCTACCCGCGGATCAGCCCGGTCGAGCCGCGGATCTTCGAAGATCATCTCGTGATCGTCGGGATGCCGGGGACCACGAAGTTCCGTGACCTCGGCCGCGATCCGCGGTTCACCCTGCACACGGCCACGGTCGATCCGCAGGTAGCCGAGGGCGACGCCAAGCTGTGGGGCGTGGTGCACGACCTGCAGGACGAGGCGCTGCACCGGCGGTTCGCCGACTGGCTGTTCGCCGACAGCGGTTTCGACCTGCGCGGTCGGCGGTTCGAACCCTTCTACGTGGCCGACATCGAGGGCGCGTCCTCGGTCGAGCTCGACGACGAAGGGCTGTTGATCACGGTCTGGCGGCCCGGACAGCCCGAGCGGGCGGTCCGGAAATGAGCCTGCCCGCGGCCTACCAGTTCCGGATCGGCGTTCCGCCGGTGCCCGACTATCTGCGCCTGCGCAGCGAATCCGGCCTCACCCCGCGCACCCAGGAGCAGGCCGAGCTGGCCCTGCCCGGCAGCTGGCGCGCCTGCCACGTCGTCCACGACGGCGGCGAGACGGTCGGCATGGGGCGCGTGATCGGCGACGGCGGCTGGTATTTCCACATCGTCGACATGGCCGTCCTGCCCGGCCACCAGCGCCAGGGCATCGGCGACACCGTGCTGACCTGGCTGGTCGACGAGATCCGTACCGCGGCGCCGCCGAAGGCGTTCGTCTCCCTGATGGCCGACCCACCCGGCCGTCGCCTGTACGCCAAGCACGGCTTCACCGAGGACCGCGACCGCTCCATCGGCATGGCCCTCTGGACCTAGGGCCCTCGCCGGAGTTCAGCCGATGCTGCGGATCAGCCGCTCGGCGGCGTCGATGATCATGGTCGTCTCGTGCTCCCAGGCCGGCTCCTGCCCGCGGTACGGGCCGGTGGCCAGCGAGATCGCGACGGCGGCGGCGCGCAGCCGCAGCTCGACCGGGTCGACCCGGGTGTCGAAGACGGGTACCCAGTCCCGGATCAGCCGGCTCACCCGCGCGGCCTGCTCGGCGTTCATCCGCTGCACCGAGGACAGGTGGGCCAGCAGGCAGGCCAGGTCGTCGGCGCGCCGGCCCGGGCCGATCGTGTCGATGTCGAGGATGCCGCTCACCCCGTTGCCGGAAACGAACAGCTGGCCCTCGTGGAAGTCGCCGTGGGTGGGCTCGGTGCCGAGCGGGATCCCGGCCAGACCGGTCCGGATCTGCTCGGTCAGCCAGTCCAGCCGCGGCCGCAGCGAGGGCAGCGCGGCGGCAACCATGGTCGCGTACTGCTCCACCGCGTCGGACCACGGGTTGCGCCGGCTCAGCGCCGCCACCTCGACCGGCATCGCGTCGAGCACGCCGATCAGCTGCTCGGCGGTGCACGGCGGTTCGGCGTCGAAGATCGCCTGGGCCAGCGGCCGGCCGGGCAGCTGCCGCAGCACCAGCAGGAAGTCCGGCGTCACGGCGGCGATCGGCGGCGCCGGCACCCCGGCCGCGAGCAGCAGCTGGTGCCGCCGCACGGTCGGCTCGAACAGCCGCTCCCGGAGCACCTTGATGAAGAACGTCTCCGGCCCGGCCGTCGTGGTCACGGTCGCCCGCAGCACGGCCCGCCGGCGCGGCCGGTACCCGATCATCTCCAGCTCGACCTGGCCCGGCAGCACCGGCGCCGACAGCACCTGGTGCGCGGTCAGCAGCTCGGCGACATCGTCGGCGAACGCGGCCCGGACCAGGCCGGGCAGCTCCGGATCCCGCGGATAGAGCCAGACCGCGACCTCGCGCTCGCCGTCGGCGAAGATCACCGCGTTCTCGTCGCTGGTGGAACGGCCGCCGGCCCGGGCGCTGGCCCCGAGCAGCTCGGTCCGCCGGCCGAACGGCCAGTCCACCGTCGCCGTGTACGTGGCCGTGGTCGACCGGCGCGGGTTGGCGTCGACGTGATCCAGCTGCCAGGAGACCAGCCGGCCGCCACCGTGCGCGACCGCGGCGGTCAACAGGTCGGCGACCTCGGGCGAGGTGAGCAGGCTCGAGCCGTCGGGGTCGCGGGTGACGCTACTCATCACGGATCGATCTTTGCATGCCGGTGCGGGAGCGGGGCGCCTCAGCGAGGCAGCAGGCCGACCTTGTCGTAGACCTCGGCCACGGTGGCGGCCGCGATGGACCGGGCGCGCTCCGCGCCGGCGGCCAGGATGCCCTCCAGTTCGGTGCGCTCCTCGACCAGTCCGAGCGTCCGTTCCCGGTACGCCCCGCCGACCTCGCCCACGACGTCGGCCACGGCACCCTTCAGGTCCCCGTACCCCTTGCCGGCGAAGGATTCCACCAGCTCGTCGATCGGCGTACCGGTCAGTGCGGAGAGGATCGTCAGCAGGTTGGCCACGCCGGGCTTGGCCTCGAGGTCGTAGCGGATCTCCCGCTCCGAGTCGGTGACCGCCGACTTGATCTTCTTGATGTTGATCTTGGGCTCGTCGAGCAGTTCGATCAGGCCGGCCGGCGAGGAGGCGGACTTGCTCATCTTCCCGGCCGGGTCGGACAGGTCGGCGATCCGGCCGACGGACGCGACGATGTGCGGTTCCGGCACCACGAAGGTCCGGCCGTAGCGGTGGTTGAACCGCGCCGCCAGGTCCCGGGTCAGCTCCAGGTGCTGCCGCTGATCTTCGCCGACCGGAACCCGATCGGCCTTGTAGATCAGGATGTCCGCCGCCATCAGGATCGGGTACGTGAACAGGCCGACGCTCGCCTGATCACCCAGACCACGGGCCGACTTGTCCTTGAACTGGGTCATCCGGTTGGCCTGGCCGAAGCCGGTCAGGCAGCCGAGGATCCAGCTCAGCTGGGTGTGCTCGGGCACGTGCGACTGGATGAAGATCGTCGACTTCTCGGGATCGACGCCGGCCGCGATCAACTGCGCCGCGCTGCGCAGCGTCCGCTCCCGCAGCTCCTTGGGGTCCTGCTCGACGGTCAGCGCGTGCAGGTCGGCGACCCCGTAGAACGCGTCATGATCATCTTGCAGCGGCACCCACTGGCGCAGCGCGCCCAGGTAGTTGCCGAGGTGCAGCGAGGCCGCGGTCGGCTGGACCAGCGAGAGCACCCGTGGCTTCGTGGTCCGGCTGTCCCGGCCCTGCGCGCCGGCCGTCGCGGCCGGATCTGCGGTCGTCGTGTCTGCAGACATGGGCGACATTGTTACGCACCCGCCGCCGGACCCGGAGCACCGGGCTCGGACCCGTCCGGCTCGGCGGGTTCGCCCGGCTCCCGGTCCGCACCCGGCTGGAGCTCGGTGGCGAGCTCCGGCGCGTCGAGTCGGCGCACCCCGACCGCCGTCACCCGGCGGCCGCTCAGCTCGGCGACCCGGAGCTCGAACCGGACCGGGACCACGTCCTCGTCCTCCGACTCGACCGGCCCGACCACCTCGATCAGCTGGTCGCCGACCTTGGCCAGCCGGCCGAGCCGGGCCACCACGAACCCGGCCACCGTGTTGTACGGACCGTCGGGCAGGGGCAGCCCGAACCGGTCGGCGAAGTCGTCCAGCGTGGTCAGCCCGTCCATGATCACCTCGCCGCCGTTGTCGGCCGGGCGTTCGGTGACGATGTCGTACTCGTCGGTGATGTCGCCGACCAGCTCCTCGACCAGGTCCTCCATCGTGACGATGCCGGCGGTGCCGCCGTACTCGTCGGCGACGATCGCCAGATGCGCCGACTCCCGCCGCATCATGGTCAGCGCGTGCAGCACCCGTACCGTCTCCGGCAGCGAGAGCACCGGCCGGACCAGTTCCCGGACCGGCACCGTGCTGCGCGACGGATCGGTGTGGAACAGGTCGCGGACGTGGATGAAGCCGAGGATGTCGTCGGCCGACCGGCCGGTCACCGGATAGCGGGACCGCGGCGCGTCGGCGGTCTCCCGGACCGCGCGGTGCACCGGCATCTCGCCGGGCAGGAAGTCCACCTCGGTCCGCGGCACCATCACCTCGCGCAGCCCGCGGTCACCGGCGGCGAAGACGTCCTCGACGATCTGCCGCTCCTCCGCGCCGAGCGTCGAGGAGGTGCTGACCAGGGACCGGATCTCCTCGTCGCTGACCTCTTCGCGGGAGGCCTTCGGGTCGCCGCCGAGCAACCGGACCAGGCCGTCGGTGGAGACGCCGAGCAGCCAGATCACCGGCCGGGCCAGCCGGGCGATGAAGTCGACCAGCGGCCCGAGCGCCAGCGCGAACGACTCCGCCCGCTGCAGGGCCAGCCGCTTCGCGGTCAGCTCGCCGACCACGATCGAGACGTACGAGATGATGATCGTCACCACGACCAGGGCGATCGTGCTCCCGACGCTCTCCGAGATCGGCAGCACCTGGGCCAGCAGCGGCCCGAGGTCGTCGGCCAGCGTCGCGCCGCCGAACGCCGCGGACAGGAAGCCGGCCAGGGTGACGCCGATCTGCACCGCGGAGAGGAACCGGTTCGGGTTCTCGCTCAGCCGGGCGACGGTGCGGCCGCTCTTGCTCCGCTGGGCGAGTTGTTTGACCTGGCTGTCCCGCAACGAGACCAGGGCCATCTCGGCGGCGGCGAAGACGCCGCCGATCGTGATGAAGACGAAGATGACGAGGATGTTCAGCAGGGTGTCGTTCACGAACACTCCTGCTTCGTACTGTGACTTTCCCCGTCGTCGGCCGGCGCGGCCTCGGAGTCCGGGACCAGGCCCGGATCCGGCGCGTGTTCGCTGATCACCGGCCACACTTTAGTGGTGTTGGATGGGCGCATGGCGACCGATCGACCGAGTGCCGGTGACCGGCGCGGCCGCGTGTTCCCCGACGAGGTTCCGATCCTGACCGACCCGTCCGGCCGGGTACGGCTGCGGGCCCACACCGAGGCCGACCTGCCGGCGATCGTCGAGCAGAGCAACGACCCGGACGCGCAGCGCTGGACCCCGGTACCGATCCCCGCCGGCGGGTACGGGCTCGCCGAGGCCCGGGACTTCGCGCTCGGCATCATCCCGGCCGGCTGGCGGGACGGCACCGGGTTCGGCTGGGCGATCGACGCCGACCTCGGCCACGGCCACCGCTACGCCGGGGCGATCGACCTCGGGCTGCGCCACGACGGCAGCGCCGAGATTGGGTTCAGCCTGCATCCGGCCGCCCGCGGGCACGGCGTGATGAGCACCGCGGTCCGGCTGGTCCGTGATCACGGCTTCGACCAACTCGGGGTACGGGTGCTCCGCTGGCGCGCCCGGGTCGGCAACTGGCCGTCCCGCCGGGTCGCCGCCGCGGCCGGGTTCCGGTACGACGGCCGGATCCGGCGGTCGCTGGAGATCCGCGGCGAACTGGTCGACGGCTGGGTCGCCACGATCGCCTCCGACGATCCGCGGCAGCCGATCCGGCTGCCGGAGAACCCGGTGCTGACGGGTGAGCGTTCCGCGTCCGATCCCGCGGTCCAGGTGCGCCCGTACACCGAGGACGACGCGGAGCGGCTGGTCCAGATCTGCTCCGACCCGGCCACCCGCCGGTACGCGCCCCGGCTGCCGTACCCGTACACGACGCGGGATGCGGTGGAGTTCGTCGAGTCGCTGCGCGAGGCCGCCGCGACCGGCCGCGGCTTCGGCTGGTGCTACACGGATCCGGCGGACGGCGTCGCCGCCGGCACGATCACGGTCGGGCTGTCCGACGCCGGCCGCGCCGAACTCGGCTACTCGGCCCATCCGGACTCGCGGGGCCGCGGGCTGACCACCGCCGCCGTCCGGACGGTGGCCGAGTTCCTCGGCGGCCGCTCGACAGGGCTGCCGGTCCCGGTCCGCTCGGTGCTGATCCGGTGCGCGGCGAGCAACGCCGGCTCCCGCCGCGTCGCCGAGCGAGCCGGCTTCGTCCTGATCGGGACCCAGCCGGCCGCCGAGGTGCTGGCCGACGGCACGGTGGACGATCTCCTGTTGTTCCATCGCGTGTGCCACACTCGCTGAGTGACTTTGCGGATCAGCGTCATCGGGACGGGCTATCTGGGCTCGACGCTCGCCGCCGGGCTCGCCGAGTTCGGCCACGAGGTGTTCGGCGTCGACGTCGTGCCCGAGGTGGTGAAGAAGCTCAACGCCGGCCAGCCGCACATCTTCGAGAACGGCCTGGAACACCTGCTGGAGCAGCACACCAGGTCCGGCCGGCTCCGCTTCACCCTCGATTACGACGACATCGCCGACTGGGCCGACGTGCACTTCCTGGCGCTCGGCACTCCCGAGCTGCCGGACGGTTCGGCCGACCTGAGCCAGTTGCACGCGACGATCGACGCGCTGGCGCCCAAGCTCACCAAGCCGGCCCTGGTGGTCGGCCGGTCGACGGTCCCGGTCGGCACCGCGCCGGCCCTGCAGGAACGGCTCCGCCGGCTGGCCCCGGCGGGCGACGGGATCGAACTGGCCTGGCAGCCGGAGTTCCTCCGCGAGGGCTTCGCGGTGGGCGACACGCTGCGCCCGGACCGGCTGGTCTTCGGCGTCCAGTCCGACCACGCGCTGCGGCTGTTGGAACAGGTGTACGCGATCCCGCTGTCCGAGGAGACGCCGGTGATCACCTGCGACCTGGCGACCGCGGAGTTGATCAAGCAGGCGGCGAACACGTTCCTGGCGACCAAGATCAGCTTCATCAACGCGATGGCCCAGCTGTGCCAGGTGGCCGGCGGTGACGTGACCGTGCTGGCGGACGCGCTCGGCCTGGACGCGCGGATCGGCCGCGGCCACCTGAGCCCGGGCCTCGGGTTCGGCGGCGGCTGTTTCCCCAAGGACATCAGGGCTCTGGCGGTACGGGCCGACGAGCTCGGGGTGAACGTGCTCAGCGATCTGATCAAGAGCGTCGAGGTGATCAACTCCGCCCAGCGGATCGAGCTGGCCGAGCTGGCGATCGACCAGGTCGGCGGCGACGTCGCAGGGAAGAAGGTCGCCGTGCTCGGCGCCGCCTTCAAGGAGGGCACCGACGACACCCGGGACTCCCCCTCGCTCACCGTGGCCGACTATCTCCATGATCGCGGCGCGTTCGTCGAGGTGTACGACCCGCAGGCCCACCTCGCGCCGCGGGACGGGTTCACCCAGGTCGGCAGCGTCACCGAGGCGGTCCGGGATGCCGACATCGTGCTGCACCTGACCGCCTGGCCCGAGTTCCGCTACCTCGACCCGGCCGAGCTGGCCCCACTGGTCAAGTCCAAGATCATCATCGACGGCCGGCTCAAGCTGCACGCCCCCACCTGGCGGGACGCCGGCTGGAAGCTGGTCCAGATCGGCCGCGCCGCCACCCTCTGACCCGCAGTCCGGTCACCACCGCTCGACTCCCGCTCCGCTGCCGTCGACCGCTGCCCCCTGCCCGGAGCGGCCGGTCCGGCCGCGATGATCAACACGGCGAGCAAGATCATTCCGTACGGCCCGAGCCGCGATCCGGCCCCGATTCGCTTCCGCGCGCCGACGTGTTCTACGGTCGTCGGATCGCCACCAGGGAAGGAGAAACGGTTCAATCGCCGCGGCGCGGAAACCTGAGCCGAGTCCGCTCACCACGTCGTGGGTGTGGACCGCCGACGCGTCCCCGGACCCCCGAACACCCGGTCAGTTCCTCGCCTCCGCCGCACCGCGGGGAAGATCAACGAGGCAGCCGCCCGCCGGACATTCGACCCACGCGAAATCGGTTAAACGACTGCTGCAAAGCTGTGCCGCGGCGCCGTGTTGCGATCCCGTATCAGCCTGGTCAATGATCGGATACGGTTGCTGCGGTTCGTCAGCGAACACGAATGCGCAGGGTTACTCTTCCGGCGAACGAAAGCCAGAAGCCGGCGCCCGGCCCGACTCAGACAAGGATGTGATGTGACGACCACAGTCGCTGCCCCAGCCGCTGCCGGTCGCCAGTCCGATCGCACCACTCCACTGCTGCAACGGATCTGGCACAACTACGTACTCCGCCGCGTGCTGCGCGCGATCTTCGTCATCTGGATCGTCGCGACCGGCGTCTTCTTCCTGGTCCGGCTGTTGCCGGGCAACCCGGTCGACGTCTACATCAACACCCAGATCGCGATGTACGGCCTCTCCTACGAGGCGGCCGCGGCCCAGGCCGCCGCGCTCTTCACGTTCGACCCGAACACCCCGCTGCCGCTGCAGTACCTGAACTACCTGGCCGGCATCCTGCGCGGCGACTTCGGGATGTCGATCCTGTCCCCCGGCACGACGGTGCTGGACAAGATCGCGCTGCACCTGCCGTGGACGCTGTTCAGCGTCGGCCTGGCCCTGCTGATCTCGGTCGCGGGCGGCCTGCTGCTCGGCATGGTGATGGCGTACCGGCGCAGCGGTGTGATCGACCACACGGTGAGCACCCTGGGCAGCGTCTTCCACGCGATCCCCAACTACCTGCTGGCGATCATGATCGTGCTGGTTCTGGTGGCCATCCAGCCGGAAGACCCCCGCTCCCCGCTGAACTTCGCCCGGATGCGCGGACACAGCTCACCCGGCGTCGAGCCGCAGTTCACCCTCGCGTTCTTCTCCGACGCGATGTATCACGCGACGCTGCCGATGCTGACCTACATCCTCACCACGGTCGGCACCTGGGCCCTGGTGATGAAGTCCTCGACCACCCAGATCCTCGGCGAGGACTACGTCATGGTGGCCCGGGCCCGCGGCCTGTCCGGCTTCCGGATCGGCAGCCAGTACGTGGGCCGCAACGCCGTGCTGCCGCTGGTCGCGCAGATCGCGACCCAGGCCGGCTTCGTCGTCGGCGGCGCGATCTTCGTCGAGAAGACGTTCCAGTACGACGGCATCGGCGTCACCCTGTTCGAGTCGGTGAACTCCCGCGACTATCCCGTGATCCAAGGGATCCTGCTCGTGGTGACGATCACCGTGGTGCTGGCCAACCTGGCCGCCGACCTGATCTACAGCGTGCTCGACCCACGCATCCGTACCGGCGAAGAAGGGGGGAACTGATGTCGGCCGCGACCACGCCCGTTGCGCTGCCGCGCGCCAACGCGGCCAAGGGCTTCCTCCGCGAACTGACCCGGAGCAAGGCCGGCTTCGCCGGCTTCGTCCTGGTCGCGCTGATCGTCGGCATGACGATCGTCGCGCCGTTCGTGGTGAGCCCGGACAACCCGACGGATCTGGAACGGATCTGGGGGCTGCCGTCACCGGAGCATCCGCTCGGCACCGACGCCAGCGGCAAGGACACCCTCAAGCAGATCCTGCTCGGCGGCCAGACGGTGATCTTCGTCGGCTTCGCGGCGGCGGCGATCACCACGGTGATCGCGGTCGTGGTCGGTGCCCTGGCCGCCTACTTCCGCGGGCGGTTCGACGCGGTCATGCTGCAGATCACCGACATCGTCATGACGATCCCGCAGATCGTCCTGCTGGCGGTGATGGGGGCGTTCTTCCGGCTCGATTCGCCGGCCGCGCTCGCGGTGCTGATCGGCGTGCTGTCCTGGCCGGTGCTGATGCGCTCGATCCGCGCCCAGGTGCTGACCCTGAAGGAACGCGAGTTCGTCGAGGCGGCCCGGCTGCTCGACCTCGGCACGCTCCGGGTCGTGTTCGTCGAGATCGTGCCCAACATGGCCTCGTACATCCTGATCAACTTCATCATCGCCGTGACCAACGCGATCTACGCCCTGGTCGGCCTCTACCTGCTCGGCCTGGCGCCGCTGGCCGGGGCCAACTGGGGAATCATGATCAACAGCGCCTGGATCCAGGGGGCCATGTTCAACCAGGACGCGGTCCTCTACATCGTGGCGCCGGTGACGATGATCGTGCTGCTGCAGCTCGGGTTGATCATGCTGACCCGCTCCCTTGAGGAGATCCTCAACCCCAGGCTGAGAGACCGGTGATCACCTTGTCCGAACCCGTACAGGACGACGCACCGATCCTGTCCGTCCGTGATCTCGTGGTCCGCTACCGGACCGGTGCCGGGACCGAGGTGGACGCGGTCCGCGGGGTCTCGTTCGACCTCTACCCGGACCAGTCGCTGGCCCTGGTCGGCGAGTCCGGCTGCGGCAAGACGACGCTCGGCCTCGGCCTGCTCCGGCTGCTGCCCCGGCTCGGCACCATCCCCTCCGGCAGCGTGATCTACCGGACCGCCGAGGGTCGCGAGATCGACGTGGTGAAGCTTGACCGCGGGCCGTTGCGGCGCTGGCGCTGGCGGCAGGCCGCGATGGTCTTCCAGGGCGCGATGAACTCGTTCAACCCGGTGCTCCGGATCGTCGAGCAGATCGGCGACACGCTCCGGGCCCACGCCGACGGCGCCAAGCCGAGCCGGAACGAGATCGTCGAGCGTGGCTCGGAGCTGCTCCGGGCCGTCCGGCTGGAGCCGGCCCGGGTGCTGTCCAGCTACCCGCACGAGCTGTCCGGCGGCATGCGGCAGCGGGTGTTGATCGCGATGAGCCTGCTGCTGGAGCCGCGGCTGCTGGTGCTGGACGAGCCGACGACGGCGCTGGACATCCTGACCCAGCGCTCGATCGTCGACGTGCTGGCCGAGCTCCGGGAACGGCACAAGTTCGCGATGATCTTCATCTCGCACGACCTCGGTGTCGCCGCGGAGCTGGCGGACCGGGTGGCCACCATGTACGCCGGCCAGATCATCGAGACCGGGACCAGCCGGGACATCTTCTACACCCCGCGGCATCCGTACACCTCGGGCTTGATCAACGCGGTCCCGCCGGTGGCCGGCGACCTGCCCGAGCTGGCGTCGATCGGCGGCTCGCCGCCGAGCCTCACCTCGCTGCCGGCCGGCTGTTCGTTCCAGCCCCGCTGCAGCTACGCAGTGGAGCAGTGCGAACTCGCCCAGCCGCCGCTGCTGTCGATCGAGGCCCGCGGTCGCGGACGTGATCATGAGGCGGCCTGCATCCGCTGGCAGGACGTCACGCACGAGCGAAAGGTGGTCGGCCGTGTCTGAGCCCCGTGAAGGGGGACGACCCCCTTCAGATCCCCCGACCGCTCCGCGAACGGACCGGACTGTTCTCTCCGGGTCGGCCCCGTTGATCAAGCTCAACGAGGCCTCCCAGGTCTTCAAGACCAAGCGCGGCGACGTGCCCGCGGTGGACCAGATCAGCTTCCAGGTCAACCCGGGCGAGGTGCTCTGCCTGGTCGGCGAGTCCGGCTGCGGCAAGACCACCAGCGCCCGGATGGCGGCCGGGTTGAACCGGCCGACCGGCGGCACGGTCGAGTTCGGCGGCAAGGACATCTGGTCCATGGACAAGGCGGAGTTCGTCGCCTTCCGGCGCGCCGTCCAGTACGTCCACCAGGATCCGTACGCCTCGCTCAACCCGATCCGGTCGATCGGCAAGACGCTGACCGCCCCGCTGCTCAAGCACAAGATCGCCAAGAATGCGGCCCACGCCGTGCAACTGGCCAGTGAGCTGCTGGAACGGGTCGATCTGAATCCCGCGGACTCCTACCTGGGCAAGTTCCCGCACCAGTTGTCCGGCGGCCAGCGGCAGCGGGTCGCGGTGGCGCGGGCGCTCACCCTCGACCCGAAGTTGATCATCGCCGACGAGTCGACCTCGATGCTCGACGTGTCCATCCGGGTCGGCATGCTCAACATGCTGGGCCGGCTCCGCGACGACCTGGACGTCGGCTTCCTGTTCATCACCCACGATCTCGCGATCGCCAAGTATTTCGGGTGGTCCGGCCGGATCGCCGTCATGTACCTGGGCCGGATCGTCGAGTTCGGCCGGACCCCGGACGTGATCAACAACCCGCGGCACCCATACACCAAGGCGCTGCTCAACGCGGTGCCGGAGCCGGACCCCGAGCTGGCCCGGACCAAGCTGCCCGATGGCGGGCTGCGGTCCGCCGACATCCCGAGCCTGCGTGATCTTCCCGCCGGCTGCCCGTTCCACCCGCGCTGTCCCCAGTTCGAGCCGGGCACCTGCGACACCGACCGGCCGGAACTGCTGCTCACCGAGGGCGTGTCGACTGCAGGGGGGCGCAGCGTCGCCTGCATCGTCGAGCAGCGGGAACGAGCCGGGCATGCCTGAACTCAGCAGAGCGATTCTCGTGATCGCCTGCTTCATCACCATCGGCGCGTTGCTGATGCTGCTCGTCGTGCGGCCCGGTACCGGGGCGTTCGTGATCAGCGTGGCGACCGTCGGCGTCGGGGTCGGCATCGGGGCCGTCGCCGTCGTCCTGCATTCCCTGACCCATCGCAATGCGACGAAACAGAGCAGTGTTCGTCCCGAGGAGGATAAGAAATGACCGAACCAAAGCGATCGCTGTCGCGGCGGACGCTGCTGCAGGCAACCGGCCTGGGCACCGTCGTCGCCGGCACCGGTGGCCTGGCCACGGCTTGCGCACCGGCCGAGCCGAACACGCCCGAGGGTTCCGGCCCCGCCGGCGCCGGCGGCGAGTTCCACGGCGGCTGGCCGTACAAGCAGCCGCCGGAAGGCAACTACAACAATGCGGGCGTCCCGTTCGCCGGCCTTCCGTACCGGGTCCTGACCGACTCCCCCTACGGCGACCTGATCTGCCTCCCGTCCGGCATGTACTACTGGGCCGACAAGAAGTGGGAGCTCTATCTGGCGGAGTCCTTCGATCTCGACGAGAAGGCCGGGACGTTCACGGTCAAGATCAAGCCGAACCTCAAGTGGAGCGACGGCAGCGCGGTCAGCTCGAAGGACTACCTGACGACGTTCTGGTGCCAGTTCATCCAGCGCACGTCGCTGTGGAACTACGTCAGCAAGCTGGACGCCCCGGACGACCAGACGTTCGTGATCACGATGAACCAGCCGTCGACGGTGGTGGAGCGCTACATCCTGCGCAGCAACATCATCGCCACCTCCGTGTTCGGCGAGTGGGCCGACAAGGCCGCCGCGCTGCACGCCGCCGGCAAGGACATGACGTCGCCCGAGGGCGAGAAGCTGGGCACCGAGTTCCAGAAGTTCCTGCCCAAGGAGTACGTGGCCAGCGGCCCGTTCAACATCGACTACAAGGCCGTGTCGAACACCCAGATCAACATGGCCAAGAACCCGACCGGGTTCGCCGCCGACGCGGTCAAGTTCGACAAGATCGTGATCTACAACGGTGAGACCCCGGAGATCACGCCGCTGCTGCAGCAGAAGGAGGTCGACTACGCGACCCACGGCTTCCCGACCGCGTCGGAGAAGTCCTTCCAGTCGTCCGGCTTCCGGATCCTCCGGCCGCCGGTCTACTCCGGCCCGGCGCTGCTGTTCAACCTGGACAAGCTGAAGGAGTTCAGCGATCCCCGGGCCCGGCAGGCGGTCGCCCACATCATCGACCGCAAGGCCAACGGCACGGTCGCGCTCGGCGAGTCGGGCAAGGGCGTCGAGTTCATGGCCGGCTTCTCCGACAACCAGGTCCCGGACTGGCTGTCCACCGAGGACCAGGGCAAGCTCAACAAGTACGAGCTCGACCTGGACAAGGCGGCCCAGTTGCTCACCGAGGCGGGCTGGAAGAAGAACGGCAACGCCTGGAACACCCCGCAGGGCAAGGCGGCCGAGTACGAGATCCAGTTCCCGCAGACCTACGCCGACTGGTCGGCGGCCGCCACCAACGCGGCCGAGCAGCTGTCCGCGTTCGGGATCAAGGTGGTGCCGCGCGGCGTCGACGACAAGCAGGCCCCGGTCGACATCGACAAGGGCGCCTTCCAGCTGGCCATCCAGTCCTGGGGCGCGTCCAACCACCCGCACCCGCACTTCGCCTTCGTCCAGGACCTCTTCACCCACAACATCCCGATCGCCAAGAACCAGGGCGGCAAGGGGATGGCGTTCGAACTGAAGACGACCACCAAGGCGTTCGGTGCGATCGATCTCCAGGCGGCCGTGACCGAGGCCGGTTCCGGCCTGGACGAGGCGGCTCAGAAGGCGAACGTGACCAAGATCGCGATCGCGTTCAACGAACTGCTGCCGATGATCCCGCTGTTCGAGCGGTACGGCAACAACCCTGCCCTGGAAGGGACCCGGATCAAGGCGTTCCCGCCGGACGGCGACCCGATCCTGGAGAACGCCCCGTACGCGGACAACTTCGTGATCATGTGGATGCTGGCCGGCAAGCTGGAGCCCGGCGCCTGATCAGGGAACGCGCTAGCGGTTGATCAACAACGGCGCGACGGCGGCTTCCAGCCGATCGGTCATCCGGAAGAATCCGAGATCGGTCGGGTGGGAGCCGTCGACCGTGTCGTCACGGTCCTCGCCGAGCAGCGTCTCGCCCTCGACATAGTGCAGGTCCGGCGTCCCGTCGGCGATCAACTTCTCGTAGCCGGTCCGGAACGCGGCCCGCTTCGCCGCGGACATGTCGGCCTGGGAGGACTTGGCCCAGGAACCGGTCCAGGTACGGTCCTCGACCAGCACGATCGGTCCCTCCGGGCGCTTCGCCCGCAACTCCTGCACGAACGGGACGGCCCGCTCGGCGACCAGGTCGGCATCCATGTTCGGCAGGCAGTCGACGATCCACAGGGCCGCGTCGATCTCGCCGATCAGCTCGGCCAGCTCGAGCTCCATCTTGCCCCGGCCGGAGAAGCCGAGCCCGATCACCGGGCGGCCCAGCCGGCGGCCGAGCTGCGCCGGCAGCGTCATCCCCGCCCGCGACGCGGCGGCGCCGTGCACGATCGAGGTGCCGTAGTAGACCACCGGCGGCGTCGGGTCGGCCGGCACCAGCTCGAAGGTCGCCCCCTCCGGTACGCCGATCTCGATGTCCTCGAGCCGGTTGAACAGGCCGAAATAGACCGTATAGCGGCGATCCGCCGGGTCCAGGCCGGTCACCAGCACGTTCTCCGACTCCGGGTATCCGGTGGCGGCCGCGCAGCCGACCCAGCGCCAGGAGCCGGGGCTCTGCTCGCCGTAGAGGTCGAGTCCGCTGACCGCGACGTTCGCCATGTGCCACATGGCCAGCGTCTCGAGGCCGAGCCGCCAGCGGGCCCGGATCTCCGTCGCGTCGGTACGGAAGCGCGAGTAGAGCGAGCTGGAATGCCGGCTCAACCCCCAGACCTCCTCCGGCACCCGTCCCTCGGCATGCCGCGGCAGCCGGTCGTATCTGCGTTCCGTTGCCTCGTCGGGCCAGCCCTTGCCCTCCGGCGTCGCGAGCGGATGCCATGCGAACGCTGCGTCGTCCACGCTCCCCAGTCCTCCCCTGTGAACCCAGGCCTCCCCTGGAACCGCCTCCCCGCTGTCCGCGGAAACGGCCGGGGCATAGCCTACGGTCAGTCAGCAGTTCGTCGAGAAGGAGACCACCGTGCCCGCCAGCTCCCCCGTCAAGATCGCCGTCACCGGTGCCGCCGGTCAGATCGGCTACAGCCTGTTGTTCCGGATCGCCAGCGGTGCGATCTTCGGTCCCGACCGGCCGGTCGAGCTGCGTCTGCTGGAGATCACGCCGGCGCTGAAGGCGTTGGAGGGCGTCGTGATGGAGCTGGAGGACTGCGCGTTCGACCTGCTCAGCGACGTCCAGACCGGCGACGACCCGGCCAAGATCTTCGACGGCGTGAACCTGGCCCTGCTGGTCGGCGCCCGGCCGCGCTCGAAGGGCATGGAGCGGGGCGACCTGCTGGAGGCCAACGGCGCGATCTTCAGCGCCCAGGGCAAGGCCCTCAATGATCATGCGGCCGACGACGTACGGGTGTTGATCACCGGCAACCCGGCGAACACCAACGCCTTGATCGCCCGGCACAACGCCCCGGACATCCCGGCCGAGCGGTTCAACGCGCTGACCCGCCTCGACCACAACCGGGCCAAGGCGCAGGTCGCGGCCAAGGCCGGCGTCGCCGTCAGCGATGTCAGCCACCTGACCATCTGGGGCAACCACTCGGCGACCCAGTACCCGGACCTCTACAACACCCTGATCGCCGGCCAGAACGCGGCGAAGGTGATCAACGACCAGGACTGGCTGGAGCAGGACTTCCTGCCCACCGTGCAGAAGCGCGGCGCGGCGATCATCGAGGCCCGCGGCGCCAGCTCGGCGGCCAGCGCGGCCAACGCCACCGTCGAGCACGCCCGCGACTGGCTGCTCGGAACGCCGTCCGGCGACTGGGTCTCCCAGGCGGTCCCCTCGGACGGTTCGTACGGCGTGCCGGAGGGCCTGATCAGCTCCTTCCCGGTGACCACCTCCGGCGGCGAGTACACGATCGTCCCCGGCCTCGAGATCAACGAGTTCTCCCGCGCCAAGATCGACGCCAGCGTGGCCGAGCTGGCCGAGGAACGCGACGCCGTGAAGGCGCTCGGCCTGATCGGCTGACCCCGAGCCGCGACTCCCGTACGCCCTAAGCTGGGGCCCATGAGTCAGCAGTATTCCGGGGGTCCCGACGACGAGTCGGGCCGGCCGCCCGCACCGGGTGCCGCGCCGAACCCGTTCAGCCGTGAGGCGGCCGGGGACGGTGCGGGGCTCGGGTCGGACGGCCCGGCCCCGAACTCGGTCCCGGAGGACGACACCGAGCCGGACGGCATCGTCGGTGCGCCCGGCGGGCCGTCGGGCTACCCGTCCCCGGACCCGTACGGCGGCCCGGGTGGCTACTCGGCGAACACCGGCTACCCGCCGGAGCAGACCCAGCCGTACCCCTCGAGCCAGCCCTACCCGCAGGACTCGACCTATCCTTCGCAGCCGTCCTCGCCGGCCCCGGACGCGCCCTACGCATCGCCGGCCGGCGCGGCCGCCCCGACCGACCCGTACTCGGCGCCCTCCGCGTCCGAGCCGGCACCGTCCGGCTACGGCGCCAGCTACGGCCAGTCCACCGGCTACCCGCCGAACCCGTACGACACCGGCGGCTATCAGTACAGCACCGTGAATCCGTACGGCTACTCCCAGCAGCAGCACCCGAAGGGCACGACGGCCCTGGTGCTCGGGATCCTCGGCATCGTGCTCTGCCCGTTCGTCGGCGTGGTCGGCTTCACCATCTCGTCCAGGGCCCGCAAGGAGGTCCAGGCCGAGCCGATGCGCTACAGCAACGGCGGGATGATCACGGCCGGTTGGGTGCTCGGCATCGTCTCGATCGTGTACGCCTCGTTCGCCGCGATCTACCTCGTGATCGTCATGATCGCGGTCATTTCCGAGCTGTGAACGGGCTCAGCAAAGACCTAAGGCGAGCCTAAGACCGACCTCCGTGGCCAACCTGGCCCCGTTTACGCAAGAATGTCCGCCATGAGCAACCCATACGACCAGAATCCCTACGGTGGTGGGGGCGGCGCCGTGCCGCAGCCCCACCCCAAGGGCACCATGATCCTCGTCCTCGGCATCCTCTCGATCGTGCTCGGCTGTGGCGTGGTCGGCCTCGTTCTCGGCATCGTCACGATGGTGCAGTCGAAGCCGGTCCTGGCCGAGATCGACGCCAACCCGGCGGCGTACAACAACCGTCAGCAGGTCAACATCGGCCGCATCTGCGGCATCGTCGGCCTGATCATCGGCATCGTCGCGATCGTCTTCTGGATCATCTACATCATCGCGATCGCCGCCGCTGTCGGCTCGGGCGCTTTGAACTGACCTTCCTGCCGAGGGGAACCGAGGCGCGACTGGGGACGTCCGGATTACCGGACGTCCCCATTGACCTTTTCCGGCCGAAACGGAGCCCTCGATGAGCCAGCCCCAGTACCACCAGCCGTATGGCTACGGGCAGCAGAGCCCGTACCCGCCGCAGCCGTACCCGTACCAGCAGCCGTCCCCCTACGGCTACCTGCCCGCGGAGCACCCGCAGGGCACCACCATCCTCGTCCTCGGCATCGTCGGCTTCTTCGTGTTCCCCTGCGGGATCGTCGCCTGGTACATGGGCAACAAGGCGATGAAGGAGATCCAGGCGAGCGGCATCCGATACGGCAACGAGTCGAACGTCAACATCGGCAGGATCTTGGGCATGGTGACGACAATCCTGGGTATTGTCGGAGTGGCGCTCGCCCTCGCCTACGTCGTCTTCTGGTTCGTCCTGATGTTCGGCATGATGGCGTCCGTCACCGCCACCTACTGAGCACCGGGACCCCGGACTCCACGCGAATGGAAGAACAGTGACCCAGAACCCGCCACCGTACGGCCAGGAACCCTACGGTCAGTCCGAACCACAGGGTCAGCCGCCCCAGTACGGGCAGCAGCCTTACGGGCAGCAGCCGCAATACGGCCAGCAGCCCCAATACGGACAGCAGCAGCCCTACGGCCAGCCCGCTCCGTACCAGCAGCCGTCGCCGTACGCGCAGCAGCCGTACCAGATGATGCAGGAACACCCGCAGGGCACGGTCATCCTGGTGCTCGGCATCCTCGGCTTCGTGACCGGCATCTGCGGGGCGATCGCCTGGTACATGGGCAACAAGGCGCAGAAGGAGATGCAGGCCAGCGGGGTCCGCTACTCCAACGAGTCGAACATCAACATCGGCAAGATCCTCGGCATGGTCACCACGATCCTGATGGGCATCGGCCTCATCTTCCTGGTGATCTACATCATCTTCATCGTCGTGATGATCGCCTCGGTCGGCGCGGCGTCCTACTGAAGCAGCACCGCTGAGCGCGCCCCGACCGTGATCGGTCGGGGCGTGATCAGTTTCGCCTCCCGCCAGACCGAGGTCTCGATCGGGTACGGGGCGACGTTGATCAACTGCACCAGCTCGTCGGTGCCCTCGGGATTGATCATGCCGGCGACCACGAGCCCCGGATCCTCGGCGTCGGTACGGTAACGAGGGCGGACGCCGAGCCGCTCCAGCAGAGCCTGGTAGACGGCGAGGTCGCACGGATAGTCCGTGGTCAGCAGGATCGCCGTACCGGCCCCGTGCCGCACCTCCAGCCCCACCGCGTCGCCGCCGGTGGTCCGCACCAGCACCGTCGCGTCGGGATGCCGCAACGGCTGCGCGAACCCGACCCGCACCTCCGGCCGGATCAGCCCGGTCGAGTCCGGGTCGAGCCGGACCGTCGGATGGTTGCTCCGGGACCGGCCCAGCCGATCGACGACCTGATCCGGCAGCGGCTCCCCCACCATGATCGCGAACGCGTCCGCCAGCAGCCGGCAGTCCCGGCCAAGCTCGTCCTGGACGGGGACCGCGCCGGCCAGCAACAGCCGGCCGCCGGCGGCCACGTAGTCGGCCAGCAGCCGCTGGGTGGCGGCGGCCAGCGAACGCCCGGAAGCCAACGCCAGAACGGGATGCGCGGCCGGGTCGAGGGTCGCCGGCAGTTCGGATCGGTCGATCGGGCGCGGGTCGGTCCGGTCAAGATCATCGTGCGGGCTCAGGTCGACGCCGGCGAGGCCGTACCCGCCGAGAACGAGGGCCCGGGCCAGGATCTGCCGCGGCCCGAAGCCGCGGAACCGGGCCAGCTCGTCGTGCAGTTCCCGGGTGGCCGGGTCGTCCGGCACCGCGTACTCGGTGAGGTAGTGATCGGCGACGAAGCCGTACGCCAGGTCGGTGTGCGGGATCATCCCGGCGGCCCGCTGTTCGACCCGGTTCAGGTCGGTGATCACCTCGGTCAGAACCGGCCAGGTACGGTTCGGGCGGCCGGTCGGGCCGAGCGGGGCGGCGAAGCCGTGTTCCTCGCCGGTGAAGGCGATCCGGTCGATCCCGTCGCCGCCGGGCAGCTCGGGATCGGCGTCCAGCGGCGGGTTGATCCCGCCGGCCAGCAGATAGAAGTTGATCATGCGGTTGCCGAGCGCGTGCGCCAGGCGGGTCTTCAGCGCGGTCGCCTCGGGCGGCACCAGGGCGCCCAGATCCTGGCCGTAGTTGCCGTCGCCGGCCTCGAACTCGAGCGCCGTCAGCGGCTGGTTCGGGCCGGCGGTCGCGGCCGCGAACACGTTGCCCAGAACGAAATCCGCGACGTTGCCGACCGTGAGATCGCCCAGGTACATGTCGGAGCCGGCCACCGTGCCGGGCCGGTTCCGCCAGGTGCCGAGCAGCTGCGAGATCCCGATCGGGTAGGTCAGCCCGCGGCCGCCGCCGGTGCCGTGGATGTTGATCAAGAGCGGCAGCGTGCCGAGGCCGTGCTCGGCCACCCAGCCGGCCAGCGTGTCGGTGTAGCGACGGAACCGGGCCCGGCAGAACCGCATCAGGTCGTCGGCGACCGCCACCGCGGCGTCGGCCGGCGGGTCGGCCAGGTAGCGCCGCACCTGTGCGGGCTCCGACCCTTCGAGTCCGGGATGCCGGTCCAGCCGGTCCTGGGCGGTCAGCCAGTCCCGCCAGTCGGCGGCGACCGCCTCGGTCAGCGCCGGGCTGTTGGAGACCCAGGCCAGCATGCCGATCTCGTTGTCCAGCTGGACCGCGATCACCGGGCCACCGTGATCATGGTGCCGCTGGGCCAGCACCGGCAGCACCGCGTCGTACCAGCGGCGGGTCTCGGCCAGGAACGCCGGCGCCAGGTAGTCCAGGTCCCGGGTCGGCGGCGGGGCGCCGCGCCAGCCGGGGGCGACCACGCCGGGCAACCCGTACACCCGGTGCGGGATGCCCTCGTTCTTCAGCTCCGCCATGCAGAACGGGCCGGGACGTGCGACGACCAGCAGTCCCAGTTCGGCGGCCAGGTCGCAGAACGCGCCGAGGTCGCGCCAGTCCGCGGTCTCGCCGGTGACGTCGATCCGGCCGTCCGGCAGCTCGTGGACGACCCACGGGATGTACGTCGCGACGGCCTGTGCCCCGGTGTCCCGCAGCGCGACCAGCCGGTCCCGCCACTGATCCCGGGCCAGCCGGAAGTAGTGCACCTCGCCCGCGAAGATCACCCGCGGTTCCCCGTCGATGATCAACTGCCGACCCCGTGTGGTGATCATGCCTACACCCTAGGCCTCAGGGCACGGAGGTCAGCGACCGCCCGGGATGACCAGGGACAGGACGACGACGGCGGCGCCGGCCAGGATCAGCATGGTCACGTCGAAGCCGCGGGCCCGGACGGCGAGCAGGCCGGCGCTCGCCTTCGGCAGGAACAGCCGGAGCAGGCCGCCGACGCCGAGGGCGGCACCGATGATCATGCAGCCGATCCGCCAGCCGCCGGCCCCGCCGATCACGGCGTAGCCGAGACCGGCCAGCACTCCGGCCAGCACGACCAGCAGGGCCCACGGGCTCAGGCCCCGGTCCGGCGACAGCCGGCGCTCCGGTTCCGGCTCCGGCTGGTCCATGATCAACTCACCCGTCATGTCGCATCAGTGGAAGAAGTGCCGGGCCCCGGTGAGATACATGGTCACCCCGGCCGCCTTCGCCGCTTCGATCACCTCGGCGTCGCGGACCGAGCCGCCCGGCTGGACGATCGCCGAGACGCCTGCGTCGATGAGGATCTGCGCCCCGTCCGCGAACGGGAAGAAGGCGTCCGACGCCGCCACCGAGCCGGCGGCCCGGTCGCCCGCCCGGCTGACCGCCAGCCGGGCCGAGTCGACCCGGTTCACCTGGCCCATGCCGACGCCGACCGAGGCGCCGTCCTTGGCCAGCAGGATCGCGTTCGACTTGACCGACCGGGACGCCTTCCAGGCGAACTCCAGGTCGGCCAGCACGGCCTCGTCGGCGGGCTCGCCGGTCGCCAGCTGCCAGTTCGCCGCGTGATCATGGTCGGCGTCGGTGACGTCGACGGTCTGCATCAGCAGACCGCCGGAGACCGGCCTGATCTCCGCCCCGCCGGACGGCACCGGCTCGACGATCAGGATCCGGATGTTCTTCTTGCCCTGCAGCACTTCCACGGCGCCGTCGTCGTACCCGGGGGCCATGATCACCTCGGTGAAGACCTCGGCCACCTGCCGCGCCATCTCGACGCTGACCGGACGGTTCGCGGCGATCACGCCGCCGAACGCCGAGACCGGATCGCAGGCGTGCGCCTTCCGGTGCGCCTCCGCGATGTCCGTACCGACCGCGATGCCACACGGGTTGGTGTGCTTGATGATCGCGACCGCCGGAGCCTCGAAGTCGGCCGCAGCACGACGGGCCGCGTCCGCGTCGACGTAGTTGTTGTACGACATCTCCTTGCCGTGCAGCTGGGTCGCTCCGGCCAGCCCGGCCGGCCCGTGCCCACTGCGGTAGAGCGCCGCCTTCTGGTGCGGGTTCTCGCCGTAGCGCAGCGTCGCCTGCTTGGTCCAGGTGGCGCCGACCCAGGCCGGGAAGCCGGTGCCCTCGCTGGTGTCGGTGAGCACGTTGCCCAGCCAGCTCGCCACCGCCACGTCGTAGGTCGCCGTGTGGGTGAACGCGGCGGCGGCCAGGGCCTGCCGCTCGGCCAGCGTGAACCCGCCGGCGGTCAGGGCCGCGGCGAGCTGCTCGTACTGGGCGGGCGAGGTGATCACCGCGACCGACGGGTGGTTCTTGGCCGCGGCCCGGACCATCGCCGGACCGCCGATGTCGATCTGCTCGATGCACTCGTCCGGGGTCGCGCCGGCCGCGACGGTCTCGGTGAACGGGTACAGGTTGCTGATCAACAACTGGAACGGCGCCACCCCGAGCTCGTCCAGCTGGCTGCGGTGATCATCGAGCCGGAGGTCGGCCAGCAGGCCGGCGTGGATCTTCGGGTGCAGCGTCTTCACCCGGCCGTCCAGGCACTCCGGGAAGCCGGTCAGCTGTTCGACCTGGGTGACCGGCAGGCCCGCGTCGGCGATCCGGCCCGCCGTCGAGCCGGTGGAGACGAGCTCCACGCCGGCGTCGACGAGTTGCTGCGCGATCACCAGCAGGTCGGTCTTGTCGTAGACCGAGATCAGCGCGCGCTTGATCTGGATCCGGTCGGGGTTCTGTTCGGTCATCGGTCCCAGCAGACCTTTCTGTCGATCACTTGCCACGATTGGGTGACGAGCCGGTGGGTCGTCTCGACGAGCAGTGTGCGCTCGGTGATCTTGATGCGTTCGTGCAGGGTTTCCTCGGTGTCGTCGTCGAGCACCGGTACGGCGTCCTGGGCGATGATCACGCCGTCGTCGACACCGTGGTCGACCAGGAAGATCGTCGCCCCGGTCACCTTCACCCCGTACGCCAGCGCGTCCCGCGGCCCGTGCATCCCCGGGAAGGAGGGCAGCAGCGCCGGATGGGTGTTGATCATGCGACCGGCGAACGCGTCCAGGAAGGCCGGCCCGACCAGCTTCATGAAGCCGGCGCTGATCACCAGGTCCGGCCGGAAGGCGGCCACCCGCTCGGTCAGCTCGCGGTCCCAGGCGGACCGGTCCGAGCCCTTCTTGTACGGCAGCGCGAACGTCTCGATCCCGGCGGTGCGGGCCCGGTCGAGTCCGGCGATCTTGGACCGGTCGGCGCCGACGCCGACCACCTCCGCACCGAACTCCGGGTCGGCCGAGGCGTCGATCAGGGACTGCAGCAGGGTGCCGCTGCCGGAGATCAGCACGACAAGGCGTTTCCGGTCGGGTCGGTCACCTTCAAGGGGGGCGACCCCCTTGAGATCCCCTGCCACGCTCCGCGGACGGACAGGTTCTGTGTCACTCACGGGCGCAGCCTACCGGCGTAGTTGCCGGACCAGCCCGTACCCCAGCCCGACCAGCAGGCCGGACAGGCCGAGCGTGCTCACCGCGAGCACGGCGAGCTCCGGCAACCGCGGGCCGATCCCGGACAGCCGGGCCTGGCCGAGGTCGCCGCTGCAGGCCCAGGCGATCGCGACGAAGACCAGCCCGGCCAGGGCTCCGGCCAGCCCGCCGACCAGGCAGGTCTGGTCCGGTCGTGCCTCCGGCCGGGCCCGGTTGACCAGCCAGGCGGCGACGGCGCCCGCGACGATCCCGACGGCGAGCCAGGCCAGCTGCTCCGGCCGGCCCGGACCCTCGTCCGGCAGCCCGGCCAGCACCGGGATCGCCGGCAGCAGGCCGAGGTCGGTGTCGGCCGGCGAGACCACCGTGCCGGGGCCGAAGCTGAAGCCGGCGCCGAGCGCGAAGGACGCGGCCCAGACGATCAGGTTCGGCGCGAACGCCAGTTGCAGCACCAGCAGCGCGATGTTGCCCGGAACCCCGGGCGCGAGGGCGTCGATCAGGCCGCCGACCTGGCCCCAGGCCAAGGCCAGCGAGGAGACCAGCAGCCCGGCACCGCCGATCAGCAGGGTCAGTTGGGCCGCGATCACGGCCCGCGGCAGCGGTCGGGCCCAGTCCGGCCAGCGCTCCGCCGGATCGAGCCCGAGGGCGTGCGCGGCACCGGCAGCGGCCGGCAGCCCGGCGATCAGGGCCGAGAGCACGGCGGCCCGAAGGAGTTGGGCGGGGTCTCCGGCCAGCAGAGTCGTCGCGGTCACCGCGAGGACGTACCCGCCGACCATGACGCCGGTCACGCTGAACACCGCCGCCAGGTCGGTCTCGGCCCGACTGCGGCGGGCCGCGTAGCCGGCGACCTGGAAGTGCAGCAGCGCGAAGATCGCGGTCAGGCCCCACGGGATCAACGTGATTCTCGTCGCACCGAGCGTCGCACCGGCGCCGTTGCCGAGCAGCCAGAGCTGGGTCCCGACGCCGAGGGCGTCCAGCAGGGTGCCCGGGACCGAGGTCAGCCAGCCCACCACGGCGAAGCCGGCGGCGAGCACCCAACCGGCCGCCGCGGTCACCGCCACGCCGATCGCCGCAACCGGCCAGCCACCGACCAACGGGTGGTCCGGGCCAGGCGAGGGATTGGCTGAACCGGCTGCACGTGGCACAGTCGTGGACAGTTCGATCGTCTCGCCCGGCCGGCGCGCAGTCGTCCGGGAGGACACGTTTCCGGGGGACGGGGAGGCCATGGTGATCCCATGGTTGCCCAGTCGATCGGCGAAAATCGCCCGGACACGCCCTGAGCGAGTAAAGTTTGCAGGTCCGCGCCCACGTCGGGGGTGTGGCGACCCATAGTCGAGGAGTACGAAGGAAACGATGGTCGGCAAGGATTCCTCCGATTACCGCCCACGGCGCGCGCTACCCGCCGACGATGAGGTCGACCTCCCCGAGCAGCAGCCGGTCCCTCCCCAGCCACCGGCTCAGCAGCCGTCAACCCCGGCCGATGATCTTACCGACGCAGGCTCCGCGGACGACGACGACACGGCGTTCGGTTTCCCGGCATATTCGGAGGCCGAGCCCGACGAACCGAAGCCCCTCTACCGCGACGAGGTGCCGGGTCAGAGCAGCTTCGACGACCGGACCCGGATCCAGCAGCCGGCCGCGACCCCGCGGGTCCGGCTGCCGGACAGCCGGCACCCCGACGAGGACGTCCTGGACGACCTCGGCGACATCGACGAGGACGGCCCGCGGATCAGCCAGCGGGGCCGGATGGCGCTGCTGATCGGCGCCGTCGCAGCGGTGGTCGTGCTCGGCCTGGCCATCGGCTACGCCGTGATCGGCCGGCCGAACGGCCCGAGCGCCAACCCGCCCAGCCCGGGCAACTCGCCGTCCGCCTCCGAGACCAGCACCACCGGCACGCCCGAGCAGCCGCGCGGCGAGCTGCTGACGACCGAGATGCTGGTCGCCGCCGCCGACGCGAAGCCGATCGACGGCGCCCGGGACTGGAAGGTCTCCCGCACCCTGACCAAGACCGACAACAACTCGCCGAAGGCGGTCTGCCTCGGCACCGCGATCGAGGGCCTGCCGACGGCGCGCGAGGCGATGATCCAGACGCTGGAGAGCAACGGCAAGGAGCCGCCCGCGATCCTGCACCTGGCCAGCGCGTACGGCTCGCCGGAGGAGGCCGCACAGGCCTACGCCCTGATCGCGAAGGCGATCGGCAACTGCACCGTGAAGGACCGTGGCGCCTGGCTGTACACGGCCCGCACGGTGACCGGCCTCGGCGACCAGTCGCTCGGGGTCGTGATCAAGTTGGCCGGTGGCGAGCAGCCCGAGTACCGCAGCCTGATCCTGAGCCGGACCGGCCGGGTGCTGAACGTGGTCGACGTGGCCAAGCAGTCCGATGACGTACCGGTCGACAAGGCGGTCCGGACCACCGCCGCGGCCGTCAACCGGCAGTGCACCACCGCCGGCGGGGCCTGCGCCAAGCAGACCGCCGACAAGGCCGGCCCGCCGCCGGTCGGCGACCAGCCGGGCTACCTCTCCGGTGGCGACCTGCCGACGCCGGGCGACCAGGCCGGCCCGTGGTTCGCCGACGAGCCGCGCAACCTCACCGGGACCCAGCACGACAGCACCTGCGAGACAGCCGACCTGTCCAAGGTCGCCGGCGGCCGCGCCGTGTCCCGGACCTTCCTGGTGGACGGCGACTCCGGCGACTTCGGGCTCGACGAATACATGGTCACGCTGAAGTCCGAGGCGGAGGCCAAGAAGCTGGCCAAGAAGTTCGTCGACGACTGGGAGTCGTGCGAGAAGCGCAAGATCACGCCGAAGGTCGAGGACCCGGTGAAGGTCAAGGGCACCGGGGCGAAGGACGCCAAGATCAACGGGTGGGTGACCGAGATCAAGGTGCCGACCAGCGACGCCAACGCGCGGACCTTCCGGGTCGGCGTGGCCTGGGTCGGGCCGAAGGTCGTCTACACCTTCCTCAGCCCGACCAAGAACCTCGACATCAATGACGGCGACTGGAAGCGGGTCACCGTCCGGGCCGCCGAGCGGGCCACTCAGGTCAACTGAGGGACCGTTCGACCTCCGGGGTCCGCGGCCGGAGTCCGCGGACCATCAGGTAGCAGCCGAGGAAGAGTTCGCCGGCGATGATCGGCAGGACCAGGACCGGCCGCAGCGCCGGCGCGGTCACGAACACGTTCGCCGTGACGGCGAGCGCGCCGACCAGGCCCCAGACGGCGAGGTAGCGCGGCACCAGCGCGGACCGGTAGAGCATCAGGTAGAGCAGCAGCGCGCCGGCGCCGAAGAGCACCGGCACCCCGGTGCCGACCAGGCCGTCGCGGACCGCGGTGAGCAGTGCCAGATCGTCCGGCGCGGTCAGCCTGAGCTGGATCACCGGGATCAGCGCGGCGGTCGCACACACGGTCGCCTCGACGATCCGGATCCCGAGGTAGCCGGCGGCCAGGCCCGGCTGACTGCGGCCCAGCGGTACGGACAGCGCGGCGGCGATGCCGATCACCGCCAGCGCGTTGATCAACTCGAGGCCGACGCCCAAGATCACGATCGGCCCGCCGCCCGGCAGCCGATCCGCCGCGTCCGGCCCGCCGAGCACGGTCTGGATCAGCGTGCCGCCGGCCAGGCTGGCCACGATCGCGATCACGAACAGGGCTCCGGCGAGCCGCGCCCTGGCGGCGTTTCCCTTCATCGTTCCCCCTCCGATGGCTGCTCTGCTTGACGTTCGAACACCTCGCCGATCGGGACGCCGAACGCGTCGGCGATCCGGAAGGCGAGCTCCAGCGACGGCGTGTACTTGCCGGCCTCGACGTTCATGATCGTCTGGCGGGAGGCGCCGACCCGTTCGGCGAGCTCCAGCTGGGTCATCTCGCCGGCGAAGAATCGGAGCCGGCGGATGTTGTTGGTGATGATCAACTTCTCAGCCATGGCCGAGCCCCCACTCCAGGCGGTAGACGGTGACCACCCCGCCGGCGAGCGAGCCGACCACGAACGCGCCGAGCACGACATGCAGGACCACGACGGCGGAGGCCCCCAGGGCCGCGGCGGCCAGGGCGGCGATGAAGCCGAGGCCGACGACCAGGTAGCCGAGCTGGCCCGACCGCAGCCGGATCGTCCGGTCCATCTCGTCCGGCAGCAGCGAGGACGTCATGACCCGCTCGGCCGCCTCCCCGTCCGTGACGGACAGCCGGGCTGCGAGCACGACGTGGAACAGGATCTGCACCACAACCAGCACCACGACGGTCACCCCGACGAAGCCCAGCATCGCCACCGCCCAGGACCGCAGCGCGCCCGGCTCGGCCGCCGCCGGACCGGACCGGCCGACGGCGTAGATCAGGTAGCCGATCGCGAGCAGGGCGCCCGTGATCATCGTGGTGAGAACCCGCTTGCTCTTGTACGACATCGAGGCACCTCGTCGAATCACTTGGACTTGATGTCAAATATCTTAGACATCAAGTCCAAATGTTTCTACCTCGGGATCAGGCGCCGCGCACCCGATCCAGCGCAACCAGGGCGAGCAGCAGCGCGGCCAGCGTCTCGTTGTCGGTCACTTCTCCGCGCCCGATCCGGGCGAGCAGTTCGGCGAACGGCAGCGCGACGACGGCGGAGATGCCCTCGACCTCGCGCTCGTCGCCGCCGACCGAGGTCAGGTCGGTGGCCAGGAAGACCCGGCCGGGTGCGTCGGCGACACCGTTCAGGCTGTACACCGGGCCCAGGTCGCGCCAGCTGCCGGCGGCATAGCCTGTCTCCTCGCGCAGCTCCCGTTCCGCCGCCACCCGCGGCTCGTCGTCGTCCACCCCGCCGCCGGGCACCTCGAGCGAGTCGACCCCGGTGGTGTAGCGGCGTTGCCGGATCATGATCACTTCACCGGCCTCGGTGACCGGGACGACGAAGACGGCGGGCCGGTTCACCGTGACCACACCGTACGTTCCGGGCACCCCGTCCGGCCGGACCACCGCGTCCTCCCGGACACTGATCCAGGCGTTGCGATAGATCTCCCGACTCGATCGCTGCTGCCAGCTCATCGGCGCCTTCCCTTCCCGGCAACGGATCCGGACATGATCACGCCCCGCCCTCCATGATCAGGAGAGCGGGGCGTGAACGGAGATGATCAGGAGCCGGCGAGGCCGGTCATGATCTCCCGCATCAGCTGCGCGGTCTCGCTCGGCGTCTTGCCGACCTTGACCCCGGCGGCCTCGAGGGCCTCCTGCTTGGCCGCGGCGGTGCCCGACGAGCCGGAGACGATCGCGCCGGCGTGGCCCATCGTCTTGCCCTCCGGCGCGGTGAACCCGGCCACGTAGCCGACCACCGGCTTGGTCACGTTCGCCTTGATGAACTCGGCCGCCCGCTCCTCGGCGTCGCCGCCGATCTCGCCGATCATCACCACGGCGTCGGTGTCCGGATCGTCCTGGAACGCCTGCAGGGCGTCGATGTGGGTGCTGCCGATCACCGGGTCGCCGCCGATCCCGATCGCGGTGGAGAACCCGAAGTCCCGCAGCTCGTACATCATCTGGTACGTCAGCGTGCCCGACTTCGAGACCAGCCCGATCCGGCCCGCCTTGGTGATGTCGGCCGGGATGATGCCGGCATTGGAGACCCCGGGAGTGATCAACCCGGGGCAGTTCGGGCCGATCAGCTGGGTCTTGGAACCCTTGGCCAGGGTGAAGAACTCGGCCGTGTCCTTGACCGGTACGCCCTCGGTGATCACCACGACCAGCGGCACTTCGGCCTCGATCGCCTCGACGACCGCGCCCTTGGTGAACTTCGCCGGAACGAAGATCACGCTGACGTTCGCGCCGGTGGCAGCGACGGCCTCGCCGACCGATCCGTAGACCGGCACGTCGGTGCCGTCGAAGTCGACCGACTGGCCGCCCTTGCCCGGCGTGACGCCGCCGACGATCTTCGTACCGGACTTGATCATCCGGGCGGTGTGCTTGCGGCCCTCAGAGCCGGTCATGCCCTGGACGATGACCTTCGAATCCGCGTTCAACCAAACTGCCATGACTCGACGCTCCCTCAGCTCGCTGCCAGCTCGGCGGCGCGGCGAGCCGCACCGTCCATGGTGTCCACCTGTTCCAGGCCGGGCAGCTTCGCCTCGGTCAGGATCGACCGGCCCAGTTCGGCGTTGTTGCCGTCCAACCGGACCACCAGCGGCTTGGTCACCGCCTCGCCACGCGACTCGAGCAGCTGGAACGCCTGCACGATGCCGTTGGCCACCTCGTCACAGGCGGTGATGCCGCCGAAGACGTTCACGAAGACGCTCTTCACCTGTTGATCACCGAGGATGATCTCCAGCCCGGACGCCATCACCTCGGCGTTCGCGCCGCCGCCGATGTCCAGGAAGTTGGCCGGCTTCGGCTTCGCGGTGAACTCCTCGCCCGCGTACGCGACGACGTCAAGGGTGCTCATCACGAGGCCGGCGCCGTTGCCGATGATGCCGACCGCGCCGTCCAGCTTGACGTAGTTGAGGTCCTTGGCCTTCGCCGCCGCCTCCAGCGGATCCTCGGCCGACTTGTCCGCCAGCGCCGCGTGGTCCGGGTGCCGGAAGGAGGCGTTCTCGTCCAGCGTCACCTTGCCGTCCAGCGCGATGATCTTGCCGTCGCCGGTCTTCACCAGCGGGTTGACCTCGACCAGAGTGGTGTCCTCGGCGCCGTACACCCCACCGAGGAGCTGCAGCACCCGGGCGATCTCGGCCCGGTCGGCCTCGTCGAAGCCCGCAGCCGCGACGATCTCGTCCGCCTTGGCCTGGTCGATCCCGACGTTCGGGTCGACCGGGATCCGGGCCAGCGCCTCGGGCCGCTCGACGGCGAGCGTCTCGATGTCGACGCCGCCCTCCTTCGAGCACATCGCCAGGTATTCGCGGTTCGCCCGGTCCAACAGCAGAGAGAAGTAGTACTCCTCGGCGATGTCGGCGCCCTCGGCGATCATCACCGTCCGTACCGTGTGGCCCTTGATGTCCATCCCGAGGATCTCCTCGGCGCGGGCCGCGGCCTCCTCCGGGCTCTTGGCGATCTTGACCCCGCCCGCCTTGCCCCGGCCACCGGTCTTCACCTGCGCCTTCACCACGACCACCGGCGTGCCCAGCTGCTCCGCAGCGGCCTTGGCCTCCGCCGGTGTCGTCGCAGTGATCCCGCGCAGGACCGGGACCCCGTGCGCCTCGAAGAGATCGCGCGCCTGGTACTCGTACAGATCCACGACGGCTCCATCCAGAATTCGTAATGTCTGTTTGCTTGCTTCAGTGCGATCGGAGCCTAACGTCTCCGCCGCACGCAGGGCACAATCGGGGCCCCGTCGCCGGGGATGGTCACCCGGACCGGCCGACGTTGGCGCGGACCCAGTCGACGATCTCGGCCATCGACGCGCCCGGAGTGAAGATCCCGGCGACGCCGAGTTCGGCCAGCCGCTCCCGATCCGCGTCCGGGATGATCCCGCCGCCGAACACGACGATGTCGCCGGCGTCCGCCTCCCGGAGCAGTTCGACGACCCGGGCGAAGAGTGTGAGATGGGCGCCGGACAACACAGAGAGGCCGATCCCGTCGGCGTCCTCGGCGATCGCGGTCCGGACGATCTGTTCCGGACTCTGGTGCAGCCCGGTGTAGATGACCTCCATGCCGGCGTCGCGGAGCGCCCGGGCGACCACCTTGACGCCCCGGTCGTGACCGTCCAGGCCCGGTTTGGCGACCACGATGCGCAGCCGGCCCGAACTCGCCGATTCCGACGAAACGGTATTCACTCGGGCAGATTACTACCGCAATCCCTCGCGAATTAACGAACACCTGTTCGAAATCCGTGTCGGTACGAATAACGCTGCCGAACACCGGAATTCTTGTACGACAAGGACGGCCTTCCCGAAGCCGCGAGAACTCGGTTTCCCACCCTGCGAGACGGGGACTTCCCGCCACAACGCCAGCAACCACTAGGCTCGGCGCTCGCCAGGATGCGACACGCGACGGGAAAACCGGCCCGGGGTTTGTGGACCAGTTATCTTTCCGTTATCTTCTTTCAGTGGTCGCTCGACCGAGCGATACGCGGCAGGGACTATGCGGGGTCACCTACCCCAGAGTGAAGGGATGAACGTTGACGGTTGAGGAAGCGACAACCGGGGGCGTTCGCCGTACGTGGAACGACGAGGAGATCCGTAGGTGATTCCCGAACCGCTCCGGCGCAAGTCGCGCCGGGCGCTTTCTTCCATCGAGCCCCAAGAACGACGCGGTTGGTTGACCCATGGCATCGCCGCGCTGACGGTCTCGGCACTAGGCCTCGCGGTCGCCGGATCTGTCGCGCTGAGCACCTCCGCCGCCGAGGGTGGCGGCCAGGTCGCGATCACCCGACCGAACGTCTCCCAGGCCGAAGGCGCCCAGCCGCAGAACCAGGGCGACCGGCGCGAGGCCGCAGCCGAGGACCCGAGCCGCAGCCAGGATCGTGAGCTGCAGGCCAAGGAACTCGCCGCCTACCGCGAAGAGGCGCTGGCCCGCGATGCCGAGGCAGCCCTCAAGGCCGCGCACGAAGAGAACCTGAAGCAGCGCTCCGAGGACCTCAGCGAATCGGAGAAGGAAAGCTACGAGAACGCCGCGCGGATCGCCAAGGAGCGTCGCGAGGCCGCCGCCCGGAAGGCCTCCGAAGAGCGCGGCCAGGACGACTACAGCGACGACAGCTCCGACGACGGCTCGTACGACGACTCCGGTGACGACGAAGAGCCGCCGCCCTCGTCCGGTGGCGGTGCGGCCTCGCCCGTGCCGGGTGCGGTGATCGGCGCCTACTTCGGCCAGACCGGACTCTGGGCCCGCTACCACACCGGCCTCGACTTCCGGGCCGGCTCCGGTACGCCGATCAAGTCCGTCCAGTCGGGCACCGTGCTGCACGCCGGCTACGGCGGCAACGCCGGCAGCTGGGCCGGCAACTACGTCGCGGTCAAGCACCCGGACGGCAACACGACGCTCTACGCGCACATGTCGAGCAACTCGGTCAGCGCCGGCCAGCGGGTCAGCGCCGGCCAGGTGATCGGCCACGTCGGCTCCACCGGCCGCGCGTTCGGTGCGCACCTGCACTTCGAGCTCTACAAGGGCGGGGCCCGCTACGGCGACGTGTACAGCGCGTCGAACCCGCAGCCCTGGCTGAACTCGCTCGGCGTCAACACCAACTGACGCCACCTGTTCCTGCAGAAGTACGTGGAACCTCCGCCGGGTCGACCCGGCGGAGGTTTTCCCGTTGTGGGGCGCTTCCGGCTCAGGACTCGGTGAGCTTCTTGAGCTCGTCGACCAGGTGTTCCAGGGCCGGCAGCGCCGCGGAGATCGCGTCCCGGTCCGGGGCATCGAGCTGATCCAGGCAGACCTTGACGACCTGCCCCCGGTTGTCCCGGATGCGGTCGGTCATCGCCCGGCCGTCCGGCGTGATCTCGACCCAGGCGGCGCGCAGGTCATCGGGGTTCTGCCGCCGCCGGATCAGCCCGAGCTCGTCCAGCCGGCCGACGATCCGCGACACCATCGTCGGGTTCAGGCTCTCCAGCCGGGCCAGCTCGGCCAGGCTCAGCGGGCCGCGCCCGCCGATCAGGCCGAGCGCCGATGCCTGACTCGGGGTCAGGCCCTCATGGGTGGCCGAAGCGTTGAGCTGGCGCGACAGCCGGCCGATCACCGCCCGCAATCGAGCCACAGCGTCCGTGTCCATCCCCTGGCCTTCCAGTTACTTGCTTGCCGGCACGCAATGTAATATCCCCAACGAGAACAGCAAAGCCCGAGAACAGCCCGATCCCGGAAGGAGGGTCTGCGCTCGGATGTCACGCCTACCGCCCAGCTCATCGGTCCCGATCGTCGAGGACGCGCACGATACCAAGCTGCCGGAGGCTTCCCCGCGACGCTGGCTGATCTTCGCCGTGGTCTCGATGGCGCTGTTCATGTCGTCGATCGACCACACCGTCGTCGCGATCGCGCTGCCCTCGATCCAGGCCGACCTCGGCACCGGGCTCGAGTGGGCCGGCTGGACGGTGACGATCTACTCGCTCGGCGCGGTCCTGGTGATGCCGCTGGCCGGCAAGCTGAGCGACCAGTACGGGCGCAAGCGTATCTTCGTCGTCGCGGCCGCCGTGTTCACGGTGGCTTCGCTGGCCTGCGCGCTGGTCGACAACATCTATCTGCTGGTCCTGCTGCGCGGCATCCAGGCGATCGGCGGCGGCGCGTTCATGCCGGCGGCGACCGGCATCGTCGCGGACAACTTCGGGCCGAACCGGGACCGGGCGGTCGGCATGTTCACCAGCGTGTTCCCGATCGGCGGCATCGTCGGCCCGATCATCGGCGGCATCCTGCTGACGTACTGGGACTGGCGGGCGATCTTCATCGTCAACGTCCCGGTCGGCATCCTGCTGCTGGTGCTGGCACTGCTGGTGATCCCGGAGAGCCGACAACCCGTGAGCCGGCGCCTCGACGTCTACGGCGTGGTGCTGCTCGGCGTCCTGATCCTCGGCGTGATGCTCGGCGTCACCTCGCTCGGCAGCAAGGACGGCACCCCGCTCAGCCCCCAGTTCATCGTGCCGGAGGCGATCGCCGTCGTCGCCCTGGTGCTGTTCCTCCGGCACGCCGCCCGCGGCACCGCGCCGTTCATCCCGATCCGGCTGCTCCGCGGCCACGGATTCGGCGTGATGAACGTGATCAACTTCCTGCAGGGTGCCGCGGCGATCGGCTTCGGCGCGCTGGTCCCGCTGTTCGCCCAGGCCCGGTTCGGCATCCCGATCCTCGAGTCGGGCACGCTGATGACGGCCCGGGCGATCGGGATGATCTGCATCGCCGGCGTGGCCGTGATGACGCTGCGCCGGACCGGCTACCGGCTGCCCATGATCGTCGGCTTCACCGTGCTCGCGGCCGGCATGGTCGCCATCTGCTTCCCGCCGCCCGGGGTGTCCCAGGTGCTCTGGCTGGCCATCGCGGCCGGCGTGACCGGTCTCGGCATGGGCCTGTCCATCCCGGCCGGCAACAACGCCGTGCTCCAGCTGGCACCCGACGAGGCCGCGGGCGTGGCCGGGCTGCGCGGCATGTTCCGGCAGTCGGGTTCGATCATCGCGATCTCGATCGCGACCGCGGTGATGGCCCGCAGCGACGATCCCGGCGCCACCCTGTCGGTGGTGTTCCTGATCTTCGCCGGCCTGATCGTGCTGACCCTGCCGCTGGTGTTCCGGGTACCCGAGCACAAAGGCCAGTGGTGAACAATGGCGGCATGCTCGTCGCCTTCAGCATCGCCCCCGCCACCGCCGACCCGGACGGCTCGGTGGCCGCCGCCGTCGCCGATGCGGTACGGATCGTCCGCGCCTCGGGCCTGCCCTCGGAGACCAACGCCATGTTCACCAACGTCGAGGGTGAATGGGACGAGGTCATGGCGGTGATCAAGCAGGCCACCGACGCCGTGCTCGCCCACGCCGACCGGGTCAGCCTGGTGATCAAGGCCGACATCCGGCCGGGCCACACCGGCCAGCTCACCGCCAAGGTCCAGCGCGTCGAAGACCTGCTGGACTGACCGACTCTCCTGTGGGTGCGGTTGTCGACAAACCCACGCGTTGAAGTCGAACTGACGTCGGGATGTCGACAAACCCGCGCAGTTGGCCGGGGACGGGAGCGTCTCGGCGGGCGGACACGTGGTCCAGACCGTCCCGAGTATGCCTATATTCCCCGGTATGTCGACAGACAATACCGACCGAGTCGGAATCATTCGGGGGCGGCGCGCAGGACGTGGCGCCGTGGTCCTGCTCGCCGGCGTTGTCGCCGCCCTGCTCGCACTGACCGGCTGCGTCGGCGGCGCGGTCGGGTCCGGGGCGGACGGCACCACGCTGCACCTGGTCGGGTTCGCGGTCCCGGCCGAGGCGAACAAGGCGGCCCAGGAGGCCTGGGGCAAGACGCCCGAAGGCGCGGAAGTCACCTGGGAGCAGTCCTACGGGGCCTCCGGTGATCAGAGCCGCGCCGTGGTCAACGGGCTGAAGGCCGACTACGTGAACTTCTCGCTCGAGGGCGACGTGACCCGACTGGTCGAGGCCGGCCTGGTCGAGCCGACCTGGAAGGAAGGCCCGACGAAGGGCATCGTTTCGGATTCGGTCGTGGTGCTCGTGGTGGCCCAGGGCAACCCGAAGAAGATCAACGGCTGGGACGACCTGATCAAGCCCGGGGTACGGATCGTGACGCCGAACCCGGCCTCGTCCGGCTCGGCGCGCTGGAACGTCCTCGCCGCGTACCAGCAGGTGATCTCCGCCGGCGGCACCGAGGCCGAGGCGGAGGAGTACCTGCGCAAGTTCTTCGGCAACGTGGTCGCGCTGCCCGGCAGCGGCCGCGACGCCACGACCGCCTTCCTGCAGGGCACGGCCGACGTCCTGATCTCGTACGAGAACGAGGCGATCCTGGCCCGGCAGTCCGGCGAGACCTTCGACTACCTGGTGCCGGACGACACGCTCAAGATCGAGAACCCGGGCGCCGTGCTCAAGGACGCCGACCCGAAGGCCAAGGCGTACCTGGACTTCGTGCTCAGCCCGGAGGGCCAGCAGGCCTTTGCCGGCAAGGGATTCCGGCCGGTCGTCGAGGGCGTAACGGTCGGCGAGGTGGCCGGCGCCAACGACCCGGCGAACCCGTTCCCGGTACCGAAGCGGCTGTTCACGATCAACGACGATCTGGGCGGCTGGAAGAGCGTGAACGAAAAGTTCTTCGCCGACCAGACCGGCCTGGTGCCGCGGATCCAGGCCGAGACCGACAAGCAGAAATGAGCACCGCCGTCGCCGCGCAGCGGGTCAGCACGCTGACCCGTGGGTCCGGCCTCGGGCTCGGGGTCGCGCTGCTCTGGTTCAGCTTGCTGGTGCTGATCCCGCTGCTGGCGATCCTGGTCCAGGCCTCGGCCGGCGGCTGGGCCGGCTACTGGGCCGCGCTGAGCAACCCGCAGACCTTCGCCGCGCTGGCCCTCACCGTCGGCGAGGCGGCCGGCGTGACCGCGGTCAACGTCGTGATCGGCACCATGATCGCCTGGGTGCTGGTCCGGGACCGGTTCTGGGGCCAGCGGGTCCTCGAGGTCGTGATCGACATCCCGTTCGCGCTGCCCACGATCGTCGCCGGTCTGGTGCTGCTCACCCTGTACGGGCCGGGCAGCCCGCTCGGCGTGAACTGGGCGAACACCCGGACCGCGGTCTTCCTCGCCCTGCTCTTCGTCACCGTGCCGTTCGTGGTCCGCACCGTGCAGCCGGTCCTGCTGGAACTGGAGCCGGAGGTCGAGGAGGCCGCGGCGTCGCTCGGCGCGAGCCGGTTCACCACGTTCCGGCTGATCGTACTGCCGGCCCTGGCGCCGGCGATCGCGTCCGGTGCGGCGCTGTCGTTCGCGCGCGGGATCAGCGAGTACGGGTCCCTGGTGCTGCTGTCCGGCAACCTCCCGTACGACACCGAGGTCGCCTCGGTCCGGATCCTGTCCTACGTCGAAGGCGATCAGCTCACCAACGCCGCCGCCGTCGCATCGCTACTGCTGGTGATCGCGCTCGCGGTGATCATCGCGCTCGACGTGATCTCCCGACGGGTGGCCCGCCGTGACTGACACCGTGACCACCGACCCGCCCGTGACCACCGACCCGCCGGTGACGAGCCGGCCGGATCGACCGCCGCGCAAGAGATCCGGCGGTCCGGTCCGGTGGGCGCTGCGCCTGATCGTGATCGGCTACCTGTTCCTGTTGATCATCTGGCCGACCGCACTGGTGGCCCAGGCGACGTTCGCCCGCGGGGTGGGTCCGGTGCTGGACGCGCTGTCCCAGCCGGAGGTGATCTTCGCCTTCCAGCTCAGCGTCTCGGTCTCGTTCTGGGCGGTGTTGATCAACACCGTGTTCGGGGTCGGCATCTCGCTGCTGCTGGTCCGGACCCGGTTCCCCGGGCGGCGCCTGCTGTCGGCACTGATCGATCTGCCGCTGTCGGTGTCCCCGGTCGTGGTCGGGCTCGCCCTGCTGCTGGCGTACGGCGGGCGGACCGGCTGGTTCGGGCCGCTGCTGGAGAACGTCGGGATCCAGGTGATCTACGCGCCGCTCGGCATCATCCTGGCCACCACGTTCATCAGCCTGCCGCTGGTGGTCCGGGAGATCGTCCCCGTGCTGACCGAGCTCGGTACCGATTCCGAGCAGGCCGCGCGCAGCCTCGGTGCCTCGCCGCTGCAGACCTTCGCCCGGATCACGCTGCCGGCGATCCGCTGGGCCCTGCTGTACGGGATCGTGCTCAGCTTGGCCCGGTCGCTGGGCGAGTTCGGCGCGGTCAAGATCGTTTCGGGCGGCGTCGCGCTGCGCACCCAGACCGCGACGCTGCTGGTCGAGGAGCGCTACCAGCAGTTCGGCGTGGCCAACACCACGACCGCCTACACGGCCGCCTTCGTGCTGGCCCTCACCGCGGTGGTCGCCTTGATCATCGTCGCCCTGCTCCGCCCGAGTCACGGAAGTGAAAGATCATGAGCATCCGAGCCAGCAACATCAGTCGCCGGTTCGGCGACTTCGTGGCCCTGAACGACGTCTCGGTGGACATCCCGAGCGGCGGCCTGACCGCGCTGCTCGGGCCGAGCGGCGGCGGCAAGTCGACGCTGCTGCGGATCATCGCCGGGCTGGAGGAGGCGGACACGGGCACCGTGGAGATCAACGGTGCCGACGCCACCCGGCTGCCGGCGCAGCGCCGCAACGTCGGCTTCGTGTTCCAGCACTACGCGGCGTTCCGGCACCTGACCGTCGCCGGCAACGTCGGCTTCGGGCTCAAGATCAGGCACCGGCCGAAGGCGGAGATCGCGGCCCGGGTCGACGAGCTGCTCGCGCTGGTGCACCTGTCCCAGTTCGCCGACCGGCTGCCGGCCCAGCTGTCCGGCGGGCAGCGGCAGCGGATGGCGCTGGCCCGGGCGCTGGCGATCGAGCCCGCGGTGCTGCTGCTCGACGAACCGTTCGGCGCCCTGGACGCCAAGGTACGCAAGGAACTCCGGGACTGGCTGCGCCGGCTGCACGACGAGGTGCACGTGACGACGGTCTTCGTCACCCATGATCAGGAGGAGGCGCTGGAGATCGCCGACCAGATCGTGGTGATCAACAACGGCACCGTCGAGCAGGTCGGCACCCCGGACGAGCTGTACGACCGGCCGGCCAACCCGTTCGTGATGAGCTTCCTCGGCCCGGTCACCACGCTGGCCGGCCGGCTGGTCCGGCCGCACGACCTGGAGCTGTCCACCGAGCGGCTGGACGGCGGGGTACCGGGCCGGGTCACCCGCTACACCCGGGTCGGCTTCGAGGTACGGCTCGAGGTCGCCCTCGGCTCCGGCGGAGCGGACCCGGTCACGGTCTTCCTGACCAGGGCCGAGGCCTCCGGGCACCGGGTCGAGACGGGGACCGACGTCTGGCTCCGCCACGTGCCGGGCGCCCCGAGCCTGCCGGTGGACGGCGCTGTCGTACCGGAGCGGGAGCTCGATCTTGCCGTGACCGGATCCTGAGCCGGGACGGTCCACCGGCTGTCCAGTTGATCATGGTGACGGTCGCGAGCCGGCAGCCCGGACGGTAGCCTGGATCGATGTCGACTGCGGGCTGGTATCCGGATCCGGACGGTACGTCCGGCCGTTACCGCTACTGGGACGGCCAGTCCTGGTCCGCGACGACCACCACCGACCCGCGCACCGATCCCCCGGCGGCCGGGGTCCCGCGACGGGCCTCGGGGATGGCCGCGGTCGGCAGCACCGCGGAGCCGTCCCGGGCGATCGACCCCGGCTACCAGCCGGCCCGGGCCGCGGCCGCGCCGCCCCGACGCGGCCGCCGGATCCTGGTGATCGGCGCCGCACTGCTGCTGTTGATCATCGTCGCCGCGAGCGGCCTGCTCGTCTGGCGCGGCCCCGACCTCGGTCTGACCGGCCCGAACCCACCGGCCGCCTCGGTCTGGGACGACAGCAGTCCCACCGCCGCGCCGACACCGCGACCGACGCCGGTGCCGACCACGCTGGCCTCCCGCCGGCCGTCCACGCCGAACCCTTCCGAGGGCCGGCTGCGCTGCCCGGAGGGGAGTCCGACCCGCGGACCGGCCAAGCCGGCCGACCGACGAGTGCACGGCGGTCGGCTGTCGTACGCGATGATCGCCGGGTACGCCGCGCCGCAGCCGCGGCCGCGGCTCTCCTGGTTCTACGACACCGCCTCCCAGTTCCAGGTCACCGAGCCGGGCTGGGCCTCGTCGTTCACCGTGGGCGAGGTGCAGCGGGCCGGGATGTTCGGCCAGCAGCAGCAGGCGGCCGAGCACACCCTGCAGTGCATGATCACCGGCGACGGCTTCGACCACTTCGCCAGCCGGAAGGACCTGCAGAGCAAGGCGATCACGGTGGACGGGCGGCCGGCCTGGATGATCATGACCGAGATCCGGGTGGACCGGACCGACCTCTCGATCGAGGGCGACCGGGTCGCGGTGATCTTCGTCGACGACGGCCGGCGGGACCGGCTGTCCGGATTCGTCGGACTGGTGCCGATCGGTGACAGCAAACGGATAGCGCTGATGGACACCGTGATCAAGGGCCTCCGGGTCCATTGATCGCCGCAGCGGGCCGGGAGTAACGTGCCCTCCGTGAATCTGGTGCGGCAGTTCGCAGACATCGGTAGGAACGACCTGGAAACGGCCGGCGGCAAGGGCGCCAACCTCGGCGAGCTGACCGGCGCCGCTTTCCCTGTGCCACCAGGCTTCGTGGTGATCACGGACGCCTATCGGACGTTCGTCAGGGTCACCGGCATCGGACCGGCGATCATCGAAGCGGCCGGAACCGACACCGACGATCCGGTCCGGCTGCAGTCGGCGGCCGAGACGATCGCCGGCCTCTTCGCCCGGTCGCCGGTGCCGGACGCGATGGCGGCCGAGATCCTCGCCGCGTACCGGGGACTGGCCCCCGACCACGCGCAGCACAGCCGGGCCCGGGTCGCCGTCCGGTCCTCCGCGACCGCCGAGGATCTGGCCGACGCCAGCTTCGCCGGGCAGCAGGACACGTACCTCAATATCCGTGGCGACGACGAACTGCTCGACGCGGTACGGCGCTGCTGGGCTTCGCTGTGGACCGCCCGGGCGATCGGCTACCGGGCCCGGCAGGGCATTGCACCGGACCAGGTCAGCCTCGCCGTCGTGGTGCAGCAGATGGTCGAGTCCGAGGCCTCCGGGGTCATGTTCACGGCGAACCCGACCAACGGGCGCCGGGACCAGACGGTGATCGCCGCCGCCTGGGGCCTCGGCGAGGCGATCGTCAGCGGCGCGGTCAACACCGACGACCTGGTGGTCGACGGCACCGGCCGGGTGGTCGAGCGGCGCACCGCGGACAAGGCGGTGCAGACCCGCTACGTCGACCACGGGACCGCCGAGCTTCCCGTACCAGAGGATCGGCGGCGGCTGGCCGTCCTCGACGACGCGGCCGCGGCCGAACTGGCCACCCTCGGCAGCCGGGTCAGCGCTCACTACAGTGCGCCGCAGGACATCGAGTGGGCCCGCCGGGACGGCGAGTTCTTCCTCGTCCAGGCCCGCCCGATCACCGCGCTGCCGGAGGAGACCGGCGAGGTGCCGAGCCGCTGGGAGGTGCCGCGCGCCAACAGCTGGTACTTCCGGGCCAGCATCGTCGAGCAGCTGCCGGATCCGCTGACGCCGCTGTTCGGCGACCTGATCAACGGCGCCGTGTCGCGCTCGCTGACCGGGATCTTCGCCGAACTGCTCGGTGCTGAGGCGCTGCCGCCCGGCGCGATGACCTTCCCCATGATCAACGGCTACGCCTACTACGCGTACGAGATCTCCGCCTTCGGCCGGGTCCTGACCGCGCTGCCGTCGGCGATGAAGGCGATCACCGGCCAGGCCGGGTTCGTCGAGCGCTGGCGCGACGACGCGCATCCGGCGTACCAGCGGATCGTGGCCGACTGGACCGCCCGCGACCTGAGCCGGCTGGCGTCGGCCGACCTCTACGACGGCGTCGCGGAACTGCTGGAGGCCGGCGCCACCTACTACACGGTGGTGCAGACGATCATCCCGCCCGCGGCCAGCAGCGAGACCGCGCTGGCCTCGTTCTACGACCGGGTCGTCCGGCGGGAGGGCGACCCGCCCGCGTCGACGCTGCTGCTCGGCTACGACTCGCTGCCGATCCTGGCCGAGAAGTCGCTGTACGACCTCGCCTCCTGGGCCGCCGAACGGCCGGAGCTCAAGGAATGGCTGCTGAACGACCAGGCCACTCACGAGCCGGCCGACGCGGACGAGTTCCGGACCCGGTTCCATGATCATCTGGCCCGGTTCGGGCACACCACGTACAACCTCGACTTCGCGTCCCCGGTCCCGGCCGACGACCCCGACCCGGTGCTGGACGCCCTGCGGTTCTTCCTCACCGGCCGAGGCACCGACCCGCACCGGCGGCAGGCCGACGCGGCGGCCCGGCGGGACCGGCTGGTCCGCGAGATCGGTGACCGGCTCGACCCGGTGCGCCGGTCGGTGTTCAACCGGCTGGTGTCCCAGGCGCAGCGGTTCGCTCCGATCCGGGAGGACGCGCTGGCCGACGTCGGGCTGGCCTGGCCGCGGCTGCGCCAGCTGCTCGCCGAGCTGGGCCGGCGGCTGGTCCGCGACGGCGTGATCGACGGGACGGACCAGGTCTACTGGCTGCGCGATGTCGAGCTGAAGGACTGGCTGTCCGGGGTCGCGCTGGGCTCCCGTACCGACGAGATCGCGAAGCGGAAGGCGGTCTGGCGCGGGCAGCGGCTGGCGACGCCGCCGCAGATGCTGCCCGACAACGGCTGGGCGAAGCTGTTCGCCCGCTGGATGCCGGCCGTGTCCGGCAACGAGACCGGTCCGGTACTGCGCGGCATCGGAGCCAGCGCCGGTTCGGTCACGGCCCAGGCCCGGGTGCTCGGCGGACCGGCCGACTTCGGTCAGCTGGAACCCGGCGACGTGCTCGTCGCCAGCATCACGACGCCGGCCTGGACCCCCTTGTTCGCCAAGGCTTCCGCGGTGGTGACCGACATCGGCGGGCCGCTCAGCCACAGTTCGATCGTCGCCCGCGAGTACGGCATCCCGGCAGTCCTCGGCACCGGCTCCGCGACCCGACGGATCCGCAGCGGCGAACGGATCACCGTCGACGGCGACGCGGGGCAGGTGACGCTGATCGAGCAGGCCGACCCGGCAACCCCGGCGACGGCCGAACGACGCCGCTCGCTGGTGCCGGTGATCGCCGGCGTTGCGGCCGCGGTCGGCGTCGGTGCCCTGGTGTTCCGCCGGCTGCGCCGCCGCAAGGCCGCCCGAGGGTGACCGACCGTACGGTGCTGGTGGTCCAGCACGTGCCGTGGGAGCGGCCGGCCCGGCTCGGCGCGGTGCTGTCGGAGCACGGCATCGACTGGACCCTGACCACGCTGACCGGCGCCCGGGACGAGGCTCCGGCGGTCGAGACGCTGGCCGGGCTGGTGCTGCTCGGCGGGCCGATGGGCGCCCTGGACGTCGAGGCGCATCCCGGGCTGGCCGTGGAGGCGGAACTGGTCCGCGAGTGCGCGGCCGCCGGGGTACCGATGTTCGGCGTCTGCCTCGGCCATCAACTGATCGCTACCGCGCTGGGCGCGGCGCTCTATCCCGGCGCCGACCGGGAGGCCGGGATCGGCACCGTCGAGGTGGTCGCGGACGGGCCGCTCGGCCGGCCGGGCACCGTTCAGCCGGTGGTCCACTGGCACGGCGACGTCGTCGACCCGCCGCCGGGGGCGACCGTCCTGGCCCGGTCCCCCGGCACCCCGAACCAGGCGTACCGGATCGGCAACACGGTCTTCGCGACCCAGTTCCATCTCGAGGCCGACCGGGCGCTGCTGGCCGACTGGCTCGAGGTGCCCGAGATGTCCGCAGACCTCACCGAGGACGGCCGGCGCCGGCTGCTGTCCGACTACGACGCGGTCGCCGAGCCGATCGCCGCCGCGGGCAGACGGATGTTCACCGCCTTCGCCGAGGCGATCACCGGGCGTTGACGCCGGCGAGGGTCAGTCCTCGTCGTCGTTCCACTTGGGGTCGTGTTCCCAGTTCTCGTTGCGCTCGGCGACCCGCTCCATCGCCTGCTCGGCCTCCTCGCGGCTGGCGTAGGGGCCCAGCCGGTCGACGGCCTTGCCCAGCTTCCGGCCGCGGACCACCTGCTTCGACGTGAGGTCGTACCACCACTGCTCTTCCGGGTCGGTCATGACCACGAAATTACCCCAGCTCGGCGGCCGCCGGGCGGAGCTGATGCTCGAGTGCCCACGGCACCGAGTAGATGCTCGGGCTGGCCAGCGCGGAGGCCGTGGTGTCGTCGACGATCACGTACGAGCCGCGACGGACGGCCGCCAGGTCCGCCCAACCGACCACGTCCTTGAGCACTTCCTCACCGCCGGTCAACGGCCACATGATCACCAGATCGGCGTCGAGCACCTCGACCTTCTCCAGCGACACCAGTACCCGGGCCGACCCCTTGCCCTCCTTCTTGGACTTGGGGTCGAGGGTCAGTCCGAGCTCGGCGAGGACCCGCGCGGCCGGATCGGTGTCGGCCGCGACCAGCCCGAACTGATCACCGGTGAACTGCCCGTAGCTGAACGTCTTTCCTTGTCCGGCAGGAAAGTCGGCCTTGAACTTCTCGATCTTGGTCGCCAGGTCGGTGATCAGCGCGTCCGCCTCGGCCTGCTTGCCGAAGATCTTCCCGGCGGTCGCGGTGACGTCCTGCCAGGAGTCGAGTACGGCGCTGGAGTCCATCACCGGGATCGTCGGGGCGATCGCGGACAGCCGGTCGTACGTCTCCTCGGTCTGGTAGCCCGCCAAGATCAACTCGGGCTGGAGCGCGGCCAGCTTCTCGTAGTCGATGTCGGCATTGTCGGCGCCGACGACCTTCTCCGACTCGTGCGGCGGGGTCCAGGGGAAGGCACCGTTGTCACCGGAGTAGTTCCGGGTGATGAACTCGGCCGTGATCGGTACGTCGAGCGCGATCAGCGCGTCGGTCCACGGTGCGCTGAAGGTGACCACCCGCTGCGGGTTCGCCGGGAACGTCGACGTACCGAAGGTGTGCTCGATCGTGACCTCCGGCCGCTCCTCCGCCGGCGCCGCTCCCGCACCCTGCCCGCAGGCGGAGGCCAGCAGCGCGACCACCGCCACCACGATCATGATCGGAACCCCTCGCCGGCGCGCACCGGTCAGCCCTTCGGCCACAGCCTTCCCCTCTCCCTAGGTAAGGAAAGGCTAACCTAGAAGTCGGTTGGCGTCGCGAGGGCTACCATGTCCGTGGACGAGCCGGTCAGACGATCGCGGCGCCGCTTCGGCAGCACCGAGGAAAGTCCGGACTCCACAGAGCAGGGTGGTGGGCAACACCCACCCGGGGCGACCCGCGGGACAGTGCCACAGAAAACAGACCGCCCCCTCTCCGGTCCGCCGGCGAGGAGGTAAGGGTGAAACGGTGGTGTAAGAGACCACCAGCACCCCAGGTGACTGGGGTGGCTCGGTAAACCCCACCCGGAGCAAGATCAAGAGGATGCGCCGAGCGCGCATCTGCGGAGACGCCCGAGGGCTGCTCGCCCGAGTCTCCGGGTAGATCGCACCAGGCCGCTGGCAACAGCGGTCGCAGATGGATGATCGTCGCTCACCGTACGGTGAGAACAGAATCCGGCTTACCGACCGGCTCGTCCCCCACTCCCGCCTGGCCGGGCCGAATTAAGGCTCTGACCAGGGATCGCACGTTCCCCCGCGACTCCACTTCACTCCAGTTCGCGCCAGTCCGCGACGGAGAAATACGGTGCAGTCCCCGCGTGAACTCCGGATCGGCCGAGGCCGTGACGGAGATATACGGAGCAAGCTCGGCGTCCAGGATCGCCACCAGATCGGCCTTATCCGACGGCCACAGATGGGCGTAGGTCCGCAGGTTCTCGGCCGCGTCGGCATGGCTCATCCGATCGGCCACAGCCTTCGGCGACCGGCCAGCGTGGATCAGCACCGACGCGTGGTAATGCCGGAACTCGTGCCACCCCGTGCGGGGCCGCAACCCCATGCCCGCAGTGGCCACCCGCCAGATCTCACTCATCTGCTTCCGGCGGAGCGCGCCCGACTCGCGGCTGGTGAAGATCAGACCCTCCGGGCCCGGCGGGAACTGCTCCATGTGCTCAGCCAACGCCGCCCGGCCGAGGTGACCGTTCGAGATCCGGCGATCGAGGCATCCGACTTCGGCGGCCCGAACACCGGCGCACCGCCGGGCAGCACGTCGACCAACTGCCGGTCGATGACCAGGTCACCGAGGACGGCCTGCTCCGTTGTCAGGCCGGCCAGCTCGCCCGGCCGCAGCCCGTTCTGTGCCGCGATGATCACCATCGCCCCGTACCTCGGTGCGACGGCCGCGGCGATCGCTCCGACCTGCCCCGAGGTCAGGGGGATGATCTTGCGCCGGGCCCGCGGCGGCAGGTTCAGCCGGACGCACGGCGAGACCGGGATCAGCTTGTCCTCGGCCGCCGAGCCGAACATGTTGCGGAGGAAGCTGACGACGAGCCGCACCGCGTTCGGCGCCAGGTCGTCGGACCAGCGCGTGATCTGTGTCTGCACATCGAGCCTCGTGATGTCGACCTTTGACCTTCCGACCGTTGGGGCCCTTCCTCATCCAGACGTCGTGGACATGCGCCATCAGCGGGAGAGCGTGACAAGGAACTGGATGATCACGTAGAAGATCGCCAGCAGCCCGACAATGCATCCCATGATGATCAAGAAGTTCACGTCGGCAGGCCGCTTGGGCCGGGTCGCCTCGGCGAGCAGCTTGGCCCGTTGAATCTCCCAGCGGATCGGGTCGATCTCGCCGGCCGCCCTCCTCGAGTCGAGGCGGCCGATGGCCGTCACATACTCATCCACCTGTTGCTTCGTGTTGCCCATTGCGCCACTCCCCTAGATTCGAATTGATCGCGGTGATCATCTATCTGCTCTCGGGGTACCGAAGAGGACCAGGACGAACCCGCTCGCGTCGCATTCGTCCTGCTCGCAAAGGCCACCCTGCTAGATCAGGTGATGATCAAGGTAAAGATGTGCGATCGCGTGGGCCTGGGCTTCCGCCCAGTGGTCACCGCTCCACGCCCGAGCGTCCAGCAGGATCAGCTGGTGCTCGCGGTCGATTAGCTCCGTGCTGCCCTACAGGTATGCGAGCGCGATCCGCCAGCCCGGCCAACGCGTTCTCGCGTCTTCGGCCTGGTCGTAACTGGTCGCACGTCCGTCATCAGACACGCTCTACTTCCCCCGTGCCACCGGGGTTGTCGACGTTGACACCCTCCGGTGTTGATCTTGGTCTAGGTGCCGCCCCATGGCGGTGCGGCAATACTAGGCGCTCAATTCAGGGTCTGTAACCGGTTCACAAGATGCTGAAGATTCTCAACCTAAGGTCTGGGCTTGCGCGATTTTTTGCGGCGACCGGTACACCGTGCCCCCGGATGCCGCTCAAGCTTTGTCCGGACGAAGCCCGGCCGCCACCTTCCTCCGACTCACCGTCGGCGCGCCCGTCCGTCGTCTTCTGAGCCTCAGGCTGCCGGTCATCCGCTGTACCTCCGTCTCCCAGTAGCCTGGCGGCGAGGGCGAAGATCCCGGACGGCTGGCAGCTGATCGTCTGGGTCGCACCAGAGCACCACCCCGAAAGCTAGCGCCGGAGCTCGCCGATCGCGCACACAGGCTCGCTGCGGTGCCCCCAGACGACCAGGCCGTGATGCACGATCGGCTCGAGGTGCATTGTCCGGCCCCCCTGGTCGACGTCCGGCCAGGACTGCATCAGATGGCCCATCACGTCGTCCTGCACGCGGTCGGCCAGCCACGCCAAGCCGTCCGGCGGCTCATCCCCGGACAGCATCAGGAAGTCGGAGCCGTAGATCCGGCCGACCATCCCGGTCGGGCCGAAGTCCTCCGGCGGCTCCAGCCGATCAGGCGAGGGCTCGACTACCCACCCTTCCACTTCGAGGTCGTAGATTCCGATGATGGCCGCCGGGTCCACGCCGGCGACATCGCGCTGCAGCCGCTCCACGAACTCCCGCAGCTCGGCCAGCTCCGCCGTATCTGTTGCCATGTCACAGCCCTTCGTCGCTCCGCAGGGGCACCTACAGCACCCGGCACCGCATCGTATAAGCGAGGACCAGCTTGCCGCCCTCCGTGACCTTGCCGGTGATCTCCAACGTCTTCCCGGAGCCCTTGCGGGCCTGGTCCGGATGGATCGAGCCGTGAGGTGGGTAGCGTTGCGACTTGTCGCCGATCTTCCTGCCGCCGAGGATGACCTTGACCGTGTACAGGTCGCCGGTCAGGTGCTCCTTCGGGTAGGCACCCCACGCGATCCTTCCACCCTTCTTCTCCTGCTGTACGGTGAACCGGCCGAACAGCGTGTGTGCCCGGTAGTCGTGGCAGGTCGTGAACACCGGGTCGGCCTCCACCCGGCCACGACCCCCGGCGCAACCGGCCAGCAGCACGACCATCGTTAGTACCGAGGCCAGCACCACAATCGCTCGCCGGATGATCATGATCATGGCGTCAGAACGTCCCACAGCTGCTCGCACGGTAGTGGCGTGAGCCCGTCACTGACGTCGGCGTCGACTTTGATCGTCAGCCCCGGAAACCGTCGGCCAATCGCCGCCGCGTACTCCTCGGCGGCCGCCGCGCCAGCTCGGTAGTTGTGCAAGAGGTGTGGGCCGAACCACAGTTGCACCCGCCGGTCGGCCACAGTCTGCCGTTCCGCTGTCTCCGCATCGTTCATACACCCACGATCGGCCTGAACGCGGCGGTCACAGGTCACCGACGGTGAAGGGACACTCCCAGTGGCCCTGAGTCAGTCCGGCAGACTCGCCGCCGTCAGCAGGGGCTGCAGGTCTGGCAGCACGGCCGCCTTCGCCCGCCCCTGTAGTTGACGCAGCGTCTCCCGCACCTGGACGCTGTGCCGAAGTTCCTCCGGGGACTCTCGGTAGATCCGCTGGAGCATATGCACTGCCGCGAAGTCGTTGTCCTTGCGCAAGTACCCGCGCGCCGCGTCGAGGTGGTACGTCAGCCTGCGCTCGACCGCCGAAGCCTTCTCGATCGTGACCCGCTCGGCCATGCTCAGGGCTTGCCTCGTCCGGCCGAGCTCCATCGCCACGGAGACGCGGTGCAGGGCCACGTTCATCGGGCCGAAGACCATCCGGAAGTGGTTCGTCTCCCCGACCCGCCCGGCAAGCTGCTCGGCGAGGTCAAGCCTCCGCTGCGCCTCGTCGGCATGGTCATCGCGGGCCGCCGCGACGGCGCCCATCAGGTGCAGCCCGCCGAGCACGGCCAGCCGCTGGTCGGACGGCTCCTCAAGGTGCGGCTGCAGGTCCTCGATCGCCCGGACCGCGACCTCCCTGGCCGAGTCCGTCTTGCCCTGCGCCGACAAGATCATCGCCATGTTCCACGCCGCGGCGGCTGCCAGGTCAGGATCGTCGGCGTCCAGCGCGGCCGATACAGCCCGATCGGCCGCCAGCAGCGAGAGCTCGAACTCGCCGACCCGCTTCGTCCAGGTCCGCACCAGTTGATAGGTCTTGCTCGCCTGGCGCAGAGCGCGCCGCCGCTCCCCGCCCCGGGCCCGGAGCGCCAGTTCGCAGGCGCGCACGAGCACCGGAAGTCGCTGACCCACGATCGAGTACCGGAAAGCCGATGGCTCCTGCCAGGCGCGCCAAGTCTGCTCGATGTCGCGGGACAACCCGTCCGGATCCGGCGGGTCACCGGCCGCCGACCGCACGGTCATCGCTCGCCGGACCGCCTCGGCAGCCGGGTGGCCACGGTGCCCGCCTGGCATCATCGGCAGCGGGACACCGGTCAACTCCTGCAGGTCCTTGACCCGCAGCACCTGCGCGAACAGCACCAGCTGCGAGAACCTCGTGACCAGGCGATCGCCGGACTCGATCTTCTTCATCATCGAGAGGCTGATCCCCGCCAGCCCGGCCAACTCCTCCTGAGTCAGGCCGCGCCGAGCCCGATGACTGGCTATCCGCCGGCCGATAGCCCACTCGTCGACTTCCATGCCACCGCCCAACGTCGTCACGGCGAAACCTCACCTGCCAGAGTAACGGCCCCGGTGCGACACTCGTCACATGCCGATCGCCGGGACCCGACCGACCCTCATCCTGTGGGACATCGATCACACCCTCATCGAGACCCGCGGAGTGGGGGGCCGGCTCGCCCGGGCGGCCTTCGCAGAGGTCACCGGCATCGAGCCAGCCCGAATGGCCACAGCGAACGGCAAGACCGAGGGCGTCATCCTCGCCGAGACGCTCCGGGCCCACGACATCGAGCCGACCGAGGAGCACCACGTGCGGTACGCGGTCGCGCTGCCCGAGCAGTATCGGCTGCACACCAACGACCTGCGCCATGCCGGCCGGGCACTCCCAGGCACGAGCGAGGCCATCGCGGCTCTGAGCCGACTCCCTGGTGTCATCCAGACCGTGCTGACGGGCAACTACCGTGCGGTCTCCGTGATCAAGCTCGCGATCTTCCATCCCGGCGATGTCCTCGACCTCGAGGTCGGCGCCTACGCCGATGACTCGGCCGACCGTGCCGCGCTGGTCCCGATCGCGCAGCGTCGATCGCGCGACAAATACGGGCACGAGTACACCGGCACGAATACGTTGATCATCGGCGACACGTCCCACGACGTCGCGGCCGCGCATCATGGCGGCGCCAGCGCAATCGCCGTCGCGACCGGGCAGGAATCCGCCGACGACCTTCGGGCCGCCGGCGCCGACATCGTCCTCGACGACCTGGCCGACACCGACGCCGTGATCAACACCGTCGACCAACTCGTACGGACAGCAGGGCTATGACGGATCACTGACGGAGCGCCTCGATCGTTCGGCCTAGTCAGAGCATGTTCGTGTGGAATCCGGCTTACCGACCGGCTCGTCTCCCACTCCCGAACCCGCCAACCGGGCACAAACGCAGGCGTTCTGGCGTGTGCTGCACAGGTGCCGACTCGATCGGGGGTCAGACGACGTCGCCTCGACGACGCCGGGCGCGCACGCGGGTCCTTAGTACGCGACGTGTCACCCTGGCCAGGGGCGCCATTCGACGCCGGTCGGCCGGTCGCCGCGGTTGATCATGAAGTCCTTCACCGCGGCCCGGACGAGATCGATCGGGACCAGCGAGTCGGCCGGCCACTCCTCGTCCTTGCCGAGGTGGAAGTACTCGAGGGGTGGATCGTCGGCGAGCGTGCCCGCCGCGTACCAGGTGCCGTCCGCGCCGTCGGCGGGGCCGCCGTACAGGATGCCGCCCCTCGTGCAGAGGGCCGCGATCCGAAGTTCGTGATCGGGCAGTCCGCTCGGCAGGGTCGGTCGGTCCGGGCAGGTCAGCGACGCCACCGAATAGTCGGCTCCGGACCGGACCATGCTGTCGATCATCGCGTCGACGTCACCGTCCGTGGACAGGATCGACGCCGCACCGTGCTGCCACCACGCTTCGACCATGATCATCCTCCCGCACTGGATGTAGTTCAGGACATGCCGAACGTACCGATCACCGGTCGCACCCCCGACCGGAAACCGGCAAGCTCCCGTCCCAACCCGCATGCCGGCGAATGACCGCGTCGTCCGTCGAGAACCATGGTCCCGCATCTCGGCCAGGAGTTCACCCCGCCGGGCGCTGCTGATATCAACTCGGGACCTCCGCCACCCCCAGTTGAGGCTGCCTGACCCTGGAATCCGGCCTCCAGTCCATCCCAAGGACCGGAATCGCCGCGTGCCGGACCGGTCCCGGCCGACTGCGGGGTCGATTCCAGGGACGAGTCAGCGCGGGCACCGGGCGCTGAGACCGGAGACCTTGATCCTGCCGGAGCCGTCCACCCGGATTCGGGTCACCCGGCGCCGGCGCCCAGCGCTCCCGCGGCCGGCAGTGACCGCGTTGTCCACAGCGCCCGAGCACCCGATCGACCGCCGGGACTGCGGGTTTCATCCCTGGTCAGGGCAATTTCCTAGGGTACTTGAGCCGATCCTGAGCCGCCGGAGGCCCGGTTCGGTCCGCGCCCGATTGATCGATCGGCAACAATAGGGCCCATGTCCAGGGAGCCGGAAGGCAATCGGACCACAGCAGCGCATCGGGGGGTGCCCGCGACCGCTGCATCGTCGCGTGCCCGCTTTGGAGTGGCGTCCCTGGCCGGCCGGGTCGCTGCTGCGGCGAGCCGCATCACCCGCCAGGACGGGTCCGCGCTGCGTGGTCAGGTGATTCGCCGCGTCGACCCTGCCGCGCTGTCCCGGGTGGTCCGCCGCCAGCCCTGGGTCCTGGTCGTCGGGCAGTACGGGACCACCGTGCTGTCCAGCCTGCTGGTCGCGGCGGTACGCGCCTCGCACGGTACTCACGAACGCCCGCTCGCGCAGCTCGAGGCCGACGACGGACTGGACGGAGTGGTCGCCGCGCTGACCGGTCGCGTCGTCCCGGAACTGGCCGTCATCGCCGCCCGGCCCGACGACGCCGTGGAACTACTCACCACCGGCGACCTGCCGCGGGCGATCGTGCTGCTGAACAGCTCCGGCGCGTCGCCCAACGAGCGGTACGCCCAGGCCCGCCGATTACGCGCGGCGATCGATCGGATCCATGCGGTCGTTCCGGTGATCGCCGACGCCGACGATCCGATGACCGTCCTGGCCGCCGGTTCAGCCCGGCGGGCGATCTGGGTTCGCGGCACCAGGACGTACCATGATCAACTTCTGTGCCCGAACTGCGGTTCGATCCTGACCGGCAACACCGATGATCATCCCGGCTGGAGTTGTCCGCGGCGTGACTACCAGCAGCCCGAGCCGGACTATCTGGTGCAGGACGGCAAGATCACCGACGCCGAGGGCCAGGTCTGGGATCCTCGATTACCGCTGCCGGGACGATTGATCATCGACCAGGCCTGCTTCGCCCTCGCCACTGCGGGAACCCTCGGCATCAATGCGGGTACGGTCTTCGTCGGCATGCGCCAGTGCGACGACGCGCTCGGCCGATTCGCTCCGATCAAGCTCGGCGAGACGATGGCCCGGCTGATCGTGGCCCGCCATCCGGCCGAGTTCACCGACGCCCTTTCCATGATCGAGAACCCTACCGTGATCATGGCCACCGACGATACCGAACTGTCCTGGATCTGGGACTGTGATCCGGCACCGCTGGCCGGCCGGACCATGATCGCCACCGGCCCGCGCGCCCCCGACGTGTCGGTACGGTTCGGCCACGCGGGACTGGACTGCCGAGACGTGCCCGACCTCGCCGCCGCGCTCGCCGGACACCGCCGCGGCGCCGACGTGATCGCCACCCCGGGCGCATTCCGTGCCCTGCTCCGGCTCGGCGGACGATCATGAACCAGACCTCCGGCGAAACGGTCGACATCGTCGTGGTCTATCCCGACCTGCTCCGCGCCCCCGGCGACGCCGGGAACGCGGAAGTGCTGGCCCGGCGGCTCGAGTGGCGCGGCTTCCGGCCCCGGCTGCGGCTGGTCGGCCACGATCAACCGTTGCCGGACAACGCCCGGCTGTATCTGGTCGGCGGCGCCGAGGGCCCGGCCCAGGTGGCCGCCGTTCAGCTGCTGGCCGCGGACGGCCGGCTCGCCCGCGCGGCTCTGGCCGGCGCCGTGGTGTTCGCGACCGGTGGCGGCTACCAGCTGCTGGGCCGTTCCTTCCCCGCCCCGGACGGCACCCGGATCGACGGTCTCGGACTGCTCGATGTCGAGACGGTTCCGGGCACCGATCCGGCGCGCGGCGATGTCGTCGGCCGCCTGCATCTGTTGGCCGGCAACCGGATCGCGGCCGAGCAGAAGGGGGCGGACCGGTCGCCCGCCGACGAGACGCACCCGCCGGAGCCCGAGCTCGACGCCGACCAGGCCGCCTCGGATCCGCAGATCGTGACCGGCTACGAAGATCATTCCGGCGTGACCCACCTCGGGCCGGAGGCCGACCCGCTGGCCATGATCAGCGTCGGCTACGGCAACTGCGGCGACGGCACCGAGGGCGCCGTGACCGGATCGGTCATCGGGACCAACCTGCAGGGGCCGGTGCTGGCCCGCAACCCGGGCCTGGCCGACCGGATCCTCGGCCTGGCGCTGGATCGTTCCTTGCGTTCTCTGGTCCGAACTGACGTCGATGAGCTCCGTCGTCGGCGTATCCTGGCGGCCATGAGGACGACCCACTGATCATGACCACACGGAACGGCCTTGCGGGAGCCGACCGGCGAACGATCCTGCCCACGCTCTGGACCAAGATCTGGTTCGGGGCGTTCCTGATCATGAGCATCGCCGACGTGGCGGCCGAGTTCGCCGAGGCGAAGCCCCTCACCCGAATCCTGATCTTCTTCCCGATGCCGCTGCTGTTCGGCTACGTGCTGGCCCGGGTCCGGCCGACCGGAGCACTGGTCCGCTGGCTGCTCGCCGCGATCGTGTTCTCCTGGCTCGGCGACGCCTTCGGTCAGCAGGTGATCGTCAAGATCGGCTTCTTCGCGGTGGCCCAGATCTGTTACCTGGTGGCGTTCCTGCCGTACTGGCGGAACAGTGTGCTGCGACGGCGGCCGCTGTTCCTGATCTTGTACGCGATCGCGACCGTCGCCATGATCGTGTTCCTGATCCCGTACGCGGGCACGGTGGCGATCCCGGTCATCGGCTACGCCCTGCTGGTCGGAGCGATGGCCGTGCTGGCCACCGGGCTGGGCCGGCTCGGCGTGATCGGCGGGCTGCTGTTCTTCGCCTCCGACACCATCCTGGCCCTGATGCTGTTCGTGCCGAGCATGGCCTTCCCCACCCAGGGCGCCTGGGTGATGATCACCTATCTCGGCGCCCAGGCGGTGCTGGCCATCGCGGTGCTGGCCCGGGTGCCGGCCGAGGCGTACCGTGCCGGGTGATCCGGACGTCGCCGTCATCGGCGGCGGGCACAATGCGGGCGTCGCGGCGGCCTATCTCGCCCGAGCCGGGTTGCGGGTCGTCGTCTGCGAGGCACGGGACCGGTTCGGCGGGGCGGTCGCCGGCGAACCCGTCTTCCCCGGCGTCGCGGCCACCCTGTCCCGGTTCTCCTACCTGGTCTCGCTGCTGCCCGACCGGATCGTCGACGACCTCGGGCTGGCGATCGAACTGCGGTCGCGGCCGGTCGCCTCGTACACGCCGGTCGGGGACGACGGCATCTTCGTCGAACGGCCGGAGGGTGACGAGACGGCCGTGTCGTTCGCCCGGCTCGCCGGCAGCGCCGACTACCCGGCCTGGGGCCGGTTCCATGATCAACTCACCGACGTCGCGGCCGCGATCGCGCCGACCCTGACCGAGCCGCTGCCCACGGCCGACGAGGTCCGCGCCCTGATCGATCCGGAACTTTGGCGAGGCCTGGTCGAACGCCCGCTCGACGAGCTGTTGCGGACCCGCTTCAGCAGCGACGTGGTCCGCGGGATCGTCGCGACCGACGCGCTGATCGGCACCGACACCCGGCTGGACGACCCGTCCCTGCGCCAGAACCGCTGCTTCCTCTACCACGTGATCGGCAACGGCACCGGCGAGTGGCGGGTCCCGGTCGGTGGCATGGGAACGGTCGCCGCCGCGATCCACCGTGCCGCTCTGGACGCGGGCGCCGAGGTCCGGCTCGGGACCCGGGTCGAGGCGGTCCGTGCGGAGGGCGACACCCGCGTCCTCGACCTGGCGGACGGGACCGAGCTGCGCGCCGGGCTGGTCCTGGCCAACTGCGCGCCGGCGGTGCTGGACCGGCTCCGCGGCCGTACTCCGGCCGAGGTGGCCGAGGGCACCCAGATCAAGATCAACATGGTGCTCCGCCGGCTGCCCCGGCTGCGCTCGGGCCGGGATCCCGAACAGGGTTTCGCCGGCACCCTGCACCTGCACCAGTCGGCCACCGAGCTGGCCCGCGCCGCCGACGCCGCCGCGGCTGGCCGGATCCCGGACCCGCTGCCCTGCGAGGTCTACTGCCACACCCTGACCGACCGCTCGATCCTCGCCGAGGGGCTGGACACCGCCGGCTGGCACACGCTGACGTTGTTCGGTCTGCACACGCCGGCCCGGCTGTTCCGCGCCGATCCGGAGGGCACCCGGGACCTGGTCCGCGATGCCGCGCTGCGCAGCCTGCAGCACGCCCTGGCCGAACCGCTGGAGGACTGCCTCGCCACCGATGTGAACGGCCGGCCCTGCGTCGAGGCGATGAGCCCGCTCGACGTCGAGGCCGAGTTGGGCATGCCCGGCGGCCAGATCTTCCACGGTGACCTGTCCTGGCCGTGGCTGGCCGGGCCGGACGCTCCCCGTACCGCAGCCGAACGGTGGGGCGTCGGCACCGACGACCCGCGGATCCTGCTCTGCGGCTCGGGCGCCGTCCGTGGCGGTGCGGTCAGCGGCCTCGGCGGCCACAACGCAGCCCAGGCGGTGCTCGAGCTTCTTGATCACGGGCCCGGGGATAAATAAATGATCTTTCTGTACAAGCGGGCGTTCGGTCGGCCAGCATCGGTACCAGGAGGCCACATCCCGGTGGCTGCGGACCGAGGAGACTGCCATGAAGATCGCCGTCCGACTCATCCTGGGGGCCGTGCTGGCCCTGTTCATCGTCCCCGCCCTCGGCATCACGCCGGCGGCGGCCGCCGATGCGAAGCACATCTCGATCCCGTCGAACTACGTCTACAACCCGAACACGAATCACCAGCGCACGCTGCACGACTACTGCACCAAGTCGCCCGACTCGTTCCCGACGCCGGGCAAGAACGCTGACTTCCGCGGGCCGTGCGCCCGACACGACATGTGCATCCAGTACAAGCAGAAGAAGCGCAGCTCGTGCGACTCCGATCTGCTGAGCAACATGTCCAGCGAGTGCCGCTACACGTACAAGTGGTACGACCCGCGGCGTGGCGCCTGCCTGGACACGGCGAAGGTCTACTGGGCCGTCGTCCGGGTGAAGACCGTCTTCTCCTGATCTTGATCTTGACCCCCCTCCGACCCGGCCGGGTCGGGACCGGCAGAGTCCGGTTCCGGCTCGGCCGGGTCTTCTTTCATAATCAAGAACTCGCCGACCAGCCCGCGGACGCAGACGCCGAACAGGGTCCAGGTCCCGGCCACCGCCTCGTCGTCGTCGCCGATGATCACGTCCGGATGTTCCAGTCCCTCCAGCGCATGCAACCCGAACCCTTCGCCGAGCGCCGCCATCGCCCCGGCGAACTGCTCCATCGTGTACGGCCGGCGCAGCCGGTAGCCGAACCGATCGATCACCCGCTGGTAGAAGGCCATGAACTCGGCCACCGACTCGGCATGCCGGTCCCGGCTGGCGTCGCGCAGCCCGTCGCACGCCTGGGCGGTGGCGCGGACCGCCAGCGCGAGCAGGAAGAGCCGGGACGACCGTGACCGGCCGGCGGTCGCCGCGGTGAACGTCGCCACGTGCCGGGCGGACGCGATCCGGATCACCTCGTCCAGGCTCGACTCGGCCTCGAGTAGCGCGCCGACCGCCCGCTCGGTGCTGTCCACCGGCGCGTCGTGGCGCCAGCGGACCACCGCGGCGGCCAGATCACGGTGGAAATCCTCCTGGTCGGCCCAGAGCCGGTAGGCGGCACCGGTGGTCAGCCCGGTCCGCCGGACCACCTCCTGCAGCCTGATGTGGGCCACCCCGTTGGCCACACCCCGTTCGAGCAGCAACTCCTTGGCCGTCTCCAACAACAGGGCCTGGGTCTCCGCACCGGATCGGCGTGGCATCTCAGCACCTCCTGGTCACCCTCCGCAGGGTGCTGATCGTAGTGATCGGCGTCCCTCGGGGGTCGGATCGACGCCGGCCGATTCCAATTTCACGCTTCTGCCCTAGGTTTGCTACAGTCATCCCCGCGCGCCATTAGCTCAATTGGCAGAGCAAGTGACTCTTAATCACTGGGTTCGGGGTTCGAGTCCCTGATGGCGCACCGAAAGGCCCCCGACTGGAGCGATCCGGTCGGGGGTTTCGGCTTGTCAGGAGCTTGTTCTCAGTCGTCGTACGTGTCGCAGGCGCCGACCGCGTCGTAGCCGTACACCTGGCCGAACCAGCAGACCTCGTCGCCGGGCTGGTCGCCCACCTCGGCGGCCGGTACGCCCTCGAAGACCGGGTTGTCGCCCGCGGGCGCGTCCGGGTACGAGGACGACATCACCGTGGTGCCGTTCACGGTGAGCCGGCCGCCGAGGTCGGTCGGGACGTAGCAGCGGAGGTACGCCTCGCCGAAGTAGCGGGTGTCGCTCGGGCTGCTGACCGGGAAGCGTTCGACGTCGGACCGCAGCCCGACGCAGTCGCCGGAGCCGGCGGGCGGGGCCGGGGTGATCAGGCAGCCGGACGCCTCGCGGGCGCCGGAGGAGTGCACCTCGAAGCAGATCTTCTCGCCGCCCTCCAGGCCGGGCGCCTCGGCGGCGGAGAGGGTGCCGTCGACGGTCACGGTGCCCGCGCCGGTCGAAGTGGTGCTCTGCTTCACCTGCTGGCCGTTCACCAGGAACCGCAGGGTGAACTCGGTCGGCGCCGTGCAGTCGAGGACGCCGGCCCCGGTGAACGGTGCCGTGCTGGCCTGACTGCCGTTCAGGTCGATCGAGGTCGCGACGCAGTTCGTCGAGTCCGCCGTGGCGGGCTTCGCCTGGGCGGCCGTCACCGGCAGGGCTGCCGCGAGCACGACGGCCAACGCCCCGACCAGCGCCGAGATGATCTTGATGCGATGCACGATGCCTCCCACAGCCCGGAGCCCGGAACCGGCTCCACCAGCAGCAGGACATCCCAACCCGCGACCACGTGTCAACGCTCCACCAAGATCAACACGGGACCTTCCGCCGCCGTTCGACGACCGTTCGCCCAACCGTCGGCGCCGACCGCTTGCCCACCCACCTGACCCGAACCACCTTCGCGCCCGCTTCCCGAACTTCGGTCCCTCCGCAGAGGGCGGAAGGGCGAGAAGTGGGCGCGAAGGGGTCGGCGGGGGTCAATCGAGCGGTGGGTCTGTGGGGGTGAGGAGGTCGGCGGTCCGGATCGGGTGGCTGCCGACGCGCTCGGTCAGGATGTCGGGGCGGAGCAGGCGGGATCTGATCAGGAAGCGGTGACCGGTCGGGGCCTCCAGCGAGAAGCCGGAGCCCCGCCCGGGCACCACGTCGATGGTCAGGTGGGTGTGCGACCACAGCTCGAACTGCTCGACGGACATCCAGACCGGCACCGTGCGGCCGTCGCCGAGATCAAGATCACCGAGCCGGACGTCGGAGTCGCCGGTCAGGAACTCACCGTCGGGGTAGCACATCGGCGACGACCCGTCACAGCAGCCGCCGGACTGGTGGAACATCAGCGGCCCGTGCTGGTCCCACAGGTCGCGGAGCAGGTCCGCGGCCGGTGGGGTGACGGCGACCCGCTCGGTCATCAGAAGAATCCCTGGGCGTTCTCGTCGTAGGAGACGAGCAGGTTCTTCGTCTGCTGGTAATGATCAAGCATCATGGCGTGGTTCTCCCGGCCGATGCCGGACGACTTGTAGCCGCCGAACGCCGCGTGTGCCGGATAGGCGTGGTAGCAGTTCGTCCAGACCCGACCGGCCTGGATGTCCCGACCGGCCCGGTACGCGGTGTTGGTGTCCCGCGACCAGACGCCGGCGCCGAGCCCGTACAGGGTGTCGTTGGCGAGCGAGATCGCGTCGTCGTAGTCGTCGAAGCTGGTCACCGAGACGACCGGGCCGAAGATCTCCTCCTGGAAGATCCGCATCCGGTTCGTACCCTCGAAGATCGTCGGTGCGACGTAGTAGCCGCCGGAGAGATCACCGCCGAGATCGACCCGTTCGCCGCCGGCGACCACCCGGGCGCCTTCCTCCAGCCCGATCTGGATGTAGGACAGGATCTTCTCCAGTTGATCATTGCTCGCCTGCGCGCCGATCATGGTGTCGGTGTCCAGCGGATTGCCCTGGACGATCTTCTTGGTCCGCTCCGTCGCCGCGGGCAGGAACTGGTCGTAGATCGACCGCTGGATCAGCGCCCGGCTCGGGCAGGTGCAGACCTCGCCCTGGTTCAGCGCGAACATGGCGAAACCCTCGAGAGCCTTGTCGTAGAAGGCGTCGTCGGCCCGGGCCACGTCGTCGAAGAAGAGGTTCGGGCTCTTGCCGCCCAGCTCCAGGGTGACCGGGATCAGGTTCTGGCTGGCGTACTGCATGATCAACCGGCCGGTCGTCGTCTCGCCGGTGAACGCGATCTTGCGGATCCGGCGCGACGACGCCAGCGGCTTGCCGGCCTCCACGCCGAACCCGTTCACGATGTTCACCACGCCGGGCGGCAGCAGGTCGGCGATCAGCTGGATCAGCAGCATGATCGACGCGGGCGTCTGTTCGGCCGGTTTGATCACGACGGCGTTGCCGGCGGCCAGGGCCGGGGCGAGCTTCCAGGTCGCCATCAGCAGCGGGAAGTTCCACGGGATGATCTGGCCGACGACGCCGAGCGGCTCGCGGAAGTGGTAGGCCACCGTGTTGTCGTCGAGCTGGCTGAGCGCGCCCTCCTGGGCCCGGATTGCGCCGGCGAAGTAGCGGAAATGATCAACGGCGAGCGGCAGGTCGGCGGCCAGCGTCTCCCGGACCGGCTTGCCGTTGTCCCAGGTCTCGCCGACAGCGAGCAGCTCCAGGTTCTCCTCCATCCGGTCGGCGATCTTGTTCAAGATCACCGCGCGTTCAGCCGGCGAGGTCTTGCCCCAGGCCGGGGCGGCTACGTGGGCCGCGTCCAGCGCCAGGTCGATGTCCTCGGCGGTGGACCGGGCCACCTCGCAGAACGTCTGACCGGTGACCGGCGACGGGTTCTCGAAGTAGCCGCCCTTGACCGGCGGTACGAACTCGCCGCCGATCCAGTTCTCGTAGCGGGATTGATAGCTGACCGGCTGTCCGCTTCGCCCGGCTTGGCGTACGTCGTCATCGACACTCCTCGAAATCTGCGGCGCCGAGCGGCCTCGCCCGGCGACTCGACGCTAGGCCGGGCAGGGTTGCAACAACGTTGCGACCGAGGTCAGCGCAGCGAGGCGTCGAGCCGGGCCAGGTGGGCCTCGACCTGAGGCCGCCGCGGCGACGCCGGCGGCAACGCCCGCAACGAGGCCAGCCAGACCTCGTAGTCGTCGGCGCCATGGGCGGTGTCGGCGAACCGCAGCAGGGCATCGGCGTCACCGGACCGGAGCAGGCCCGCCCGCAGCCGGTGGTGCAGATCGGCCCGCAGTTCCCTGATCGCCGGGGCCTCCGACTGCGGCAGCACCGGTCCGCGGTACGCGGTCACGGCACCCCTCAGGTCGCCCCGCGCCAACGCGATCCGGAGCAGGCCGATGTCGGTGTCCAGCGGATCGCCCAGCCGGTACGGCCGGGCCAGCAGCCGGACCGGCGCGAGCACCTGGCGCAGCCGGGCCAGCTCGGCGCGGACGGTGACCTCGGGAACCTCGCGGTGATGCAGCGCCACGGCCAGCTCGGCCGCGGTCAGGCCGTCCCCGGCCAGCGCGAGCAGCACCAGCAGTTCGGAGTGCCGCAGGCTCAGCCGGTGCACGGTGTCGGGCCCGGCCAGGATCCCGGTATGGGCACCGAGGACCTCGAGTCGCGGGGTCTGCGGATCGACGGCAGTCCGGGCCGGGACGGAACGGCCGAGGATCCGGGCCACCCGGAGCTCGGCCTCGACCGCCGACGCGGTGGCCCGGACCAGCGACAGGCTCTGCGGCAGCGCGACTTCGTCGCCGCCGGTGACGTCGAGCACGCCGAGCATCGCACCGGTGTCGGGGTCGTGGATCGGCGCCGCCGCGCAACTCCACGGCGTCACCTGGCGGACCAGGTGCTCGGCGCCGAGGATCTGCACCGGCCGGTCCAGGCTGAGTGCGGTTCCGGGCGCGTTGGTGCCGGCGACCTCCTCGCTCCAGTCCGCGCCCTCGACGAACAGCATGCCCTCGGCCCGGCCGCGCAGGCCACGGTCGCCCTCGACCCAGAGCAGCCGGCCGGCCGCGTCGGAGACGGCCACGATCAGGCCGGCGTCGGCGGCCTCGGCGACCAGCAGCTTGCGGATCACCGGCATCGCCGGAGCCAGCGGATGATCGGCCCGCAGCCGGTTCAGGTCGTCCCCGGTCAGCCGGAGCGGGACCTTGGCGTACTCGGGATCGACGCCGGCGGCGAGGCTGCGCCGCCACGATTCCAGGACCAGCCCGCGGGCGGCCCCGGTCTCGCCGGTGGCCAGGAATTCGTCGTGGACCCGGCGCAGCTGCCGTACTCGATCATCGAGTTCGGCCAGCCGTGGCAGCGCCGCCCCGCCGTCGGGGCGCGGTCGGTCCATCAATCCACTGTAAGGGCCCCGCCGAGTTGTTGCTGCACGGCGGGAGCGATCTGGTCGACCAGCTCGTCGAGCGGAAGGCCGGCCAGTGGTTCCACCCGCAGGATGTGCCGTACGACAGCGATGCCGAGCAGCGTGCCCAACGCCAGCTCGACCCGCTGTTCCGCCCGCTCGCGACCGATCACCATGATCAACCGTTCCGCCAGCACCTCGGTCAGGAACTCCCGGATCAGCGCCGTGACGTCCGCATCGGTGACCGCCGCCCGGAACACGGCCTGCAGCCGCGGCCCGGTGTCGGCGGACTCCCACATGCCGAGGAACCCGGCGGCGAGCCGGCGGCCCAGCCCGTCCGGACCCGCGGCCGTGAGTTGATCAAGGAACACCGCCGGGTCGAAGGGCCACTCGATGACGGCCCGGAACAGCCCTTCCTTGGAACCGAAATAGTGCACGACGAGCGACGGGTCGACCGCCGCCTCGGCCGCGATGGACCGGAGCGACGCGCGGGCGTACCCGACCTCGGCGAACCGTCGCCGGGCGGCGTCGAGCACCACCTTCCGGGTGTCCGCTCCGCCGGGCCTTCGTCCTCGCGCCATAGGTGTTATTCTACAAGTGTTGAATTACGGGGAAGGGCCAAGGACATGGTGTTTTCCAGGAAGATCGCCGAACGCAATCGCGTCGGACTCAACCGCTTCACCCGGCACATCGCCGACCGGCTCCCGGGGTTCGGCATCGTGCTGCACCGCGGTCGCCGATCCGGCCGCGAGTTCCGTACCCCGCTCAATGTCTTCCGGGCCGACGACGGCTTCGTCATCGCCCTCACCTACGGGCCGGAGGCGGACTGGGTGAAGAACGTGCTCGCCGCGGGCGGCTGCGACCTGCTGACCCGGGGTCGGCGGTATGCGCTGACCAACCCGCGCGTCGTGCACGACGAGACCCGGCGGCACATGCCGAAGGTGTTCGTCAGCCAGGTTCTGGCCCTGGCCGACGTGAAGGAGTTCCTCTACCTGGACCGGGCTCAGAGATAGAGGCCGGTGTTGCCGTCGGACAGCCGTTCGGCGGCGACGGCGTGCAGGTCCCGCTCGCGGAGCAGGACGTAGTCCTTGCTGCGTACCTCGACCTCGGCCCGGTCGGCCGGGTCGTACAGCACGCGGTCATCCACCTTGACGGTACGGACGTTGGACCCGACCGCGACCACCTTGGCCCAGGACAACCGCCGCCCGATGGCCACGGTCGCCGGAATGACGATCCCTCCCCCGCTGCGGCGCTCGCCCGCCTCGCTCTCGGCCGAAACCAGAACCCGGTCGTGCAGCATCCGAATCGGCAGCGGGTCGACGCTGCCAGTTTGATCAGCCACGAGTCAGCTTTTCCTCTTCCGTACGATCGCGCGGACGATGACCACGAAGGTGACGAAGCCGGCCACCGCCCCACCGATCACGGCGAGACGCTCGGTCCGTACCTTTCCGTCCTCGTTGACGAACTGCGCCTTGGCGTTCTCCACCTCGGCGGTCACCCAATCCTTGAGGCCCGCGATCTGCCGCTGCTTGATCCGGGTCGGGTGCACCTGATCGATCAACTGCTCCACCGAGTGACCGAGCCGTGCTCGGGCCGCCGCGAGATCGGCTTCGATCTGGTCCCGCGTCCGCTCCGGGCGTTGTGCTTCCGTCGCCATCGCTGATCCTCCTTCGACCGATTCTCCTGCGACCCCGTGCCGTCAACCCGCAACAGCGTATTGCACTGGCCCGGTGCGCACGCCGTGCCCCGGCCGTGACCGCGAAGATCAGGCCGTAGGGTGCTCACCATGACCGACCGACTGACCGCGGGCGACGTCGCGCCCGCCTTCTCCCTGCCCGACGCGGACGGCAAGGCGGTCTCGCTGTCCGACTTCGCCGGCCAGCGCGTGATCGTCTACTTCTACCCGGCTGCGATGACGCCCGGCTGCACCACGCAGGCGGTCGATTTCACGGCAGCCGGACCCGACCTGGACCAGGCCGGTCTGCAGGTCCTCGGCATCTCGCCGGACCCGGTCCGGAAGCTGGCCCAGTTCCGCGACGCCGAGGCGGTGTCCTTCCCGCTGCTGTCCGACGAGGACAAGTCGACGCTCGAGGCGTACGCGGCGTTCGGCGAGAAGATGCTGTACGGGAAGCTGATCCAGGGCGTCATCCGCTCAACCTTCGTGATCGACGTCGACGCCGACGGGAACGGCACCATCGCGGTCGCCCAGTACAACGTGAAGGCGACCGGGCACGTGGCCAAACTTAGGCGCGACCTCGGCGTCTGAGCGGCACTTCCACCCTGGCCGGGACGGCATCGCGCCAGGAGTGACCTTGTGCCGAAGGCGGGACTCGAACCCGCACACCCGTGGGTACGGCATCCTAAGTGCCGCGTGTCTACCAGTTCCACCACTTCGGCTCGTGCCCGCATCATCCTACTCAGTGTCGTCATCGCCCAGATGCGGGCGCGAACGGACGTACGACCCGGCGCTGCGACCCGCATGATTCGGAGTCTGTCGGTGGCAGTTCGGGCAGAGGAACCTCAGGTTCGCCCTCTCGTTGTTGTAGAAGTCGCCATCGATGTGATCAACCTCGAGAATCAGTTCGCGCCCGAACCACCGGCCGTCATTGCCACAGGCAACGCAGGCGTACCGAACCCCGCTCTCGACCAAGGCCCGACGCAACAGTCGTGGCTTCTGACGACGACTTCCCTCGGCAGTACGGACAAGGATCTGGTCGGGCGTAAGACGATTCACCGGACCTCCTATCGGCCCTCGCCGAAAGTGGGCGGTGTCCAGGCCGTAGCGCCTTGATCAGGCCACTGAGGTGCGCATGGCTCCCACCGTTCGCTCGAAGACCGAGCCGGCGAAGAACATCGGCAACCGAAATTGAACGCTCGACAATCGGGCCGAGCAACTCCGCCGTGTACTTGCGTGGACCGCCCATGGCGCTGACGTTAGGCGTCGACTCCGACATTGATCCTCAAGCCGACAGGCTCGCGACAGGCTGCACCCACGATCCGGCGCCGGCACCTTCCGTCGCGTGGGACGATGTGCAGTCAGGAGGTGCTGAAACGTGACTGCAACAGTCCGAGACATCGCACGGCTCGCGAAGGTGTCGCCCGCAACGGTGTCGCGGGCCCTCAGCCGGCCGGACACGGTGGCCGAGGCGACCCGTCATCGGGTGCTCCAGGTCGCCGACGAGCTCGGCTATCAGCGCCAGCCCAGCCGGCCCGCGGAACGCCCGGAGCAGACCGGGGCGATCGGGATCGTGCTGCCGGACCTGGACAACCCGACCTTCGCCTCGCTGCTCAAGTCCGCCCAGCACCGCCTCCAGGTGCGTGGGTACGGGGTCTACGTGGCCGACTCGGACCGCAACGCCGAGGCCGAGACCGAGTTGGCGCGGTCGTTGGCGCCGCGGGTCGACGGGTTGATCATCTGCTCCCCGCTGGGTGACCCGCAGACCAATCTGGAGCTCGGCGCGGAGGTGCCACTGCTGCTGGTGGACGGCCAGGTGGAGGGCCTCTCCTCGGTCAACATCGAGTACGCCGACGGGATGCGGCAGGCCGTCACTCACCTTGCAGCGTTGGGACATCGCCGGATCGCGTACGCCGGCGGGCGGATCGTCACCTGGTCCGAGGCGCAGCGCCGGGTCGGCCTGGAGCAGGCGATCGCCGAACACGCACTGCCGGACCTGATCGATCTTGGTCACTTCTTCGCCGGCGTCGGCGGCGGCTACGCGGCAGCAGACCAACTGCTGGCCACCGACGCGACCGCGATCATCTGCGTCAATACGTTCGTCGCGATGGGCATCGTCAACCGGCTCGCCCAGCGCGGCGGCCGGGTGCCCGACGACCTCAGCATCGTCGAGTTCGACGCGGCCAACACCAACCACCTGGTGACGCCGATGCTGACGACGGTCGCCCCGTCCTACGGCTCGGTCGGCTGGGCCGCCGCCGACGCGATCGTGCAACTGATCGGCACCGAGGGATCCGCGATCGGCCGGACCGTGCCGGTGGAACTGTCCGTGCAGCAATCGACCAGCGCCCCGCCGACCCGGCCGTAATCTGTTTCATTTGTTTCTGTAACGTCTAGCGAGTTCCTGCAACAGCGTGCTATATCTGGTGCGACGGCACGGCAGAAGGAACCTCGATGACGAATCCTCAGCTCTCCCGGCGCACCCTGTTGGGCCTCGCCGGCGGCATGGCGGCGACCCTCCTCAGCGGCTGCGGCTCCGGCGACTCGGACGGCGCCACCGGCGTGATCAACTTCTGGAGTTACTACGAGGCGGCCGAGCGCGGCGCGACCTTCGGTGACCTCGCCAAGCGGTACGAGGCAGCGAACGCGGGCGTGACGATCAACCTCAACCTCGCCCCGCAGAACTTCAACACGGTGCTCCGGACCGCGATGATGAGCGACGACCGGCCCGAGTTCCTCGGCATCACGCAATACAACATGCGTGACTTCGCCGCGGCCGGCCTGCTCGCCGACGTCGGGACGGTGCTCGACGATGCCGGGATCCGGGACGACATCTTCCCGGCTGCGATCGAGGCCGGAACCGTCGACGGCACCCTGTACGGGATCTCCGACGCGCTCCGCTTCGGGATGTGGTTCTACAACCCCAAGGGCTTCGATGATCTCGGGATCGAGCCCCCGAAGACGTACGACGACCTGGCCGAGGCCGCCGGCCGGATCCGGGCCAAGAAGCGCTATCCGATCTTGTTCGGCCTCAAGGAGGTCAACACGGCAGCGAATTCGTTCCAGGCGTTCGTCCCGACCTTCATCGGGCTGACCGAGATGATCAAGGCCTCGGCGGCCCGCGACTACACCGGCCAGCCTTTCGTCGACGCGCTGACGATGTACCGGACGATGGTCGAGGACGGCATCCTCGACCCCGCCGACACCGGAATGGCCGCAGCCGACACCCAGGCGATGCTGGCGACCGGCGAGGCGGTGATGCTGCCGTCGGCCAGCTATCAGATCGGCAGCTTGATCAAGCTGGATCCGGAGATCTCCGCGTTCGACGAGCCGGTCAAGCTGATCGACGACCCGGTCGCCACCTACTGGGGCGGCGCAGGGCAGATGTACTGCCTGACCGCGGACTCGGCGGTCGAGGAGGCCGCCCGCAAGCTGCTCACCTGGTGGGTGTCGCCGGAGCAGCTGACGGTTCAGGTCGAGAAGTCCGGGCTGGTCTCCAGTCTGCGGTCCGCGAACGAGAAGATCCCGGCCGGCGGGCTGGCCGAGTTCGCGGCCGCCCGGCTCGATCAGGTCGACCCGGAAGGGCTGTTCTACAACAACTACATCCCGCCCGGCGAGGCCGAGGCGTGGGGCCGCGCGATCCAGGAGGTCGTCTCCGGGGCGAAGACGCCGGAGCAGGCGATCGAGACCACGGTGCAGGCCGGGTTCAAGGGCTGATCTACCGGCATGCGTACCCTCAGGCGGTCGCTGGTTCCGGCCGCGTTCCTGCTGCCGGCCATCGCGATCTACTCGCTGTTGCACATCGCGCCGTTCCTCGGCACGTTCGGGCTCAGCCTGTTCGACTACAACGGACTGGGCCGGCCGAAGTTCGCCGGCGGTCGCAACTACGCGGCCATGCTCGCCTCGGACAGCTTCTACCAGGCCTTGATCAACAACCTGGTCTGGTTTGCCGGCGAGGTCGTGGTGAGCACACTGGTCGGACTCGGACTGGCCCTGTTGATCAACGCCCGGCCGCGGCTCGCCGCCCTGTTCCGGACCGTGCTGTTCCTGCCCTACATCCTGTCCTGGGCGGTGGCCGGGATGCTCTGGTCGCGGATCCTCAACCCGGCGCCCACGTACGGGATGTTGAACTCGCTGCTGGCCGCGATCGGCCTGTCGGACTGGACGCAGAACTGGCTCGGCGACGCCCGGACGGTGCTGCCGAGCATCATCGTCGCGGCGATCTGGAAGGGTTTCGGCTTCTCGATGGTGATCTTCCTGGCCGGCCTGCAGAACATCCCGGCGGAGTTGATCGAGGCGGCCCGGATCGACGGTGCCGGCGCAGCCCGGGCCCTCTGGCACGTCACCCTGCCGCTGCTCCGGCCGATCACGTCGATCGTGATCATCCTCGGCCTGATCGGGACGTTCCGGGTGTTCGACCCGGTCTGGGTGATGTCCCAGGGCGGACCGGGTACGGCCAGCTCGCTGCTCGCGATCCTGGTCTACCGGGCCGGCATGAACGACTTCGAGCTCGGCTACAGCGCCACGCTCTCGGTCGCCCTCTTCGCCTGTACCGCGATCGTGATGGGGCTCTACTGGCGGATCTTCGGCCGGCGGCGGGTGCTCGATGACTGAACCTCTCCGCAGGCGCCGGCCGCCCGCCGTGGTGGCCCGCCGGTTCGCCGGCTCGGCCGTGATCTTCACGGTGCTGGCCGTCGTGTCGGTCGCCACCGTGGTGCCGATGATCTGGATGATCTTCACGTCGCTCAAGTCGCCGGCCGAGTATCTGGTCAACAGCTGGTTCTGGCCGCGAGATCCGCAGTGGTCGGCCTACCTCACCTTGTTCACCGAGAAGAACTTCGGCCGCTACTTCCTGAACTCGACTGCGGTCACGGTGCCGGCCGTCGCCGCGATCCTGCTGATCGGCGCGATGGCCGCGTACGGGCTGGTGATCAGCTCCCGGCGGGCCCGCGACCGCACCCTGATGTACTTCGTGATCGGGCAGATGATCCCGGTCACCGGGATCATCGCGCCGCTCTACCTGATGCTGCGCGGCGCGGACTTGATCAACAACTACGCCGGCCTGATCCTGGCCTACATCGCCGGAGCGATGTCGTTCACGGTGTTCCTGACCTACGGGTTCTTCCGCGCCGTGCCGCCCGAGATCGCCGAGGCCGCGGCGATCGACGGCGCCGGCCGGCTCAGGACCTTCTGGAGCATCTACCTTCCGCTCGGTGCGCCCGGGCTGGCGACGGTCGGGATCTTCCAGTTCCTGTCCGTCTGGAACGACATCCTGCTGGTCATCCTGATCATGCAGCGCAACGAACTGCAGACGCTCAACGTCGCCGTGTTCCAGGCCGTCGGCGAGTACGGCACCGACGTGCCCGCCCTGTTCGCCGGGCTCACCGTCGCCGCCCTGCCCGTGGTCATCGTCTACCTCCTCTTCACCCGACAGTTCGTCGCCGGCCTGACCGCCGGCGCGACCAAGGGCTGAGTCACCCGCAAACCGACGAACGGAAGGCACTCTTCGATGGAAACCCTGCTGCAGGACGACTTCACGACGGCGCCGGTCGCCGTGATCGCCGGTGACTACACCCCGTCGGGCGAGTACCACGTCGTCCCCGCGCTGACCGACAGCGGCACCTGGCGGGAGGTGATGATCCATCACAGCTACCGGCGCAAGTCCACCAGCCGGGGCAACTGGCAGGTGGTCGAGGAGACCGACGGCAGCCGGTCGGTGGAGCAGACGATCGTCAGCGACGAGCACCCGCCGATGCTGGCCGCCGGCGACGAGACCTGGCTGATCACCGAGGCGTCGGTACGACTTCGGCCGCTGACCCACGGTGGCACCCGGGGTCTCGGCTTCCAGGTCCGGCACGCGAGCGACTACTACGCCGCCCTGGTCACCTGCTCGACGCTCCGGCTGGTCCGGTTCCGCTTCTTCACCGAGACCGTCCTCGCCGAGACCGAGGTCCGGCCGGACCCGGACACCGCGACCGAACTCAAGATCACGATCGACGGCGGAGTCGCGACGGCGAGGTTCGGCGACGTCTCGGTGTCGGCCGCCGTGGCGGCGGGCGGAGGCGGCGTCGCCCTGATCGCCGACCGGCCGGCCCGCTTCGGCGACGTCCGGGTCCGAGGTGACCGTCAGCCGGTCCGGGCCGGTTCGGTCGATCCCGAGCCCGCCGTCCGGCCGTACCTCTGGAGGCGGTTCGGCACTGGCGCCTGGGGCACCGACCGCAACCTCCGGATCGGCGACCTGAACGGCGACGGCCGGCCCGAGGTCGTCGTCGCCCGACGGACCGACCGGATGGGCAGCGACAACTTCTCCACGATCAGCTCGGTGGCCGCCTTCTCCCTGGACGGCGAGTTGCTGTGGACGTTCGGCACGCCCAGCGTGAACACGTTCGCCACCACCAGCGACCTCTGCTTCCAGGTCCACGACTGGGACGGCGACGGCGCGGCCGAGGTCATCCTGTGCAAGGACTGGGAGTTGTTGATCTTGGACGGCCGGACCGGCGAGGTCCGGCGCCGGACGACCGTGCCGCACAACCCGGACACCTCCGACGACGCCTACGTCCGGATGCTCGGCGACAGCCTGTACTTCGCCGACCTGACCGGGTCCGGCCGGCCCGACTCGTTGCTGCTGAAGGACCGCTACAAGAACATCTGGGCCTTCGACCGGGACCTCAACCAGCTCTGGACCTGGGCCGGCAAGACCGGCCACTACCCGTACACCAAGGACATCGACGGCGACGGGCGGGACGAAGTCATGATCGGCCATGCCCTGCTCGACGACGACGGCACCGAACTGTGGGCCACCAGCTATCCCGATCACTCCGACAACGTCGTGTTGATCAACCTGGACGACGGTGCCGGCGGCCTCGACCTGCGGTCGGTCATCGCCGGCAGTGATGCCGGCCTGATCATGCTCGACGGCAAGGGCCAGGAGTTGTGGCGGTTCCCGATCGGGCACGCACAGAGCATGTGCTTCGGCAACCTGATCCCGGAGCGGCCCGGGCTGGAGTTCATGTGCAACACGTTCTGGGGCCGGCTCGGCGTGAACGCAACGTTCGGCGAGACCGGCGAACTGCTCTGCGACTTCGAGCCGATGCCGTACGCATCCCTGCTACAGCTGGTGAACTGGGTGCCGGCCGGCGACACGGATCGGCCGGCTGACCTGGCGTTGCTGTCCACCCATCCGGTGCAGGGCGGCCTGATCGACGGTCACGGCGTCCGCCGGGTGATGTTCCCCGACGACGGGCACCCGGTGCTGTGCGCCGCGGTGTACGACCTGGACGGCGACGGCGTCGACGAGATCCTGACCTGGGACGAGGACGAGATCTGGATCTACAAGGCCGACGTGGCGGGCCGGACGCCGGCCAACTATCCGGTCCGGAACCCGTGGTTCAACGAGTCCAACTACCGGACCCAGGTGTCCCTGCCGCCGGGTGAGGCCGCGCGCCGCTGACCCCGCCCGGCGGGACGGACGGTCAGCCGGGGATTTTGTCCAGGAAGCCACGGACGTCGAGGATTCGGCCCTGCTCGTCGAGCACGATCACGTCGAACCCGATCACCACCGGCTCGGCGCCCTCGGGTCCCAGGCCCCACTGGAAGCGGACCTGCCGGTGGTGGCCGTCGGGCTCGCCGACCGGGGTGAAGACGAAGTTCGGGAACTGTTGCCGGGCGCCGTCGATCACCGCGGCGATCCCGGCGTGGCCGGTCACCTCGGCGAGCGGGTCGGTGTAGCCGACCGACTCCGACCAGTGCTCGGCGAGCAGCTGGTCGCGGTCGGCACCGTCGGCGTTCCAGGTGGCGAGGTAGGCCTTGACGATGTCGTTCATGATCTTGCTCCTTCGTGGGTTCCGTGAGGTTCGACGGGACCAAGCCTCGCCCGGCCGGTGTCCAGGGGCCATGACCTCGGAGGTCATGAAGGTCTGGACCCGCGGAGTTAGAGTGGCGGCCATGATCAGCACCGCCGAGCAGCGTCCGGTCGGGCCGCTGCTGCGCCAGTGGCGGGAGCGTCGCCGCTTCAGCCAGCAGGAGCTCTCGGACCGTTCGGACATCTCCACTCGGCACGTCAGCCGGGTGGAGACCGGCAAGGCCCACCCGACTGCGGAGATGATCATCCGGCTGGCCGATCATCTGGAAGTTCCGCTGCGGGACCGGAACCGGCTGCTGCTGGCCGCCGGCTATGCGCCGCGCTATCAAGATCAGCAGCTGGACAGCGCGGGCGTGTCGGTGGTGATGGACGGGCTGCGCCGGTTGCTCGACGCGCATCTGCCCTACCCGGCGCTGCTGCTCGATGATCACTGGGACGTGATCGACTCCAACGCCGGCGTCGAACCGCTGCTGGCCGGCTGCGCGCCGGAGCTGCTGGAACCGCCGATCAACGTGATCCGGCTCTCGGTGCACCCGGACGGCCTGGCACCGCGGATCGTGAACTTCGATGACTGGGCCGCGCACCTGTACCACCAGCTGGTGGCCCGGGCCGAACGTACCCACGACCCTCGGCTGGAGGAGCTGGCCGGCGAGGTCGGGGCCCGGGTCCGGCCGTCCGGCGGTGCCTCGGCTGCCGGGCCGGTGCTCGCCCTCGAACTCGCCGTCGACCACGGGGTGCTGCGGCTGTTCAGCATCTCGAGCCGGCTGACCACGGCGGCCGACGCGACCCTGGAGGGGCTGCACCTGGAGACCTTCGTCCCCGCGGACGACGAGACCCGGCGCCGATTCGCCACGACAGCGACCGACGCCGGGTCTTGAGAACCCACCGGGTGGATCAGGGGTTGTTGGCGACCCCCTCGTCCACCGGTGTCGCGTTGGCCCCGGTGATCAGCGCGTACGTGAAGCCCGCGATCGCCGCCCCGATGATCGGCGCGACGATGAACAACCAGACCTGCGACAACGCTGCCCCACCGGCGAACCAGGCCACCCCGAGCGAACGGGCCGGGTTCACCGAGGTGTTGGTGACCGGGATGCTGACCAGGTGGATCAGGGTGAGGCCGAGGCCGATCGCGATCGGCGCGAAACCCTTCGGTGCCCGGTCGTCGGTGGCGCCGAGGATGATGTACAGGAACACCGCGGTGAGCACCACCTCGATGATCAACGCCGCCAGCAGGCCGTAACCGTCCGGCGAACGATCACCGAAACCGTTGGTCGCGAACCCGCTCTCCACCGCGTTGAAGCCGTCCTTGCCGGCCGCGATGATGAACAACACCAGTCCGGCGAACGAGGCCGCGACGATCTGGGTCACGATGTAGGGCAGTACGCCCTTCCACTCGAACCGCTTCGCGATCGCCAGGCCGATCGTCACGGCCGGGTTGAAATGGCCGCCGGAGACGTGCCCGAAGGCGTACGCGCCGGTCAGCACGGTCAGGCCGAACGCCAGTGAGACGCCGACGAATCCGATCCCGAGCTGAACCTGGGTATTGGTACCGGGATCAGCCGACAGGAACTTCGCGGCAAGCACCGCGCTGCCGCATCCCCCGAAGACCAGCCAGAACGTGCCCAGGAACTCGGCGCCGAGTTTGGCGGCCAAGCGAGGCTCTGTCATGGAGATCTCCTCCTTGCCTAGGGCCCCTCGGAATGACGGGCCCGATTCCGGCATTGTCAGCCGAGAACCCCGCCCAGGCAATGATTCAGGCGACGACCCGCCGATAACCGACCCAGGCGAATCCGTCCCGCGCGTCCCGGGACACCTCGTGCCAGGTGGCGTCCGTGATCTCCGGGAACGTGACGTCACCCTCCGGTTCCGCATCGACCTCGGTGACGTCGAGGAATTCCGTACGATCCCAGGCGGCCCGGTAGATCTCGCCGCCGCCGGCGATGAAGATGATCGACTCCGGGTGCCGGGCCCGGGCCACCTCGATGGCTCGGTCGAGGCCGTCGGCGGTGATCACCCCGTCGGCCCGCCAGTCGGGATCCCGGGTGATCACGATCGTGTGCCGGCCGGGCAGCGGGCGACCGATCGACTCGTACGTCTTCCGGCCCATGATCAGCACGTGGCCGGTGGTGATCCGGCGGAACCTCTTCCAGTCCGCCGAGATCCGCCACGGGATCTCCGGGCCGTTGCCGATCACCCGGTTGCGGGCGTACGCGGCGATCGCGACGATCGAGCCGGGGCCCGCCCCCTCGACAAGCGCGGGAACCTCGACAGGCTCAGGGATCGAGGACATCAGACGGCGATCGGGGCCTTGATGCCCGGGTGCGGGTCGTAGCCCTCGATAGTGAAGTCGGCCAGGGTGAACTCGTCGATCTCCTTGACGTCCGGGTTCATGATCAGCTTCGGCAGCGGGCGCGGCTCCCGGGTCAGTTGTTTCTTGGCCTGCTCGACGTGGTTCAGGTAGAGGTGCGCGTCGCCCAGCGTGTGCACGAAGTCGCCCGGCGCCAGGCCGCAGACCTGGGCGATCATGCTGGTCAGCAGCGCGTACGAGGCGATGTTGAACGGGACGCCGAGGAAGATGTCCGCGGATCGCTGGTACAGCTGGCAGGACAGCCGCCCCTCGGCCACGTAGAACTGGAACATCGTGTGGCACGGCGGCAGCGCCATCTGGTCGAGATCGGCCACGTTCCAGGCGCTGACCAGGTGCCGCCGCGAGTCCGGGTTGGTCTTGATCGCATCGATCACCGCGGCGAGTTGATCAAGGTGCCGGCCGTCGGTCGTCGGCCAGGAACGCCACTGGTAGCCGTAGATCGGGCCGAGTTCGCCGTTCTCGTCGGCCCACTCGTCCCAGATCGACACGCCCTGTTCCTGCAGCGACCGGACGTTGGTCGAGCCGGCGATGAACCAGAGCAGCTCGGCGAAGATCGACTTCGTGTGCAGCTTCTTCGTCGTCAGCAACGGGAACCCTTGCGCCAGGTCGAACCGGAGCTGGTAGCCGAACGTGCTCAACGTCCCGGTCCCGGTCCGGTCGCCCTTGCGGACTCCCGTGGTCAGCACATGATCAAGAAGATCGAGATAGGTCTTCACGTCCAACCCTTCCCAGCTCGTCGGTCAGCACCTCGAGGATCGCCCGGACCGCCTTGCCGCGATGGCTGATCGCGTCCTTGGCCTCCCCGGTCAGCTCGGCGTTGGTCACCGTCTGCCCGTCGGTGACGAACAGCGGGTCGTAGCCGAAGCCACGCACGCCGGCCGGCGCCCGGAGCAGCCGGCCGTGCATCTCCCCGGTCCTGGTGTGCTCGGTCCCGTCCGGGAGGACCAGCGCCATGGCGCAGACGAACCGTGCGGTACGGCGCTCGTCCGGCACGTCGTCCAACTGCCGCAGCAGCAGCGCGTTGTTGTCGTCGTCGGTCGCGTCCGGCCCGGCCCAGCGCGCCGACCGTACGCCCGGCATGCCGTTCAGGACGTCGACGGCGATCCCGGAGTCGTCCGCGAGAGCCGGCCGGCCGGTCGCCGCGACGCAGGCCCGGGCCTTGATCAACGCGTTGCCCTCGAACGTCGGCTCGGTCTCGGCCGGCGGCGGATAGTCCGCGACCTCACCGAGCCCGTGCACCGTCACGTTCAGGCCGGCCGCCACCACCAGCCGGCGCAGTTCGGCCAGCTTCTTCGCGTTGGCGGTCGCCAGGACGACGGACTCCATGATCAACGACCCGTCAGGGCCTTCTCCTGCAGCTTCGTCAGGGCCACGCAGCCGGCGCTGCCCAGCTCGAGCAGGTCGTCCAGCGTGGTCCGGTCGAACGGCGCGCCCTCGGCCGTACCCTGCACCTCGATGAACTCGCCGGCGCCGCTCATCACCACGTTCATATCCACCTCGGCGGCGGCATCCTCGGTGTAGCAGAGATCGAGCATCGGGTCGCCGCCGACCACGCCGACCGACACCGCGGCTACCGACCCGGTCAGCGGCTCACCGGCCAGCAGGTTGCGGTGCCGCAGCCAGTCGACCGCGTCCGCCAGCGCGACGTACGCGCCGGTGATCGAAGCGGTCCGGGTGCCGCCGTCGGCCTGCAGCACGTCGCAGTCGAGCACGATCGTGTTCTCGCCGAGTGCCTGGTAGTCGATCACCGCGCGCAGGCTGCGGCCGATCAGCCGGCTGATCTCGTGGGTCCGGCCGCCGACCCGGCCCTTGATCGACTCGCGATCGGACCTGGTGTGGGTGGACCGGGGCAGCATCGCGTACTCGCTGGTCACCCAGCCGAGCCCGGAACCCTTCCGCCACCGCGGCACACCCTCGGTCACGCTGGCCGCGACCAGCACCCGGGTGTGACCGAATTCGACCAGCACCGATCCCTCGGCGTGGTCCAGCCACCCCCGCGTGATCTTCACGTCGCGTAGCTGGTCGTTGGCCCGTCCGTCGGCTCGTGTCGTCACGACAGCCCACCCTAGTGCCCCACACCGGCGGAGGTACGGGAGGTGGGAATCCGGCGGGCTGGGACACTGACCCCGTGGCCCAGCCTCCGACCGAAGCCCCGCGACTGCCTCCCCGGGAGGGCCTGGACCGGCTGCTGTCCGTGCTGACCGCCGAGGGCTGGCAGCCGGCGCTCGGCGGCTCGGGCCTGCTGGTCGCCCTCGGGCTCGGTACGGTCGCGCACGACTGGGACGTGACGGTCGACGCCCCGCCCGACGCCGTGCTCGCCGCCCTCGACCGCGCCGGGCTGCCGTACCGCGACGCCACCCGGACCGACGGCGTCTACGGCACGGACCGCTGCCTCAAGGTCCATGATCACCTCGACCTGATGGTCAACTTCGCCCTGCGCGGACCGGACGGCCTGGAGCCGCTGCCGACCCAGGTCACCGGCGCCTGGCGCGGACTGCCGCTGGCGGATCCGGTGGTCTGGGCGAGGGCGTACCGGCTGCTCGGGCGCACCGCGAAGGCCGATCTGCTGCAGGACTGGCTGGCCTCCGGCCGGCTCAGTTGATCATGAACCCTGCGGGCCCGGGAACCGGTGCACCTCCTGCGGCCAGTCGAGCGCGACGGCCATCCGGCCGGCCCAGTAGCGGGCCGCCTCGTCGTCCGGCACCTCGATGACACAGAACCCACCGAGGTGCTCCTTGGTCTCGACGTACGGCCCGTCGGTGAAGATCGGCTTCCCGTCCTTGGTCCGGACACTGCAGACCACGGTCGAGGCGTCGATGCCGCCGTTCTCGAACTGGAAGATGCCGGCTTCCTTCATCTCGGCCGACACCGCCCGGACGGCGACGCCCTTCGCGGTGAGCTCCTCCGGCGTGTGGTCGGGCACCCACTCGTCGTTGAACGCGATCAGATACTGCGGCACGGTCGTCTCCTCTCGGACGCGGCGACCCCGAGCGGGTCGCTCGCCAGGTCCACGAACGTCTGGGCCCCGATCCGACACCTTCCCAGAAACCTCGGCCGAAATTCGATGGCCCGGCCACGGATCCGCCACTATCGTGCGACGGGTGAATCCCCCGTCGGAGAGCCCGGAAGCCTCCTAGCTCCGGGCAGGCCGCTGCCCACCGATCCGGTGCGCGGCGGAGTTGGCGTCCCTGCCTCCGCGGACCGTGACGGTCCGCCAGCTCTCTGAGGGGAATCCTTCGTGATCACCGGAATTCCTCCGGTTCGTCGGTCTGCCCGCGACCGGATCGTTCCCGACCACACGGCCCGCTGTGCCCTCGTGCTCCGGCCCGAGGTCGGCCGTGACCCGCCCCGGCTCCTTGGCCATCGCATCCCACGACACCAAGGAGTTCGATCATGTCCAGTTCGATGTTTCGACGACGCTCCCGGGCCCGGGTCCGGCGGCACCGTGCGCAGTGGCGGCGGATCGCCGCCGTACCGCTGACCAGGTGCGCCAACCCGGCCTGCGGTGAGCTGACCCCGAAGCACCAGGCCTGCCCGGCCTGCGGTCGCTACCAGGGTCGGCAGGTGCTGCCGCCGCGCGAGCGCTAGGCGTCATCTCCTTCGACGGCCTGGTTTGATGGCCGGCGCCGCGGACCGGAAGCTGGTGACCAAGGTCCGTTCCGGTCCGCGGTGCGACGGGCGGATGATGAGCAGGGGCCCATCAAGGTGGGAGGTCACGATGGCTGTGCCGACGAGGACGCAGGAGCGGGACGGGGTCGAGTACGAGGTCCTCGATCTCGGCCGAGATCTCCTTCTGGGCAAGGTGGAGACCGACGAGGGCATGATCATCGTGTTCCGGATGAACGATGCCACCGGCCCGACCGAGGACGACTGGAACCTGGTGAAGTGCAGGCTTGCGAATCTGGTGAAGTGCGCCCGGGAGATTCCGCGGGGAACGCCACGTCCGCGATCACGCGAGATCCTCGATCGTTGTCTCGAACGGGAGTGTGGCAGGGGTCGCGGGGGCGGCGTGGTGATGGTGCTCAGCTGACGCGCTCGCCGAGCGCTGTCGCGAAAACTCCTCAACTGGAGTGCTGGAGCCCGAAATCGACCTCCAGCGGCCGAGTTGAGGAGTTCTGGCGACAGTCAGCCGATCGTCCAGCGCGCCCCGGACCGGGCCAGCTCGATCGAACCCGCGAAGTGCGGGGTCGCCTCGGCGAGCACCTGGTCCGGGTCGTGCCAGGGCGGGATGTGGGTCAGCACGATGGCGCCGACGCCGGCGGCCGTGCCGAGTTCGGCGGCCTGGCGGCCGGACAGGTGCAGCCCGGCGGGGTTGTCCGGCCGGTCCAGGAACGAGGCCTCGATCAGCAGCAGGTCGGCGCCGGTGGCCAGCTCGGCCAGCGCGGGCGACGGGCCGGTGTCACCGGAGAAGACCAGGGAGGCGCCGCTGCCGGCCCGCTCGGTGAGGCGGATCCCGTACGCCTCGACGGGGTGCGCGACCCGGGTCACGGTGACGTCGAAGGGCCCGATCTGCTGGCTCGGCTGCCAGGTGCGGTAGTCGAAGTAGTCGGCGATGCCCCGGGTCGGTTCGGCCGGTTCGGTCCCGGGCGGTGCGGCGACGTCGTACGCGCGAACCAGCCGCTCGGCGGTGTCGGCCGGGCCGTAGACGGCGGCCGGCCGCCAGGGCGCGGTCGGCGAGTAGCTGGCCCCGACGTACAGGGCGCACACGTCCAGGCAGTGGTCGGGATGCAGATGGCTGAGCAGGACGGCCTCGATGTCGGCCGGGTCCAGGTAGCGGTAGAGCGCGCCGAACGAGCCCGGCCCGAGATCCAGCAGCAGCGAGAAGGTACGGCCCTCGTGGTCGGCCTGGACCAGATAGCTCGAGGCCGGCGACTCCGGGCCGGATCCGGAACCGCTGCAACCGACGATGGTCAGCTTCATGGCGCCCTTTCGCCTCAGGTGAACTGGTCGACGGAGTTGATCATGCCCGGCATCAGCCGCTGCCCCAGCCGGGCGAACTGGTCCGGGCTGCCAGTGGTGAGGAACCGGGTGCTGCTCCGGCGCGGGGTCTCGTGCACCAGCCCGAGCCGGGTCAGCACCGCGTACGCCTCCTTGGCGCACTCCTCCGCGCTGGACACCAGGGTCACGTCGCCGATCACGTACGAGATCACGCCGGTGAGCAGCGGATAGTGCGTGCAGCCCAAGATCAATGTGTCGATATCGGCCGCCTGCAAGGGTTTCAGGTACTCCTCGGCGCAGGCCAGCAATTCCGGACCGCCGGTGATCCCGGCCTCGACGAACTCGACGAACCGCGGGCAGGCCGCCGTGTGCAGGTCGACCTGCGGCGCGGCGGCGAACGCGTCGTCGTACGACAGCGAGGTCGCCGTCGCCTCGGTGCAGATCACCCCGACCCGGCCCGTCCCGGTCGCCGCCACCGCCCGTCGGGCGGCAGGCAGGATCACCTCGACCACCGGCACCGGGTAGCGCTCCCGGGCGTCCCGGAGCACCGCCGAGCTGGCCGAGTTGCAGGCGATGACGAGCAGCTTCACGTCCTGCTCGACCAGGTGGTCCAGGCACTCCAGCGCGTACTCGCGAACCTCGGCCAACGGCTTCTCGCCGTACGGGGCGCGGGCGGTGTCGCCCAGGTAGAGCACGTCTTCGTACGGCAGCTGGTCCAGCACCGCGCGGGCGACGGTCAGCCCGCCGAACCCCGAATCGAAGATCCCGATCGGCGCCTGAGGATTCACGGGGACAGAGTAATGCCCGTCAGCCGGCGAACCAGAAGGAATAGAGGTCGGCGTTCACGATCGAGATCCGCAGCTTGACCTGCTGACCGCGCAGGTCGGACAGCTGCCGGCCGCCGCGCCAGGTGACCTCGGCGTCCAGCCGGTCGCCGGTGATCGGCACGGCCTGGTCGCGGCCGAAGCCGTCGATCACCCGGCCCTGCTCGTCGAGCACCTCGACCACCAGCGAACCCTCCGGCCGGGCCGTCGCGTTCAGGTGCAGCCGGCCGTCCGGGACGGTGATCGGCTTCGTGATCACTTGGCCCGGGTCGCCGACGCCTCCCGCGGCGCCGTTGCTGAGCGACACCCAGCCGTCCCGGCGCCAGCCGGCCAGGCCGATGTTGCCGACGTGCCGGTCCCGGTTCGGATCGTTCGGGTCGGCACCGCCGTGCTCGTTGTTGAACGCGCCGTAGAGCAGACTGACCGTCTCCGGCGTCACGTGCAGGGTGCTGGCCGTGTAGTGCGCGCCGTCGTTCCAGGCGCCGGGCGTTCCGATGTCGATCACCGGGTCCCGCACCGGCCGCTGCCAGTCGATCAGGTCGCGGGACGAGGCGACCTGGACCTCGACCGGGCCGTCGGCCGCCGACTTGTACTCACCGGAGGTGAAGTCGGTCAGCGAGAAGACCCAGGGGAAGCCGACGTACGTGCTCTCGTACCGGATCGCCGGCATGCCGTAGATCTGGCCCTCCAGGCCGCCGAGCTGCTCGGCCCGGCCGTCGTCGGCGTAGTCGCCGCTGACCGCGAGCGTCGGCTCGGTCCAGGTGATCGCGTCCGGGCTGGTCGACACGAAGGCCGACCGCTCGTAGGTGCCCGGCGTGCGCGCGGTGAACATCCGCTTCTTGATCGTCGCGACGTAGCGCTTGGTCACCGGATCCCAGGTGAGGTTGGAAACATCGCCGTCCAGCAGGGCCGGCTTGGCGGCCACCTCGGTCCAGCTGTAGCCGTCGGCGGAGAACCGGGTGTAGTAGCCCAACGTGTCGTTCACGGTGCCGGACCGGAAGGTCAGCATCACGTAGCGGCGGTCGGCCGGGGCGTCCGGGTTGTAGGCGACCGTTCCGGAGTGCGCGGCGACGATGTTGGTCTTCGAGGCCGGCAGGTCCCGGTACCCGACCGAGCCACGGCCGAGCGGCTTCGCCCAGGTCTTCAGATCCTTCGACTCGGCGTAGCAGAGGTGATAGTTCGGGGCCTGGTCGTTGTAGCACGTGTACCACATCCGGTACGTCGAGCCGAGCTTGATCACCGAGCCGTAGATGTACGCGCTGTGCTCCCACGGCTGGTCGGCCCGCAGCACCGGGGTCGGCGACACCTGGGCCGGATGGACGACCCGGCCGATGTCGTGGGCCGACTCGATCCGGTAGTCGTCCAGGAACAGTTCCCGGGCCGTCGTCAGCCGCGGGTCGTAGCCGGCCGCCGCCGCTTCAAGATCGACTTCGTCCCAGTACGAGACGCCGGCCGGAGCCTGGGTGCCGTAGATCAACACGGTCACGTGGGCCGCGGTCGGCGGCGCCTTCGCGGTCAGGGTCACCGTCTGCCAGTCCGGGGACGGCTCCGGCGCGACGACCTCGACGCCGACCCGGCTCCGGTTGAAGTCCCAGAACTCGAGGTAGAGCGAGCCGGGCGTGCCGCTGCCGGTCTTGACCTTCGCCGTCAGCCGGTAGTCCCGACCCGGAACGGCGACGACCTTCTCCGAGCGGACCGAGACCGAGCCGTCGGCCGGGTCGGTCAGCTGGAGCGAGCCCGGTCCGGCGGTCCGGTCGGCGGCCCGGTTGATCACGACCGCGGACCCCTGCGGCCCGGTGACGGCCCAGCCGATCGGCTGCCCGGATCCGTTGCCGGCATCGAATCCCGGGTTGGCCAGCAGCGGTGCCGGCGCGCCGACGACCCGCTGCGGCAGGGTCTGAGCCTGGGCCGTCGCCAGGCCCAGCAGCGCCGCGACCGCGATCACGGCGAACGTCCGGGGCAACCTCCGAGCAGGCCTCTTCCAGTTCATGATCAGTCCCCTCGCCGCGGATCATGCGGACACGAAACGATGTGCCACGTCACGATGATCGTGATCGCGGCCCCGTTCCATGTCAAGGACGAGGGGCCGTGGTGATCATGAACCGCCGAGGTACTGGCCCACCCGGGTGAAGAAGTGGAACGTCGTCCAGGCACCCTGGATGATCGTCACGAACTCCCGCTCATTGGTCTGGAACACCTGCCGGCCGGCCGGCGAGAACGGGTCCGGCGGCTCGAACTCGAACGCGACCCGGCGCGCCTCCTGGGTGGCCTGCTCCAGCGTCGGGAAGGCCTGCTCGACGCCGTACTCGATCAAGGTCGGCGGCTTCGCCTCGCCATGGTTCGAGAACTCCACCAGCACATAGAACATGTTCTCGGGAGTCGCCTCGGAACTCTGGCCCGGTTTGTAGACAGGGAATTCGGTCACCCCGGGGAGCCTAGCGGCGCGAGGCTCGCGTCAGGCCCAGAGCGTGAGGCGGGCCCCGCTGAAGCCGGCCCGGCGACCGTCGTCGGCCGTGTCCCCGGCATGGGCCTGCTCCCGGACCAGCAGGAAGCCGAGCCGGCCCTGCCGGGCCTTGCCGAGCACCCGGGTCACGTCGAGCCTGGCGACACCGGCCGCGGCCGGCGCGGTCAGCTGCCCGGCCGGGAATGCCTCCCGGCCGACCGAGTCCGCCCTGACCTCGACGGGATCGAAGCACGGCGCCGAGTCCCAGGTCAGGGTGTCATCCGCCCAGTCGGTCCGGGCCAGCGCGTAGACCTGGAAGGTCAGCGGCGAGCCGTCGCCGGCGGCGCCGTCGAGCTCGAGGATCGCGGACCGCCCGCCGTCGTCGGGCACGTCGAAGGCGAGATAGCTGACGGCCGGCCCCGCGCCGCGACCGACGGGCAGGTTGTCTGCCGTGCCGTCGGGAGTCAGACCGACGGCAGCGAGCGGCCGGTGCTGCCGCGGCTCGGATCGGCGTTCCAGCAGGGTGATCAGCCAGACGCAGCCGGCCGGCTGGGACACCGTGATCACGCCGGACTCCGGCACGGCGTCCACCATGATCACGTCTCCGCTGTGGTCGGCACTGACCTCGCGAACGATCATCGTCGCGCCGGCGGCCCGGAACGGGGTGCCGGTCAGGTCGAGGGTCAGCGGGTGGGCGACCTCGGACGAGCGGTGCGGCAGCCACACCGAACAGCGACCGAGGTCCCGGTCGTGGGACGCGACGATCGCGCCCGGCATCACCGTCGGTCCGGCGGAGCTGACGTTCGCCGCCAGCACGACGCGCTCGTCCCGGGCCGCGAAACGGTCGGCGAACATCCGGTTCGACTCGGCCGCCTTCTTCGCGCCGCGGATGTTGTAGTCGCCCGTGTTCTCGACGTAGTAATGCCCTGTCCCGTAAGGGATCCCGTTGGCCCGCATCGTGTTGTCGAACTTGAAGCAGATCATTCCCTCGGCGCCGCCGGTCAGCGTCGCACCCCAGATCTCGGCCAGTTCGCTGAAGACCAACGGGGTGTTCAGATCGTCGCCGCTGGTCTCGAACGCCCCGGTGTTGCGACGGTTGAACTCCGAGTAGACGACCGGCAACGCCACCCCGGTCGGCGTGTACTCGCGCATCTTCGACTCCATCATCCGGAGCTCGTACGCATACGTCTGGGCGGTCTTGTTGTACAGGTGGGTGTCGAACACGTCGAACAGATCATGATCAACGGTGTCGCCGTGATAGTCGGTGCGCAGGTTGCGCAGACAGATCTCGCCCCAGCCGTGCTCGTCGTCGCGCGCGTCGGCATCCGGGTCGGCGTCCATGTGATAGTCGGCGCCGGTCTGCGAGGCATGGGTGATCACCGGTGCCTGCACGATCGCCCGCAGCTTCTTGCCCTGCTCGGCGTTGACGTCCGCGATCGCCGCCCTGATCGCGTCCGCGGCGATCTGCAGCCCGCGGATGTAGACGGTCTGGTCGACGATGTCGTGGGCCGCGCTCGGATGATCGGGTTCGTTGACGAAGTTGTAGCGTTCGACATCCCACCGCGACGCCAGGTGGTGGGTGAACGCGTAGTGCTTCTGCCACATCAGCCAGAGGCCGGACCAGGGCGAGTTCCAGCGGAACTCGGCGGCCTCCATGATCGGCGTGATCCCCAGCCGGTGCAGCCGGTCGACCTGGTAGTCGAGGTTGTAGTGGTTGGTCGTCTCGTAGATGTGGGTGGACCAGACCCGGCGCAGCGCCCGCCAGTCGATGTAGCGGTCGGAATCCTTGCGCAGCTCGGCTTTCCGGGCGTCGAAGTCGTCGACCGTCTCGATGCCGGCACCCGCGTCGAACGCCGCGTCCGGGCACCAGATGGACAGCGTGGCGAAGAACCGGACCGCATTCACGGCCGCGTACTCGATCCAGGCGGCCGTGTTGCCGTCCGGCATGAAGTGCCCGGTGTTGAAGCCGACCAGCGGCATCCCGCCGCCCACGGCATCGCCGACGCGAACCGTGATCCCTTCCCCGGCAGCGTGCGCGGTCCCACCCACGAGGGCGGCACCGGCCGTACCGGCGGCCCCGACGGCCAGGAACTGTCGACGGTTGAACGGAGGCATGTTGATCACTCCCGGGATGCGGCCACTGTGCCGTGCTTCACCTCGAAGCCCGGCTCAACCTAGCACCGCCGGTTCATGATCGGCAAGCGTTTACCGAGAGTTTGCCGGAGGCGGCAGGCTCAGGGCACGTCGGTTGGGATCAGGCCCAGACCTGGCCGTCCAGCAGTTCCTCGGCGGTGTCCAGGTCGGTGTCGTAGGCGCCGGTGGACAGGTACTTCCAGCCGCCGTCGGCGATGATCACCACGATGTCGGCGGTCTCGCCGGCCTTCAGGGAGCGGGCCGCCTGGGCCAGCGCGGCATGCAGCACGGCGCCGGTGGACAGCCCGGCGAAGATGCCCTCGGTCTCCAGCAGTTGCCGGACCCGGCGGATGGCGTCCCGGGAACCGACCGAGAACCGGCCGGTGACGTACTTCTCCTCGTACAGCTCCGGGACGAAGCCCTCGTCGAGGTTGCGCAGGCCGTAGACGAGTTCGCCGTAACGCGGCTCGGCGGCGATGATCTTGACCGAGGGACGGTGCTCGGCGAAGTAGCGGCCGATGCCCATCAGGGTGCCGGTGGTGCCCAGCCCGGCGACGATGTGGGTCACCTCGGGCAGGTCGGCGGCGATCTCGGGCGCGGTGCCGGAGTAGTGCGCGTCGGCGTTGGCCTGGTTGCCGTACTGGTAGAGCATCACCCAGTCCGGATGCTCCGCGGCGAGCTTCTTGGCCACGGTGACCGCCTGGTTGGAGCCGCCGGCCGCGGGCGAGGACACGATCTCCGCGCCCCACATGGCGAGCAACTGCTTCCGTTCGGCGGAGGTGTTCTCCGGCATCACGCAGACCAGCCGGTAGCCCTTGATCTTGGCCGCCATGGCCAGCGCGATCCCGGTGTTGCCGCTGGTCGGCTCCAAGATCGTGCAGCCCGGCCGCAGCGTGCCGTCCGACTCCGCCGCCTCGATCATCGACAGCGCGGCCCGATCCTTGATCGATCCGGTCGGGTTGCGGTCCTCGAGCTTGGCCCAGAGCCGGACCCCCTCCCCCGGCGACAGCCGGGGCAGTCCGACCAGGGGCGTGTTGCCGACCGAGGCCGCCAGCGACTCGTACCGGGTCATCGGGCGGTCAGCCCCCGGCGACGGCCGGCAGGACGACGATCACGTCACCGTCGGCGACCGGCGAACCGAGCCCACCGGTGAACCGGACGTCCTCGTCGTTCACGTAGAGGTTGACGAAGCGGCGGATGCCCTGCTCCTCCACCAGCCGGTCCTTGAGTCCGGGATGCCGGCTCTCCAGGTCGTCGATCACCCGCTCGACGGTGTCACCGGTGCCCTGCACCTGCTTCTGCCCGTCCGTGTACGTCCGCAGAATGGTCGGAATCCTGATCTCGACGGCCATTCACCTTCTCCTTCGCTCGCCCGCCGGTGCGGGTCCCACTTCGTCAGCAACACCCTCGCCGGGCCGGGCTATTCCCGGAACGCGATCTCCTCTTCGGTGACGACACCGTCCAGGATCCGGTACGAACGCACCTCCACCGGGCCGTCGCCGTTGCCGCTCTCCGCCGTCGACACCAGCAGATAGTGCGCCTGCGGCTCCGCGGCCAGCGAGATGTCGGTCCGCGACGGGTAGGCCTCGGTCGCCGTGTGCGAGTGGTAGACCACGACGATCTCGTGGTCCTGCTCGAACAGCTCGTTGGCCAGCTGCTTGTGCTCGGTCGAATCGAACTCGAAGAACGTCGGCGACCGGGCGGCGTTGGTCATCCGCACCAGCCGGACCGGGTCGTCGGAACCCTCCGGCCCCGTGATCACGCCACAGGCCTCGTCCGGATGATCTTGCTTGGCATGCGCGATGATGTCATCGACCAGGTCACGGCGAATCGTCAGCACAGACGTGGAGCCTAGGTCGTCCGGCGCGGGCTCCGGCACCACGCCCGCATCCTGAGACTTCGCCTGCCGGCGGCTCTGCTTGACCCCGGTGATGATCGAGATGCCGATGATCACGGCCAGGCTGACCCAGAGCGCGTACTTGTCGACGGTGAGCACGATGTCGACCGCCCACTGGCCGAGCTGGAAGCCGAGGCCGGCCACCAGGCTGGTGATCAACAGCGCGCCGAGCGCGTCCAGCAGCAGGAACGTCAGCAGCCGCATCCCGGTCCAGCCGGCGATCGCGAAGACCAGCGCCGACGGGATGCCCGGCAGCATCGCGAGCACCACCGCGGACCGGACCAGCCAGGGATTGAGGTCGTGCGCCCGGCCGGCCAGCCGCTTCGCCCGCTCCCCGTTGGCGAACAACTTGATGATGCCGCGGCCCCACTGCCGCCCGGTCCACCAGAACAGCCAGTCGAACTTGATCATGCCGACCACGCCGGCGAAGATCACCTGCCAGAGCGGGAACTCGCCGATCCGGGCGAAGGCGGCGGCCGCGCCGATGGAGGCGTACCCGCCGGTCATGAACTCCAGCAGCACCGGGTGGGACGCGATCAGGAAGGGCTTCAGCGGCATCATCGCGAACCCGTACCCGATCAGGGCGATGATCGCGATCAGCAGCGCCTTGTCCAGCCGGGTCGCCTTGCCCTGCCAGGGCGCCAGGTCGCGCCAGCTGGTCGGCGGACCGGAATCGGTGGTCGTCAACCCGTCACCGGTCCAGGGCCATGATCATCGTCTCCTGGGCGAAGCCCAGCCACTCGTACACGCTGGCCATGAAGGCCCGCGGATCGTGCGGCGGGATCGAGGCGATCTCCTCCGCGCCCGCGGCGTCGGTGACGCCGAGCCGGGTGGCCACCGCGAGCCGGACGCTGGTCAGGGTGCGCAGCCAGGCGTCGGTCTCCTCGGCCGGGATCCGGAGCGGGTTGCGACCGCGGTCCGTCTCGCCGAGCCGGCGCAGCACCGCGGTGGCCTCGGCCACCTTGGTCGTCCGCAGGTCGCGTTCGGTGAACCGGCGGAAGTCGGAGGCGGCGTCCGCATCGGTCGGGTAGGCGTTCGGGAACAGCCGTTTCAGGACCGGATCCTCCGGCTCGCTCGTCTCCTCGGGCTGCTCCAGCTCCCGGGCCCACTGGGCGAACGAATCGTCCGCCGGACCCGAGTACTGCGCCGGCTCCCCCTCGGACACCATCTCGACCAGCTGTCCGACCAGCGAAGCCAGCAGATCGACCTCGTCGGCGGTCAGGGTCGTGACGATCGTCCCGCCCTTGCGCTTGAACCTCTGCAAAGTGGTACCCAGTTCCTTACTGTTCCGCGCGGTCGAGCGTCGCCCAGAGCCCGTACTCGTGCATCGCCTTGACGTCGCGCTCCATCGCCTCCCTGGTCCCGCTGGCCACGATCGCCTTGCCGTCGTTGTGCACCTGCAGCATCAACCGCTCGGCCTTGGCCTTCGGATAGTGGAAGTACGTGACGAAGACATGGGTGACGTACGACATCAGGTTGACCGGATCGTCCCAGACGATCGTCACCCAGGGAGTGTCCTGAACAGCGTCCTCGACCGGACGCTCGGCGATCGCGGTCCCTCCGGCCGGCGTGACGACCGGACCCTCGGTTTGCGACATGCCGCCATTGTGTCAAAGGCGGAGCCGAGGAGACGAAACCGCCGGGTTGGCCGCCGGGACCAGCGCCCCGACCTCGGACAGCCAGGCGTCCAGCCGGCCGGCGAGTCGGCCGACCAGCTCGGGCTCAGCGGCCGAACGGTCGTCCTGCTCGCCGACGTCGGCGGCCAGGTCGTAGAGGGCCTGCCGGCCGTCCTCGAACCAGCGGATCAGCTTCCACCGGCCCTGGCGAACCGCCGCACCGGGCGTACCGCCCTGGTTGGAGTAGTGCGGGTAGTGCCAGAACAGCGGCCCCCGGTCGAACGGTTCGCCGGCCGCGGCCGGAGCCACGTCGACCCCGTCCCGCGGGTACCAGTCCGGCGGCTCGACGCCGGCCAGCCCGAGCAGCGTCGGGTAGAGGTCCGGCGTGCTGGTCAGCGCATCGGTCTCCAGCGGCTCGATGCCGGGCCCGCTGATGATCAACGGCACCCGCAACCCGCCGTCCTCCATCCAGCCCTTGCCCTCGGCCAGCGGCGCGTTGCAGGTCGGCGAGCCCTCGGCGGTGGCGAGCCCGCCGTTGTCGGAGGTGAAGACGATCACGGTCCGGTCCAGCTGGCCGGTCCGGCGCAGCGCCGCGACGATCGCGCCGACGCTGTCGTCCAGCGTCTCGATCATCGCGGCGTAGCCGGGGTGGGAGTGCCGGGTCCGGCGGCGGACCCGGACGCCGTCCAGGTGCCAGGCCGGCATTGGTTCGCCCTCGACGATCGGCTCGGTGTCCAGGCCGAGCCGGTCGGCCTTGGCCTGGTACTTGTCGATCAACGGCTGCGGCGCCTGGATCGGCGTGTGCACGGTGTAGTGCCACAGGTTCAGGAAGAACGGCCGACGATGATCATGCTCGTCGATCAGCCGGACCGCCTCGTCGGTGAGCCGGCCGGTCAGGTACTCACCGTCCGGGCCGTCGGAAAGGGTCGGGATCCCGTACGGGCTGAAGTAGCTCGGCGGGTGGCCCAGGCCGCAACCGGCGACGTTGACGTCGAAGCCGTGCACCTCGGGCGAGGTCAGCCGGTCCCCCAGGTGCCACTTGCCGACGTGCCAGGTCGCGTACCCGCCGTCGGCCAGGGCCCGGGCCAGCGAGTGCTCGTTGCGCGGCAGAGCATGGAAGTACGGCACGTCGGCCAGCCGGCCCACCGCGTGGCCGCCGATGAAGTTGGTCACGCCGACCCTCGCCGGCCACTTGCCGGTCATCAGCGCGGCCCGGCTGGGCGAGCAGACCGGTGCGGCCGCGTAGGCCTGGGTGAACCGGGCGCCGCCGGCCGCCAGCGCGTCCAGGTGCGGCGTCTCGTAGAAGTCCGACCCGTAGCAGCTGAGATCGGTCCAGCCGAGGTCGTCGACCAAGATCACGATCAGGTTCGGCGTCACTTCAGAGCTCCTGACATCACGTCGGATCGGAAGAATCGTTGCAGGTAGAGGAACAGCGCGACCACCGGGATGCTGATCACCAGGACGACGGCCATCAGCCGGTTCCACTGGGTCGAATTCTCCTGGAAGAAGGTGGTCAGCCCGAGTTGGAGGGTACGGCGCTCGGGGCTGCGGGTCATCACCAGCGGCCAGAGGAAGTCGTTCCAGGCGGACTGGAACGCGAACACGGCGACGACGGCGACCGCGGGCAGCACCAAGGGCGTGTAGATCCGGGCGAACACGGTGAACTCGCCCGCCCCGTCGACCCGCGCCGCGTCACCGAGTTCGTCCGGCAGCCCACGGTAGAACTGGCGCATCAGGAAGATCGCCAGCGCACTGATCAGATGCGGCACGATCAGGCCCGCCATGGTGTCGATCAGTCCCTGCCCACCGAGCCCGAGCAGGTCGTTGCCGCCGGCCAGCGGGAACCGGGCCATGATCAGGAACAGCGGCACCATGACGATCTCCGGTGGCACCACGATCAGGGCGATCAACAGCAGCAGCCACCACCGGCTGCCGGGCAGCGGCAGCCGGGCCAGCGCGTAGCCGGCGGTCGCGGCCAGCACCACCTGGGCGATCACCGAGACGACCGCGATCAGCAGGCTGTTCAGGGCGAGCACACCGAACGAGCCACCGCCCAGCCCGGCCACGACATTTTCGAAGGCCAGCCGGCTGGGCCAGCCGCCGATCTCCTCGCCGTCCGGCGTCAGGGCGGCGAGCAGGACGTAGCCCATCGGCAGCACGTAGCCCGCGGCGAGGGCGATCGCCAGCAGGTGCCAGACGGCGCGGGCGCCGCCGCGGCGGGCCGATCCGGGACGCGCTCTCATACCGCCACCCGCCGACCGACCAGCCGCAGCGCGACCGACACCACGACCACGGCACCGAACAGCAGCACCGCGATCGCCGACGCCTTGCCGAAGTTCAGTGCGGCGAAGGCCTGGTCGTACATGATGTAGACGATCGTCCGGGTCGCGTTCACGGGACCGCCCTGGGTCATCACGTAGGACTGGGTGAACATCTGCAGCGCGCCGAGGAACCAGGTGATCGCGACGAAGATCACGGCCGGGATGATCTCCGGCAGGGTCACCCAGCGGAACCGGCTCACGGCACCCGCGCCGTCCACCCGGGCCGCCTCGAGCAGCTCGTTCGGCACCGCCTGCAGCGCGGCCAGCACGATGATCATGAAGTAGCCGAGGTTGCGCCACAGACTCATCACGACGATCGCGGGCAGCGCCCGGCCGGAATCGGTGAGAACCGGCAGGATCTCCCCGGTGAACTGCTGCACCAGCCGGCTTAGCGGTCCCGCGAACGGGTCCAGCAGCAGGTTCCAGACCAGCGCCACGACCACGTACGAAGCAGCCTGCGGCAGATAGACGATCGTCCGCATGATCGCGCCGCCGCGCAGCGCCTGGTTGAACAGTACGGCGACGAAGATCACCACGACGATGCCGACCGACACCTGGCCGACCGCGAAGATCAACGTGTTGCCGGTCGCGGTCCAGAACACCGGATCGGCCAGCAACTGTTGATAGTTGCGCAGGCCGATGAACCGCGGCGACGAGAACAGGTCGAAGCTGGTCAGGCTCAGCCCGACCGCGGCGATCAGCGGCACCACCGAGAACCCGAGCACCAGGAGCAGCGCCGGCGCGGACAGGACGATGCCGAAGGCGCGCTGCCGGTGCCGGGTCGAGGCCCGGGCCGCTTCAGACGCCATTGATCTCGTTGAGCTTGGCGTCCAGGGCGGTCAGGATCTCCTTCGGAGTGCCGGACAGCCGGATCGCCTGCTGCAGGTGGGTGGTGATCTGCGGCGCGATGGTGAGCATGTTCGGGTGCGGCGGCTGCGGCACGATGGACTCGGCGGCCCGGACCAGGTTCGGGCTGAGGTCCTTCAGATAACCGGCCTCGGCGAGGTCGGTCCGGGCCGGCAGGCCGCCGTACTGCTCGTCGAAGGTGACCGCGATGTCGGCGGAGACCAGGAACTGCAGCAGCCGCCAGGCACCGTCGCGGTTCTTGGTCTTGGCCGAGATCCCGATCTTGTTGATCCAGGCCGAGGTGACCGGACGGCCGGACGGATCCGCGCTCAGCGGGGTGCCGACCACGATGTCGTCGACCGCCTCGGCCAGATTGTCCCGTGCGTTCTTGATCGCGGAGAGGCCGGAGAAGATCATCGACGACCGGCCGCGGGTGAACGGCGAGGCACCGCTGCCGGTGTTGACCAGGTCGGGACTGGCGAGCTTGTCGGCGTAGAAGCTGATCATGAACTCGAGCGCCCGGACGCCGGCATCGGAGGCGAAGGTCGCCCGCCCGGCGTCGTCGTAGTAGCTCCCGCCCGCCTGCAGGAACAACTGGGCGAACGTCTGCTGCAGGCCGACCGACTTGTCCTGACTCCAATCGACCGGGAAGTCCGCCGGGCCGTCGGCGCCCAGCCGGCGAGCCGCCTCGGCGTAGTCGTCCCAGCTCTTCGGCAGCCGGTCCGGGTCGAGCCCGGCCTGCTCGAGATGGCTCTTGCGATACAGCGCGGTCCGGGTGTCGGAGTAGAGCGGCAGGCCGTACGTCTTCCCGTCGTAGCGGCAGTCCTCGAGCATCGCCGGATAGAACGCGTCCAGGTCGCCGTAGTCGCCGAGCAGTTCGTCCAGCGGCAGCAGGGCCTGCTTCGCGGCCAGCGGCGCGGTCCAGATGCCGCCCAGCATCAGCAGGTCCGTCAGGGTTCCGCTCGCCGCGGCCGTGAGCACCTTCTGGAAGCCGGAACCCCAGTCGGACTGCTGCAGCGACACCGTGATCCCGGTGTCGTCGGCGAAGCGCGGGATCACCGTCTCGGTGAAGAACCGTACGGTCTGATCGCTCGGACCGAGCAGCAGCACGGAGAGTTCCTGGCCGCCGGTCGTCCCGCGCGACGCCGAGCCCGGGCTGCACCCTGGCAGCACGGTCGCCGCGGCACCGGCCAGACCGGTCGTCAGCACGGTCCGCCGCGGCCAGCGGGCGGCATCGGAATGTGAGTCGTTCATCGGCGAGCGATCCTCCTCGGTCGGTCCCGCACGATTTATGTACCTGCGGTACATAATTAAGCCGGTTTGCTGCTCCCGTCAAGGTGGAGGCACGATCTGATCACATTCGGCCGCTGATCATGGAGGGAGGACGGATGCGGGACGACACCGAGCAGGGCGCCTCCCAGGCGCACATCCGGCAGCACAATCGCGTGCTGGCGCTGGCCGCCGTGGCCCAGCACGGCCGGCTCACCCGGGCCGCGCTGTCCGACTCGATGCGGCTGACCAAGCCGGCGGTGAGCCGGATCGCCACCGAGTTGATCACGGCCGGCCTGCTCACCGAGACAGCGGCGGAGGCGAGCAGCCGGCGCGGCCGGCCGACCACCTATCTCACCCTCAGCACCGGTCGCCACCTGTTCGTCGCGGTGGACGTTCGGGTGGACGGCTTGCTGGTGCAGGCGCGCGATCTCAGCGGCGCCGTGCTGGCCGAATCCCGGCACGCCCTCCCCCGGACCCTCGGCGCCGATCGCTCGGTCGAGTTGATCTCCGGCCAGATCGAGGCGCTCTGCACCGACCTCGGCCGGCGACCGGACGGGATCGGGCTGGCCGTGGGCGCCGGCGTCGACCCCGCCGGCCGGATGATCACCAGTTCGCCGTACCGGCCCTGGCGGGACGTCCCGCTGCCGGAGTTGATCAAGGAACGGCTGGGCTACGACCCGGGCCCGGTGGCGATGCGGGACGTCTCCACCTGTGCCGCGCTGGGCAACTGGCAGGAGATCGCCGCCGACCCGCTGGTGACCAGCCTGGCCCACATCCAGATCGGCATCGGGGCCGGCGGCGGCCTGGTCCGGCGCGGCGCGACCCTGCCCCGGGTCAGCTCGCTGACCATCTCGCACCTGCCGATGCAGGCGGACGGACCGCCCTGCGCCTGTGGCGCCCGTGGCTGCCTCGATGCCGTGGCCGGGTTCGATGCGCTGGTCCGGCACGCCGAGCCGACCGGCCTGCGCCCGCGGCAGGGCGCCCGCATGCTGGAGCGCTATTGTGCCGCCCTGCTCCGGCTCGCCGACGACGGCGATCCGGCCGCCCGGCGGGCGATCACCGAGACCGCGGGCTGGTTCGCCCGGGCCGCCGCGATGGTGATCAACATCGTGCGGCCGGACCGGATCACCTACGGCGGCTACCCGCTGCTGCTGGGACCCCTGTTCCGGGAACGCTTCCTGGCCGTCGCCGGTGATCATGCGCCGGCGGTGTCGACCCAGCTGACCGAGACCCGGGTCGGCGACGGCGCGTCGGTGACCGGCGCGTTCTGGCTGGCGCTCGGCGAGTTCCTGGCCGAACCGTTCCCGGTCGGAACCCTGGCCTGACCCGGCTCAGCCCGCGACGGCGGCCGCGAACACCTCGGCCGGGAACCTCCCCCACATCCCTTCCAGGGCGGTGTTCGTGCAGCTCACGATCGTGATCCCGCGTTCGAGGTCGACCGCCCAGCTGTGCCCGAACACGCCGCCCCAGCTGATCGAGCCGGCCGACAGCGGCGAGCCCTCCGCGGCCGGGTCGATGATCACCGACCAGCCGCGGCCGAACCCGCCGGTGACTCCGGGCGCCACCTCGCGGGCGATCCGGGACGGCAGCATCCCGGCCACCGTCTCGGCGGCGAGGATCGGGCCGCCGCCGGTCCGGATCGCCTCCAGGAACGACAACAGGTCGCCGGCCGGGCCGGCCATTCCGGCACCGCCGGCCGGGAACTGGCCCGCGTCGAGGATCCGCTCCGGCGACATCCGGAGCACGCCCAGGTCGCCGAACGGGACCGGGTTCGCCTCCAGCAGCCGGACCGGCTCCGGCACGCCGTCCGCGTACGGAGTCGCCAGCCGTTCGCCGCTCTCGACGGCGAACCGGGCCGACAGCCCCAGCGGGCCGGTGATCAACTCGGCCACGACATCCGGCAGCGGCCGGCCGGTGGCCGATTCGATCACGGCCCCGAGGACGTCGTAGCCGACCGAATAGGCCCACTCCGTGCCGGGCTCGAACAGCAGCGGGACCCGGGCGATCCGGGCGAGGTTGTCGGCCAGGGTCAGCGTGGTCCGGTCCAGACCGTCGGAGATGCCGGCCGCCGGGTAGTCGCCGGTCGGGTCGCCGAAGCCGTACCGCAGGCCCGACGTGTGCAACAGCAGCTGGTCGACGGTGAGCTCGGGCCGGGTGCCGTCGGCGAGCGCCGGCCGGAAGTCGGGCAGCCAGCGGGTGATCGGGCTGGTCAGGTCGAGGACACCGCGCTCGACCAGGGCCATCGTGGTCGCGGCGGTGATCGGTTTGGTCAGCGACGACCAGCGGAACCAGGTCTCCTCGGTCATCGGCCGGCCGGTCTCCCGATCGGCGAGCCCGGCCGCGCGCCGGTACGCGAGCTCCCCGTCCTCAGCGATCAGCACCACCGTGCCGACGATCCGCCGCTCCGCCAGCGCAGCGTCGATCGCCGCATCCACCGCGTCCCAGCTCATCCGGAGTCCTCTCGGGTCGACCGCGAAGGGACCTGCGGCCCTCCCGTGGTCTGGCTCAACCTCGCGGCCACGAGCGGCATTCCCGGCCGTCGCCGGATCGGAGCCGTAGGCTGGCCAGGTGGCAGCGGAACACGACCCGGCCGAGATCACGCCGAGCTGGGGACCGAGCGAAGTGCCGACCACGGCACTGCTCACCGACCATTACGAACTGACCATGCTCCGCGCCGCCCTGCGCAACGGGACGGCCTTGCGGCGCAGCGTCTTCGAGCTGTTCCCGCGGCGGCTACCGCCCGGTCGCCGGTACGGCGTCGTGGCCGGGGTCGGCCGGGCGCTGCGCGCACTGCGGCACTTCCGGTTCGACGACGAGACGATCCGGTTCCTGATCGACCGCGACGTGGTGGATTCCGAGACCGCCGACTGGCTGGCCGGCTACCGGTTCGCCGGATCGATCTGGGGCTACCCGGAGGGCGAGATCTACCTGCCCGGTTCGCCGCTGCTGGTGGTCGACGGCACCTTCGCCGAAGGCGTACTGCTGGAGACCGTGCTGCTCAGCATCTACAACCACGACTCGGCGATCGCGTCGGCGGCATCCCGGATGACGGTGACCGCGGGCGACCGGCCGTGCATCGAGATGGGTTCCCGCCGGACCCAGGAACTGGCCGCGGTCGGGGCCGCCCGGGCCGCCTACATCGCCGGCTTCCAGGCCACCTCCAACCTCGAGGCCGGGCGGCGGTACGGGGTGCCGACGACCGGGACCGCGGCCCACTCGTTCACCCTGCTGCACGACACCGAGGAGGCCGCCTTCGCGGCCCAGCTGGCGGCGATGGGCGAGCAGACCACGCTCCTGGTGGACACCTACGACGTCTTCGAGGCGGTACGGACCGGAGTGCGGCTCACCCAGGGCCGGCTGGGCGCCGTGCGCCTCGACTCCGGCGATCTCGGGCTGCTGGCGAAGCAGGTCCGCGAGCTGCTGGACTCGCTCGGCGCGACCCGGACCAAGATCATCGTGACCAGCGACCTGGACGAGTTCACCATCGCGACCCTGTCCGGCGCGCCGGTCGACGGCTACGGCGTCGGCACCGCCCTGGTCACCGGCAGCGGGCACCCGACCTGCGGCTTCGTCTACAAGCTGGTGGCCCGGGCAGGCTCGGCCGACCGCGATGCCGAGCTGGTCAGCGTCGCCAAGAAGAGCACCGACAAGATCAGCGTCGGCGGCCGCAAGTTCGCCCTGCGCCGGCTGGACCGGGCCGGGGTGGCGGAGGCCGAGGTGATCGGGATCGGCGAGCCGCCGGAGGGCGACGAGAACGACCGGCCGCTGCTGACGCAGTTCGTCGATCATGGCGAGATCGTCGGCGAGGAGCCGTTGTCGGCCGCCCGGGAGCGGCACTTCCGGTCCCGCGCCGAGCTGCCGATCGAAGCGTTGAAGATGTCCCGCGGCGAGCCGGTGATCGAGACCCGTTATCTCGATCATGGTGAGGACGCCGCGAATCCGTACCGGACCGGGAAGGGAAGTCGATCATGAGCACGGCACTGATCGTCGTCGACGTACAACGGGACTTCTGTGAGGGCGGCTCGCTGGCCGTCACCGGCGGCGCCGCCGTCGCGAGCAGGATCAGCGCCCTGTTGCAGGGCGGGCACGGCTACGACCACGTCGTGGCGACCCGTGATCACCACATCGATCCCGGTGATCATTTCTCGGAACAGCCCGACTTCGTCGACTCCTGGCCGCCGCACTGCGTGGTCGGCACCCCGGGCGTCGAGTTCCATGATCAACTGACGTTCCGCGACTTCGCGGCCGTGTTCGACAAGGGTGAGTACGCCGCCGCCTACTCCGGCTTCGAGGGCCGCTCCGCCGACGGCAAGGTGCTGGCCGCCTGGCTGACCGAGCACCACGTCACCCAGGTCGACGTCTGCGGCATCGCCACCGACTACTGCGTCCGCGCCACCGCCCTGGACGCCCGCTCCAACGGCCTGGACACCCGGGTGCTGCTCGACCTGACCGCCGCCGTCGCCCCGGACCGCTGGCCCGCGGCGAAGGCCGCCCTGGACGACGCCGGCGTCACGTTCACCGGCGACCTCGGCTAGCCGTCGTCACGCCAGGCGTACAGGTCGCGCAGCAGGCTGACCTCGGCACCGTGGTGGATCACCTCACGGTGAATGTGCAGGACGAACTTCGCCATCGGCGCTTCGGCGAACAGCTGCGGCCGGCCCTGCCGCAGCCCGAGTCCCGGCCCGCCGATGCCGCGGAGGTCCGCCAGCCACGCCGCGTAGCCCTCGTCGAGCGCGCCCAGCGCCCCGCTGGCCGTACCGGGAAAGCCGACCACCGGATGATCGGCCCGCGGGCTCTCGAAATGCGGCTGGTCCGGCGGACCGAACACGTCGATCAGGTGGGCCAGCCGCCAGGCGATCGTGGTCACCGGCTCCCGCTCATACGGCGGCGGGCTGTAGTCCATGACGAACTCACCGTCACCGATCGGCGACGTCGTCGGGCTGGCGCCGCGCCGGTTCAGCGTCCAGCAGCCACGGACCGGCTCCCAGAAGAACTCGTCGTCGGTCAGCCCGTCCAGCCGCGGCCGGAGTTGCTGCTGCCAGTGCGTTTCGAGTTGATCAACGAGCTCGGCGTTCCAGTCGACGTCCACCCCAAGACCCTAGACCGACCCGACTCCGAAAGGCGTGATGATGCCTGCCTTGCCCGAACTTCCGCTGCCGAACGGTGCAAGATCACGAATCGCCGCGATCTTCGCCCACCCCGATGACGAGTCCTACTTCGCCGGTGCCACCCTGGCCGACTACGCTCGCGCCGGCTGCGAGGTCCGCCTCGCCACACTCACCGGCGGTGAGGTGTTCGGCCCGATCCGGTTGCGGCAGTACGCTCTCGCCGGCGCGGCGCTGGGTGCCTCCGACTCACAGCTGTTGCGGCCCGGGACCTGGCAGGACCTCGGGAACTCGGGAGCGGCGGGTTCACTGTCCGCCGCGCCGCTGGCCGAGCTGTCCGACGCCATCGCCGAGTTCGCGGCGGAAGTCAGTCCGGACCTCATGATCATCAACGACGCCGACGGGGTGACGGGCCATCCCGACCACCTCCGAGTGCACGAGGCAGCCTTGGCCGCCCGCGGGTCGGTGCCCGTGGTCCTCGCCGGTTGCGTCCGCGCCGCGGACGTCGAAGCCGCGACCCTCCGGCTCGGCGAGCTCGCGCCCGGCGCCAAGATCGGATCCGGTGGGATTCGCGGAGTCCCGGCCGACGCCGAGCTGGTCGAGGTCGCTCCTTCCTCGTCCGCAAGGCGTTCTCGGGCCGCCGCGCTGGACGTCTACCATCCCGGACTCGGGACCTCGGCGTTGGAAGAGCTGACCGATCCTGGCGCCGGCGTGCACGACGGGGTGGTCCTGCGAGCGATCGCCGAAGCGGCCGCCCATCGTGAATTCTTCCGGCGGCTCTGAGTTCTCACCCAGAGCCGCGTGTCGGCTGACCTCGCCGGGAATCACGAGCCACTCGACTTGATCACCGCGACGCGGGGGCTTCGACGTTGCTCTCCCGCAGCGCGGTCAGGTCTACCGGCGGAGACCCGAGGTCGAGGGCGGCGATCTTGGCCCGGGTCTCGTCGGTCACGGTGACGCCCCACTCGTCCCAGAAGTCGGCCAGGTCGACGCCGGCGGCCACGCTGGTGCTGTAGACCACGTTCTGCCACCGCGCGGCGTCGTCCGGTGCCGGCAGGTCCTTGTCGCGGACCACGTCGTGCCAGCGGGTGATCATCTTCTCGCCGTAGGCCAGCCGCAGCTGCTCGAACGGGATGATCTTGACGAAGACGTTCAGGTCGACGTACGAGCCGATTCCTTGATCAAGAGCTGCCATCGCGTCGTCCCAGTACGAGGTGCCGCCGGAGTTCACCACCCGGAGCCGCGGCCGCTGACCGTACTGCTCGAAATCCCGTTGTACGGCGAGCGAGTAGATGTTGACCGATACCTCGACCAGATCGCCCGGATTGACCGGCGTGCGCTGATGCTGATGGCCGACCTCGTGGTACGGACCCCAGCCGTCGGTGCGCAACCCTTCGACGGTGAGCAGCTTCGACTGGATCGGCGGCGGATAGGCGGTGAAGGACGTGGTGGCGTACGCGCCGACGCCGTCGATCGCCCCGGGATACCCGACCAGGTGGTGCGGCCCGGCCGGGCGGGCGGCGGGGCCGCTGTCGTCGTAGCCGGCCAGCCGGTCCTCGATCTCGATCACCCGGTCCAGGGTGCGCAGCAGATCGGCGTGGTTCTCGTTGCGATAGAGCAGCACCTGGTCCCGCTGGAAGGTCATCATCGAACGCGCACCGTACAGCTCGACGAAGGGAGCGGTACGTTGATCAAGTTCCTGCTGGAACTGCTCTTCCGAGGTCGCGCCGAGGGTGAAGGTGGCCATCGGCTGCGCCGCGTCACCGAGCGTGAGGGTGGCGGTGCTCGGCTCCGCGGTCCGGGCCGGATAGCTGACGTAGATCACGCCGCCCTCCGAGTCCGAAACCGTGGTGGATCCCCGCTTCAGCTGGGTGTAGCGCGGGTCGAGAACGCGCTCGTACCACGGCGTCTCAGGCGTCGCGTCGGGATCGACCTGGGTCGCCGGCGCACCGATGGCGATCTGAGGCAGCCCGTTCGGATCACCGGCGTCCACGCCGGCGAGCGTGACGGTGAGGTCGGTGTCCGGCGGCAGGTAGAGCTTGGTCGGCTGCAGGTCGGTGCCGGGCGCGATGGCCAGCTTGAGCCGGGCCGCATCGTCGGCCGCGGCCGTCCGGGTGGTGATCTTCAGTTCAGTCGCCGCGGTGTCCTCCGCGACGGCGGCCGGTGCTCCGGCGGTGACGGTCGCGCAGGCGGCGGCCACCAGCAGGGCGAGCACGGTCCGGGGGCGGGACGAGAACATCATCGTTGGGGTCCTATCTGCTCCGCATGCAGGTCACGACGCGGGCCGTTAATCGATTAACACGCGCCGCGGAACACGCTAACAAGATGCCCGGCCGACCACAAGGGTCTGGATCATGATCATCAGTCGCCCCTCCGGAAATTCCTTTGTACGCCGACGAACGACTCCCTATCCCGGAACGTTCGCGTCAAACGACCGGCACCAAGGAACGCCCTGTCCGTTCGCGGAGCGGAGCGGGGGTTAAGGGGGGCGCCCCCTTGCCAAACGAAGGGACCCATGGACGACATCTCGATGCAGTCGCGGCTGCTCGGCGAACCGCACGACGTGCGGCGAGCGCTGCAACTGCTCGGCGAGCTGCTCACCGACACGGCGTCGATCACCGAATCGCCCGAGTCGTTCGTCTGGCGCGCCCTCGGCGCCCAGCCGACCTCGCTCGCCTGCGAGTCGATCACGACGACGGCCTGGGCCGGCATCTCGCTCTCGGCCGCGTTCAACGACCTGATCCTGAAGCACGATCCGCGGCTCGGTCCGTCGGTGAGCGACGAGGCCCCGACCTGGACCCAGTTCGACATCGACGGCGAGACCCTGTCCCTGCCGTCCGCCACGGCGGCCCACTTCCCGGCCGGCACGGTCTCGTCGGCACCTCTGGTCGTGCAGATCGAGCGCGAGGACTACGGCTCCTACTCCTGGTTCCTCCGGGTGTTCGCCGATCCGGCGCACCGGGCCGAGGCGCGCGCCCTGCTCGACGAGCTGAACCGCACCGCCGTCGAGGACAAGAACTTCTACCGCGGCCGGATGGTCGGTGTCGATCATGCGATGGGGCTGCAGTGGAAGATCCTCGACCCGCCGCTGCTCCGCCGCCAGGATCTGATCATCAAGCCCGACGTCTGGACCGAGCTCGATCTCAACCTGGCCGCCCTGACCGACCGGGCCGCCGTGATGCGCGAGCACGGCTTCCCCACCCGCCGCGGTGTGCTGATCGCCGGGCCGCCCGGCGTCGGCAAGAGCGCCGTCGCCCGGGTGATCGCCGGCGAGCTGGTCGGCCGGTTCACCGTGATCGTCGTCGACGCCCGCGCCGGGGCCAACGCACTGCGTGACGTCTACCGGGAGACCGAGCGGTTCGGCCCGGCCTTGATCATCCTGGAGGACATCGACCTCTACCTCGGCGACCGCCGGCAGGGCGATCGCGGTTCGGCGCTGGCCGACTTCCTCTCGGTGATGGACGGTGCCGAGGAGTACGAGGAGGTGATCACCATCGCCTCGACCAACGATCCCGGCGCGCTCGACGCGGCCGCGATCCGGAGCGCCCGGTTCGATTCGATCATCACCCTCGGCTACCCCGACCAGGCCGACCGGGCCCGGATCCTCACCCGCTATCTGGCCGGGCTCGACCCGCTGGTCGACGTCGACGCGATCGCCGCGCTGCTGCCGGACAACGTGTCCGGTGCCGATCTCCGCGAGATCGTCCGGCGGGCCCTGCTCGCGTACGGGGAAGAGCTGACCACCGACCGGCTCCGGACCGTGGTCAAGGACGGCCGCTGGCAGCCCGAGCCGCTACAGGGCAGCTACCTCTGATCCTGATCATTGAGCTGCTCCAGCACCCGCTTGGGAGCGACGGTCCGGAACGCATCCAGGCAGATCGCGTCCAGCTCGCCCTGGTCGATGTCGATCAGGTGGACGCCGAGCCAACCGCGGTGCCCGACGTACGGCGGCACGAAGAACCGGTCCGGCTCGGTGTCCACCTGATCCGCCTGCACCCCCGGCGGAGCGGCACACCAGATCGCCAGCCGCCCGTCCCCGTGATGATCATCGAGAAACATCACGAAGCACTTCTTGTCCTTGATGAAGAACGCCGGCCCGCCGTGACTCGGCCGCTCCGACGACTCCGGCAACCCGAGACAGGCCGCCCGGACAGCGGCCAGCGCACGATCGACATCCCCGTCGGTGTAGGTAGCCATGCCGCCCATTCTGCCTGTCGCCAAACCGCTGCCGGCGAAGCGCTGGAGCCGATTCCCACGTTGAACCGATCGAGTTCAAGAGCTTTGGCGACACCGCCCCGAGAACGCGCGCGGCGTTAGGCTGCGGGGATGCCGAACCGGGTCATGTTGGTCCGCCACGCGGCGCCGGTGAGCCAGGCCGGTCTCGATCCGGGCGCATGGCCGCTGAGCCCGGCCGGGCGGCGCGCCGCCGCCGAACTCCGCTCGCGCATTCCGGCCGACGCCACCCTCGCCGCCAGTACCGAGACGAAGGCGATCGAGACCCTGTGCCTCGCTGCCGGCCGCACCGCCGACGAACTTCACCTCGATCACCGCTTCGGCGAGGTCGTGCGCCCCGGAGAGCCGTTCGACGATGATCATCGGAGCCGACGGCTGGCCTGGGTGATCGGCCGGCCGGACGGGCGTCACCGCAGCTGGGAGACCCCCGAGCAGGCGGCCGCCCGGTTCCAGGCCGGACTTGATGATCTTCACGGCGACGTGGTGGTGGCCACGCACGGGATGGTGCTCACGGCCTGGTTGGTGGCCCGCGGGGTCGTCGCCGCCGGGGCCGCGGCCGGCTCGTTCTGGACGGGACTCGCCTTCCCGGACGTGATCGCGACCGAACGCTGACCCGCGGCGGCTACCCTGGCCCCGTGGTCGATTCCTGGCTGACCGGGTTGTTGGACGACGCGTCCGCGCGGATCGAGCCTGCCAAGATCACGGAGAACGGGCTGCTGGGCTCGGTGGTCGTGCCGGACGACCGGCTGGCCGCTGTCGATCGAGGTCTGGACGGACCCGATCCGGTGCCGTGCCGGGTGATCAACACCGGCGGGGCCGGCGGGCTGCTGGCGTTGTCCCGGCGGCGGTTCGAGCGGCTCCGGGTCACCGGCGTCCGGACCGGGTTGCGGGATCTCGACGACTTGGCGGGCGCGGCGGCCAGGGTTGCCGTGGCGGCCCGCGAGCTGGATCCCGACCTCCTGGTCATGATCGAGATCCCGGACGCGCCCGGCTGGCAGCGGGCGGTCGAGACGGCCGAGCTGGAGGGACTCTCGGCAGCGGTCCGCGACGACGGCGATCCGGCGCCCCGGCTCGAGGCGTTGATCGAGGCCGATGTCCCGTTCGTGATCACCGGGCCGGTCGGCACCGCCGACCGGGTCGTCGAGTTGATCATGATCATCGCGGGGATCGTGGACGGAACAGTACCGGCCGACGGGCCGCCGGACCCGGACCAGGGCCGCCGGATCCGGCGCCGGCTGCTCGGGATCGAGGTCGAGTCGCCGGCCGCGGTCGCGCAGCAGCTGGCCGACCGCGGCTGGCCCCTCGACCACTGACGCAACCCCATACGCGCTCGACCTCTGAGCCGAGACGATCACGCATGCCGCCGAGACTCAGAACGATGGTCCCAACGCTCCGCAAACCGTGTACTGGAGACACCAAGCCAGACACACACCAAGGAGCAGGTCATGAACATCACCGTCATCGGAGCCACCGGAACCGTCGGCCGACTGGTCGTCGAGCAGGCGCTCGACGCGGGTCACGCCGTCACCGCCGTGACCCGGGACCGCACCAAGATCACCCTCCGGGCCGAGCGGCTCACCGTCGTCGAGGCCGACCCGCTCGACCCCGACCAACTCACCCCCGCGCTGACCGGTACGGAGGCCGTGATCGTCGCGCTCGGCGCCGGCGCGAAGGGCGGGGTCCGCGCCGCCGGCACGATCGCGGTGATCGAGGCGATGCGCCGGGCCGGCGTCCGCCGGCTGATCTGCCAGTCCACCCTCGGCACCGGCGACAGCCGGCCGCACCTGACCTTCTGGTGGCGCTACATCATGTTCGGGCTGCTGCTGCGCAAGGCGTACGCCGACCACGAACTCCAGGAGGCCGCGGTACGCACGAGCGGCCTGGACTGGACGATCGTCCGGCCGGCCGCCTTCACCGACGGCCCGCGGACCGGGATCTATCAGCACGACTTCGACACCCGGGCCGGCCTCACCCTGAAGATCTCCCGGGCCGACGTCGCCGACTTCCTGATCGGCCGGTTGACCGACGAATCCTCGCTGCACAAGGCGCCCGGACTATCGTACTGATCAACTCCCACCAGGAACGGTGATCATCATGGACATGCTCGACGGATTGCTGGACGGGCCGCGGGCCCGGAGCGCGTTCCTGTTGCGGTCGATCATGAGCCCGCCCTGGTCGATCCGGATCGAGGACGAGTCGCCGCTCACGGTGGTCACCCCGATCGACGGCTGGGCCTGGATCGTGCCGCCCGACGGCGACGCGATCCGGCTGGTACCGGGCGACATCGCGGTGGCGACCGGCGGCGGCCACTACACGGTCGCCGACCATCCGGACACCGAACCGTCGGTGATCGTCTACCCGGGCCAGCGGTGCACCAGCGCCGCCGACGGCAGGTCCCTGGTGGACGAGTGGAACCTCGGCATCCGGACCTGGGGCGAGCACGCCGACGGTGCGACGGTGCTGCTCACCGCGAGCTACGAACGCGCCGGCGAGGTCAGCCGGGCTCTGCTGGCGGCGCTGCCGGCGCTGCTCGCGGTCCGCCGCGAGGAATGGGATTCACCCCTGGTCTCGTTGATCGCGCACGAATCGAACCGGGACGGCCCGGGCCAGCGGGCCATGCTGGACCGGCTGCTGGACGGGCTGGTGATCGCCGTCCTGCGCACCTGGTTCGGCCGGCAGCGGGACAAGGCCCCGGCCTGGTACCGCGCGCAGGGTGATCCGGTGGTCGGCAAGGCGCTGCGGCTGCTCCAACACGCGCCGGAACACCCGTGGACGGTGGCCGCGCTGGCCAAGGAGGTCGGGGTCTCCCGGGCGGTGCTGGCCCGCCGGTTCTCCGACCTGGTCGGCGAGCCGCCGATGGCGTACCTGACGGGCTGGCGACTGGCCCTCGCCGCCGACCTGGTCTGCCAGCCGGACCTGACCCTGGAGACCGTCGCGCGCCAGGTCGGCTACGCGACGGCGTTCGCCCTGAGCGCCGCCTTCAAGCGGGAACGCGGGATCAGCCCGCAACAGCACCGGCAGCTCGCGGCGGCTGCTTCCTGATCATGCCCCGGGTGTCTTCTTGATCACCTGGGTTCCGGCGGCGAGATCGTGCAGCGCCTGCTTCTTGGGATGACCGAGCGGCACCAGGACGTCGATCAACTGGAAGATCGACAGGATCGCCGCGACTCCGGGCAGCACCCAGATCAGGGTCCGCAAGATCACCGCGCGCCAGGGCAGCTGTCCGGCGAACCGGCCCTGATCGAGCGGCACCACCCGCAGCCCGACGACCAGCTTGCCCGGCGTCGCGCCGCGCCAGCGCAGGAAGAAGCCGTGGTAGAGCAGGCCGACGCCGACCGCGATCACGGTCAGCAGCATTTGATCACCGGGCGGCAGCAGCCGCGTGGTATCGGTCATCGGCATGATCCGGCCCTGCTCGGCCGCCCGCATCGACTCCTCGAACAGCGCCTGCAGCGCCGGCACCATCCGCAGATAGATCGGGATCGAGACCAGGCCGGAGATCACCGTGAAGATCAGCCAGTCGATCACCGCGGCCAGCACCCGGTACCACCAGCCGGAGACCTCGACCCCGTCGGCGGTACGCAACGCGGGCTGACCGCCGGGCGGCGTCCCGTACGGCTGCGGCATTCCGTACGGCTGCGGCATTCCGGGCTGGGGCATTCCCGGCTGGGGCGGCTGACCCTGCTGAGGCGGCATCCCCTGCTGGGGCGGGTAGCCCTGCTGCTGCGGCGGCTGGCCGGGCTGCTGCGGGTAACCCTGTTGGGGCGGATAGCCCTGCGGCGGCAGGCCCGGACCCGGAACGCCGGGCTGCGGCGCGGGCGGCGGCGGAGCCTCGGCCTCGCGGATGTTCCGCGACCACTGCCAGCCGTCCCAGTAGCGCTCCCGCGCCGGATCGACCGGATCCGGGTACCAGCCGCCGGGCGCCGCGTGGCGGCCGGGCGGGACGGGCGGGGAGCCGACCGGGATGTCATTACTCACGCGCCCTAGCCTAGTGAGGTGGGTACGAACACCGAGATCTTGATCACCGCGGGCGAGCTGGCCGAGTCGCTGGACTCGTCCGAACGGAAGCCGGTGCTGCTGGATGTGCGCTGGACCCTGGCCGAGCCGGACGGGCGGCCGGCCTATCGGGAGCGACATCTGCCCGGCGCCGTCTACGTCGACCTTGATCAACAACTGGCCGCGCCGGCCACCAAGGCCGACGGTCGGCACCCGCTGCCCGAGCTCGAGTTCCTGCAGCAGGCGGCCCGGAGCTGGGGCGTCGACGACGACTCGTCGGTCGTGGTCTACGACGACAGCGGCAACCTGGCCGCGGCCCGGGCCTGGTGGCTGCTCCGGTACGCCGGACTGGCCGACGTCCGCATCCTCGACGGCGCGCTGTCGGGCTGGGTCGCGGCCGGACTGCCGACCGAGTCCGGCGACGCCGAGCCGGAACCCGGTTCCGTCACGCTGAACTACGGTTCCCTGCCGACCACCGACCTGGACCAGGTCACCGACTTCGCCGCCGCCGGCCGGCTGCTCGACGTCCGGGCCGCCGAGCGCTACCGCGGCGAGACCGAGCCGATCGACCCGCGGGCCGGCCACATCCCGGGCGCCCGGAACGCGCCGACCGGCGAGAACCTCGACCCGGAGCAGCGCTTCCTGGCCCCGGCGGCGCTGCGCGAGCGCTACGCCGGACTCGGGCTGCCGGACGGCGCCGAGGTCGCGGTCTACTGCGGTTCCGGGGTCACCGCCTCCCATGCCGCGGCCGCGCTCACCGTGGCCGGCTACCGGCCGGTCCTCTACCCCGGCTCCTGGTCCCAGTGGTCCAACCGGCCCGAGCTGCCCGTCGAGACGGCCTGACCGCAGAGCCCGCACGTACGCGACACGCACAGAGGGGAGCCGTCGGCCCACGTGACGCGTCCGTGGGCAAGAATGTCCACGATGGAGACGATCGGTCGCTACCGCCTGGTCCGGCGCCTCGGCGCCGGGTCTTTCGCGACCGTGTACCTGGGCCACGACGACAGCCTCGACGTTCCGGTCGCGATCAAGGTGCTGGCCGAGAACTGGTCGGCCAACGAAGACGTCCGGCAGCGCTTCCTCGCCGAGGCGCGGATCATGCGCAAGATCCGGGACAAGCGGATCGTCCAGGTGTACGACATCGGCACGCTGGAGGACGGCCGGCCGTACTTCGTGATGGACTTCATCGACGGCGGCTCGCTTGACGACCTGCGGAAGAAGCGGGTCGAGCCGGAGCGGGCGCTGCGGCTGTGCGCCGAGGGCTGCCGGTCGCTCCAGGTGCTGCACGACAACGACCTCATCCATCGCGACGTCACCCCGGGCAACCTGCTGGTCAGCAACGGCTCCAACGGCGAGACCCGGGTCCTGATCGCCGACCTCGGCGTGGCCAAGTCGATGATCGACGCGGCCGGCGCGACGATGACCGCGGGCACGCCTTCCTATATGGCGATGGAGCAGGCCACCGGGATCGGCACCCTGGACCACCGCGCCGACATCTACTCCTTGACCGCGCTGACGTACGCGATGCTGACCGGCGAGCCGCCGTTCAAGGTACGGTCGCTCGCCGACATCCTCGGCCGCGGGCCGCAGTCCGACCCCGAGCCGATCGCGGAACGGCTCGGCGCACCGCCGATCCTGGACGCGCTGATGGTGTCCGGTCTCTCCATCGATCCGCAGCGCCGGCCGCCGTCCGCCGACGTGCTGGCCCAGGCGCTGGACAGCATCGCCGACCAGATGCACGCCGCGTCGGCCGAGGTCAGCCCGCTGCCCGACTCCACGACGCTGCGGCCGTCGCCGGCGACCGCGTACCTGCAGAACCCGACGCCGCACAGCCCCGGCACCTCGCCGCCCGGACCCGGCGCGACCCAGCCCGGTATGACACCGCACAGCCCGGGCACGTCGCCGCCGGTGCAGTCCGGCGGCAGCCCGACCAGCATGATCGGCCCGCCCGGATCGGGGCAGCCGCCGACCTACCTGCAGCAGGGGTACGGCTTCGAGTCGCCGGGCACCCAGCCGCCGACCTACCCGCAGCACCAGCCGGACCCGTACCGGCAACAACAACCGCAGCAGCAGTACGTCGAGCAGCAGCCGGCGGCCGAGACCACCGGCGAGACGCAGCGTCCGGTGATGTTCTACATCCTGATCGGGCTGGCCGCGCTGGCCCTGTTCGCAATCTCGCTGTTCGTCACGATCACCGCGCTCAACGGCTGACCGCGGCGCCGGACCCCGATGGCCGGGCCGTTCGGGCGATCGGTGAAGATCTTGGCCATGGATCACCTCACACCCAGGCCCGACCGCTACGACGTCCCGTACGCGATGGACAGCTTCCACCAGATGCCGTACCGCAAGCTCGGCGGCTCCGGGCTGTCGGCCGCGTCGATCGGCCTGGGCACCTGGAAGTTCGGCTATCCCGATACGGGCGACGGGTCCCGGGTGGACGGGCCGGGCAGCTTCGAGATCCTGGACCGCTCGGTCGAGCTGGGCGTCACGTTCTGGGACACGGCGAACCGGTACAACAACGGCTCCGGCAACTCGGAACGGATCATCGGCCGCTGGTTCAAGGCGAACCCGGATCAGCGCCGGACCATCGTGCTGGCCTCCAAGGTGCACGGCGGCATGGACGGCTACACCCCGAACCACTGCGGGCTGTCCCGCGGCGCGATCATCGACGCGCTGGACGCCTCGCTGGCCCGGCTCCAGCTGGACTACCTGGACGTGCTGTATTTCCACCGGCCGGATCCGAGCACGCCGGTGGAGGAGAGCCTGGAGACGATCGACGACCTGGTCCGGGCCGGCAAGGTCCGCTACCTGGCGGTGTCCAACTTCTCCGTCGACGAGCTGACCGAGCTGGTCGACGCGGCCGGACAGATCTCGCGGCGGTGCCGGCCGGTCGCGGTGCAGAACCAGTACAACCCGGTCGACGGCGAGACCGACAACCATGCCGGGGTGCTCAAGTTCTGCGCCGAGAACGCGATCTCCTACGTGCCGTACTCGCCGCTCGGGCGGGGCCTGCTGACCGGGCGTTACCTCGATCCGGCCAAGGTCGGCGCCGGCGATCGGCTGCACGACGAGGGGTCGATGGAGTCGGTCGCGGGGAGCCTGAACAAGGTGCGCGCGCTGGCCGGGCTGGCGAAGGAGTGGGGCCTCGAGGTGAGCCAGCTCGCGCTGGCGTACCTGCTGACGCTGCCGGGCATGGGCCCGCAGATCCCGAGCTCCTCCAACGTCGGCCAGCTGGAGTCCAACGCGCAGGCCGGCAAGGTCGCGCTGACCGACGACCAGGTCGCCGCGATCGGCCAGGCGCTGGCCTGAGCTAGCTCCTGGGCGGCGGTTGGCCGTACCCCTGCTGCGGCGGCCCGGGCGGATAGGCCCCGGGCTGCTGCGGTACGGGTGGGTAGGGCCCTGGCTGCTGCCGTGCCGGCGGATAGGGCCCCGGCTGTTGCGGTGCCGGCGGATAAGGCCCCGGCTGTTGCTGCCCCGGCGGATAGGGCCGGGGCTGCTGCGGTGCCGGCGGGCCCGGCTGGTGCGGCGCGGGCGGGTAGCCCTGCTGGGGCGGCGGACCCTGCGGCGGCGGGCCGGGCGGATAGGGCTGCTGGACCGGGACCGGCTGATAGGTCGCCTGCTGCTGCGGGTACGGGCCGGGCTGCTGCGGTGCCCCGGGCCACGGCTGCTGGGGCGATTGCCGGTACGGGAGCGGCGGCCGTTGCTGCTGCTGTTCCGGCTGCTCGGGCCCGCGGATCGCGCGGGACAGGACGTTCTTGAGCTTCGCGATCCCGTACAGCAGGAAGGCGCCGGCCAGCGAGGCGAACACCAGGCCGAGCACAACCATGGGGTAGCTGCCGCGGCCGGGATTGAGGAAGCTGTAGAGCGGGCTGCCACCGCGGACCCACGCGTAGCCGTCGGTCAGCGTGTAGCCGATCAGCCACGCCGCCGGGACGATGATCCAGAGGAACGGGTGCCACCAGCGGGCCCGGTTCTGGCTGCGGCCGACGAAGCACCAGTCGATGAAGACGAGCAGCGGCGTGACGACGTGGGTGAGCAGGTCGTACACCTCGGAGGTGTCGCCGCCCATGACGCCCACGTACGTGCCGCCGACCACCATCAGCAGCAGGGTCATCGCCCCGCGGAGCTTGCCCCGGCCCGGCTCGCGGCCGAGCGCGAGGCTGGCGATCGGATAATAGAAGGCGAGCCCGAGGTACACGATCGCCACCAGCAGGTTGCCGCTCTGGGTGAGAAACGGCAGCTCCTCGAACTCGTGGCCGTAGAGCCACCAGCCGGCGAACGCGCAGACGGCGATGCCGATCCGCCAGAGGGCGGTCAGGATCACGAGCACCGGATTTGGCTTCTTCATCGGCGCCGATCTTAGGGGCAACCGATGCCAGCGCGGTGGCGCGCTGGGGCGGATCAGGAGACCAGTGGGCGCGGCGTGGCCGCCAGGGAGCTCTGACCGATCCAGGTCGGCAGCGCGCGACGGGCCTGTTCGGGTCCCTCCAGGACCACCCGGCCGGTCCGCAGCGCGGCCTCCCAGGTCAGGTCGCCGCGCCAGATCCGGGTCAGCGTGACCAGTCCGGTCCGGACCGTGACCGTGACGTCGAAGCCGGGGTCGTAGTCGCACAGGTCCGCGTCCTCGCCGTCGACGACCAGCCACCAGGCCGTGGCCCGCGGGATGTCGTCGAACCGGATCGCGACCGTGGTCCGGGTGCGCGGCCAGGCGGTGACCGGCACCGTGCGCTGCACGTCCCAGAGCAGCAGGTGCGGATCGAGATCGGCGTCACCCAGTTCGCCGATCCAGCGGGTGCCCCAGATGCCGAGCGCGGTCACCACCTCGACCAACTCGGAGCCGCAGGGGGTCAGGCTGTAGCCGGCCGGGGTCCGGGTCACGATCCCGGCCCGGGTCAGCGTCCGCAGCCGTTTCGACAGCAGCGCCGGCGACATCTTCGGGACGCCGCGGCGGAGTTCGTTGAACCGGGTGCTGCCGAGCAGCAGTTCCCGGACCACGAGCAGCGTCCACCGCTCGTCCAGCACCTCCATCGCCTTGGCGACGGGGCAGTACTGCCCGTACGACGTCATCGTCATTCCCCCGATTCCCGATCACCCTCAGTAGAACCCCGGGCCGGACCGGCGCACCAGGGACCTTCGGTACAGATCGTGAACCGGTGCCGGTACAGATCTGGCACTGGAGGAGGGCGCCCGCCCGGGACGACTCTTGAGCCGACAGCACTCTCACCACACTCAGGGGGAATCATGAACCAACAGACCGTCGGCGGACCCGCCGACACCGAGGCCGATCGGGCACTGAAGGCCAAGCACCGCGCACTCTGGGCCTTGGGCGACTATCCGGCCGTCGCCGCCGACGTGGTCGCGCCGCTCGGGCCGATCCTGGTCGACGCCGCCGGAGTGACCGCGACCGACCGGGTGCTGGACACCGCTGCCGGCACCGGCAACGCGGCGATCGCGGCGGCACTGACCGGCGCCGAGGTGATCGCCACCGATCTGACGCCGGAACTGCTCGCCACCGGCGAACGCTTCGCGACCGAGCACGGGGTCCGGCTGACCTGGCAGGAAGCCGATGTCGAGGCGCTGCCGTTCCCGGACGCCGAGTTCGACGTGGTGCTGTCCTGCATCGGAGCGATGTTCGCGCCGCACCACCGGCGGACCGCCGACGAACTGCTCCGGGTCTGCCGGACCGGCGGCCGGATCGCCATGATCAACTGGACGCCGGAGGGCTTCATCGGGCAGCTGTTCGCCACCATGAAGCCGTACGCGCCGCCCCCGCCGCCCGGCGCCGAACCGCCGCCGCGCTGGGGCGACGAAGATCATCTCCAGGAGGTGTTCGGGAACCGGGTCCGCGACCTGACCGTGCGCCGGCAGGAGCTGGTCGTTGATCATTTCGCCGACGGCGCCGCGTTACGCGACTACTTCAAGCTCAACTACGGGCCGACCATCGTCACCTATCGCGCCATCGCTGACGACCCGGACCGGGTTGCCGCCCTCGACCAGGCGCTGGTCGATCTGGTGGACCGGTACCAGTCCGCCGGATCGATGCCGTGGGAGTACCTGGTGGTGGTCGGCGAGAAGGGTTGATCAGGACCTACCGCAGGTTTCAGAGCCAGCCGAGCCCGCCGGCTCGGCGCGGTGGCCGCGCACCACCGCGGCCGCGCAGCCGCAGCCGCCGCTTCGCGCTTTCCGGCAGCTTCCGGATCGTGATCGCCGTCATGGATCCACCTCCGCGACAAGGCTATCCCTGTTGCACGAGTGAGATGCCGACCTGCTGGCCCTCGCCGACGTCGACGGTGTCGCTGCCGGTCGACTCGGTGACGGTGAGCTCGTCGGTCAGGGTCTCGCCGACGATCAGGTCCCGATGGGTCTGGATCGCCGCCCGGACGTCGTGATCACCGGACAGGGTCAGCGCGATCCGGTCGGTGATCGCCAGGCCGGCGTCGCGGCGGGCCTGCTGCACGGCGCGTACGACGTCGCGGGCCAGGCCCTCGGCGGCGAGGTCCGGGGTGACGGCGGTCTCCAAGATCACGAACCCGGCGCCCGGCAGCAGCGCGACCGCGCGATGATCATCGGGACCGGACCGGTCGGCCACCGTCTGCACGGCGTACTCCCCTTCCAGCAGGGCGATCCCGCCGGCCGTGACCCGGCCGGAGTCGTCGATCGACCAGTCCCCGCTCTTGCTGGCCCGGATCGCCGTCTGCACGTCCCGGCCGAGCCGCGGCCCGGCAGCGCGGGCATCCACCCGCAGTTCTGCGTGTACGCCGAGCGTCGCCGGATCAACGTCGGCCGGGTCGAGGAGTTCGACCTCGCGCACGTTCAGCTCGGCGGCGATCACCTCGGTCAGCCCGGCCAGCGCCGTGGCATCGGCGGCGACGACGGTCAATCGGGACAGCGGCAGCCGGACCCGGAGCCCGGCCGCCTTCCGCAGCGCCGACGCCGTCGAGCAGATCGTCCGGACCCGCTCCATCGCCGCGACCAGCGCGTCGTCGGCCGGAAGTCGATCAAGGTCGGGCCAGTCGGTCAGATGCACCGAGCGACCGCCGGTCAGCCCGCGCCAGATCTCCTCGCCGACCAGCGGCAGCAGCGGCGCCATCGCCCGGACCGCGACCTCGAGCACCGTGTGCAGCGTGTCGAAGGCGGCCAGGGCGTCCGCGGACGTGCCGTCCCAGAAACGATCCCGGGACCGCCGGACGTACCAGTTGGACAGCGTGTCGAGGAAGTCCTTCACGTCGTCGCAGGCGTCGGCGATGTCCAGCGCCTCGAGATGATCACCGAGGGCCGCGACGAACGTCCGGGTCCGGGCCAGGATGAACCGGTCCAGGACGTGCTCCGCGCTGTCGATGATCTTGGCCTCGTAGCCGCGGCCGCCGCGTGCCACCCCGGCGTACAGGGCGAGGAAGTGCCAGGTGTTCCAGAGCGGGATGATCACCTGCCGGACGCCCTCGCGGATGGCCGGCTCAGTGACCACCAGGTTGCCGCCGCGCAGGATCGGCGATGACATCAGGAACCAGCGCATCGCGTCCGCGCCGTCCCGGTCGAACACCTCCCGGATGTCCGGGTAGTTGCGCAGCGACTTGCTCATCTTCTGCCCGTCGCTGCCGAGCACGATGCCGTGACTGAGGCAGTTCCGGAAGGCCGGCCGGTCGAAGAGCGCGGTCGCCAGCACATGCATGGTGTAGAACCAGCCCCGGGTCTGGCCGACGTACTCGACGATGAAGTCGCCCGGGAAATGATCATCGAACCAGTCCGGGTTCTCGAACGGGTAGTGCACCTGGGCGAACGGCATCGACCCGGAGTCGAACCAGACGTCCAGTACGTCCGGCACCCGGCGCATGGTGGACCGCCCGGTCGGGTCGTCCGGGTTCGGCCGGGTCAGCTGGTCGACGTAGGGCCGGTGCAGGTCCGGCACCGGGACCCCGAAGTCGGCCTCGAGTTCGGCGACCGAGCCGTACACGTCGATCCGCGGATGGGCCGGATCGTCCGACACCCAGATCGGGATCGGGCTGCCCCAGAAGCGATTCCGGCTGATCGACCAGTCCCGGGCCCCGTCCAGCCAGCGGCCGAACTGGCCGTCCTTGATGTGCTCCGGCACCCAGCCGATCTCCTGGTTCAGTTCGCCCATCCGGTCCCTGATCTTGGTCACCGCCACGAACCAGCTGGTCACCGCCTTGTAGATCAACGGGTTCCGGCAACGCCAGCAGTGCGGATAGGAGTGCACGTACGGCGCGCTGCGCAGCAGCACGGTGCCCGCCGACACCCGGCCCGATCCGGCCCGCAGGTCGTCGATGATCATCAGGTTGGCGTCCAGCACCACCAGGCCGGCGTACTCGTCGACCGGCGCGGTGAACCGGCCGCCGGCGTCGACCGGCAGCACCGGCTCGATCCCCTCGACCCGGGCCACCTCGAGGTCCTCCTCGCCGAACGCCCCGGCGTTGTGCACCAGGCCGGTCCCCTCGTCCGTGGTGACGAAGTCGGCGGCGACGATCCGGTGCGCGCCGGGATGGCCGGCGAAGTAGTCGAACGGCGGCGTGTAGGTCCGCCCGACCAGCTCGGATCCCTTCAGGCGTTTGACGATCGTGCCCTCGGCGAGCTCCGGATAGCTAGCCAGTAGGGCGGCGGCGATCACGTACCGCTCGCTACCCGCCTCGACCACCACGTAGTCGATCCCGGGCCCGACCATGATCGCCAGGTTGGACGGCAGGGTCCACGGCGTGGTGGTCCAGATCAGCGCCAGTTCGCCGGTCTCCAGCCGCAGCCCGACCGTGACCGACGGATCCTCGCGATCCTGGTAGACGTCGTCGTCCATCCGCAGCTCGTGCGACGACAGCGGCGTCTCGTCGTTCCAGCAGTACGGCAGCACCCGCAGGCCCTGATACACCAAGCCCTTGTCGTACAGGGTCTTGAAGCCCCACAGGACGCTCTCCATGTAGTCCCGGTCGAGCGTCTTGTAGTCGTTCTCGAAGTCGACCCAGCGGGCCTGCCGGGTCACGTAGCGGACCCATTCCTCGGTGTAGCGGAACACCGACTCCCGGGTCGCCGCGTTGAACTTCTCGATGCCGAGCTCGAGGATCTCGTCCCGCTTCTTCAGGCCGAGCTGGCTCATCGCCTCCAGTTCGGCCGGCAGCCCATGGGTGTCCCAGCCGAACCGCCGTTCCACCCGCCGGCCCCGCATGGTCTGGAAGCGCGGCACCACGTCCTTGACGTAACCGGTCAGCAGATGCCCGTAATGCGGCAGGCCGTTGGCGAACGGCGGCCCGTCGTAGAACACGAACTCGTTCGACCCCCGGTCGCCGGCCGGCCGCTGCTCGATCGAGGCGCGGAAGGTGTCGTCCGCCTTCCAGTACGCCAGCACCCGCTCCTCCAGCTCGGGCAGGCTCAGACCGGACGGGACCTTGTCGTGATCACCGGTGGTCGCCTTCGGGTAGTTCATGATCAATCCTCGTCTCGGTCGCTCAGGCCGAGGACGATGTCACCACCGCGGTACCACCTCGATTGCCGCGCCGGCCGGGCCGGTGCGACCACTCGTCGCGGGCTGTGACGGGCCCACCCGTCCGGTTCTACTGCAGCTTGTTCGCTGGTTCTTCCGGAGGCTCACCGGTGATGGCCGGGTCAACGCCGTGCTGTGCCGATCGTAGCTCGCTCCCGCCGTCGCCCGCCTCATCCTTTTCCGGTACGGTCCCGCCGCGCCGGACCAGCCGCGGGATCACCAGGGCCAGCGTCGCCAGCACCAGGGCACCGCAGAGCGCCACCACGGACAGGCTGTCGACGAACACCGAGCGAGCCGCCGTGATCATCGAGCCGGCCAGCTCCGGGCTCAGCTCCCGGGCCGAGCCGACGGCACCGGCCAGGGTCGCCTCGGCGACCTCGCGGACCGGACCGGGCAGCCCGGCCGGCAGGGCCGACCCGATCGACGCCCGGTACAGCGCGGTGCCGACCGATCCGAGCACCGCGACGCCGAGCGCGGCCCCGAGCTCGTTGCCGGTCTCCGAGATCGCCGAGGCCGCCCCGGCCCGGTCCGGCGGTGCCGCCGCGACGACCAGGTCGGTCGCGATCGTCAGCGCGACGCTGAGCCCGAACCCGAAGATCAACTCCGCGGCGACCACGACCGGTAGCCCGCCCGAGTCCGGCGTGAAGATCAACACCGCGACGCCGGTGGCGGCCGCGACGAAGCCGACCAGGAACGTCCGCGGTGCGCCGAGCCGGTCCCGCAGCTTCGGCGAGAGCACGGCGCCGACCGCCACGGTGATCATGCCGGGCAGGGTCCACAGGGCCGCCGGCAGCGGATCCAGTCCGAGCACCAGCTGCAGGTACTGGCTGAGATAGAGATTCACGCCCAGCAGGGCGAAGAGCGACATCATCCCGCCGAGCACCGCGCCGCAGACGGCCGGCCGCCGGATCAGGTCGAGGTCGACCAGCGGCGTCGCGAGCCGCTGCTGCCGGCGGACGAACCCGATCGCCGCCGCGACCCCGATCAGCAGCGCCAGCGCCGTCCAGCCGTCCACCGCGAGCCGCTCCGCGGCGTGCTTGATCGCCCAGACGATCGGCAGGATCGCCCCGATCGACAGCACGACGCTGACCAGGTCGAGCCGGTCCGGCCGCGGGTGCCGATACTCGGGCACCAGGATCAGAGTGCCGACCAGCATGATCAACACCACCGGCACGTTGATCAAGAAGACCGAACCCCAGGGCAGGAACTGCAGCAGCACGCCGCCGACGACCGGGCCGAGCGCCGAACCGCCGGCGAAGGCGGCACTCCAGATGCCGATCGCGGTGGCCCGCTGCCCGTCGTCGTCGAACAGGTTGCGGATCAGCGAGAGCGTCGACGGCATCAGCGTCGATCCGCCGATCCCCATCAGGACACGGGCGACGATCAGCTGCTCGGGGCTGGACGCGAACGCGGCCAGCGCGGAGGCCAGCCCGAACACGGTCGCGCCGATCATCAGCAGCCGCCGACGGCCGATCCGATCACCCAGGTTGCCCATGGTGATCAGCAGGCCGGCCAGCAGGAAGCCGTACACGTCGAGGATCCAGAGCAGTTCGCCGGCCGTCGGCTGCAGGTCCTCGGACAGCCGCGGCACCGCCAGGTAGAGCACCGAGATGTCCATCGACGTGATCATCACCGGCAGCAGCAGGGCTGCCAGTCCGAGCCATTCCCGGGTCCCGGCCCGTGCCATCGCATCCTCCTCCGAACGATCGTTTGCGTACGGCGTACGCATCGATTGCGTACACTATACGCACGGGTTCGGTAGACTGCCAAGCCATGGCCGTACAGCGAGGCATCCTGAGCGTCGGCGCGATCGTCGAGCACGGCATCGCGCTGGCGGACGCCGGCGGTCTCGAAGCGGTGTCGATGCGGGCCATCGCCGAACGGCTGGGCACCGGGGTGATGTCGCTCTACCGGCACGTACCCAACAAGGAGGCCCTGATCGGGCTGATGGTCGACACCGTATCGGACCGCTATTCCTATCCCGATCACTCCGACCTGGACTGGCGGCAGAGCCTGACCATGCTGGCCCGGGTCGACTGGGCCATGTATCTGGACCACCCCTGGACCCTGGTGGCGTCGGCGACCAGCCGGCCACCGGTCGGGCCGAGCACCGTACGCGCGATGGAGTGGGCCTACTCGGCGATCGCCGAACTCGGGCTGTCAGCCCGGGACACGACCGGCGTGATCATGGCCGTGAGCGTCCACGTGCAGGGTGTCGCGCAGCAAGCCATCGCCGAGCGCCGGCTGGTCGAGGCGACCGGCGTCGATGCCGCCGAATGGTGGCGCCAGCAGATCAGAGGACTGGACGACGGTGATCATCCCCTGCTGGAGCCCATCGCAAAGAGCTTCGTCGACGGCAACACCGAGGGCTGGCTCGAGTTCGACCTGAAGTTGATCTTGGACGGGGTCGAGCGGCTGGCCGGCCGCTGATCACTCCCCGGGCCGCAACTCCAGCCGCTGCGTCGCAGCGCCCTCGACCTGGCCCCGGCCGGCCAGGAACGGCCAGGTCTCGTTGCGCGCCCAGAGCTGGGTCTGATCGTCGTAGTTCGGGTGATAGGCGTGCCCGGAGACGCCGGACTGGTTGACCCAGCGGGACCGGTCGGGATCACCGAGATCGACCAGCATCCGCATCGTCGGCCCGTTGATCACACGGTACGGCTCGGCCAGGCTGTAGCCCTGCGCGTTCACCACGGCCGGTCCGCCGGGCGCCGCGAAGTCGCCGCGGTTGAAGATCGCCTCGACGGGCGCGATGCCGCTGGCGCCGAGGGTCTGGTGCCGCAACGTGACCCGGTGCAGCTTCCCCCATTCCCAGTGCTCCGTGTCCCGGGCGATCTTGGCCGTGATCTCCTTGCGCGCCTCGACCATCGCCCGCTGCAGCACGTCGTCGCGGCGCTCGGTGACGTCCGGCGTCGCCTTGTCGTCCCACCAGTCGGCCTTCGGGTGCTCCAGCAGCCGGGACAGCACCCCGTACCAGCGATCGCCGCCGGCCGGCCAGACCCGCTCCGGCAGTTCGTCGCGGAAGGTGTGCTCGAGCAGGTTGCTCACCACGACGTTGAAGTACGCGGCCGCCGCCGAGTCCGCCGGCGTCCCGTAATCCCAGCCCACCAAGGTCTGCTGGCCCTCGGTCACCCACGGGTCGTCGACCTTGATCTTGAGCAGCAGCGGCACCAGGTCGGCCGCGAACCGATTCGTGTCGATGTAGAAGAGCTGCTCGGCCTGGTCGAGCGTGAGGCCCTCGGCGTTCGCCAGCCGGTCGGCCAGTTCCTGGCTGCGCCACCCGTACGAATAGTCCGAACCGAGCCGGTACGGGTAGCCCTTGCCGACGATCGGCTGGTTGGCCGCGACGATGTAGCCGGCCGGCGGATTGAAGCTGTACGGCAGCGCCTCGAACGGGACCAGGCCGCGCCAGTCGTACCCGGGGTCCCAGCCCGGCGCGAGGGTGCGGCCGTCGCCCTTGCGGCGCAGCGGGAGCTGGCCCGACAGCTGATAGCCGATGTTGCCCTCGACGTCGGCGTACACGATGTTCTGCGAGGGCGCACCGAACCTGGCCAGCGCCTTGCGGAACTGTTCGAAGTTCCCGGCCTGGTTGAGATCGAAGATCGCGTCCATCGACCGGCTCGGCTTGAGGGCGACCCAGTTCAGCGCGATCCCGTAGTTCTTACCGTCGTCCGGCTGGCCGGTGGAGATCTGCTGCAGGTCCTGGTCGACGTCGGACAGCAGCGGACCGTGCCGGCCGGTCCGGATGATCAAGGTCCGCGGCTCCTCCTCGCCGCGTACGGTGATCTGCTCGGTCCGCACCTCGAGCGCCTCGAAGGTGTTGCCGACCCGCACCGTGTTGCCCTGGAGCTCTTCCAGGTAAAGGTCCTGGACGTCGGCGTAGCTGGTGGTCAGGCCCCAGCTGATCTTCGCGTTCCGGCCGATCACCACCCCGGGCATGCCGGCGAAGCTGAAACCGCTGACGTCGAACGGGCAGGCTTCGGAGACCACCCGGCAGTGCAGCCCGACCTGGGCGAAGACCGACGGGATCGACGTGGCCAGGTGCGGATCGTTGCCCAGCAAGGGCTTCTTGGACTCGGTCCGCGAGCCGGCGACGACCCACGAGTTCGAGCCGACCTCGGCGCCCAGGCCCTCCGGCGCGACCAGCTCCGGCAGCGACTCCGAGATCCGGCGGACCGTCTCCAAGGCCGGGACCGCGGACCTCCGCTGGGCGTCGGTGAGCGAGGCCGGCGCGCCGGACACCGCGCCGCCCGGGTCGAAGGAACCGCCGTCGACCTTGCCGGTGCCGACGATCGGGGCGAAGTCGTGCATCGGGTAGCCCGGCCACAGCTCGGCGGCTCGCTTGCTGCCCACCGCGGCCGCTGTGAGGGCCTGATCGATCTCCTGCTGCCGGTTGGCGCCGAGGTCCCAGGCCATCGCCTTCAGCCAGGCGATCGAGTCGACCGCGGTCCAGTCCTCCGGCCGGTAGTTCAGGCCCTGGACCCCGAGCAGGGCGTATTCCAGGGACAGGTCGCTGGTGCCGCGCTCGCGGAGGTAGGCGTTGACGCCGGACGCGTAGGCGTCCAGGTAGCGCCTGTTCTTGGCCGACAGCAGTTCGAGCTCCTGCTCGGCCACCCGGCGCCAGCCCATGGTCCGGATGAACGCGTCCGTGTTCACCTGGGACGGGCCGAACAGTTCGGAGAGGCGGCCGGCGGTGATGTGCCGCCGGACGTCCATCTCGAAGAACCGGTCCTGGGCGTGCACGAAACCCTGCGCCGCGAACAGATCCTGCGGGTCGTCGGCGTAGAGGTGCGGCACCCCGTGCGCGTCGCGCAGCACCTCGACCGGCTTGGACAGCATCGGCAGCGCCAGCTGGCCGTCGGTCTGCGGGAACGAGCGCCGTACCGTGGCCACGCCGAGACTGGACAGGCCGCCGAGCGCGAGCACGACGATGATGGCGGTCAGGATCAACCAGCGCGGCAGGCGACGAGGCACCGGGTCAGCCTATTGGTTCGACTCGCTCCCTGGATTAGCAGTCGGTATGCTTGAGTGCCAGCGGGCACCACCACGCCGGGCCCGGGAGCAGGAGAACCCGAACACATGCCTACCTATCAGTACCGATGCACCGCGTGCAGCAACGAACTCGAGATCGTGCAGAGGTTCACCGACTCGCCGTTGACCACCTGCCCGGAGTGCTCCGGTTCACTGCGCAAGGTCTTCAACGCCGTCGGCGTCGTGTTCAAGGGTTCCGGCTTCTATCGCACCGACAGCCGGTCGGACGGCAAGTCCGGCGGCAGCGGTACGAAGACGGAGGCGTCCTCCTCGTCGTCCGGCGAGAGCAAGTCCGACTCGTCGAAGAAGAGTGATTCCTCTTCTTCCTCTTCGTCCTCCTCGTCGGATTCCGGCTCGGCGAAGTCCGGTTCCTCGACCTCGAGCGGTTCCGGCTCGAGCGGTTCCGGCGGTTCCAGCGGCTCGAAGGTCAGCGCCGGCGCAGCCTGACCTCGGTTGTCCACAGGCACGGCTCCGGTCGCGCAACTGTGGACGGCGTGAACGGTCCGCGTTTTCCTGCTTAGCCTCCCGGGCGAGAACCCGAGGAGGTCGTCGTGCGTGTCCACCATCCCCAGAAGTCCGGTCTCGGTCAGGCCTGGCGCAGTCTGGCCCGCGCCGTGTCGTGGCACCGGCGCAAGCTGGCCGTCGTCGCGGCCGTGCTCGCCGTGCTGACCGGCATCAACGCCGCGGCGCCCCGGCCGCCGGACACCGTCACCGTGCTCCGCGCCACCGAGCTGCTGCCCGGCGGCAGCCCGGTCACGGAAAGCCAGGTCGAGGCGGCGGCGGTCCCCGCGGACGCGGTCCCGGAGGAAGCGCTGACCGACCCGGCCCAGGCCCTCGGCCGGCTGATCGCCGCGCCGGTGCCGGCCGGTCAGGTGCTGACCGGCTATGACCTGGTCGGCGAGCGGTCGGTCGGTCCGGGCCGGCTGCTGGCGCCGGTCCGGCTCGCCGATCCCGGCCTCGCCACCGTGCTGCGGCCCGGCGACCGGGTGGACATCCTGGCCGCGGACGGGCAGGGCGGCCCGGTCCGGATCGTCGCCGAGCGGGCCCGGATCGTGACGATCCCCTCAGCCGCGGACTCGGCCCGGGATGCGGGTGGGGTGCTGTTGCTCGTCGAGGCCGACGCCGAGACGGCCGCCGAACTGGCCCGGGCCGCGGGTTCCTCGACGCTCTCGGTGCTGCTCCGCTGAGCCCAAGATCATTTCGCCAAGATCATTTCTGCCGGGAACGCCTCTGCTAGTGTCCGGCGCAGGGCACTAGTGTCCTGGTGATCTTGGTCGCAGCGACGACGGGCGGCCCAGTCAGCGAAATCGCCAAGGAGGAGCAGGGGTGAAGGGCTTCAAAGAGTTCCTGATGCGAGGGAACCTGATCGAGCTTGCCGTCGCGGTCGTCATGGCCACGGCGTTCGGCGCGGTGGTCACCGCACTGGTGAAGATCATCTTGGACCTGGTCGGTTTGGTCGTCAAGGTCGAGAGCTTCAGTAACGCCGTGATCGGCGGAATCAACGTCGGTGGCTTCCTGACCGCCCTGATCACGTTCCTGATCATCGCGGTCGTGGTCTACTTCGGCATCGTGCTGCCGTACAACCGGCTGCGCGAGCGGTTCAAGAAGGAGGAGCCGGAGGCCGCGGCGACCACCGAGGAACTGCTCACCGAGATCCGCGACCTGCTGCGCGACCGGCAGAGCTGACCCGAAGGTCCGCCTTCAGCCCCCGTGATGCGGGGGCACCTCACGGAGCAGTCGGAGATCGTCGGCGTCCGGTGCCGCGGTTCGGCGCACCGGACGGCTCGGCGGCGGGTCGACCTGCTGCCGAGCCCGCTCGATCGCGGCGTGCAATTGGGCGGCGCTCAGCCCGGCCCGGAGCGATTCAGGGACCGGGTGCGGCCACGGTTTGCCCGCCGCGCGGGTTGCGGCCGCATGGGCGCGGAGTGTTTCCGTACCGCCGAGGAACGCGATCAACTCCTCCGGTCGGGCGACGGTTCCGTTCCCGGGCTCGGCGCCGGTGAGCGCGTACGCGATCGCGCGGACCAGGGCGGGATCGACGGCGGGCATGTCGGAATCGTAGGGCTAGCGCGGCAGCGTCGCGCCGAGCGGCCGGTCCGCGGTGAACCCCGGCAGGATCAAGAACGTGCCGGACGCCGTGGTCCGGGTGAACTCCATCAGCGCGTCCTGCTCGTCCATCCGCGCCTGAGTCCGGGTAAACGTCAACAGCGACCGCTGGAACGCGACGAAGATCAGGCCCTGGTCCTGCGGCCCGCGGGAGTACGAGTAGCTCCGCCGCAGCATCAGGCCGGGAGCGCCGGACGGCAGCGGATGGGCCCGCCGGACATGGGCGTCCACGGCGATCGCCCAGACCCCCTTCTCGTTCTTGGTCTGCAGGTTCGGGTCCTCGTCGAGCGAGCCGCCGGACAGCGGCACCCCGCTCCCCCGTTTCCGGCCGATCGCGGCCTCCTGCCGGTCCACCGGGAGCCGGGCGAACCCGGCGACGTCGATCGGCATGATCCGGACCACCGCGATCGACCCGCCGGCCAGGCCGGCCGCGTCACCGGGCGCCCCGCCCTGCTCCTTCGTACCGTCGCCCTCCGCGACCTCGTCCTCCTCGGTCAGCCAGACGTCGGCGGCGAGCTCGGGCTCGGTCCGCGGCACGCTGATGCCGTCGTAGAAGCCGAGCAGGTTGCGGGCCGCCGGGCCATCCAGCGCACCGCGGAAGCCGGCCAGCTGCCAGCGGGTCGTCGCCGAGCCGGACAGCCTGGTCAGCAGCGCCTGCTCGGCCAGCACGATCACCGTCGGATCGTCGGCACAAACCTGCAGCAGCAGATCACCGCCGCGGGCCGCGTCGGTCAGGTCCTCACGACGGAACCGGGGCAGCTCCTGGCTGCCCGGCCCGCCGCCACGGACCGCCGCGACGACGGCCGGGCCGATGCCGACCGTCACGGTCAGCCGGGCGGGCGGTACGTCGGCCAGGGCCGGGTCGGTGCCGCTGGTCAGGGCGGCGATGGTCTCGCCGAGCTCGGCGAGCAGGTCGAGCGGCCGGACACCGGCGGTCAGGTCCGCGACGGTCAGGCCGATGTGGCCCTGCCGGACCGCGGGCCGGGCGATGCCGGCCTGCTGCGGGCCGTACGGGTCGACCAGCTGGGACTCCGGTTCCGGCGTGGCAGGCGGTTGGGTGGAGGGGACTGTTTCCGCAGCGCTCGGGGCGACCCGGCCGAGTCCGTACCCGACTCCCGCCGCACCGACGGCGACGATGCCACCGCCGAGGACCAAGCGACGCCGCAGATTTCCCGGATCGGAACGATCCTGTTCAGGCATGCCGGAATCCTAGGGGTTCCGCTTCCGACCGCCCAGTGGAGTCGGTGCGGGCCACCCGCAGCGTTCTTTCCCTCCGCCGTGCTCCCCTGAGCAACCTTGCGGACCCCCCGGTTAGATTGTCCCCCATGCTCTTACGCCGATGGGCTCTCGCCGTGGTGCTGGTCGTGCTGGTCGCGGCCGGCGGCTGTGGCCAGCCCGAGGTCGAGGTTCGACCGCCCGGAGACGGCCCGGTGACCATCAAGGTCCCCGGTGACGCCACCACGATCCAGCAGGCCGCCGACGCCGCCCGGCCGGGCGACACGATCCAGGTGGCGCCGGGAACGTACGGCGAAAGTGTGGCGATCAAGACCGCCGACGTGACCCTGGTCGGGACCGACCGGAACGCGGTGATCATCGACGGCGGCGGGCTCCGCGGCAACGGGATCGTGGTCACCGCTCCGCGCGTGACGATCGCCAACCTGACCGTCCGCGGCTTCAACCTGAACGGCGTGTTGATCACCGGGCTGGTCGACGAGAACGGCGGGCTGGCCAGCGGCAGCGACGGCTACCGGCGGCTGGACGAGAAGAAGTTCCCGCCGCTGCAGGGCTTCGCGGTCCGTTACGTGACCGCCTCCAACAACGCCCTGTACGGGATCTACGCGTTCGACTCGCAGAACGGCGTGATCGAGAACAACTACGCCTCCGGGCACGCCGACTCCGGCATCTACGTCGGCCAGTGCGACGACTGCAACATCGTCGTCCGCAACAACATCTCCGAGTTCAACGCGGTCGGCTACGAGCAGGCCAACGCGAGCAACGTCGTCTCGGTGGTGCGGAACAGGTTCACCAACAACCGGATCGGGATGACCCTGCTGTCGGACTACCAGGAGGCGTACGTCCCGCAGCGGAAGGCCCTGATCGCGGGCAACCTGATCGCCGACAACGACGCCGAGAAGACCCCCGAGCAGGCCGAGGGCGGCTACGGCATCGGGATCGGCATCTCCGGCGGCCAGGACAACGAGCTGAGCAAGAACCTGATCACCGGGAACCCGACGGCCGGCATCGTGATCTCCTCCTCCGAGGACATCGCGCCGCTGGACAACCGGCTCACCGGCAATGTCGCCCGGGAGAACGAGATCGATCTCGCCTATGTGGCCACCGAACGGGCGCCGGGCTCCGGCAACTGCCTGGACGGCAACGACTTCAGCACCACCCTGCCGACCGGGCTGGACCACATCTGGGCCTGCCCGCAGGGCGGCGCGAAGGCGTCCGGCGAGAAGTGGAGCCAGCCGTCGGCCCCGCGCGGCATCTCGTTCCGCGACGTGATCAAGCCGCCGGAGCAGCCGCAGTTGCCCGACGCCGCCCGGTCCGCCAAGCCCGAGGCCCCGAAGCTGTCCGAGAAGGAGACCTCGCTGCCGGCCGAGGACCTCTGGGCCAAGTACGCACACCCCACGCAGTAACGGGCGGACCTCCGACCGGTGGCCTGCGGACGCTGCGGGACCGCTGGCGCCGCGCTCCCGTACTCGCTCTGGCGGACCGTAGGAGCGAGTCACGCCGTACCCGGCTCCGCATCGACCGGGCACCTCGGCAGCGACACGCCGCCCAAACGCCTGCTTTTGTGCCCGGTCAGCGGGTCTTGATGGGGGTCAGGTCAGGCGGGGCCGAGGGTTGGCGGGACCTGGCCGCCGGGGGCGTCGAGGACGGCCTCGCCGACGACTCGTACCGGCTGGTCGAAGGTCCAGTCGCCGCGGACGGAGAGCCGGGTCGCCTCGCGCAGCGAGGGCACGACGCGGATCCGCTCGTCGAAGGCCTGGATCGTCTTGTAGTGGGCCGGGTCGAGGTCGACCAGGGGCATCGGGTCGGCGGTGCTGACCAGGCGGCCGTCCTCGCCGACCCGGTACGCGTCGGACCGGAGCAGCAGCAGGTCGTTGGTGGTCTTGACCGGGAGGAAGCGTTCCCGGCCGACGCCGATCGCGGTGGCCCCGTCGAACACCTCGACGGCGGCGCCCATCGCCGACTCCACCTGGATCACCTTCGGCGAGGACGGATCGGTCGGGTCGACCGTCTTCTCGTTCCTGATCATGGGCAGGCCCAGCACCCCGTTGCGCTCGGCCAGGGTCGCGGCCAGCACCTCGAGGTCGAACCAGAGGTTGTTGGTGTGGAAGTACGGGTGCCGGTGCTCGTCGGTGAAGTAGTCCATCTCGTCGGCCGAGGTCTGCGCCGTGTCGCGCAGGATCAGCCGCCGGTCCGCCTTCCGGATCGCCAGGTGGCCGCCCTTCCGGTCGGCGGCGGTACGGCGGCACACCTCGGCCGCGTACGGCGCACCGCTGGCCGCGAACCAGCCGGCGATGGTCGCGTTCGGCGCCGCCCCGAGATTGTCGGAGTTGGACACCGAGGCGTACCGGAAACCCTGCTCCAGCAGCCGGTCCAGCAGGCCGGAGGCGGCCAGCGCCGGGTAGAGGTCGCCGTGCCCGGGCGGGCACCATTCCAGGCTCGGGTCGGCCGGCCACTCGACCGGGGTCAGGTCGTCGGCGCGCAGCTTCGGCTCGGAGTTCTGCAGGAAGTCCAGGTCGAGCCCGGCGACGGCGAGCTCCGGGTGCCGGCGCAGCCGCTCCAGGGTGTCGTCCCGGGTCCGGAAGCTGTCCATGAAGATCAACGGCAGCCGCGCGCCGTGCTCGGCGCGGGCCGCGAGCACCTGCCCGGCGATCAGGTCGAGGAACGTCGCACCGTCCCGCACCGGCAGCAGCGACTTGGCGCGGTCCAGGCCCATCGAGGTGCCCAGGCCGCCGTTCAGCTTGATGATCACCGTCTGGTCGATCGCCCGACGCGCGTCCTCCGGATCCAGTTCGACCTCGCTGAGCAGGTCGGGATCGGTGAGCGGTTCGATCGAGTCCTCGGCGATGTAGCCGGTGCTGCCCTGCTGCAGCTGTCGGTAGTAGTCGGTGAAGACGTTGATCGCCTGCTCGGCGACGCCGGCGTCGGCCATCTTCTGCTGGGCTCGCTGCAATCCGTCGGTCACAGGCAACGATCGTAGGGCAGCCCCGCTTCCGCCGGACGGGTCAGGGGGCGGGCTTGATCGCCTTCAGCAGTTCGACGGTCTCCTTGATGATCGCGCCGCGCAGGTTCCGGTCCGCGGCCGCGTCGCCGGTCTCACCGCCGTAGTCGCCGTACACGTCGTGGGTGGCGCCGTCCAGCGCCACGTAGCGGGTCTTCGGCGGCAGCAGGTCCTTCGCCGCGTCCACCCGGGCCGGCGTGGTCTGCTCGTCCGCGGAGCCGAACAGCGACAGCGCCTGGAAGTCGTCGCGTCTGATCTTGGCCGACGGGTACGAGGCGTAGAGCACCAGGCCGTCCACCCGCTCGTCGGTGTCCACGTACGCGGCCGCGGCCACCCCGCCCAGCGAGTGCCCGGCGACCGACCAGGCGTCGATCTCGGGATGCACGTTGATCACCGACCGGGCGTGGTCGATGTCGATCATGGCCAGCGAGAGCGGCACCTTGAGCACCGCGACCAGATAGCCGGCCTCGGCGAGCGGCCGCAGCATCGCCGCGTACGCCTGCGGGTCGACCCGGCCGCCCGGATAGAAGACGAACCCGGTTGTCGGTTCGATCACGTTGTCGTAGCGATCCCGGCGGTCCGGGACGAGCTCGTACCAGGTGAGTCGGTCGACGACTCTTACCGTTTCGTCCGACCGAAGTTCACCCAACGCCGGCTCGACCGCAACCCGCGGGCTCGCGTACCCGACGGCGACGACCAGCACCAGCGAGATGATCATGGCCGGTACGGCGAGCGCGATCCGCCGCTTCACCTGCCGCTGGATCTCCTCCGGAGTGCGCTGCCGGGGCCGGCGTTCACTGCGGTCGAACTGGTCGTAACGCTCGCCGAGGATCAGGCTGCCGATTCCCCAGGCGAACCCGATCACGCCGATGACCAGGCAGATCACGGTCAGGATCAGATTGACCGGGTGCCCGGCCAGGGTTGCCCGCAGCGCGTTCAAGGCAACCAGGGTCGGGATGATGATCATCGCCGCGCCCAGCACCAGCCAGGCGCAGGCGACGATGACCCGGCTCTTGATTCGGACCGCCATGATCGCAGAGTCTACGGACGGTCGGACCCCCGGCGAGCCACGTGGCCCCTGGTCAGACCTCCCGCGGGGTCAGCACGAAGACCTGGATCTCGCGGTCGGTCTTGGTCCGGTAGTCCGCGTAGTCCGGCCACGACTCGACCGCGCGGTCCCACCAGACGGCCCGTTCCTCGCCGGTCACCTCACGGGCGCGGTAGTCCTTCTTGTCCGCGCCGTCCTGCAGTTCGACGTCGGGGTGGGCCAGCACGTTGTAGTACCACTTCGGCGGCTTCGGCGCGCCGCCCAAGGAGGCCACCACGGCGTACTCGCCGTCGTGTTCGACCCGCTGCAGCGGCGTCTTGCGGACCTTCCCGCTCTTCGCCCCCAGGGTGGTCAGCACGACCACCGGACGGCCCCGGTTCGTGGTGCCTTTCTGGCCACCGGACGACTCGTAGAGCTCCACCTGGTTACGGGCGAAGTCCGACGGACTGGGTTCGTAATCTCCGTTCAAGGGCATGCCAGCCGTAACCAGTCCGACCCCTTCGATATTCCTAGTCGCTTTGCAGGCATCCGGAACGGGCGGGCGGTCTTTCAACTGGCCCGACCGCGCCGGGCCGGGGTAGCGTTGCCGCGTCACGCCCCCGTAGCTCAGGGGATAGAGCAGAGGTTTCCTAAACCTTGTGCGCAGGTTCGAATCCTGCCGGGGGCGCCACCTTCTCCGCCGCACGCAGTCGCCGTGCGTCGCTCGACCGCCGGTAGCTCTCCGGCACCGGCTGAGCCAGGTAGTCGATGGTCAGTTCGTCTCCCGGCGCGATCGGTGCCCCGGCCCGGACCTGCCGCGCATCCGGATCGATGATTACGTTCGGGTGGTCGCTGTGATTCATGAACCCGTAACTGGTGCGGATGGGCCGCACCAGGAGGGTCGTCGGGTTCAGCGCGTTCCACTCCAGTGCGTCGACGACGTCCGGATGGGCGTCCGCGTCGACGAGTTGGCCGTCGAGTACGCCGAGCAACGCGCCGGCCGGAAAGGTGTCGGTCGCGAAGAGGCCGCGGCCGTGGATCGTGCTCGGCCGCACCGCCGTGCCGGGCATGGTGTCGAGATGCCTGCCGCCGAGATGGTGATCGGCGACCGCGTCGATCGGTGCCGGATCCCGCCGCGTCTCGCCGCGACCAACGGTGTCGATGATCACGGCCGCGATGGACGGGCGGACGCGTCGCGGCAGCTCGTGGCCCAGGCCGGGTACTACGTGCAGCGTTGCAGCCGGCAGTTCGCGGGCCAGTGCCTCTCCGTTGCCCAGCGGGAAGAGCGGATCGTCCTCGCCGTGGATCACGGCGGCCGGCACCTCGATCTCCCCCAGCCGCTCCCGCCAGCGATCACCCTGCGGCGCGACCGGATGGTTGGCCAGCATCGCGCCGAGATCCCGGGTGCGCTCGACCACCACCGTCGCCAGCGCCCGGGCATCCGGGACATCGAACGGCGCCGTCGTACTCGCGAAGGGCCGTTCGCCGTCGACCAGGAACTGGATCCAACCCTCCCGGTCCGTGGCGTCCGGCATGGGCGCCGTCGCGGTGAAGGACGCCAGGAGTGCGTCGGAGAGCTCAGGCAGATCGGCATCGTTCGGGCCGTGCGCCACCGGCCGGGAAGCGATCAGCGTGAGGGACGCGACCCGTCGCGGATGCTCCAGGGCAGCGAGTTGGGCGACCCAGCCACCCTGGGAGAAGCCGACCCAGTGCGCCTGCCGTACGCCCAGCGCATCGAGCACGGCGACGGCGTCCTCGACCAGATCCGGCAGGCCGTACGACGGAGCACCGGCCGGGTCCGCCGACGCCGCGCCCGTGTCGCGCTGATCGAACCGGATCACCCGCAGCCCGGCCGCGACGAGGGCGTCGCACAGGTCGGTTCGCCAGAAGTCCAGCGAGCAGCCGGTGCCGGCCACCAGCAACACGGCCGGGCCGGGCGCGGCCGGCGATCGTTCGTCGACCACCACATGTCCGCCCCGGACGGGAACATTTCTCATCGTCACCACTGCCCCTCATCAAGATCTGAGCCCTGCACTGATATTGATACTGGTACTGTACCGTCTGGACGGTACAGTAAAACGAAAGGTGATCCGTGGCAAGAACCCGATCGGAGACGACCCGGGCCCGGCTGCTCGACGCGACGAAGCAGATCCTCGTCGAACGCGGCGCGGGCCAGTTGACCCTCGATGCCGTGGCCGAACTGGCCGAGGTCTCGAAGGGCGGCCTGCTCTATCACTTCCCCACCAAGTCCGCGCTGATCGAAGGGCTGGCCGAGCGGTTGCGGGACTACACGACGGCCAACGTGCAACGGGCCGCCGAGGACGGCGTGGTGCGTACGTTCCTCGAGACCTCACGGCCCGGCAGCGTCGAGGCCGAGCACTACTGGGCCGTGTTCAGCGCCCTGCGCAGCGGGATCGAGGTGAGTCAGGAGACCCGCGACCTCGTGCAGGAGGTCTTCAGCGTGTGGAGCGACGCGCTCCGCACCGAAGTCGACGACCCGGTGCTCGCCGACATCATCCGCCTGGTCGGTGACGGTCTCTATCTCGGCGCCGTGCTCGGGCTCGAACCCCTGGAACCCGACGCCGTGCAGCAGGTCTTCAGGCGCCTGGGCGTCCGGGGAGGATGAAGCCGGTACGGCCCACGGTCCAGGTCGGCTGTTCCCCGCGCACGGCCGTCCCCGAGTGGTCGGCCGTCTCGAGCTCGTCGGCGATCGCGACGATCAGGCCGCCCAGCATGAACGCGACCAGCGCGGCGACCAGCGCCCCGGTCCGGAACGACGGGATGAAGCGCCGAGGCCCCTCGTCAGTGGAAGCCCCGTGGTAGCCGTGCGTCAGGGCGTGACCCTTCCCGCGCCGGAGCAGCCACCGGTTGACCGGGAAGGCGGCGACGAACGCCGCGGCGAACGCGATCATCATCCCGACCCAGAAGACGACGTTGACGAGTCCCGCTGCCAGGGCGCCGGGGATGATCATCATCACGAGGTTGTCGACGAGTTCCATCGTGGCGATCGAGGCGGTGTCGGCCGCCAGCACGATCCGCAGCGCCGCGGCGACGGCGAGCCCGGCCTTGAGCAGCGGCAGCGTGGACAGCAGGTAGCCGAAGCAGAACGCGAGCAGGATCGAGACCGCGATCGTCGGCGCGTTCGACCAGCCGGCGGCCGTACCGATCAACAGGCCGGTGATCTCCCCGATGGCGCAGCCGGTCAGGCAGTGCAAGGTCGCGCTCACGGCCATGGCGTTCACGCTGTCGGTCACGGGTCCTCCCGGGCGGCGGTGGCGTGCGTCCCCGAGACGGCGTACCCATTGTGCGACGGGCCCACGCCGCGCAGGATCGACGGGTGATCGATCTCCGGAGGTTCGACCGGTCCCACCTCGACGGGGTACTCCGGCTCTGCGTCGCGGAGGGCTGGCCGTCGCTCCCGGCCGACCCCGAGCGAGCGGTACGGGTGCTCACCGCCCCCGGTGTGACCACGGTGGTCGCGGCCGAGGAGGGTACGGTGCTCGGCTTCGCCCAGCTGTTCAGCGACGGCGAGCTGCAGGCGTTCCTGGCCCTGCTCGCGGTCGACCGGGACCGCCGCGGCGAGGGAATCGGGCGAGCCCTGGTGACCGAGGCCCTGCGGCTGGCGGGCGGAGCCCGGATCGACCTGCTCAGCGAGCCGGAATCGCTCGGGTTCTACCGCTCCTTCCCGCACGTCGAGAGCCCCGGGATCAGGCTCTACCCGACCCGGACCGGGCAGGACGGGGTCAGCGGTTGAGGCTGCGCCACCTGGCCATCGACTGCTGGATCTCCTCGCGCATGAAGGCGAAGAACCGCCGCGTCTCGTCCAGCCGGCGACCGGCCGGGCTGTCGGCGCCCAGCACCTCGATGCCCTCGTCGGCACCGCTCTGCACCCGTACGAAGACGGGGTCGGACTGACTGATGAAATGGCTCCAGGTGTGCTCGTGGATCCGGCAGAAGTCTCGCCGGGTGCCGGGATCGCGGCCGCGTTCGACCAGCCGCACCTGGACCAGATACTTGACCGCGCCGGAGACGGCCGACGGGACCACGCCCAACCGCTCCGCGAGTTCGGCCGGAGTCAGCGTGCCGGAGTCCTCCACGAACAACGCCGCGTAGACCCGGGCGGCCATCCTCGGCATGCCCGATTCGATCATGATCTGGGCGAACCGTTCCCGGAAGGCGGCGACGGATTCGTCCCTGGCTGCGGTCACCCTCGCAGTTTAGAGGCTGCAAGAACTTCACGAATTTCGTGACATTCGGCTACCGTAGAGTTCGTGGCCCACCACGAACTCGTCGGGGTCCAGCGGACCCTCACTCCGGTCCTCCGCGCCAAGGCGCTGGACAACCGACTGCCCGAACCAGTCCTCGGCGACCGCGACGCCGAGCGGACGATGCGAGCCCTGGACCCGGACTACGACCGGCGGTGGTTCGGGACCAGCCAGGCCGGCATCGGCGCGGTGATCCGGGCCAAGACCCACGACGACTGGGCCCGCGACTTCCTCGCCGACCACCCGGACGCGGTGGTGCTGCACCTGGGCTGCGGCCTGGACGCCCGGGTCTTCCGGGTCGATCCGCCCGGCACCGTCGACTGGTACGACCTGGACTATCCCGACGTGATCACGTTGCGCCGCGAACACCTGCCCGACCGCCCCCACACCACGATGATCGGGACCAGCGTGACCGACCCGGGCTGGCTGGACCGGATCCCGCGCGACCGGCCCGTGCTGATGATCGCCGAGGGACTGGTTCCGTACCTGACCGTGGCGGAGGTGCGCCGGCTGCTGACCGACCTCATCGAGGCGTTCCCGCTCGGCCAGTTCCAGTTCGAGACCTGCCCGGTCTGGGTTCAGCGCAGCTCGGGCTGGGATCCGACGCTGCGCAAGTACGGCACCAGGTTCAACTTCAGCTGCAACGATCCGGCCGCCCTGGCCGACTGGCATCCGCGGCTGCGGTACCTCGGCGAGGCCCCGATGAACGACTCGCCACTGATCGCGCGCGCCCCCGCGAACATCCGGTTGCTGTACGCGATCATGAACCGGCTCGGCATGCGCCACACTATGCGGATCGTCCGGTACGGCTTCGCCGGCTAAGCCAGCGCGGCCAGCAGCTCGCGCTCCTCGGCGGGGCTGAGCCCGGCCTTCCGATCGGCCCGCTCCAGGCCGCGCTCCCGTTCCTCGGCCAGCGCACCCGCCAGCGTCTCGACCATCGGCCGGCGGACCAGGCCGTCGGCCACCGCCCGCTCGTCGCTGCGGGACATGAAGCCGGCGTAGTCGTCGCCCGGCAGCCACAGCGGCAGCGACCGCGGCCCCATCCACGGCTGGACGCCCTGGTCCTGCAGCCAGTCGCCGTCCGCCTCGACCACGTCGCCGTCGTGACCGGCGATTTCGCGCGCGGCGGTCAGCAGGTCGCCGAAGGAGATCCGTTCGCCGAGCACGTTGTACGGACCCGTCAGCCGCTGGTCGCCGGCGAGCAGCAGCCAGGCCGCCAGGTCGCGGACGTCGATGGTCTGGATCGGATCGTTCGCCATGGCCGGGACCAGGACCGGGCCGGACCGGGCGAACCGGCCCGGCCAGTAGCCGAACCGGTCGCTGAAGTCGCCCCGGCCGCCGATCAGCCCGACCCGGGCCAGCACCACCCGGTCGCCGAGCACGTCGAGGCAGGCCTGTTCGCAGGCGACCTTGCCCTCGCCGTACTGCTCGACGGTCGCCGTGTCGCCGTCCAGCGCGGGCAGCAGCCCGTCGGACTCGTCGACGCCGGGCCGGGAGTGATCGGCGTACACGGAACAGGTGGAGACGAAGACCCAGTGCCCGGCCCGCGCGCCGAGCGCCCGGACCGCGCCGCGGACCTGACCCGGCTGCCGGCTGACGTCGATCACCACGTCCCAGTCAGTGTCGGCCACCGCGGCATAGGCGTCGGGAGCCTCGCGGTCAGCCCGGACCAGCCGGGTTCCGTCGGGCACGTCGCCGCTGCCACCGCGGGCCAGGCAGGTCACCTCGTCGCCGCGTCCGACCGCCTGGGCGGCGAGTTCGCGGCCCAGCCACGCGGTGCCGCCGAGAATCAGGAGCTTGGTCATGCCGCCATTCCACCGGTTCCGGGCCGAGCGGGCGAGCCGACTTCGCGCAGGGCAGAAGAAGCGACCCTAGTCCTGATGAAGCCGCGATGTTAGCGTTAACACATGCCTTGGTCGCCCGCCCGACTGCGTCGTCGGGCCCTGATCGCCGGCGCCGGCGTCACCGCGCTGGCCTCGACGCTCCCGCTTCCCGCCCACGCCGAACCCGGCACCGACCGCGAGCCCTCCGGCACCGAACTCCGCACCGTCGACGGCACCGTCGTGGTGTTCAGCTACGGCGCGGTACTGCCGGCCCTGGACGGTTGGTCCAACCGGGAACCGACCCGCGACTACCGCAGTCTGGACGGCCGTTGGAAGTTCGCCTACGACCGCGACGGGGCCGGCGAGGAGGCCGGCTGGCAGCGGCCGGACTTCGACGACGACGGGTGGGGCACGATCGCCGTACCGTCCTCGTGGGACCTGCGCGACAACAACGGCTGGGCCGGCTACGACGGGGCCGACTTCGGCAAGGGCGGCAGCCTGATCGACGGCCACGGCTGGTACCGGCTCTCGGTCGAGATCCCCGCCGACTGGCGGAACCGGTATGTGCGGCTCGCCTTCCTCGGTGCGTTCTACCGCGCCGACGCCTGGCTGAACGGGACCTGGCTCGGCACCCACGAGGGTGGCCACACGCCGTTCGCGCTGCCGGTCGACGGCGATGCGCTACGGCCGGGCCGCACCGCGACGATCGCGATCCGGGTCCACCGGGCCGCGACCTACACCTCCTACGACGGGACCGGCCAGCCGATCGCCGACGACCGGGCCCTGCCGTCCGGGCCGGTCGACTACTGGCCGTACGCCGGGCTGACCCGGTCGCTCTGGCTCGAGGCCGTACCGCAGGTGACGGTGGCGAAGCTGCTGCTGAACACCGACGGCCCGACCCTGGATGCCCGGGCGGTGATCGAGAACCACGGCGACCGCCCGTTCCGCGGCAAGATCACGATCGACCCCGGCCGTCGCACCGGCGGCAAGGCGGTCACGCTGCCGGTCGAGGTGCCGGCCGGCGGCGTCGCGGTGCCCGCGGCCGAGCTGAAGATCCCCGGGGCGCCGGAGTGGAGCCCGGAGAATCCGGCCGTGCTGCGGGCGACGGCGACGATCACCGGAACCGCCGGCACCCCGGTCACCGACACCCTGTCCTCGACCTACGGGCGGCGCACCGTGTCGGTCGGCCAAGATCAACTTCTGCTGAACGGGAAGCCGGTCTTCCTCAAGGGCTACAACTGGCACGAGGAGACCGACAGCAGCGGCCGGTCACTGACCCGAGCCGAATATGATCATGAACTCGGCCACGCGAAGACCTTGGGGGCCAACCTGCTCCGGAACGCGGTCTACCAGCGGCACCCGTACGTCACGGACTGGGCCGACCGCAACGGCCTCCTGCAACTGGACGAGTGGGACACGATGTGGATCTCCGAGGCCCAGCAGGCGATCCAGCTCGACTACGGCCTGTCCGCAGCCCTCGCCGCGGCAACCGCCTGGAACAACCACAATCACCCGTCGGTGATCATGTGGGGGCTGCAGAACGAGTGCACCCCGAACACGCCCACCTATCGGGCCTGGCTGGCCCAGATGCGGGACGTGGTGAAGGCCGTCGACCTGGCCGACCGCCCGGTCACCTGGGCCTCGGCGACCAGCTGGGACGAGGCGTTCGACCTGGCCGATGTGGTCGGCTTCAACGAGTACTTCGGCTATTTCTACGGCAAGAACGAAGATCTCACCCCGACCCTCGACCAGGTCCACGCCAACCATCCCGGCAAGCCGATCATGATCACCGAGAACGGCACCTGGTCCTTCTGGGGCAACCACGGCGACCCGACCGAGGCCGGCACCGAGGAGCATCATGCCGCCTACTTCCAGGCCCACTGGGACCAAGTGGTGGCGAAGCCGTACGTCGCCGGCTATGCCTTCTGGGTGCTCAAGGACTACAAGCAGCGGCGGAACTACAACCTGGACCTGAACGGCCTTTCCTACATGGGAATGCTGCGCTGGGACGGCGACACCCCGAGGGTCGTGTACGACACGTTCCGGGCCGCGCAGCCGCCCGACTGGTCCCGCTGAACGATCACGGGACCAAGATCGTCCGGCCGGCCAGGCTGCCGGCAACGCCTTGATCATGGACGTCGGCCAGGTCCGTCAAGGACCGGCGGTCGGCGACGTCGATCACCAGCTCGCCCGCGTCGACCAGCGCGACCAGTTCGGCGAGCTGGCCGGCGTCGGGGCGTACGAAGACCCGTTCGGTACGCACTCCGCGGCCGGCCTGGTCCGGGCCGGGCGTGGTGCTGCTGACGAAGACCCCTCCGTCACCGACGAAGTCGACCAGCCGGGCGGTCTCCTCCGGGTCGGTGCGCACCAGTTGCAGGACGACGTCGAAGCGCCGGTCGGCCAGCGAATCCTCGATCGGCCCGGCGGTGTAGTCGATCACCTCCGCGGCGCCGCGGGCCCGGACCCGGTCCCGGCTGCGCGGACCGGCGACCGCGGTCACGGTGGCACCGGCCCGGCGGGCCAACTGCACGGCGTAGCCGCCGACTCCCCCGCCGGCGCCGTTGATCAGGATCCGCTGCCCCGGCTGCAGGGCGGCGACCTCGAACAGTGCCTGCCAGGCGGTCAGCCCGACCACGGGTAGCGCGGCCGCATCGGCCAGCTCGACCGTCTGCGGCGCCCCAGCCAGGACCGCGGCGGGCGCGGCGACGTACTCGGCGGCCGCCCCGGGTTCGGTCGCCGGCAGCATCCCGATCACGGCGTCGCCGACCCGCCAGCCGTCGACCCCGGGGCCGAGCTCGGTGATCACGCCGGACACGTCGAGATTGGGGATGTGCGGGAGGGCCACCGAGAAGGCGTCCCGCATGATGCCGACCCGGATCGCCGCGTCCAGCAGGTTGAAGGCGGTGCCGGCCACCTGCAGCAGCACCTGCCCCTCGCCGGGCACCGGGCGGTCCGCGTCCTCGTACACCAGGACGTCGGAGTCGCCGTGGGAGTGATAGCGCATGGCCTTCATGATCATGTCCTCTCGATCCACTTGCTTCGAATGTGAAGCACTTGGGGTCGATCGTAACTTGCTTCAAATTCGAAGCACAGACCTTCGCGGGGTGACCTCCGCCACATGCTTCGAAGTCGAAGCAGGTAGGCTGGCCCGCCATGACCGGCCCACTGATCGACCTCGGCGACGTCGAGGCTCCCGATCCACAGCGATTGAGCGCGTACTTCGCGCTCATGGAGGCCGTCACGCTGCTTCAGCACCAGGTGGAACAGCAGCTCCGCAGCGTCGGGTTGAGCACCGTCCAGTTCCAGGTGCTGAGCAGCCTCGCGGCCGCCGACGGGAAGCTGACGATGACCGCGCTGGCCGACGGCGTCGTCTACAGCCGCAGCGGGCTGACGTACCAGGCGGGGCTGCTGGAGAAGGCCGGGCTGATCACCCGCGAACCCAGCCCGGATGACGAGCGGGGCACCCTGGTCACGATCACCAAGAAGGGCGTCGCGCTGCTGAACCGTGCCCTGCCCGGTCACATCGAGGTGGTCGGCCGGCTGCTCTTCGAGCCGCTGTCGGAACGGGACCTGGGCCGGCTCGGCGAGATCATGAGCCGGGTCCGTGATCACATGCGGGCGCAGCCGCCGCGGTCAGCGGCGCCGCGCAAGCGCCGGAACGGCGATCAGTCCAAGGGCGGGACGGGCCGGTAGAGCCGAACCTCGTCGTAGATCGCGTCGTAGTCGAGATAGCCGCCGGGCAGCCGGGCCCACTCGGTGAAGCCCAGCCCGCGATAGGCGCGTTCCGCCGCGGTACCGCCGCGGCAGGCCACGTCCAGGATCGACACATCCCACTCCCGCCGGGCATAGCGGGCCAGGTAGTCGATCATCCGGCGGGCCAGCCCGGACCCGCGTTCGGCCGGAATGATCACGAAGCCACCGAGCTCGGCCCGGTGCCGGCGCATCCGGTGGGTCTCCCGGATCAGGTTGCAGCTGGCGACGATCTCGCCGTCGTCGTTCTCGGCGACGATGTGCAGCGAGTCCGGCGGGCGGTTGAACCTCTCGTCGGCCGCCCGCAACTCGGCCAGGCTCATGTCGGTGAAGATCGCCCGCTGGAGTTCCCCGAGATCGGCCTCGGCGGCCCGGCGAATCCTCATGCGCTGAGACTACGGGTTTCGGTCCGCGCCCGTACGGGTACGTCGGGCGAGACACCCAGCACCCTTGAAGGAGAACTCCGATGGACCCCACCGCATGGCTCCTGCCGGTCCTCGGTCTCGTCGTCCTGCTCGTCCTCGCTCTGATCGTGATCTCCGTGGTGATGCGGAGCCGGGCCCGAGCGCGGGAGGCCCAGCTGGACCGTGATCAGCAACGCGCCACCGCGCTTCGCGACGCCGGCAGCCAGTCCCAGCTCGCGGCGAAGGCCCGTCGCGCCGATGCCGTCCAGGAGCGGGCCGCGGCCGACCAGGCCCGAGCCGACGCCGGGCAGGCCCGGGCCGCGGCCGACCGGGCCGAGGTCGAGGCGGAGCGCCACGACCGCGCCGCCGAAGCCCGCCAGTCCGACGCCGACCGCAGGCAGGCTGAAGCCATCGAACGCCTGGACGCCGCGGAGTCAGCGGGCCCAGGCCCCACGCCGGAGGGCGCAGAGCACCGGCAGCAGCCGCCGCAGGATCGGATCGACGGAGACCGCGGCCAGGATCGGATCGACGGAGACCGCGGCCGGGCCGAGCCGGCGCACCCTCGGCGAAGCTATCCGTCCGACCGGCCCGAGGAATAGGCCAGCAGCGTCCGGACGGCGTCGACGGTCACCACGCCGCGCCAGGTCAGCGTGGCCACCTCCCCGGGCGGCTGCCAGGTGATCGGCCAGCCGCCGTCCTCCTGTTGCCCCTCGGCGAGGTGGCGCAGGTGCGCCGTGATCGCGGCGTCGGGGAAGAGCCGCCGGGCCGGGGCGTCCGGGCTGGACGCGAACTGGAGCGGAGTGACGCCGTAGCCCGGTCCCGGATAGAGGTGGAAGTGCGACAAGGTGTCGAGCCGGGCGGCGAGGAGTTCGAACTGCTCGTCCGCCCAGCGGCGATCGTCGCTGCCGGCGAGGAACGCCGCGATGTTCAGGGCCGTATGGCCGCCGAGTTCGGGCTCGGCCAGTGACTGCTCGACGTCGGTACGGCAGCACGCCTCGGCCCGGTCCAGCCAGTCGGAGACGAGGCCGAGCCGGCGCAGCCGGACCACGATCCCGCCGGTCGGGTTGAGGCCGAGCGGGAACGCCTCGCTGTCCCAGTGATCGGCGTGCGGATGGTCCAGCGCCGTCGGCAGCACGATCGGCAGCGCGCCGCTGGGTGTCGCCACCGCCTCCAGGTACGGCAGCGTCCGGGCCCCGAAGTCGCGTGCATGATCACGGACGCCCGCGTCGTCGACCAGATCGAGCACCTGGGCGACCACGGCCAGCGCGAAGTCGACCGCGACCGGCTGGCTGTCCGGCGCCTGGACGTCGGACTCCAGGCCGTGGCCGAGGCCGCCGTCGGGGTTGCGATAGCCGTCCAGCGCGGACAGCACCGCGTGCCCGATCGCCGGGTCGGCCGGTCCGCGGACGAGCTGCCAGAGCCGTCGTTCGATCAACCGGCCGTTGCCGATCACGAAGCGCCCGGCCCGGTCGATCATCTCCTCCGTCACCATGCGCAGGACTCTAGGGACCGGCACCGACAGTGCCCCGGGCCGCCGGGTTACCGTGACCGCGTGCAGCAACGTCTCCCGGCGGGGATCCCGCGCCGATGAGGGCCCTGGTCTACGACGAGCTCGGTGCGCCGCCTGCGGTCCGCGACGTCCCGGACCCGGACTGCCCGTCCGCCGGAGTGATCATCCGGGTGGCGGCGACCGGGGTGTGCCGGTCCGACTGGCATGCCTGGCAGGGCCACGATCCGGTCCGGCTGCCGCACGTCGGCGGCCATGAGTTCGCGGGCGTGGTCGCCGCGGTCGGCGACCGGGTTCGGCGGTGGACGGTCGGCGACCGGGTCACCGCGCCGTTCGTGAACGGCTGCGGCCGCTGCGCGTACTGTGCGGCGGGCCAGGCGCAGGTGTGCCCGGAGCAGACCCAGCCCGGGTTCACTGGCTGGGGCTCGTTCGCCGAGCTGGTGCCGGTGGTCGCGGCCGATCTCAACCTGGTCCGGTTGCCGGACGCGCTCGGGTTCGCCGCGGCGGCGGCCCTCGGCTGCCGGTTCGCCACCGCCTACCACGCACTCACCGCCCAGGGCGGCCTGGCCGCGGGTCAGCTGGTCGCGGTGTTCGGCTGCGGCGGTGCCGGGCTGTCGGCGATCATGATCGCCCGCGCGCTCGGGGCCCGGGTGATCGCCGTCGACCCGGCCGCGGCGGCCCGCGAGCTGGCCGCCGGGTTCGGGGCCGAAACGATCATGGACCCGGCCGCGCTGGACGTACCGAAGTCGATCATGGAACTCGGCGGCGCCGACCTCACCCTGGACTGCGCCGGCTCGCCGGCCGTCGCGGTCGCCGCGGTCTCCTCGCTGCGCCGCCGCGGCCGGCACGTCCAGGTCGGCCTGCTGCTCGGTGATCAGGCCACCCCGCCGTTGCCGATGGACCGGGTGATCGCCTGGGAGCTGGCGGTGCTCGGCTCGCACGGGATGCCGGCGGCCGACTATCCGGCGATGCTGGAGTTGATCACGTCGGGCGCGGTCGATCCCGGGAAGTTGATCATGAACCGGACCGACCTGGCCGGGGCGGGCGACGCGTTGCAGGCGATGGACCGGCCGGGCAGCCAGGGGATCACGGTCGCCGTGCTCAGTCCTTCAACAGCTCCGTAATCGCCCGGAGCAGCTCGGCCTCCGCGGCCGGGCTGACGTTGCTGGCCCGCTCGCTGGTCTCGTAGCCGCCCTCGTCGTACGCCCGCGCGGTGCCGATGTAGCCGGGACCGTAGTCGCCGTACGCCGCGACGCCGACCCCGAGATCGGGCCGCAGTTCCTTGGCCGCGAGCTGGAACTCGACGAAGGCCTCGCCCGGCAGGTGCAGCAGCCGGACCTGCCCGGCCCGGAGCAGCTGCAGGTCGATCGCCCGGCCGGCCCGGGACCGGCGCAGCCAGCCGAGCCGGTCCGCGCCGGACAGGAACGCGTCGCCCTGGCCGGCATCGATCAGGGCGAGCAGGGTCGGCTCGTCGAGGTGGTCGGCAGGAGGCAGCCGTACCGGTTCGGTACGCCAGCCGACGTCGGCCGCCGTGATCGGGGTCCGTTCGGTCCCGTCCCAGGCCCGCCGCAATCCGTCCGCCAGCCGACCGGCCAGCACGACCCGGTTCTCCGGGTCGCCGTCGTTGTACTTGCCGGCGCCGATGTTGCCGCCGGCTCCGTTGAAGTGGACGTGCAGCGCGCCCGGCACCGACTGCCCGCGCAGGAAGCGGGCGATGCCGGGGAAGTCCGGGCTCGGCGTCTCGGTCAGGTAGTAGCTCTGCGGATGGCAGGCGTAGTAGCTGAGCAGCGCGACCGGACGCTCGCCGTCGAAGAACGTGACCAGGCTGACCTCGGGATCGATCACGCCCTCCGGCTCGGCCCGCAGCTCCGGCTCGACCGTTTTGGTCATCCGCATCGCCCGGACCCGGCCGTCGTCGCCGAGAATCCGCCGGTTGGAGGCGACCTGCTCCACGGTCGCGGTGCCCCAGCCGAGGTGGCTGACCGGCACCGGCTCGGCCAGCGCGAGCTTGATCGCGGCGGTGGCGTCGTCGAGCACCCGGCGGGCCAGCGAGCCGTCCCAGCGGCCGGCGTCGCGGCCGGCCTCGATCAGGATCCGCTCGGCCGAGAAGTCGCAGGCCGGCGCGTCGTGCTGGTGCAGCGTGTGTACGGCGACCCGGTCCGGGGTGGTGCCGGCCGCCGCGGCGAGCCGCTCCCGGAACACGTCGTGCCCCTCGTTGCCGATCCCGATCCAGTCCACCGCGCACAGCACGATCGGTGCCTCGGCGCCGAGCAGCACGATGCCGCGGCAACTGAGCGAGAGTTCGTCGGCCGTCCCGACCTGCGTGTACGCCATCTGGCTGCCGACCGGCGGCGTGGCATCGACGTGGAACGTGGCCAGCGCCAGCGGCGCCGTCGTGGTCATGATCAACTTCTATCAGGTACGGCAGCGCGCAGCCCGCACCGGGGTCGCGCCGCGGACCCGACGGCAGGGTGACGGAAGCCCCGGCACCTGTCACCAGGCGCCGGGGCGTCGAACACGGGGCTCAGGCCTCGCCGTGCTCTTCCTTCAGCTTCGCGACCTCCGCATGCACCTTCTCCATGTCGAGGCCCTTCACCGCGTCCACGACCTGCTTCAGCTGGGGGGCCTGCAGGGCGCCGGCCTGGTTGAAGACCAGCACGCCCTCCCGGAAGGCCATCAGGGTCGGGATGCTGGAGACGCCGAGCTGGCCGCTCAGGGCCTGGTTGGCGTCGGTGTCCAACTTGGCGAACACGATGTCGGAGTGACCCTCGGACTCGGCCTCGAAGACCGGGCCGAACCGCTTGCACGGCGGGCACCATTCGGCCCAGAAGTCGACCAACACGATGTCGTTGTCGGAGATCGTCTTCTCGAACTGGTCAGAGTTGAGTTCGATCGTTGCCATGTCTTCTCCTGGCTGCCCTGCTGGCAGCGGTTGTGATGAATGCCTTGTCGCCGCTGTAACGCACGGCGGGGGCCGGACTATTCCGGGGCCGGCAGGCCCCGCACGCTATTTGATCGCCACCACCCGCCGCATCGGAATGGTGATCGGGAACGGCCCGCGCTTGGCCAGCCGGTGGGTCAGGAAGTCGACCGCGGAAGCGATCCGGGCCGCCTTGGTGCTCGGCAGATAGAGCGCGGAGAGCAGGAGTTCGGCGTCCTCGCGGGAGGTCACCGTGTAGTGGTAGCGCTCGCGGGCATCCTCGACCCGACGCAGCCCGGCCGCCCGCAGGGTCCGGCTGAAACCGGCCAGCTCCACCGAGCCGGGGAACCGGGGCGATCCGCGCAGCCGGGCGTTGATCCGGGCCGGTACCCGCATCTCGGCCGGGGACAGCGGGCGCAGCGCCGGGGCGATCGCGGCCAGCACGCCGCCCGGCTTGAGCACCCGGGTGACCTCGGCCAGCACCTGGTCCAGCGGCCGGACCACGAGCAGGCCCATCGAGCTGGTGACCGCGTCCACCGACCCCTCGCGGAACGGCAGCCGCAACGCGTCGCCGCGGACCCAGGGTCCGGGGCCGCGGTCCGCCGCCAGCCGCAGCTCGTCGGCGGACAGGTCGACGCCGATGACGGTCCGTACCTTGGAGGAGCTCGGCGGCCGGCTCAGCAACTCCCGCGACATCGGGCCCGAGCCACAGGCGAGGTCGAGCACCGTACCGGCGTCGGAGACGGCCCGGGCCAACCAGCGGTACGGCGTGTGGTCGCCGGCCAGCGACCGGGACAGCACGGCTTCGATGACGCCCGGGCGAGCCGCGTGGAACTGGGCCAGATACCGCGGCCAGTCCAGACCGTCCTCGGACACGACGAGGGCCGGCATCACACCCGGGAGACGAACAGATAGGCGGACGCCTCGAGCGAGATCTCGCACGGCGGCGCGTCGGCCGCGGACAGTTTGACCCCGAGGCCGCCGCCCTCGACGGTGACCTCGACGCCGGGCTTGATGCCCGCCGCGCGCAACGTCCCCATGGTGTCGATGTCCTTCTGGATCTCTTCGCTGATCCGCTCCACCACGACCCGGGCCGCGGCGCCGTCGGTCCGCTCGACGAGGTCCCGCAACTGGTCGTTGCCGGCCCGGAACTCCACCTTCGGCGTCTTGACACCGAGTTCTTCCAGGCCCGGGATCGGATTGCCGTACGGGGAGGCGACGGGAGCCTCGAGCAGCTCGACCAGCCGGTGCTCCACGTCGGTGGAGATCACGTGCTCCCAGCGGCACGCCTCGACGTGCACCTTCTCCCACTCCAGGCCGATCACGTCGGTCAGCAGGCGTTCCGCCAGCCGGTGTTTCCGCATCACCCGCATGGCCCGGTCGCGACCTTCGGGGGACAGCTCCAGGTGGCGGTCGCCCTCGACCTTGACCAACCCGTCCCGTTCCATCCGCGCGACCGTCTGCGAGACGGTCGGTCCACTCTGATGCAAACGCTCGGCGATCCGGGCCCGCAGCGGCACGATCCCCTCTTCTTCAAGCTCGAAGATGGTCCGCAGATACATCTCCGTGGTGTCGATCAAATCGCTCACGGTGCCCATTCTCCCTGATCAAACCAAAGTTACACGGCGCAGTCGTCAGCGCCCTCGTATCCAACTGCCGCGCTGCACTGTCGAGGAGGCCGCACGATCGTGTTCGTAAGACTAGAACATGGCCATCGCTGCCGTCCCCGACCGAGGTCAGGATGCCAGCAGTGTCAGCAGCCGTGCCACTTCCGCGGCCACCGCGTCGCGGGCCGGGCCGAGGTACTTCCGGCTGTCCACCATCGCCGGGTTGTCGCCGAGCACGGACCGGACCCGGTCGGTGAACACCGCGTTCAGATGGGTGGCGATGTTGATCTTGGTCATGCCGGCGGCGACGGCCCGGACGATCTCGTCGTCGGCGACGCCGGACGAACCGTGCAGCACCAGCGGCACCGGTACGGCAGCGGCGAGTTCGGCGATCAGGTCCAGATCCAGCTTCGCGGTCCGCTCGGTCATCGCGTGCGACGAACCGACCGCCACCGCGAGCGCGTCGACGCCGGTCTCCGCGACGAAGCGGACCGCCTCGTCCGGCCGGGTCCGGGCGCCCGGCGCGTGCACGCCGTCCTTGCCGCCGACCTCGCCCAGTTCGGCCTCGACCGAGATCCCGGCGGCCCGGCACTGGGTCACCACGGCCGCCGTCTCCGCCACGTTCTCCTGGTACGGCAGCGCCGACGCATCGAACATCACCGAGGTGAAGCCGAGCTCCACGGCCTGGTCGACCAGGCTCCGCTCGGTCGCATGGTCGAGGTGCACCACGGCCCGGACCGACGCCGCCTCGGCGATCGCGAGCGTCGCCAGCCCGATCGGGCGCAGCGCGCCGTGATAGCGGACGGCGTTCTGGGAGACCTGCAGCACCACGTCGGTGCCGGCCTGCTCGGCACCGGCCACCAGGGCCTCGGCGTGCTCGATGCTGAACACGTTGAAGGCACCGACCGCCTTCGTCCGCTCGGCCGCGGTCGCGAGGACGTCGGTCAGGGTCGCCAGGGTCATCCGTTCACTCCGCCACTTTCCAGCGGCCGCCCTGCAGCACGCGCTGCAGCCGGCCTTGATCATCGACAACGCAGAGATCGGCCTGCCGGCCGACCGTGAGCTCCCCCACCCGGTCCAGTCCGTGCGCCCGGGCCGGGGTGGTCGCGGCCATCCGCGCCGCGTCGGGGACGGGCACCCCGAGACCGACGACGAACTCGACGGCGCTGGCCATGGTCAGGGTCGACCCGGCAATCGAGCCGGCACTGCCGTCGGGGTTGACCAGGTGGACGGCACCGCCCGCGACCGCTACGTCCAGGTGGCCGAGCGCGTACGAGCCGTCGGCCAGTCCGGCCGCGGACATCGCGTCGGTGATCAGCGCGACCCGGTCCGGCCCGGCCGCCGCGATCGCCATCGTGATCACGTCCGGATGCAGGTGGATCCCGTCGCAGATCAGTTCGACCGTGACCCGGTGATCATCGAGCAGCCGCGGGACCGGCCCGGGCTCACGGTGGTGGATCGGCCGCATCGCGTTGAACAGGTGGGTCGCCACCGTCGCGCCGGCATCGATCGAGGCGGCGGTCTGCCGGTCGTCGGCATCGCTGTGCCCGAAGGCGACCCGGACGCCGGCCCGGGACAGCCGCTGCACCGCGTCCCGACCATGATCGAGTTCCGGGGCGATCGTGATCATGGCGATCCGGCCGGCGCCCGCGGCCAGCACCCGGTCCAGCAGTTCCGGGGTCGGCGGGGTCAGCAGTGCCGGGTCGTGCGCGCCGCACTTGGCCGCGGACAGGAACGGCCCCTCGAGGTGGATGCCGGCGAACGCGCCCGCCTCGACCAGCGGCACCAGGGTCTCGATCTGCCGGACCAGCAGGTCCGGTTCGGCGCTGACCAGGCTGGCGTAGCTGGTCGTGGTTCCGTTGCGGGCATGGAATTCCCGGGCCTGCAGAGCTTCGTCCGGGTCGGTGGTCGGGTAGTCGCCGCCACCGCCGCCGTGGACGTGGGTGTCGACGTAGCCGGGCAGCACCCAGCCCTCGACCGGCTCCCCCGAACCCGTCGACGGGCCGAGCTCCGTGATCACCCCGTCGCCGATCTTGATCATGGCGTCGGTACGGACTCCGTCCGGCGTCACCACCCGCTCGCAGCGCAGCACGGTCTCAGTCATGATCGACTCCCCGCAGTTCGGCCCAGCCGAGCAGCCCGGCCCCGATCAGCCCGGCGTCCGCGCCGAGGGTGGCCAGCCGGAACTCCGGCACCCGCTGGAACGTCGCCGTGGCAGCGATCCGGCGCTCCACCTCGGGCAGGAACAGGTCGGCCGCGCCGGACAGCCCGCCGCCGATGATGATCACTTCCGAGCCCAGCAGGGTGGTGCTCAGCAGCAACGATTCGGTGAGCGCGTCGATCACCACCGCGAACGCGGCGAGGGCGTCCGGATCGCCGGCACGGGCTGCCTCCGCGACCGCCCGGGCGTCCGGGTTGGTCCCGACCTCGACCCCGCGGGCCGCCGCGTAGCCGCGGGCGACGCCGGCGGCCGAGGCCACGGTCTCCAGACAGCCGATCTGGCCGCAGGCGCACGGCGTCTCGCCGGCCGCCCGGACCCGGGTGTGGCCGATCTCGCCGGCATAGCCGCCGGCCTCGAGCAGCCGCCCGTCGACGATCATGGCGGCCGCGATGCCGGTGCCGATCGGGAGGAAGAACACGTTCTGCGCGTCCGGGCTGCCGAGCCGTCCTTCGGCGAGGCCGCCGGCCCGGACGTCGTGGCCGACCGCTCCGGACAGCCCGGTCCGGTCGTGCAGCCGGTCCCGGATCGGCATCTCGGTCCAGCCGACGTTGGGCGCGGCCCGGACGGTGCCGCTGGCCGCGTCGATGATGCCGGGGACGGCGATCCCGAAGCCGTGGCAGGGTCCCGGCGCCGTGGCCGCAGCCTCGGCGATCCGGTCGCCGAGCCAGTCGGCCAGGCCGTCCGCGCCGCCGGCCCGGTAGGTGTCGAGGCGGCGCACCGCGGTGGCGGTGCCGTCCTCGTTCACGTACCCGATCTTGGTCAGGGTGCCGCCGAGATCGACCGCGACGACACACTCGGGCGAGTCGGCCATTAGGCGCCCAGCACGACCGAACGGCTCAGGTGCCGCGGCTCGTCCGGGTTGACCCCGAACCCGATCGCCCGCGCCACCGCGACCCGCTGGGCCAAGATCAGGTCGACCAGCGGATCAAGATCATGATCGACGAACGTCGCGCCGGTCGCGGTCACGTCGTCGGCCAGCCCGGCCGGCGGCTCGCCGAACATCCAGACCGCGCGGCCCTTGTTGGCGATGGAGATCGGGCCGTGCCGGTAGTCCATCGCCGGGTACGACTCCGCCCAGCTGGCCGAGGTCTCGCGGAACTTCAGGGCCGCCTCGTGAGCGATCCCGACCGACCAGCCGCGGCCGAGGAAGGTGAGCTGCTCCGCCTCCGGCAGGCCCTCCGGCAGCGGTGCGGCGACCGCGTCCTTGGCCGCCGCGATCAGCGGATCAAGATCATCACCGAGCGCGGACCGGAACAAGGCCAGGGTCGAGGTGGCGAACCGGGTCTGCACCACCGACTGCTCGTCGGCGAACGCGAGGTCGACGATCTCGTCGGCCAGGTCGACCACCGGAGTGCTCAGGTCACCGGTCACCGCGACGGTGGGCACCCGGCCGCGCAGCCGGGTCAGCACCTCCAGCACCTCGGTGGTGGTGCCGGACCGGGTCAGCGCGACGACCCGGTCGTAACCGCGGTCCAGCAGCGCCTCGGAAGCGGTGTAGGCGTCGCTCTCGCCGAGGCCGCGGGACTCGCGCCAGTGCGCGACGACCTGGGCGACGAACCAGGAGGTGCCGCAACCGACGAAGGCGACCCGTTCACCGGGCTTCGGCAGTCGGTCGGCCACCCGGGCGGCACGGTCGACTGCGGTGGACCAGCAGTCGGGTTGAGAGGCGATCTCCGCCTCGACATGGAAGCTCATGAGACAACATCCTGGTCGTAATTGTGCGTGTTTCGTACCCAAATGTGCAGATATGAACATATCATGCTGATCACCATGAAAGCCGAACTCACCCGAGCGGAGCGGTTGTCGGCACTCCTCGAACGCCTCGTCTCCGCCGGGCAACTCGAGGTCGAGGACGCTGCTGCCTTCTTCGGAGTCTCCGCCGCGACGATCCGGCGCGACCTCGACTACCTGGCCGAACAGCAACTTCTCGCCCGGACCCATGGTGGCGCAGTCCCGAACACGACCAGCTACGACCTGCCGCTGCGCTACAAGACCAGCGCCCGCAGCGAGGCCAAGGCCCGGATCGCGGAGCGCGCCGTCGAACTCCTCTGGCCGGGCTGCACGGTCTCGATGAACGGCGGCACGACGACCGTCGAGGTGGCCCGCGCCCTGCCCCGGGCGGCCCGGCTCCGCGAGTCCGCGCCCGGCAGCATGGAGCCGCACGGGATCACGGTGGTCACCAACGCGCTGAACATCGCCACCGAGCTGACCGTCCGCCCGTTCATCAAGATCGTCGTCTGCGGCGGCGTGGCCCGGCCGCAGAGCTACGAACTGGTCGGCGCGATCGCCGGCGAGACGCTGAGCCAGCTCACCCCGGACCTGTGCATCCTCGGCGTGGTCGGGCTCGACCCGGAGGCGGGGCTGACCACCAACGACGAGTCCGAGGCCGCGATCAACCGGGTGATGATGCAGCAGGCCAAGCGGACCGTCGTCGTCGCCGACGCCGCGAAGCTCGGCCGGGTCGACTTCTGCCGGATCTGCCGCGTGGACGAGGTGGACGCCGTGCTCACCGATGCCGACGCCGACCCGAAGATCGTGGCCGCCCTGCGCGCCGCCGGACCCGAAGTGATCTTGGCCTGAGCGCCTGTCCTCGCCCTGCTCGACCGTGGCCGGCGCAGCCGGTTCGGATCGCTGCGAGTGAAATCCGTTGACGCCTTTTTGGTCGCCGCCTACGGTTGGTGGCACACGTGAAAGGAGGTGGTCCGAAGAATGAATTCTTTTGGGACTCGTGAGGTGGCGGCCAGCTAGTCGCTGACCCGGTCCTTCTGGACTGTCGGTCGACGACCGGCTAATCCAAAGGCCGACACCCGGACCCGCGAGCGCCAGGGCTTGTCCTCCTGGCCGTCGATCAGCCGACGCACTGAGATCGGTCGACGACGACCGCTCGCGGGTTCGTCCTTTCTCTGGTAGAAGATCGGACCATGATCAGCAGGACGGTAACCATCCCCGGTGCCCGGTTGCCGGCCTGGCTGGACGGCTTCCGGCGCCGGCACGGCGAGTTCCGAGCCGACCGGGACGCCGACAAGATCACCATCACCGCCGACGACCGGGCGGTCGCCGTGATCACTCCGCCCTTCCCACCGCTGCCACCCGACGGCGATCCGCTGACCGTCCTGCTCGACCATGTCGCGACCGAACGCCGGGTCGGGGCGCTGCTGGTCCGCCGCAGCGGCTACGCGGTCGGCGTCTTCGCCGGCACCACCTTGATCGTCTCGAAGGTCGGTTCCCGTTACGTACAAGGCAAGACCAAGGCCGGCGGCTGGTCGCAACAGCGGTTCGCCCGCCGCCGGGACAACCAGGCGAGCGCCCTCTACGGCAACGTCGCCGATCACGCCGACCGGCTGCTGATCCCGGAACTCCCGACCCTCGACGCCCTGGCCACCGGCGGCGACCGGGCCGGCGTCGACGCCGTCCTCGATGATCATCGACTGGCCCCGCTGCGCCCGTTGATCATGCCCCGGCTCTACCCGGTCCCGGACCCCAAGCTCACCGTCCTGCAGGACCTGCCCCGCCAGTTCACCGCGGTCGAGATCGGCCTCAACGACCTCGCCTGACCCTCGTCACTCTGACCTCAAGTTTTTCACGTAGCGTGAAAAACTGGCTCTTCCCTCGAGATGTATCTCGCGGGAAGAGCCAAGAAGTGTGGGGAAGATGAGGCGGCGGTCAGGGGGCGAGGCGGGTGATGGTCCAGCCGCCGCCGACGCGGTCGTACCGAAGTCGATCATGCATCCGGCTCGGCTGGCCCTGCCAGAACTCGATCATGGCCGGGGTGACCCGGTAGCCGCCCCAGTGCGGCGGGCAGGGTACGTCGCGGTCGGCGAACCGCTGCTCCGCCTGCCGGTACGAGTCCTGGAGTTCCTCGAAGCTCACCTCGCTGGACTGGGCCGACGCCCAGGCGCCGAGCTGGGAGCCGCGCGGCCGGGTGGCGAAGTAGGCCTCCGACTCGGGCCGGGGCAGCGGGGCCGCCGTACCCTCGACGCGGACCTGGCGGTGCAGCGGGTACCAGCCGAAGAGCAGTGACACGGCGGGCTGACCGGCCAGCTCGCGGCCCTTTGCCGAGTCGTAGTTGGTGTAGAAGACGAAGCCGTCCGGGTCGGCCTCCTTCAGCAACACCGTCCGGGACCGCGGGCGGCCCTCGCTGACCGTACCGACGACCATCGCGGTCGGCTCCGGCAGCGCGCCGGATTCCTTGGCGGCAAAGGCTTCCGCGAGCCATGCCTCGAACAGCGGGTACGGACTCGGCGGCGCGGCGGACTCCAGAAGATGATCACCGGTGTAGTCCACCCGCTCGGCGGCGAGGTCTGCGTTGCTCGGAGTGTCGGCCACGGGCCCAGTCTCGCATTCGACGGCGATAGGGTCGCGGCATGGCCGATTCGGACTACGCGATCTTCCTCAACGGCTCGTACGGAGTCGGCAAATCGTCCACCCTGGACCACATCGGCGACCTGCTGTTCCGGACCGAGCAGCCGTTCAGCCTGATGGATGTCGACTGGTTCCACCGGTCCTGGCCGGTCGCGGACTTCGACCTCGGCAACAAGATCATCGAGGCCGAGAACATGGCCTTCGCCTGGAACAACTACCAGCGGGTCGGGCCGCGCCGGCTGGTGATCAGCGGCGTGATCTCCGACCCGGTGATCCACGACCGCTATCGGACCGCGCTCGGCCTGGAGATCCGGCCGGTCCGGCTGGTCGCCTCGCCGGAGACCACCGAGCGGCGGCTGCACGGCCGCTACTCGGCGTCCCAGGACGATGCCCTGACCTGGCATCTGGAACGGCACCTCGAGCTCACCCGGCAGCTGGCCGAGGCGGACCTGGACGAGGTGGTGATCGACACCGACGCGCTGCCGCCGCATGCGGTCGCGGAGCAGGTGCTGAGCCATTTCGGCCTGCTGCCGGCCGGATGGAAGAATGACCGGACGTGACCGAGCTTCAGATTCCCGCCGAACTGCTCCCTGCCGACGGCCGGTTCGGCTCCGGCCCGGCCAAGGTCCGGCCGGAGTCGATCAAGGCGCTGGCCGTTGACCGGGCCGACCTGCTCGGCACCTCGCACCGGCAGGCTCCGATCCGCCGGCTGGTCGCCGAGGTGAAGGAGGGCCTGGCCACCCTGTTCGCCCTGCCGGACGGCTATCAGGTGGTGCTCGGCAACGGCGGCTCCACCCTGTTCTGGGACCTTTCCATCGCGTCCCTGATCCGGCGCCGCAGCGCCCACGGCAGCTTCGGTGAGTTCTCCGCGAAGTTCGCGGCGGCGGCCGGCGCGGCACCGCATCTGGAGGCGCCCGCGGTCACCTCCGCGGATCCCGGCTCGATCGCGGTCCCGGCCGCGGTGCCCGGCGTGGACAGCTACGCCTGGGCGCACAACGAGACCTCCACGGGTGCGATCGCGCCGGTGCGGCGGGTGGCCGGTGCCGACGACGGCGCGCTGATGATCATCGACGGTACGTCCGCGGCCGGCGGCGTCCAGGTCGACGTCGCCGAGTCCGACGTGTACTACTTCGCTCCGCAGAAGAGCTTCGGCTCCGACGGCGGCCTCTGGCTGGCCCTGCTGTCGCCGGCCGCGCTGGACCGCGCCGCCGAGATCGCGGCCACGGACCGGTGGATCCCGGAGAGCCTCAGCCTGGCCGTGGCGATCGACAACTCGGCCAAGGACCAGACGCTGAACACCCCGGCGATCGCGACGTTGATCATGCTCGCCGACCAGCTGCGCTGGCTCAATGATCATGGAGGGCTGGCGTTCGCCGCGGCCCGGACAGCCGAGTCCTCGACCCGGCTCTACGACTGGGCGGAGGCCTCGCCGGTCGCCACCCCGTTCGTCACCGATCCGGCGCAGCGCTCCCCCGTCGTCGGCACGATCGACTTCACCGGCGTGGACGCGGCCCGGATCGCCGCCGTGCTGCGCGCGAACGGGGTCGTCGACACGGAGCCGTACCGGAAACTGGGCCGGAACCAGCTCCGAGTCGGGATGTATCCGAACGTCGACCCGGACGACGTCAGCCAGCTCTGCCGCTGCGTCGACTGGGTCCTGGACCGCCTTGCCGACTGAGCTACGACTGACGGCTGCTCAGCGGCCCTTGAGCAGGGCGACCACCAGGCCGGCGATCAGGGCGACCACGGCCGCGGCACCGAGGGAGAACATGGTGCCGACCCGGCTCGGCCCGGCCGTCGGCGGCGCCGTCTCGGACGGTTCCGGCGCCGGGGCACTGGTGGACGGCTTCGGGGTCTTCGACTCCTTCTTCGGCGGCTTGTTCGATCCCTTCGCGGCCTCTTTCACCTCGTCCGGGATGGCGACCTGGAGTACCTCGGAATCCTTGCCCTCGCTGCCGACCAGCAGGTTCTCGCCGTCCAGCGAGACGGTGATCGACTCGCCCTGGCGCTGGAACGGCAGCGGCGCCCGGGCGATCAGTTCATGATCATCGTTGTCGTAGATCTCGACCGAGACGTACGTCCGCAGAGCCACGCCCTGGCCGTCCGGCAGGGAGACCGCGTCGGTGACGAAGGCCGGCGCGTCGGCGATCCGTTCCAGCTCGTTGACGCCCTGCCGGGACGGGTTCTCCGGGGCCGCGTAGACGCCGCCGTCGGATTCCTTGCTGACGATGTAGAGCCGGCCGTCGTCGTCGACGTACAGCGCCTCGGCGTCCCGCGGGCCGTCCGGATACTCGAAGTCGAAGGAGCGGTACTGGCGCGACTCGGAACCCGGTTCAGCATTGTCGAAGTAGTAGACCGTGACGAACTCGCGCTCGCCGTCGTTGTCACCGATGTCGGCCAGATAGAGCCGGCCGTCGTGGAAGGCGACCGCCTCGATGTCGGTCGGCTCGCCGCGGAAGGACAGGGTGCCGGTGACTTCGCCGTCCGAGTCCAGCGCGAAGGCCCGGCCCTCGTCGCCGGAGTCGTTGACGGTCCAGTAGCGCTCGTTGTCGAAGTCGGTCGCCAGCCCGGACGACTCCTCGATCCGCTCGTCGCTGATCGTGAACGCCACCTTGTCCTCGGCCGTGGCCGGGCGCGGCGTCGCCGCCCACAACCCGGCGGAGAGCGGCAGCAGGATCAGCGCCGACACCAGGACGCGCCCGGCCGTCCGCATCATCCGTTGTCCTCCGTTTCGGCGATTCATCCGCCAACAGAGAGTACGTGATCCTGCCGAGCCCGCCGAGTGCTGGCCCATCGGCCGCGCGCTCTTTACGCTTCAACCATGGAACTCGCCGGGATACCGCTGCACCCACTGGTCGTGCACGCGGTGGTCGTCTTCGTCCCGCTGGCGGCTCTCGGCGCGATCGCCATCGCGGTCTCGGTCTGGGTCCGCCGCCGGTACGGCTGGCTGACGACCGCCTTCGCCCTCGTCGCCGCCGGGTCGACCTTCGTGGCGCAGCAGGCCGGCGCCCACCTGTACGAGTCGTTCCCGCGCCCGACCGCGGAGATGACCAGCCACATGGAGATCGCCAGCGGCCTGCTGCCCTGGGTGGTGCTGCTGTTCGTCGGGGCCGCCGCCGTGACCGTGCTCCAGTTCCTGATCGACCGTTCCGACACCGCCCCGGAGCTCTGGCAACGGATCGCCACCTGGGTCGGCATGGCGCTCTCGGTCGTCGCCGGCGTCGGCGCGACCGTCCAGGTGGTGCGTGCGGGCCATTCCGGTTCGACGGCCGTGTGGGGCTGAGCCGGGCCTCGTCAGCCGAGCCGCTGCCAGAGGGCGGCGATCACGATCACGGCGAGAAGTCCGATCAGCACGCCGGAGACGATGGCGCGCCTGGTCCGCGGGGTCACCGGTCCATCCTCGCTCCCCGGACCGGCCGATCGAAAATCCACAGGCAGGTGAGCCGCGCCGACTCTGGCAACCCCCGTCGCGGCTCCATTACGGTTCTGCCATGGGAGAGCTTCGGCTGTACGCGATCGGGATCGACGAGGTCCGCGGCACGTACGGCGCCCGCCCCGCGGAGGCGGCCCGGCTGCGCGAGGTGGCGCAGCGAGCCCTCGAGCCCACCCCGGCCGCGCCGTCCGGCGGCCTGCTGTCCAGGCTCGGCCCGATCTTCCGGCGGGACAGTTCGGCCCCGGTGCTCTCGCCGACCCAGCCGCTGCCGGCCGATCTGGACGCGCTGCTCGGCGGCGCGTACGTACCGCCGGACCGGGTCGGCGCGACCTGGCGGCTGCTGGAGATCCTGGTCGCCGGCTCGGCCTGGGGTGCCACCAAGCTCGAGCTGACCTCGCGGTCGCTGGACGACCTGGACTTCGCGCTGGCCCGCGGCGGGGTTTCGGCCGCGGTCGGGCTGCGGCACCTGCTCAACTCCCCGACCAGCGTCAGCCTGGTGCCGGTGCAGGGCCTGGTGGTCGGCTACCACCCGTACCCGAAGGCGCTCGGGATGGCGTCCGCGTACCGGTCGGCGATGCCGGAGATCAAGACGCCGGAGCAGCGGGAGCTGATCTCCGGCCTGGTCAGCTGGCTGGACGGGTTCGTGCACTGGTCCGGCGTCGCCCAGCAGCTCGGCCGGCCCACCCCGGACCTGATCGGGTTCTGGGTCGTCGGCTGACTAACCGGTGGGATCGGTACGGTCCCGCCAACGCACTTCCGCCAACGGACCGGCCGACGTGAGCAGGGACCGGCCCAACTCCGGGGCACCGTGACGCAGCGCGTACAGGCCGGTGGAGACGCGCTCGAGATAGCCCCATTCCCAGATCGCCTCCGCGTCGACGCCGGTCCGGTCGGCCAGCAGCCGGCAGTAGCCGCGGGCCAGCCCGACCGGATCGTCGGCGGCGATCAGCTGGTGCCGCCAGTCGCGCAGGACGACGCCGAGGTCGTACGCGCGGTCGTCGAGGAAACCGTCCGGGTCAACGAACACGAACTCGGGGCTGCCGTCCGGCCGCGGTGTGAGCACTCGGAGCGCGTTGCCGGGATGCGGATCCCCGTGTGCGACGACCGACCGTTCAAGATCGAAAGCGGCGCTGCGCCGCTCCGCGTACTCCAGGGCCCGATCGATCACCCGGCGCGGGCAGGGCCGGCCGAGCAGCGGCCAGCTCTCCTCGATCGCCTCGGCCAGCGCCGTGGCCTTGTCCGGCACCGGACGGGCCGACGGGCCGGCGGCCCGCGGAACCCGCCAGGCCTCGGCCAGGGTGTCGCAGAGGATCGTCATCGTCTGCTCCGGCGAAGCGTGCAGGTCCTCCAGCGACGGACCGAGTCCGTCCAGCAGAAGGGCGTTCCGGTCCAGGTCGGACGCCAGCAGACGGACGTACCCGCGCCCGGCCGCGCGCTCCAAGGTCGCCGCCTGGTCCGTCAGGTCGAGATCGGGCTGGCTCAGCTTCAGCACGACCGAACGGCCTTCGGCGGTACGGGCCCGCAGCACCAGCGACGTGCTACCGCCGGCGAGTTGCTCGCCCAGTCGCAGCGACCAGTTCCGGCTGAGTTCCGCGAGCACGCCGGGCAGTGCGTCGAGCCAGTCGGTGCCCGGCCGCCCCAAGGCCTGGGCGCGAGCCCGTACGCGATCCGGGACCATGGCCGCACCCTATGCCGGTTCCGCCCAGGCCGTCGCGCGGATTAGCCGAGGTGCTCGGGCCGCTCGGCGAGCCAGTCCTCCCGGGTGGCCACCCGTTCCGGGTGCCGCCGGCTCCGGGCCAGGAAGCCCGCGCCGTGCTGCGGCATCGGGTCCTGGTCGGTGGGCTGGTAGCGCAGGTCGACGCTCCACCGGACGTGATCGGAGTCGTTCGGCGTGGAGCTGTGCACCAGGCGGTCGTTGAACAGGATCGCCGTTCCGGCCCGGACCGGCAGGGCGGCGACCCGGCTCGGCTCCAGGTCCAGCTCGCCGGCGCCGAGGGTGAGATAGCCGGTGCCGGACTGTTCCTCGGCCTGGTAGGTCATCACCCGGTGCCGCTGGGTCCGCGGGTAGACGTGCAGGCAGCCGTTCTCCAGGGTGGCGTCGACGAAGGAGATCCAGACCGTGATCACCGGGTTGGAGTTGGCGTCCGGCCAGTACGACTTGTCCTGGTGCCAGGGCACCGCGCCGGCCGCGATCTTGGGCACCTTGGGCCGGACGTTGTAGACCGGGTTGGCGAAGATCTCGGGGCCGATCAGGCTCTCCACCGCGTCCAGGACCTTCGGGTTGCTCATCAGGGTGTGATAGCCAGCGATCCGGTCCCGCCAGCTGCGTCCGTACTCGAGGAAGTCGTCGCCGGTCAGCCCGTCGAACAACCGGGCCAGCCGGTACGGGAAGCCGACCGCGGTCAGCGGGTCGTCGATCTTGCCGGCGGCCAGCAGGTCGGCCGCGATCCGGTCCACCTTCTCGGTCAGCGCGGCCCGGACCGGGGCCATGTCGGCGTCGTCGAGCAGCCCGTCGAGGACCAGGTAACCCTCGGTGTCGTACCGGAGGACCTGGTCCTCGGTCAGGCTCCCGTGGTTGCCGGCGCGCATCCGTGCGTTGCCGAGTTGATCATCGTTACGGTCGATCGCAGCTCTCATGTCTTGTGACATTACGAATCTCTGCCGCCGAGGTCGTGGTCAAGACCGATCGGTTGGTGGTAGAAACCGATCATGTCCCCCGGCCACGTCCCGCTCCGGCTCGACACCCCGCCCGAGGTGGTCGGTGTCGGGGTCGGCCGGCACGGCCTGCGGGAACGGGTCGAGCAGTGGCTGTTGCCGGAACTCCATTCCGTCCACCTGTACGACTACCACGCGGAGGTCGTCGTGGCCGGCGTCGCGTACCCGATCCGGCCGGGCGCGCTGAGCATCATCCCGGCCGGCACACCGATGGAGTTCCGGTACCGGGGACCGTCGGAGCACGTGTTCGCCCACCTGAGGCTGCCCCGCGCCGGCCGGACCATGTCGGCCCCGATCATGCAGGACCTCGGCGACGAGGCCGGCTCCGTGCGGGACCGGCTCACCGCGATCGTCGTCGCCCCGGCCGCGCGGCGATCGGCCGAGTTGTGGTCACTCCTGTGGCGGGCGTCGACCGGGCCGGCCGGGCCCGATCCGGGCGCCGGACCCGATCATCCGGCGGTCGCGGCGGCGGTGGCGTACCTCGAGGCGAATCTGGCCCGGCGGATCACCGTCGAGCGGGTGGCCGCTGCCGCGCTCGTCTCGGCCAGCCACCTGAATCGGCTGTTCCGAACGAGATTCGGCATCGGTGTCGCGGGCTATGTCCGGCGGCGCCGGGCGGACCAGGTGGAGCACCTGCTCCGGGACACGACGCAGTCGATCAGCTCGGTCGCCGCGAGCATCGGGATCAGCGACCTGCAGACGTTCAACAAGTTCTGCCGGGCCAGGCTCGGCGCCTCGCCGCGGCAACTCCGGGACGGCCCGCGTTAGCCCGTCTTCTCGCGCACGAAGAGGTCTCCGGTCTGCGCGTTCCAGATGCGGTCCTGGTCCGGCAGGTCGTCACCGGAGTAGTAGTCCGGGATGTCGATCTTGGTTCCCGCCGGGTAGAAGGTGCCGAAGGGCGCGCCCGCGAACGAGTACTGCAGTCCCCCGTCCTCCATCCGGAACGGCTTGCCCACGATCTTGTCGCTGGAGCCGTCGTCGTAGCTGACCTTGGGAAGCTTCACCGTGAGGCAACGCTTGTCGTTGCTCTGCTTCGTCGGACACCACTCGCCCTCGACGGTCCCCTTGGCCTTCGTGGGCTTCGGGGTGGGACTCGGAGTCGGGCTCGGCGTCGGTGTGGGCGTTGGGGTCGGCGTAGGTGTGGGGGTTCCGGCCGAGGTCTGGGCTTCGGGCGGTGTCGCCGCGGAATCCGCGGGACCGGCGGCCGAGCAGCCGGACACGGTGAGCATCGCAGCCAGGATGATCCCGGCGGCGGCCGCGGCGCGGTTCTGAGTCATGGGTTCAGCTCAGAGCCACTTCTTCTTGACCTCGGCCTCGAGGTCGATGTCGTACTGGCGGGCGAGCAGCAGGACGTGCGCGAACACGTCGGCCATCTCCTCGCCGAGCAGGTCGTCCACGTCGGCGGCGTCGAGGCCGTGGTCGCGGGACTGGCCGCTGCGCATCAGGTAGGCCCGGGTCAGTTCCCCGACCTCCTCGTTGAGCTTCAGCATCAGCCAGTCCGGCGTCCGTTCGATCTTGAAATGCCGGACGTACGACTCCGACCGGGTCTCGACGGCTTCGGACAGTTCGCGCAGCTCCATGTCTGCGAGCCTAGAGGGTAGGCCGCGCCGGCACCGGCCCACCTCGCCTACTCCGGTTGGTGATCAGGAACACCACCGCCGCCGCGAGCCCGGTCAACCAGCCCCAGTAGAGACCCCAGCCGCCGCCGGCGCTGATCCGCTGCAGGACCAGCTGTTCGACCATCTCCGGCCGGAAGCCGAGGTCGAGCGCCACCAGCGGGGAGGTGGCCAGGGCCGTCAGCCAGCCGCCCAGCACCGCGGCGATCCAGCCGCCGAACAGGAGCGCTGCGAACCCGTACCGTGGGGAGGCGGCGCGAGCCACCAGCCAGACGACCAGCACCACGATGACCGCAAGGACGACGAATCCGACCAGCATCGCCACCAGCGCGAGCGGCCGAGGCCGCAGCGGCGACGAGATCGGCGTGTTGAACAGCACCCGGAGCAGGAGGGCGTCGACCGACGCCAGCGCCATCAGCTGGCTGATCACGCCGCAGACCAGCCCGCCGAGCGGAGCCAGGACCGCAGCGGTGATCACCGCAGCGGTCGTCTTCGGCCGGGTCGGCCCGGGGCTGGGAAGGGACATCGCAGCAGGATAGCGAGGCGCATCGTCCGCGACGGCTCGTCAACGCGATCGACGGCTAGGCAAGCCTGATCGGTCGCGGCGGTTCGCCCCGAGGTGAGAGCTGCAGCACCTCCGCTCCCGGCTTGACCCTGAGATCGGTGGAGTGGATGGCGGCCAGTTCCTGTTCGGCCGATACGTCGCCGGAGTCCGCGCGCAGGACCAGCTCGGCCAGCCGGTCGCCCAGCTCGAGGTCGACCCAGTGGCCGGGCAGCGGCATGGCACCCCAGCTGTCCCAGAGCAGCAACTCGTCTCCGAATCGGTGCGCGACGTCCATGATCAGGTACGAGAGCACGAAGGGCAGCCCGAGGTAGCCGACCGGGCCGATCCGGACACCAAGATCATCAACGGGAGCACCGTTGCGTCGATGATCGGCCCACGCGGCCGCCGCGGTCAGGAAGGTACCCGGCGGAAGATCATGCGGGTCCTCGATCGCACCCCGCGGACCCGCGAGCCAGGGATCGAAGCGGCGCCAGCGCCCACCGATCCACGCCTCACCGACCACGTGATCAGCCCGGGAACCGGGCCGCAGGTAGTTGGCGAACCCGACCCGGCTCCTGGCCGGGATGCCGTGCTGGCGCAGGATGCCGACGGCCAGCAGCACCTGATCACGGCAACAGCCCTGGACCCGCTCCGCCTCGGGACGTGCCTCGGTCAGCGGCGCCCGGTGCCGTTCTTGATCAAGCTCCAGGATGCGGCTGAGCCGCCGGAGGTTGATGTCGCCGTTGGACGACTCGGGCAACGGAACCCGCGCATAGCGGTAGTGCACGATGACGTTGCGCGCGACCTCACAGACCTCGGGCAGGCCCGGCCGGACCGCCAGCAACAGGTGCGCGAGCCGGCCCGGATCGGAGTAGCGCGAGTGACGCGCGTAGTGCGGGGACGGTTGGTCGCCACCGAACTTCGCGGACATCGAGCCTCCTCGACCGTGATCGGCTCAAGTCTGTCGCAGAAGTCCCCCGCGTTCGGCCAGAACATCGCGTCCGACGTCGCAGACCGCACAGCGGGGGACTTCCGCGACAAGCTCACGCCAGCATCAGCCGGGTGGTCCGAGTCCCGCCGACAGCGCCGGCGAGGTCGGCCGTCACGACGGTCGTCGAGCCGGCGGTCACCTCGAGTCCCTGGTCCCGGGTGAGCACCTTCGTCGTGGCCCGGTCGATCGTGATCCGGATCGGGCCGGCCGCTCGGGTCGGATCGGAGACCGCGAGGGTCAGGGTGCGGCCGTCGGACTCGACCATGATCGCCGCGGCCGCGTCCACGGCGACGCCGGCCACGGATCCCGGTGCGAAGAAGGCGGCCATGATCAGATCGCGGTCGAGCAGCCGGATCGCCTGCGCGGACGGGGTGTTGGCGAGGATCTCGAACTGCGGCGCGGCCGCAACCTGGGCCGTCCGTTGGGCCGACGCCCCGGGCAGCAACACATACGCGTAGGACGCGTCCCGCGGCTCGATTCCATGATCGAACCAGAGCGTCAGGTAGCGCCGGGTCAGCGGATCGGTGGTGCCGGCCGCGCTGCCGCTGTCGATGTCGCGCCACGAGGCGGTCCGGTCCTCACGAGCCGCGCGCAGCGTCACGTCCGTCGGGAAGACGTAGCCGCCGACGCCCTTCAGCTGCGCCCAGCCGACGCCGGCGAAGTCACCGGACCAGCCGGCGCCGTTCGGCTGGGCGGCCCCGTCGACGACGAGTTCGGCGCTGCCGCCCTCGTGCAGGTTGCGGTTCTCGACGGTCGTCACGACCGGGAACCGGCCGCCGGTCCCCTCCGTACCGCCGCCGGTGATCCCGGCGCCGAGCGCGATCACCCGGTCGTCGAGACAGAACCAGGCCTTGCGGCCCTGGACCTGGGTCGCGCCCGGAGCGACGATCCCGCGGACCGCCATCCCAACCAGGCCGAGGGTTCCGGAGGGCGAGGCGACGCCGCCGACCCAGCTGGTGTCCGGCCGCGACGCCCCACCCGCACCGATCGGCAGCGGCGTGGTGTCCGCCGTGGTCCCCGGCAGCCGGTACGGGTCGACCGTCGGCCAGAAGCCGTCGGTGAACTGCGCGTCGTCGGCGTCGTAGAGATAGGTCATCCCCGACCCGGTGTGCCAGCCGTGCTTGTTCTGGTCGTTGAGTGACTCGTAGTAGCCGATCCGGCGGCTGGACATCGAGATCGCGTACGTCCAGGCCGGCCGCCGGTGCACCGCCCGGTTCATGATCGGGAACTGGCGATGCTCGGTCCGCTCCGCCGTCGCCGGGATCGCCGGATCGTCGAGGACTTGGGCGAACAGCGCCAGCCGTGCCGGCCCGGCTCCCCAGCGGGTCGACTCCGGCGGGAACGGTCGCGCGGTGTCCCGGGCCAGCCAGCCCTTGACCAGCCCACGCCAGCGCAGCGCCCGCTCGGGATCGACGGCCTGGGCCAGCCGGAGGATGTGCTCCATCGTGATGTAGCCGGAGATCCGGTCGGACTCCAGCTGCACCGAGATCGCCCGGCCGCGGACGCAGTCCATCATCTTGCCGTCGTGGATCAGCGGCGCATAGGACCGTTCGACGACGCCGAAGAAGTCCTCCCGGTTCGGGTCGGTGATCTTCCACGGCGTCGCGGCCAGCATCGCGAACAGCCGGGCCAGGCCGCCGAGCTGGACCATGCCGTAGGACCCCGTGTACGCGTACACGCTGTGCCCGATGTAGGAACCGTCGGCGTAGAAACCGTCGCTCTTGGTGACCAGCGGCAGCAGCGGCGCGAGCGCGACGACGCCCCGGGTGATCCGTCCCTCGTCATCGGTCAGGATCCCGTCCAGGATGGAGATCTCGATCACGTCGGAACCGTTGGAGCCGACCCACTCGACCGGATCGAGGGTGCCCGGATCGGGGACGAAGAACTTCACGGCGGCGCTGTAGTCCGCGAGGTCCGCCGCCGGCAGCACCTCGTGCACCAGGCTGGCGGCGTGCAGCAGCGCCCTGGGCCCGCCGATCACCCAGAACCACCAGTTGCCCGGTCGCTCGCCGCCGGCGTGATAGATCTGGTCGTGGGTGAGCCGGAGGCCGGCGAGGACGACCTCGGCCAGCTCATGATCATCATGGCGTGCGGCACCGGGGGTGGCGTACGCGAGGGCAAGATCACGCAGCCTTTCGTACGTGTAGCGCATGTTCGGCGGGTCGAACGGCAGGTCGGTGAAGACCCGGTCCCGGTCCGGCCGACGGTCCAGCAGGGCGAGCAGTTCGTCTGCGCGCTCGTCCACGTCGACCAGCGAGGCCTTGATCAACGCGTTGGTCAGGTCGGGGGTGCCGCCGGTCAGGATGTCGCGCAGGATCGCCCGCGCTGCGGCGAAGTCCTCGGGCGACGCGGCGTGTGCGGTGGCCGGTAGCAGGGTTCCGGCCACGGCGGCGGCGCCGGCAGCGGCGACGAAGGTACGGCGAGGCATGATCATCTTCTACTCTCTCCCTGGTCTGCGTCGAGCAAGGCCGACGTCTTGGCGAACGGGCGGACCGAGCGGATCGCGGCCGGCCCGATGATCTTGTCCCGGCTGTCCAGCAGCATCGCCGGCATCAGGCGCTCGGCCTCCTCCTCGACGACGGGCTCGACCCGGAACTGGACGCCGGTGGTCAGTGCGGAGGCGAACCGGCCGAGCTTGACCCGCCACGGCACGCCCTGGTTGAAGTTGTCCGCGATCAGCCGGCCGGTGCCCGTGTCGAAGGCGCGGCAGAGGTCGCCGACGTAGTCCAGGTCGATCCACAGGTCGTCCGGCTCGGTGATCGTTCCGGCCGCGACCCGGAGCACCCAGCGGGACTCCGACAGCCGCTCGATCTCAAGATCATCCGGCTCCAGCCGGGGTGCCGGCAGCGACGCCTCCTGGAGCTCCTCGCCGGGCAGCAGCCGCAGCGTAGCCGGCTTCGGATCGGTGCTCCCGAGCGGGACGAAGCGGGACAGCCGGAGTCCTTCCGGTGTCTCGGTCAGTTCGTCCTCGCTGATCACCAGCCGCTTGCCGGCCCGGCCGGTGATCACCTGGGCGCGTTCGGCGGCGGCCCGGTCGAGCGTGATCAACTCCACCGTACGGTCAGCGATCGGGATCGAGGCGGTGCCGCCGGACGAGGTCAGCGCCAGCCGCTCACCGCCGGCCTCGAGGACGTACTCGACCGGCTCCGCCGTCGGCGCGAACGAGACCAGGCACGGCCGTTCCGCCGTGCCCAGCCTGGCCAGCGGCTGGGCGGTCGCGGACCTCAGCGTGACCCCGTGCCCGAGCTCAAGGTTCACCGGCAGGATCGCCCACCCGGCCGACGGGACGGCGAGCCGGGCCTGGCGCGGCAGCACGACCTCGTCGGCGGCCAGGGTGACCCGGACGGTCACCTCGTCCCGGTCCGACAGCGCGGTGTTGTTGCCGTAGTTGCTGAGGAAGACGAACCCGCCGTGATCATCGGCACGGACGACGGCCCGGAGTCGATCATCGTCGGGATCCGTCACGGGGTCCTGGACCGGGACCGACGCCGTCCGGGCCAGCTCGCCGCCGAACTCGCGGACGAACAGGTTCAGCGGATTCGCCCGGTAGAAGGAGTCCCGCCGCTCCCCGAACTCGCTCACCGGTGCCCAGAAGTCGTACGAACGCAGGCCGAACGCCGGCTCCTTGGTCATCCAGCCGAAGCCGTCGCCCCGAACCGGATTCGTCCCGCCGTGGGCCAGGTAGTAGCCGAGGAAGATCGACTCCGCGCCGCCGAGCCGGGTCAGCGCCGTGGTGATCATCATCTCCGGCGGCGACATCGGCCGGTACGCGGCCCGGCCGGGCGATCCGGTGCCGAGCTCGCTGAACGCGATCGGCAGCCTTCCCCGGTACGGATACGCCGGCCCGCCGCCGAACGTCGTGAGCGGGCTGTTCGGGCCGAGCCGGGGATGCAGGTCGAAGTAGCCGCCGTAGCTGGGCAGGAAGTCGTCGCCGGGCACCTCGCCAGCGGTACCCCAACCGGTCATCGAGAAGATCGGCGCCGCGATGCCGCCCTCGATCGCCAGCCGGCGCAGCTCGGCCATGTGCCGGGTGAACTCGTCCCCTTCGGGACCGCGGTGATCGGTCGCCGTGTAGCCGAACAGGGTGCGCCAGTGGTTGGGCGCGTGGCTGAGTTCGTTCTCCAGCTGGACGATCGCGATCGGGCCGCCGTCGCCCCAGAACCAGCCGCGCAGTTGATCACCGATCGCGGCGTAGTAGCGGGCGACCAGGTCCAGGTAGGCCGGATCGTTGGACCGTTCGGTGACCGGCATCCCGTACAGCCAGGGCGGCAGGCCGCCGAGCAGGAACTCGGCGTTGTTGAACGGGCCGATCCGCGGGGTGAACCACATCCCGTGCTCGGCGCAGATCCGGGCGAAGGCCGCGATGTCGTTGGGGCCGGTGAAGTCGAACCGGCCGGGCTCCGGCTCGACCAGATTCCAGAACCAGTACGACGACACCATGGTGCAGCCGCCGGCCCGCAGCGCCCGGACGGCCTCGGCCCATTCGGCGCGCGGATAGCGCTGCGGGTGGAACTCCCCCGCCACGATCGGCCACGGCTCGCCGTCCAGGGTCAGGTGCTGGTTGTTGGCACCGACCGTCCGGCCGGTCGGGTCGCTGCCGCCCCAGTGCCGAAGATGATCATCACGGATGATCAGCTTCGTGCCGCGGGCATCGCAGGACAAGGAGGTTCGGGTCACAGGTATCCAATCGCCGGGGTCCAGTTCGTGGTGTCGTTCGAGTTCTCGCCGGCCGCTCCCGCATCGACGACGAACCTGATCACGTCGCCCTGGGCGACGGTCAGCGCATCGATCGAGGTCGGCCGGCCGATCCGGTCGGCGCCGCCGATCGCGGTCGGGCCGAGCACGGTGGTCGTACCCGCCGCCGAGGTCCGCAGCACCCGGACCCGGATGCCGTCGCCGCCGACGGCACCCTTGGCGGCCTGGCCGGTGATCGCGATCGTGCCGGCCGCCGGCGCGGTCCACGCCTTGGCGACGTACGCCGAACCGCCGCCGGGATGCCAGGTCCACTTGCCGGCCTGCGGCAGTCCGCCGGCCGCGGGCCGCCAGTCGCCGCTGGCCGGGATGTAGGTCAGCGGGCTCCAGGAAGCGCCGGCGTTCGTCGAGTGTTCGAAGCGCCAGCCGTAGGTCCCTTGTCCGGTGGAGAAGTCGCGCGCCGCGTACCAGATCCGGTCGCTGGTGACCGGGCCCGGGTTCGGTGCCTGACCGCCGATGATCATGCCGTCGAAGGTGGCCCCGTCGTGAAAGGTGAGGCCGCTCGAAGTCCACAGGTTGCGGTCGATCGTGCCGGTGGCCGTCGCCTCGGAGCCGAGCCGGGCGATCCCGGGGACGTTGTTGGCGAAGGAATTGGCGTCGATCGCCACCCCACGATGATCACCGCCCGGCGACGGATGGATGGTGAGGACCTCGACGCCCCAGCCCGCATTGCCGCCGAGGTAGTTGCCGCGCACGGCGACGTCGGTGGTGCCGGCCTCGTAGTCGATCCCGGTCTGATCGGGCGAGCCGGTCGCCTTTGTGTTGACGATCAGGTTGTTCAGCAGCGTCACCTTGGCCACATGGCCCAGGTAGACGCCCGTGGTCCCCGTCGCCATCGGGCAGCCGCCGGCCCCGTCGATCAGCGAGTTGGTGACCAGCACCTCCGTCGCGCTCTGCAGGGTGAGCGAGTTCGGGCAGCCGCCGCCCTCCGGGGCAGGTGCCCCGTCGTCGTGGTGCAGGTGGGCGGCGGTGATCGTGACGTTCTGGATCAGCCGCTCGGTGGTGGTGGCGTTGCCGAGAGCGATCGAGGTCTCGTTGTGGGTTCCCTCGACGTTGTTGATCACCACGCCCTTGACGCCCCACTCGCCGACCGCCGGCGCGGCCTGCCCGGTGATCGCGATGCCGAGCCGGGTGTGGTGGACGTACAGGTTGCTCAGCGTCAGACCCTGGTGACCGATGGTTCCGTACACGGCCTGGAGGCCGGCATCCAACTTGTTCGCCCCGGCACCGTCGAGCTCCAGGTCACGGAAGGCCCAGTACGAACTGTTGGTGACCCGGATGCCGTAGCCGGCCCGGCCGCCGTTGGTGATCTTGGGCCGGTCGCCGCTGCCGTAGCCGGCGACGGTGATCGGCGCAGCCGCGGTGCCGGACCCGGTCAGGTCGAGCGACTCGGCCCAGGTCCGGCCGCGGGCCAGCAGGATCGAGTCGCCGGCACCGTACGGACGGCCGCTGGTGACCCGGGCCAGCGTGCACCACGGCTGGCCGGTCGAGGTGCCCGGGCCACTGTCGCTGCAGCCCGGGTTCGCGTTGTCCACATAGAAGGTGGTGCCCGCGGCGCGTGCCGGTGCCGGGACCAGCGCGGTCCCGATCACCAGCACGACGACGAGCAGGAACCGCTTGATGATCTTCATTGATCGCTCCTTCGTTCGCTACGGATCAGTCGACCCGGATGTAGTCGATCCCCCCGGTCCAGTGCTGTGTCAGCGCCGAGAACCGGTAGTTCCACCGGTTCAGCGGCTGCACCATCAGCTGGTCGATCTCGCCCTTCCAGCCGGGCACGTGGCTCAGGTCGATCACGTACTCGTGGTAGTCCGGGCCCGGGATGAGGGCGAAGGCGACGCCGCGGCCGCCGTCCTCGTTGCCGGGCGGGACCCCGACGTCGGGCTGGTCGAAGGCCGGATCGTCGGCGGTGCTGAACAGCAGGTGCGCGGCGTGCCGGTTCTCCGGGTTGTTCATCCGGATCCGTACGTAGCGACTATCGGCGGCGGCGATCTTGAGGCCCGTCGGCGACAGCAGCACCGGCTCGTAGCCGGTCTTGGCCCGCACGGTCCCGTCGGTCACCGCCACCGGCGCGAACTCGTCCGGCTCCTCGACGACCTCGGTGCTGGAGAACGTCCGGAACCGCAGGCTGCGTTTCCCGCCGGCCTCCGGCCCGCGCATGATCCCGGCCGCGTCGACGGTGTAGAACTCGCCGCCCTCCGCGTACAGACCTTGATCGTTGTAGCCGATGCCGTACTTCGCCGTGCCCGGCAGCTGGTACGGCGACGTGATCAACACCCCGTACCGCGCCTTCGGGTCGAGACCGTGCAGGTTCGGGAAGATCGACACGAAGCCGCCGGCCTCGCTGATCTTGGACGCGGGCACCGCGCCGGTGAACAGCCGGTCGGCGATCTGGTTCCGCTCGTCGACCCGGACGACCTGCAGGAACAGGCATCCGGTCGGTGCCCCGCTCCGGTAGGTCCACAGGTCGAACCGGGACAGGTTCCCGTCCGGCACGGTGAAGGTCTGCATCCGGCCGTTCGCCCAGGCGACGTCGGCGTGCTGGGTGAAGGTGCCCTCGCCGTTGTCGACCACCGGGGTCTGCTGCTGCGCGGCGGTGCCCGGCGACGGGCAGCTCACATCGGGGGCGATCGTCCAGCCGCCGGCGTCCGCGAACTCCCAGGCGTGTTGCGGCGCCCGGTCGAACGCGATCCGGTCCACCGACACCGAGCCCACGGCGTCCTGCAGCGTGATCGTGATCTTGTCGATCGTGCCGCGCCACTGCGGGTCGGTGATCGGGACCAGGTAGTCGGTGTAGGCGTCGGTGAGCCCCTTCGGCTGCTTCGCGTTGAGGTCGAACTCCTGGCGGCCCCGGCGGCCGTCGGCGGTGACGAAGTCGATCATGCCGGAGTTGGCACCGGTCCGGTTCAGGGCCGAGATCCGCAGCGCCCGCCGGTCGCCCGCGTCGATCCCCAACCGGGACGGCGATCGGAGCTGCGTGGTCGATCCCGCTCCGGTCAGCTCGAGCTTGCCCCGGAGCACGCTGGTCGGGTCGTCACTGCTCCAGCCCTGGCGGTCGCCGTTCATCGAGAACGTCCAGCTGCCGGGCGGATCGTCCGCCTGGGCCGCGGCCGAGTAGCCGATCCCGGGCGCCCAGCTCACCGTACCGCCGCGGGACTGGAACCCGATCACGTCGCCGGCGGCCACCCGGAGCTCGTCGACCGTCGAGGTCCAGCGGTGATCGGCATCGACCGTACCCTCGGCGATCGGCTTGCCGTTCAGGGTGATCGCCAGCCGAGCCGTGCCCTCGACCGCGAGGCCGAGACCACGCACGTTGATCACCCCGGACTTCGGTGCGGTCCAGGTCCGGGCCACCGCGGTGGCATCGCCGCTGGTCAGGGTGAACCTCTTGATCATCGAGCTGCCGGCCCGGAAGCTCTGGCCGGCCTCGTCCCAGGGAAGCTCGCGCCAGCCGCCCGCGGTCAGCTGCCGCTGGCCCCAGACCTCGTCGTCGGCGAACCCGGCGCCCGCGTGGTAGAGATCTCCGGGGTCGCCGATCTCGACGTTGTTCTTGATCGTGAACCGGCTGGTGTCGCCGCCGAGCTTGGCCTCGACGAAGGCGTGCGGCTCGGAGTGCAGGTTGCCCGTGATCTTGGCGGCGATCGGGATGTCGTCGCCGAGTTGGCCGACCGACCCGCCCGCCGGGTACGGGATCAGCGAGCCGCCGCCGTTCCCGGTGAAGACGTTGTCGACGACCGAGCCGTCGGCGTGGAAGTCGTTCGCGCCGTGGATCGCCAGATACTCGATGCCGCCGCCGTAGTTGTTCCCGAAGTAGTTGCCGCGGATCTCCACCTCGCTGGTCCTGGCCTCGTGATCGATGGCGACCATGTCCGGGTTTTCGGTGTTCGGCGTGTTGACGAACAGGTTGTTCGCGATCAGCACCCGGCGCACCGAGCCGAGATAGAGGGCGGCGGTCCCGGTCGTGGTCCGGCAGCTGGCCTCGTTGTCGAAGATCGAGTTCATGATCGTCACGTCGGTCGCCCGCTGCAGCGCGAGACCGTCGGGGCAGCCGGAGTCGACCATGCCCGGCGTCGGGACCGGGTTGTTGTTGTGATCGTCGTGCAGGTAGAGCTGGTCCATCACCACGTTCCGGAACACGTTCTCGCCCACCCGGCCCGGCACGCCCGGATTCGGCAGGTCGGTCGGCGGGACATAGCTCGTGGTGGCCAGCGTGTGCGAGTTCCGGGTGCCCTCGACCCGTCGGATCACCAGGTCCTGCAACACGGTGTCGGTGCTGGTGTGCGGCGCACTGTTGGCCACCAGCAGGCCGAGCCAGCGGTGGTCGTGCAGGAACAGGTCCTCGAAGATCACGTCGCGGTGGCCGAGGCTGTCGTAATTCGCCTGGATCCCGTACGTCATCGTGCTCTTGCCGTTCGTCGTCGAGCCGATGTCGAGATCACGGACCCGGACGTGCGAAGCGTTCTTCAGCACCATGCCGATCTTGGTCGCGCTGTTGGTGATCTTGGGCCGCGGCCCGGAACCGTACGCGCCGATGGTGATCGGGGCCTCGGCGGTGCCCGAGTCGTCGAAGGTCAGGCCGTGATCGAAGCTGGCGCCCCGTTCCAGCAGCAGCCGGTCGCCGGGCTCGAAGTCGAACCCGGCGGCCGGCGCGAAGCCGCACCAGGGCCGGTCCGGCGAGGTGCCGGGCCCCTCGTCGGAGCAGCCGGTCCGGTTGCTCACGTGGTAGTCCTGGCCGACCGGCTCGGCGACCGCCGGCGGTGCGGCCAGGCCGGCCGCGATCAGACCGCCGGCCAGGACCAGGGCGAGCGGCCGTCGCCGCGAGGAGGGCCCGGTCATGACTTCGCCCAGTCCTCGTTGTCCCAGCCGTTCTTCTTGATCTTCTCCTGGAACCCCTTGACCCAGAGGTCCTGCAGTTGATCAAGCTCCTGGTCCAGGGACTTGGTGCCGAGCAGGAAGCCGTCGTACATGCTCAACTCGGAGACTCCGGCCGGTCCGCCGGGCAGCCCGCCGATCCGCATCGGCTCGCTCCACTCGCCCTCGATCATGCCGGAGATCCCGTCCGGAACGGTCGCGTCCTTCAGCGCCGGGATCCCTCCCGTGGCGTCCAGCCAGGGCTGGATCTTCTCCCCGACACTCATCCACTGCAGGAACTTGATCGCCGCCGCGCGGTGGGCGTCGTCGAGGGTGGACGGGATCATGTACGAGGTGCCGCCGGTGCTGACCCCGAACCGCGCAGCGGCGCCGGTGGAAAGCTTGGAGCTCTCCGCGGTGATCGTGGGGAACGGCATGCTGGCCACCTTGTCCTTGATCTCGCCCAGGGCGCCGTACCCGAACGGGACGCCCCAGGCCATCGCGGCCTTGCCGGACTGGAAGTCCCGCAGGTTCACCACCGACCCCGAGGAGGCGGCCACCCCGGTCCAGTTCTTGGTCGCCCCGGCGTCGAAGAACTGCTTGAGCAGCATGATCGACTCGGCCACCTCCGGCGTGCCCTGCGCGCTGAGCTCGCCGGTCAGCACGGCGCGGGCGAAGCTCTTGGCGGCCAGGTATTTCGCCTTGCCCGGCTTGCCGAAGGTGTCGTAGACGTTGATCTTGTCGAAGTACTTGTCCAGCATCATGTTGGCGATGGTCTTGATCGACCAGCCGACGCCGATGTTGGAGTTGTCCATCGCGAACGGCGTGTAGCCCGCCGCGGTCAGCTTCTCGCAGGCCTCCAGCAGCTCGGCGAAGGTCTTGATCGGCGCGCTCACGCCGGCCTTCTCGAACGCCTCGGTGTTGTAGTAGACGCCGACCGAGACCAGGTTGAACGGTACGAACTCGAACTCGCCGCTGATCGGGCTCACCACGTTGGGCAGCTCGGCCGCGAAGTACTTCGGATCGAACAGGTCCAGCCAGGCCTTGTTGCCGGAGACGTACGGGTTCGGCTGGCCCAACGCCTCGGTCAGCGGATGGACCATGTGCGGCTCGTGCGAGGCCTGGTTGAACACCAGCTCGGGCGCGGTCCCGGCCGAGAGCTGGGTGGCCAGCGTCTGCGCGAAGTCCTTCAGCGGAAGGACGACGGTCTTCACGGCGATGTCCGGCTCGTCGGCCTGGAAGCGCGCGATCAGTTCCTCCCACGGCGTGCCGAAGCTGGCGCCGTCGGAGTTCCACTGGTTCGGCCCGGACAGCGTGATCTCCACGGCGCCGCCGGCCGCACCGCCGGCGCCGCAGCCGGCTCCGATCAACACGGTGCCGCCGAGTGCTCCGGCCAGCAGCGTTCGCCGACCGAGCGGCGGGGATGCGGGAATCATGAGACTTCCTCCTTGAAGCGTTGGATGGTGATCACTTGTTGGCGCCGGGGATCCCGCCCTGGATGCCGGCGAGGAACCACTTGGACAGGAAGGTGAAGATCAACAACAGCGGCAGGCTGGCCAGCGTGTAGCCGGCGAACAGCGGGCCCCACCGGGTGGCGTTCTGGCCCTGGAAGAACGAGAGCCCGACCGGGATGGTGCGCAGCGAGTCGTCGGTGATCACCAGCAACGGCCAGAAGAACTCGCCCCAGACGCCGATCACGGTGATCAACGAGACGGTGCCGATCACCGGGAGCGACAGCGGCAGCATGATCGAGAAGAACAGCCGCACGCCACCGGCCCCGTCGACCTGGGCCGCGTCGAACAGTTCCTGCGGAATCTGCTCGACGAAGGTCTTCATCAAGATCGTCGCCAGCACGACGCTGCCGGCGATCTGCGGCAGCACCAGCACCGGCAGCGTGTCCAGCAGCCGCAGGTTGCGCATCAGGACGAACAGCGGGATCAGGCTACTGATGCTCGGCACCATCATCAGCGCGGCCACCATGCCGAACAGGAACTTCCTGCCGTAGAAGGAGTAGCGGGCGAACAGGAAGCCGCTGACCGAGGCCAGCGCGATGGTGCCGACGATCGAGAGCCCGGCGACCGTGAGCGAGGTGACGAAGTAGCCGTCGATCTGCTCCCAGGCCGCCGCGTAGTTGCCGAGCTCCAACGGCCAGGTCGGCACCCAGTAGCTGGTGGTGAACTGCTCGTCGGTCTTGAACGACGTCATCAGCATGAACAGGAACGGGAACAGCCCGATCAGCACCAGCACGGACAGCGCGGTGATCACCGCAGCCTGGGCCGGACTCCACCGGCGCCGCGGCCGGGGTGTCGCCGGCTTCATGATCGGTTCGGGTTCGCGCGCGACCGGCCGGTCCGGCGCGAGACTAGAGGGAGCGGACATTGCCGGAGTCCTTTCGCCGCACGGCCATCACGACACCGCTGAGGATCAGCGTGATCAGGAACAGGGCCGTGGACAGCGTCGTCGCGTAGCCCCAGTCGTTGCCCTGGAACGCCACGCCGATCATCCGCAGCACCGGCACCTGGGTCGCGTTGTCCGGACCGCCGCCGGTCACCAGATAGGCGGCGAATCCGTACTGCAGAACGGAGATGGTGGCCAGGAAGAACAGCAGCCGGATCTGCGACGCGAGCAGCGGAAGATCGATCGCGACGATCCGCCGCAGCCGCGACGCACCGTCCAGCGCTGCCGCCTCGAAGACCTCCTTCGGGATGTTCTGCAGCGTCGTCAGGAAGATCAGGAACGGCAGGCTGGCGATCCACGGGAAGCCCATCATGAGCAGCGATCCGAGGGCGGTGCGCGGATCGCCGACCCAGTTCTGGACCAGCGACTCGAGCCCGATCGCCTGCAGCGCACGATTCAGCACGCCGTTGTTCGGGTCGTAGATGAAGGACCAGACCAGCGCCGTGACCACTCCGGGGAACGCGAGCGGAGCGATCAGCAGGGTGCGGAACAGGAACTGCAGCCGCTCGCTGCGCAGGCTGATCACCAGCTCGGCCGCCAGCAGAGGGAAGACCCACATCACGGTGACCGAGGCGACGAAGATCACCCCGAGGTTGCGGAAGGACCGCCACCAGATGTCGTCGCTGATCATGGTCCGGTAGTTCTCCAGCCCCACGAACGGCGAGCTGAACCCCGGGCGCCAGTCGAAGAACGAATGCACCACGCCGCTGATCGCCGGGTAGTACTGCAGCAGCCCCAGCACAGCGAAGGTCGGCAGCAGTCCCAGGTAGACGAACCACGGGAAGCCACGCCGTCGTCGTTGCCTGGTCGGCTCGGTCACCGCGGTCATCAGCACTCGTCCTCCCTGACGTCTCTCGTTGATCGAGTTTGCAACGTTTCAACATACTTGTCAACTTCTTGATCGACTCTGATCGACTTTGCAATATGCGGTAATCTCCTGCCATGGGAAAGCGGTGGCCGTGCTAGCGGCCGAGCGGCGCTCGCGCATCCTCGGACTGGCGCGCAAGACGGGTTCGGTGCGGGTCACCGACATCGCCGAAACGCTCCAGGTGTCCGAGGCGACGGTGCGGCGGGACCTGGATTCGCTGGCCGCGGACGGCGTGCTCGACAAGGTGTACGGCGGCGCGACGCTGAGTCAGGAGCGGGCCGCGGCCGCCGGTCGGGTGATCCAGGTGGGCGTCTTCATCCCGCCCCTGACCGCCTACTACCCGCGGATCGTCGACGGGATCCGTGATCTTGCCGATCAGCCGGACTCCGGGCTCGCCCTCAACCTCGCCCTGCCGCAGACCTCGCCGGACGAGACGGTGGCCGACATCATCGCGGCCGAGCGCGAGGCCATCTCCGGACTGCTCGACGCCGGGGTCGACGGGTTGCTGCTGTTGCCCGCCCTGGAGCACCGGACCCGGCCCAGTGACGAGGCCCGGGACTACGCCGGCTGGCTGCGGCGGCTCGAGGTGCCGACGATGTTGATGGACCGCGAACTGCCCGAGCTCACCCTCGGGTCACCCAGCACGATCCGGATGGCGCACGAGCGCGGTGCGGCGGCCGCCGTCCATTACCTGTACGAACTCGGCCACCGCCGGATCGCGCTGATGGCCCGCACCGACACCCAAACCGCGGAGCTGATCCAGGCCGGCTGGCGGCAGGCCGTCGATGATCTTGATCTTGACCAGGAGCTGCCGTTCATTCCCGGCAAGGACTCGCTGACCTGGCCGGGCTGGACCGGTGACCGGCTGGACGACGTGCTGGCGTTGCTCCGCCGCCGCAAGATCACCGCCCTGCTCTGCCACAACGACGAGGACGCGCTGACCCTGGTTCGGCACGCGCGGAGCCGGGGTGTCGCGATTCCGGACCAGCTGTCCGTGATCGCCTACGAGGACGAGCTGGCCGCCCTGGCCCAGCCCGCCCTGACGGCGATCCAGCCGCCGCGCCGAGAACTCGGCCTGTACGCCATCCGTACCCTGCTCGACCAGATCCGGGGCACCGCCCCCGCCGCGACGCAGCGGATCACGCTCGACCCGGCGTTGATCATCAGGGCCAGCACCGCGCCGCGGTGACGGGATTCCGCCACGGGCGCGCGCCCGGAACCGCCTCAACCGCTTGACCGGTCGGTGCGTGGAGGAAAGCCGACATCAGCCGGGGTTGATCACCAGGACCAGGTCGCCGCCCTCGGCCTGCTGCACCCGGCCGACGGCGAGGCGTTGCACGGTGCCGGCCACCGGCGCGGTGATCGCGGCCTCCATCTTCATGGCCTCGATGGTGGCCACGGTGGCGCCCGCCTCGACCCGGTCTCCCTCGGCGACGGTCACGCTGACCACACCGGCGAACGGCGCGGCAACGTGGCCGGGGTTGCCGGTGTCGGCCCGCTCGGCGGCCTTGACGTCGACCTTGATCGAATTGTCCCGGACCCGGATCGGCCGCAGCTGCCCGTTCAGGGTGCACATGACCGTACGCAGGCCGCGCTCGTCGGCCTCGCCGATCGCCTCCAGGCCCAAGATCAAACTGACGCCCTTGCCGATCCGGGCGACGTGTTCCTCGCCCGGCCGCAGGCCGTACAGATAGTCGATCGTGTCCAGTCGGCCGACGTCGCCGTACGTCTCGCGGGCCGCCTCGAAGTCCTTCGTGGGGCCGGGGAACAGCAACCGGTTCAGCGTGACCTGGCGGTCCCGGCCGGGCTTGTCCAGCGCCGCCGAGTCGTCCTCGGACAGGTCGGCGTGGGCCGGCGGGACCTTGCGTCCCTGCAGCGCCTTGCTCCGGAACGGCTCCGGCCAGCCGCCGGGCGGATCGCCCAGCTCGCCGTTCAGGAACCCGATCACGGAGTCCGGCACGTCGTAGTTCTCCGGGTGCTCGGCGAACTCAGCGGGATCCGCGCCCGCCGCAACGAGGTGCAGAGCAAGATCACCGACGACCTTCGAGGACGGGGTGACCTTGGTCGGCCGGCCCAGGATCTTGTTGGCGGCGGTGTACATCGCCTCGATCTGCTCGAACTTGTCGCCGAGCCCGAGGGCGATCGCCTGCTGGCGCAGGTTGGACAGCTGACCGCCCGGAATCTCATGATCATAAACGCGGCCGGTGGGGCTGGGCAGACCCGACTCGAACGGCAGGTAGGCCCGCCGGACGGCCTCCCAGTACGGCTCCAGATCCATCACCGCACGAAGATCAAGATTCGTCGCCCGCTCGGTGTGCTGCAGCGCGGCCACCAGCGCCGAGGCCGGCGGCTGGCTGGTCGTCGACGACATCGGCGCGCTCGCCACGTCGACCGCGTCCACCCCGGCGTCCACGGCCGCGAGCAGGGTGGCTAGCTGACCGCCCGCGGTGTCGTGGGTGTGCAGGTGCACCGGCAGGTCGAACCGCTCCCGGAGCGCCGTGACCAGGGTCCGGGCGGCCGGCGGCCGGAGCAGCCCGGCCATGTCCTTGATCGCCAGGATGTGCGCCCCGGCCGAAACGATCTTCTCGGCCAGCCGGAGGTAGTAGTCCAGCGTGTAGAGGTCCTCGGCCGGATCGGTCAGGTCGGCGGTGTAGCAGAGCGCGACCTCGGCGATCGTGCTCCCGGTCTCCCGTACGGCCTCGATCGCGGGGCGCATCTGCTCCACGTCGTTCAGCGCGTCGAAGATCCGGAAGATGTCGATGCCGGTCTCGGCGGCCTCGGCGACGAACCCGCTGGTCACCTTCTCCGGGTACGGGGTGTAGCCGACCGTGTTCCGCCCGCGCAGCAGCATCTGCAGGCACAGGCCCGGCATGTTGTACCGCAGCGCGGCGAGCCGCTCCCACGGATCCTCGTTGAGGAACCGCAGCGCGACGTCGTACGTGGCGCCGCCCCAGCACTCGACCGAGAACAGCTCCGGCGTCATCCGGCCCACGTACGGCGCGATCCGGAGCATGTCCTTGGTCCGCAGCCGGGTCGCCAGCAGCGACTGGTGCGCGTCCCGGAACGTGGTGTCGGTGACCTCGACCCCGGTCCGGTTCCGAAGATCGGCGGCGAACCCCTCCGGGCCGAGCTCCAGCAGCCGCTGCCGCGAACCGGACGGCGACGGCTGATCAAGATCGACTCCGGCCGGCCGCTTCTCGCCCGGGTCGAGCCGGGTCGGCGCCTTGCCGTACGGCTGGTTCACCGTGACCTCGGCCAGCCAGCGCAGGATCCGGGTGCCGCGGTCGGCCGGCGCGTGAGTGGTCAGCAGCTGCGGCCGCTGCTCGATGAAACCGGTCGAGACGTCCCCGGCCAGGAAGTCGTGATCTTCCAGAACCGCTTGCAGGAAAGGAATGTTGGTACTGACGCCGCGGATGCGGAACTCGGCCAGCGCGCGCCGGGCCCGGGCGATCGCGGCCGTGAAGGTACGGCCACGGCAGGTCAGCTTCACCAGCATCGAGTCGAAGTGGGCGCTGATCTCCGCGCCGGTCGCGGCGGTGCCGCCGTCCAGCCGGACGCCCGCGCCGCCGGCGGACCGGTAGGCGGTGATCGTGCCGGTGTCCGGGCGGAAGCCGTTGGCCGGGTCCTCGGTGGTGATCCGGCACTGCAGCGCGGCGCCGTTGATCCGCACCACGTCCTGGCTCAGACCAAGATCATCGAGGGTCTCCCCCGAGGCGATCCGCAGCTGCGCCTGGACCAGGTCGACGTCGGTGATCTCCTCGGTGACCGTGTGCTCGACCTGGATCCGCGGGTTCATCTCGATGAACACGTGCTGGCCGGCCCGCTCGCCCTCGGTCTCGACCAGGAACTCGACGGTGCCGGCGCAGGAGTAGCCGAGCGACTTGGCGAACGCGACCGCGTCGCGGCAGAGCGCCTCCCGCAGCTCCGCGCTGATGTTGGGCGCCGGAGCGATCTCGACGACCTTCTGGTGCCGGCGCTGGATCGAGCAGTCCCGCTCGAACAGGTGCATCGTGTTGCCGTCGTTGTCGGCCAGGATCTGCACCTCGATGTGCCGCGGCCGGCCGACCGCCTGCTCGATGAACACGGTCGGGTCGCCGAACGCGCCCTCGGCCTCGCGCATCGCGGCGGCCAGCGCTTCGGGCAGCGCGGCCGGGTCGTCGACGCGCCGCATGCCGCGGCCGCCACCGCCCGCGACGGCCTTGACGAAGACCGGGAAGCCGATCTCGGCCGCGCCGGCGAGCAGCGTCTCCGCGTCGTCGGACGGCGGGGTCGACCGCAGCGTCGGGATGCCGGCGGCCTTGGCCGCGGCCAGCGCCCGGACCTTGTTACCGGCCAGCTCGAGCACATCGGCCGGCGGGCCGATGAAGGTGATCCCGGCCTCGGCGCAGGCCCTGGCCAGGTCCGGGTTCTCGCTCAGGAAGCCGTACCCGGGATAGATCGCGTCGGCGCCGCACTCCTTGGCCGCGCGGATGATCTCCGCGACGTCCAGGTAGGCCCGGACCGGGTGGCCCTTCTCCCCGATCAGGTACGCCTCGTCCGCCTTGATCCGGTGGACGGCGTTGCGATCCTCGTACGGATAGACGGCGACGGTGGCCGCCCCCAGCTCGTACGCGGCACGAAAGGCTCGGACGGCGATTTCGCCCCGATTGGCGACCAAGACCTTGGCGAACATGCCCCTGAATCTATCTTCCCTGTGCCGACCGCCCGAATCCTCCCGCGAATGGTGGACACCCGTCCGGAGCCCGATCGGCTGGCAGCCAGCCGCCAGCCGGGCTGGCGGTCAGCCAGGTTTCGCCGGCCGGACCAGCGGCCGAGAATGGAGTCGGGTGATGATCATGGTGTTGGAGGCTGCCGGTCGCACGGCGGCCAGGATCGCGGGCGTTCTGCTTGTGCTGGCCTTCGTCTGTTTCGTGATCGGCGCGATCGTGCCGCTGGTCGGCCCGCGCGGCAATCCCTCGATCTTTTCCCTTCCGGTACGGGAGCAGCTGCTGGCTGTGGCCGGGGCCGAAGCCGGCTGGCTGTTGGCCAACCTGCTGATGGGCCTCGGGATCGTGCTCCTCGCAGGCGGCATGACGATCATGACCGCGCTGCTAGGCAGACACGGCGAGGTCGTGCTGTCCCGGATCGGGCTCGTCGGGCTCCTTCTCGCCGCAGCGCTATGGCTGAGTGTCACCGGCTACCGGTCCGGTGTGGTCCGGCCGGGTTTCGAGACGTTCGCCGACTGGTCGGTATGGCTGATCCGCGGTTATCTGCTGCTCGGCTGTCTGAGCCTGGCCGCCCTGTCCGGAGCGTTGATCAGGTCCAGTGTGACCCCGCCCTGGACCGGCTGGGTCGCCCTCGCACTGAGCGTTGCGCCACTGGTGCAACTCATGATCACCGGCGACACGCTGCCCGGCTTCCACTACTTTCCGGCTCTGCTGATCGGCGTCGTGCTGTTGCTCCGCTGACTCCTTCTGGAGGACAGCTTCCAGAACGACGTACGGATAGCTGGGTTCCGCCGGGACCGGCGTCGGGGCAAGCTCGAAGCGAGGATGAGGAGGCACGATGAAACCCGATCCGCAACGCCCGGCCGACACGACGATGATGGGGGTCGTCCACGATGCGTTCCGGCGCGACCTCGCGCGGGCCAGGACGGCTCTGACCACGGAACCGTACCCCGACGTGGAACAGCGCAAGGCGATCGCCGAGCACCTGCTCTGGATGATGAGGTTCCTGCACGCTCACCACACCAGCGAGGACGAGGGACTCTGGCCGATGGTGCTGCGCAGGAATCCGGGCGCGGCGGCGATCATGGCGACCATGGACGCGGACCACTCCCGGATCGCGCCGGCCATGGACGCCCTGAACGCGGCAGCGACCGGGTATGCCGACGACGGCTCGGCGGCCGCCCGGAACTCGGTGCTCAGCGCGCTGGACACGCTCTGCGAAGTGGTGCTGCCGCACCTGCGCCGAGAGGAGGACGAGGCGATGCCGGTGGTCTCGGCCAGCATCACGGCCGCCGAGTGGGACGCCTGGGATGAGGAGCACAACATCAAGCCGAAGCCGTTCACCCAGCTCGGCCCGGAGGCGCACTGGGTGATCGACAATCTCGACCCGGAGCGCTATCAGGTCGTCCGCGGATTGCTGCCGACCGTTCCGCGGTTCATCGTGCTGAACGGTTTCCGTGGCGGCTACCGGCGCCGCGCGACGGCGACTTGGGGGCCGGGCCGCTACGGCCCGAAGGCTTGATCCCCTTCGTCAGTCCGTGGCCGCCGCGTCGTCCGACGGCGCGTGGCGCAGGAACGTGAGCACAGCGGAAACCCTCCGGTGCAAGGAGTCCTCGACGCCGAGGCCGAGCTTCGCGAACACCGCGTTGACATGTTTCTCCACCGTCGATTCGGCCAGCGTCAGCGACTCGGCGATGGCCCGGTTGCTCATCCCCTGCGCCATCGCCGCCAGCACCTCCAGCTCGCGCGCGGTCAGCGAGCTGAGCGGCGATTCGGCGGTCCGGCTCTGGCTGCGGACCAGCACCTCGACGATCCGCGGATCCACCACCGACCGGCCGGCCATCACCTCGCGGAGCGCGCGGATCAGTTCGTCGACGTCTCCGACCCGCTCCTTGAGCAGGTACGCCAGCCCTTCGGTGCCGTGCTGGAACAGTGCGAAGGCGTACTGCTCGCCGGCGTGCTGCGACATCACCACGACGCCGACGGACGGGAACCGGATCCGGATCTCGTGTGCCGCCGCGATCCCCTCGGTGTGGTGACCGGGCGGCATCCGGATGTCGGTGATCACTGCGTCGGGCCCGAGCCGGTCGACCGCGTCCAGCAACTCCACCGCGGAGCCGACCGCGGCGGCCACGGAGACCCCGGCGTCCTCGAGGATCCGCCGGGTGCCCTCCCGGACCAGGTAGTGGTCCTCGGCGATCACGACCCTCATGGTGCCGCCACCTCTGCCGCAGTGGGCAGCCGGGCGTGTACCGTCGCGCCGCCGGCGGGCGCGTTGCCGACCCGGACTGTGCCGCCGACGGCCTCGATCCGGTCCCGCAGCGCGATCAGCCCGGAACCGGAGCAGACCATCGGCGGCAGCCCGGACCCGTTGTCCCGCACCTCCAGCTGCAGCGACCCGTCGGTCGCCACCAGGTCGATCGCGGCATTGGTCGCCCGCGCGTGCTTCAGCACGTTGGTCAGCGATTCGGCCACGAAGTAGAACGCCGATTCCTCCACCTCCACAGGAAACCGGGCGTTCCGCAGCCCGGTCGAGGTGGAGACCGTGACCGGGATCGGCATCCGCCGTGCGCTCGACTCGACGGCCGCGACCAGGCCTTCGTCGCTGAGCACGGACGGATGGATGCCGTGCGCCAGCTCCCGCAGGTCGTCCACGATCCGTACCACCTCGCCCTGCAGTTCCTCGATCAACCGGCCGGCCCGGTCCGCGTCGCGGCGCAGCGTCGACCGGGTCAGCCCGAGCTTGGCCACGAGAGCGACCAGCTCCTGCTGGACCCCGTCGTGCAGGTCGCGCTCGATGCGGCGCCGCTCGGCGTCCTGGGCCTGCACGATCCGGGCTCGGGACGCCTCCAGCTCGACCGTCTGCCGCCGGTTCTGCAGCGCCAGCACGGTCTGCCGGGCCAGGGTGTCGATCAGTTCATGATCACGAGGACCGTACGGGCCGTCCAGCCTGGTGCCGCACCGGATCATCCCCAGTTCCACGCCGTCGTGCCGCAGGGGCTGCTCCAACACCGCCGGCCCGATCCGCGTCCCGGCCGTCGCCACCGAATCCTCCAGCCGGACCTCCGCCCAGGCCAACCCGAGCCCGTCCCGCAGACCCGTGGCCAGCAGTTCGGCCAGCTCGTGCGGGCGGCCGGCGTGCTCGAGCGTGCTGCCGAGCCGGATCAGCACCTCGTAGCCGGACAGCCGGTGCCCGAACACCTGCCGTTCCGCGATCTGGTTCACCCAGCGGCGTACCGGCTCCAGCGCGATCGTCGCCGCCACGGTGATCACGATCGCGATCGCGACCGGCAGCCGGGCCGTCGCGGCCAACCCGAGTCCGGTCGCCAGCCCGAGATAGACCCCGGCGATCAGGATCCACAGTCCGGCGTAGACGAGCGTGCGTCGCGCCGCGGGACCGACTCCCAGGACCCCGTTGCGGACCCCGGCGACGACGACCGTGGCCAGTACGCCGACGAACGGGAGTAGGCCGAGGATTCCGTTCGGCAGCAGGGAATTCAGCGTCTCGTCGGCGAACCACAGGTAGCCGACCACGAGGGCGACCAGCTCGATCGTCAGCACCGACATCACGATCACGATGACCCGGAACATCCTCCGCTCGGCCGGCGACATCCGCACCGCGCGGATCAGGAACAGGGCGACGCCGATCACCGCGACGAACCAGTAGTCCTGGTACGCCGAGGCGAGCGGCTCCGGCAGCCACGTCGGCACCGGCACCGGTCCGGGCACCGGCCGGCCGTCGCCCGGCAGCGCGAGTTGATCAAGCCGGCCGGCCGGCGCGGTGACGAAGCTGATCACGCCCAGCAACGGCAGCAGCCACAGGCCACGCAGGATGATCCGCTCGTACGGGTAGCGATACCGGCCGTCCGGCAACAGGGCCAAGGCCCGGGTCAGCAGAACGATCATGATCATGCAGGCGAGCTGGTACGTGATCATCAGCCCGATCTTGGCCTGCCGGAGCGGCCCGGCCGGGTCGGCAGCACCGGCCAGATAGCCGAGCACGGCGGCGATCGCGCCGGTGCCGCCCACCCAGAGCAGCGGCGCCGCGAGCGTGCACCGGATCGGGCCGCGCCAGCGACCGGCCACACCGACCAGGAAGAACGGGAGCGGTCCCGCCAGCAGCCAGACCACGCCCAGCCATGGTTCGGCGCCGTTGACCGGCTGGGTGACCGCGAGGCAGGCCGCGCCGACGAAGCCGACCGCGGCCAGCGCGGCGAAGGCCACCGCCACAACGCCGCGCACGCCCTGCCGGTCCATGGGCTCATTCTCCGACCCTGCCGCCGATGAGGGAAGCCGGAACTCCGCCGATCCGACTGGAGGCCAGCTTCCAGAACCCGCTCCGGGCTGCCGGGTTCACCGGCGACCGGCGCTCGCGCAGGCTGGTCTTCTGGGCTTCGTCGGAAGGTTGATCATGGACGTCGGACACATCGGGACCGTGACGGAAGTCGTCCCGGCCACCGCGGAAGCGGTCTGGTCGGTCCTCACCGACCCGGCCCGGATCGGCGAGTGGAGCGGCGAGTGCCGGTCGGGCCGCTGGCTGGACGGCGCGACCGGGCCGGTCGCCGGCGCCCGTTTCCTCGGCCGGAACCGGGTCCGCTGGATCCGCTGGTCCCGGCCATGCCGGGTGATCGAGGCTGCCGCCCCGTACCGGTTCTGTTTCGAGACGGTCAGCCGGACGGACCGCACCCGCTGGACGTACGAGCTCGAACCAGTCGGCACCGCCACGCGGATCCGGCAGACCTTCGAGATCCGCCGGCTGTCCCGACCGCTCGCCGCGATGATCACGCTGTTGCTGCCCGAACACTCCGACCGCTCGGCCGCGCTCCGGGCCGACCTGGTCCGGCTCGGCCGGGTCGCGGCACGGGCCTTTCCGCGGAAGCCTGCCGGGGGCCGCTGGCGGAATCCCGCGTGAGCCCTGGCGGGCAGCCTCCAGAACAAACCGGCGGACTGCCTGGTTCCCCGCGACCGCCGCTAACCGGAAGGCTCGGTGAGCGAGCCCGACCCATCGAAAGGAACACTCGTGCGCAGAAGGTTCTATCGGTCCATCGTCGCCGCGGCACTGTTGACCGTTGGCCTCCTGTCCGCGCCAGTCACCCCCGCGTTCGCGGACGTCGCGGTCGACACACCTGAGGAGTTGGCCGAGGCGTTCCGGACCTCGGCCGACGGATCGGTGATCGAACTGGGAGCCGACATCGTGGTCGCTCCCGACGATCCGGCGATTGCTGTACCGGTCGGGAACCTGCTGCGACTGGATCTCGGCGGTCACCGGCTCGAGATCCGGCCGGGTGGGAGGCCGGGGATCCTCGTCCCGAACCAGGCCCACCTGGTCATCCGGGACGGTGCCGGCGGCGGCAGACTGATCGCGGCCGGCGACGGCGACGCGGCGGGCATCGGCGGTGCCAACGGCACCCCCAACCTCGGCAACGCCGGCATGATCACGATCGAGAGTGGGTCGGTGACCGCCACCAGCCCGAACGGAGGCGCTGCGATCGGCGGAGGCTTCCAGGGAAACGTCGAGGGAATCACCATCACGGGCGGGTCGGTGACCGCGACCAGCCGCTCCGGTGCCGGGATCGGCGCCAGCGAAGCGGCCACTGCCGGTCCGATCCGGATCGAAGGGGGCACGGTCAAGGCCACCAGTACCGGTGGGGCGGGCATCGGGGCCGGGGTCACTGCGATCTCCGGACCGATCAGGATCAACGGCGGCACAGTCGTGGCGACCAGCCTGGGAGATGGCGCGGGCATCGGGTGTGGTGCCGGAAATCGGGTGCAGTCCGGCTCGACATACGGCTCGGTGGAGATCGGCGAGGACGCGGTGGTGACCGCCGTCGCCAAGGGCCGCGGTTCGGCGATCGGCGCCGGGTACTACAGCGACTCCCGGGGCCTGTTCCTGGTCAACCGTGGATGGCTGACGATTCCGGCGGGTTCGACCCTGCGCGTCGGCGAAGCCGCCACGGCGTCGAACCGCGGCACGATCACGGGGTCCGGGACCGTCACCGGCTCGGCGAACCGGAGCGTGCTCGAAAACGACGGGTCGATCCGAGCCACCGTGACCGTGTCGCCGCCGCTCGACGTCACCCACAACAACTATCGACTCACCTTCGCCGCGAGCGAATCCGACGGCGGCAGCACGCCTGACGACGTCACCGTCTACGCCCCGACACTGGCGGCTGCCGGGCTCTCGGTGCCGGCGGAACGGCCCACTCGGACCGGCTACACCTTCTCCGGATGGTTTCAGTCGAACGGCGGGTCGGCCGACCCGTTGACCGCCGACACGGACCTGGGAACCGGGGTCGCCGGGGAGGTTCCGTTCCACGCAGGCTGGAGCGAGGGCGAGCAGCAGGCCCCGAGGCTAACCGGTGGCACGGAGGCGAGGTTCACGGTGGGCCAGCCGGGCGCGTACACGCCGAAGGTCGCCGGGCGACCGGCCCCGACCGTCACCGCGAAGGGGATGCCGGAGGGGCTCGTGCTCGACCCACGGACCGGAGTGATCACCGGCACGCCGAAGCCGGGGACCGAGGGTGAGCACGAGGTGATCCTGACCGCCGACAACGGGATCGAACCCGATGCAACGCTCAAGATCACCGTAGCCATCGATCCGGCACCGATCACATCGTTCGAGCTCGAGGCACCGGATCGGGCCCGGGCAGGCGAGAAGCTCAAGATCACCGGTGGCGGCCTACCGGGAGGCACGGAGGTGCTGCTGCAGCTCGGCTCTGATCCGACCGAACTGGGCTCCGTCGTAGCCGGCGATGACGGCGCGTTCAGTTTCGCCGCAACGATTCCCGAGGACACCGAGGCCGGTGATCACGAAGTGATCGCCACGGTCGAGATCGACGGGCGCAAGGTCACCGAAACCGAGCCGGTACGGATCCTCGACCGCGAGCCAACCCTGCCGTCCGGGTCGCCGACGGAGTCTCCGACCGACGAACCGAGCGGTGAACCCACCGACCGGCCGACTCGTGAACCGAGCAGCAGGCAGTCTCGGTCCCCGTCTCAGGAGTCCCCCTCACCCGGTCACCCAGACCCGGATGATCAGGATGGTTCGGACGGCCGCAACAGCGGAGATGATCATGGTGGCCCCGGTGAAGGCGGCCTGCCGAACACTGGGTCCGAGCTGCCGCTCGGTCTCATGATCGGGCTCGGAGCGCTTCCGCTGGCCGCCGGCGGCATGCTGCTCCTCGGTCGCCCGCGGCCACGAATTCTGGAGTACGACAGGGCGCAGTGCGACCAGCCGAACCCACCCCACGTTCCGATCCGGGAGTCCCGACCATGAACGAGTCTCTGTACCCCAAGACGCTGCTGACACCGGGAGATCCCGGCTGGGACGATGCGAGGCGGCCATGGAACCTGGCCTTCGACCAACGGCCCGACGCGATCATGAACGTCGAATCGCCGGACGATGTCGCCGCGGCCTTCAATCATGCCCGCTCCCGCGGACTGCGCGTGACGGCGCAGGGAACGGGGCACGGTGCGGGGATGTTGCGGCCGCTGGCCGGAACGCTGCTGGTGCGGACCTCCCGAATGCGGAAGGTCCAGATCGATCCGGGCGCGCGCCGGGCCCGGGTCGAAGCCGGAGCGTGGTGGCAGGACGTCACGGTGCCGGCCGCCACCCATGGGCTCGCCGCGCTCGCCGGTTCGTCGCCGGACGTCGGCGTCGCGGGCTACCTGCTCGGCGGTGGCGTCAGCTGGCTGGCTCGGCGGTACGGACTCGCGACCAACACGATCCAGGCCGTCGAGCTCGTCACCGCCGACGGCCGGCTTCGCCGGGTGGACCAGGCCCACGACCCGTGGCTGTTCTGGGCGCTGCGCGGTGGCGGCGGGAGTTTCGGGATCGTCACGGCACTGGAGTTCGAGCTGTTCCCGATCCGCGAGGCGTACGCCGGGGCGCTCTTCTGGCCGATCGACCGCGCGCCGGAGGTTCTGCACGCCTGGGCGCAATGGACCGCCGATGGCGTTCCTGAGGAGTTGACCTCGATCGGCCGGGTGTTGCGGTTCCCTTCTCTGCCGGAGCTCCCGGATCACCTGCGAGGCCGGGACTTCGTCATCCTTGAGGCGGCCTACGTCGGGCCCGAGGCAACGGGTGCCGGCCTGCTACAGCCGTTCCGTTCGATGGCGCCGGTCATGGACACGTTCGCGACCGTACCGATGCCTGCTCTGCAATCCCTCCACATGGATCCGGAAGCCCCGGTGCCCGCCCTGGCGGACGGGTCGCTGCTCACCCAGCTTCCCGGTGCCGCCATCGACTCGCTCCTGGCTGTCGTCGGCCCCGGATGTCCGACTCCGTTGCTGTCGGTCGAGGTCAGACATATCGGCGGTGCCGCTGGACGTACCGCGCCCGATCATGGAGCGCTCGCCCGCCTGGACGGGGACTATCTCTTCCTGGCGGCCGGAATCACCCCGGATCCGGACACGACCGCCCAGGTCGGCCGCGACGTCCAAGCGACGCGGCAGGCCGTAGCGCCATGGGCCTCGGCGTACGAATACGCGAACTTCTGCGAACGGCCCGGCGATGCCGGGCGGTTGTTCCCGCCCGATGTCTACCGGCGGTTGCGCATGATCAAGACCGAGGTCGACCCGGACAACCTGATCGAGGCCAGCCACTTCGTACCGCCGGCTGGCTAGCCTCGGCACGGCAGCGGAGGGTTGATCACGATGTCGATCTTCAGAGCCCAGCGTACGAACGCGGGTGGGGGGCGGGGCCGTTTCTTTACCTGGGGCGGCCACTGGGCACTCCGGGACAACACCATGATCATCTCCAGGGGCTACCAGCGACTCGTCCGCGACCTCTTCGACGTCGACTACGCCGGGCGCAGGTTCGAGCTCAGGCACCAGCGCGACGTCGGCTGCGAGCTCGTCGAACTTCCGAGCGAACGGCAGGTTCTCGAGCTGACGTACCAAGTGTTCCAGCCGGCGGCCGAGACCGCCCGGGTGACCCTGTCCTCCGGGCGCCGCCTACGTTGGACAAGGCGCTACCAGAAGTACGATCCGGTGACCGGTTTCGCCGATGATCAAGGCCGCCAGATGGTGTCGATCTTCAACGAACTGCAGTGGCACCCTACGTTCGGGCAAAGCGCCTGGAGCATGCTCTGGCGGTTCTGGGCCTCGTTTGTGACCGCATCCGAGTTCTACCGGATCGAGGTCGACGACGCGCTGGCCGGCGACCTGGACCGGTCCGACGAACTGATCCCGTTGATCATGGTCGGGCTGTGGATGGAGCTCTCGCAGAAGCGCCGCCACCCGTCCCGACTGGCGGCCTCGCAACTCCCCGGTTAGCCGACGGAGACGGCGGCCAGGCCGAAGCGGACGGTGATCCGGCCAGAGACGCGCTGCGGCTGGGGCTCGAGGTCCAATTCGATCTCGTCCGAGACGGGACCGCCGCCGCGCGCGTACATGGCCATCGGGCGGGCGCCGCCGAAACCCTCCTCGAGGTCAGAGATCTCGAGCAGTTCGGCGATCCGGCCGCCGAACCCGGCCGCGTAGTCGGCGGCTCGGGACCTGGCGTCGTCGATCGCGGCGAGCCGGGCCTCGCGAAAGACCGGGTTGTCCCGGCGGAGCGACCAGGTCGGCCCGTCCGCCTGGCCGTTCGGCAGCTCCGCCACGGCCAGCAGCAGCGGCGACAGCGCCTCGAAGTCGTGCACCACGACGCGGGTGTGCTGGCTGCCCCGGTAGCCGGTGATCTTGGTCTGGCTGCGCCGGTGGAACACCGGTCCGACGTGCGCGCCGACGGTGGCCCGCTCCTCGATCGCCGCAGCATACCGGTCCAGCACCTCGGTCAGCCCGGCACCGGAACGGGACAGCTCGGCATAGACCGACTTCGCTTCGGCCCCCGAGCCGTGCAGGGTGATCCGCAGTTCGGCGAGGTCGGGTGGAACTTCGAGTTCGGCCTCGCCGCGGACGGTGACCATCGGTGCGCTCATGAACTGAAGCTACCCGTGATGCTCACATTTGCACCCCCGGCTCGCCTGATCCGAGTTGCGTAGATTTGCCGCCATGATCGATTCGGTGATTCGCGTCGGGGTTGTCGGCGCCGGCGGCAACACGAGACTGCACCACATCCCCAAGCTGCAGGCGATCGAGGGGGTTGACGTGGTCGCGGTGAGCAACCGGACGGAGGCCTCGGGACAGGCCGTAGCGGACGAGTTCGAGATCCCGCGGGTCGCCGGCCACTGGTCCGAGCTGGTCGCCGATCCGGAGCTGGACGCGATCGTGATCGGCACCTGGCCGGACCTGCACGCCCGGGTCACGATCGCCGCACTGGAGGCAGGGAAGCACGTGCTCTGCGAGGCCCGGCTGGCGCGTACGGTCGCCGAGGCGCAACGGATGATCACCGCCGCCGAAAGCCGGCCGCGGCTGGTCACCCAGGTGGTGCCGTCGCCGTTCACGCTGGCCTACGACGCGACCATCTCCCGGCTACTGGGCGAGGGCTATCTCGGCGACCTAGTGGCGGTCGAGATCACCGATCGGTCCGGGTTCGCCGACCCCGCCGCGGCCCGGACCTGGCGGCAGACCACCGAGATCTCCGGCGTGAACGTGATGTCGCTCGGCATCTGGTACGAGGCGATGCAGCGCTGGCTCGGCGACGCGGCCTGGGTGATGGCGGCGGGCCGCACCATGATCACCCGGCGGCCCGCGGCGGACGGCACCAGCGAGTTCGTCGACGTACCGGATCATCTCGACGTGATCGGCGCGCTGCCCTCCGGCACCCAGCTGCGGATCGCGGTCTCCCAGGTCACCGGGCACGCGCCGGCCAACGGCGTCTGGCTGTACGGGACCGACGGCACCCTCCGGCTCACCGCGGACGGGCTCTTCGGCGCCCGACGCGGCCAGGCCGAGCCGACCAAGATCGACATCCCGGACGCCGAGCGGATCGACTGGCGGGTCGAGGAGGAGTTCATCGGCGCCATCCGCGGCTCCGAGCCGGTCCGCCGCACCACGTTCAAGGACGGACTGGGCTATCTGATCTTCACCGAGGCCGTCTGGCGCAGCCTCCGGGAACGTCGCGTGGTACCCCTCAGCGAACTCGCCTGACCTCTCTTCACCTTCCCGATCCCGGGTGGTCCAGCCAGCGTCTCGAGCGTTCCATATCGCTGAACGATCTTCCATCTGATCAAATGCTCCGGTAGAGTCGGCGGAATCCAAAGCCGGACAAGAAGGGCTGCGATGTCATCCGAAGAACTCGTCGTCGACTGCGACGTCCACAACGACCTGGTCGGACTCTCGAGCCACCTGCCGACGGTCTGGCAGAACACCTGGCAGACCCTCGGCCAGCCGCGCGGCAACTACGCCAATCCCCGCGGGGTGGCCCGGAAGGACGTGACGCCCCCGAACGGCGGCCGGGCGGCCAGCGACCCGTACTTCCTGATCAGTGATCATCTGGACCGCTACCGGATCGACTACGGGATCCTGACCGGCCCGACCCTGCTCGGGATGGGCACCGATCCCGACTTCCTGAACGTGGTCGCCACGGCCTACAACGCCTGCACGGTCACCGAGTGGCTGGACCGGTCGGACCGGTTCCGCGGGTCGATCCTGGTCTACGGCGACGAACCCGCCGCGGCCGCCGCCGAGATCCGCCGCTGGTCCGGCGACCGGCGCTTCGTCCAGGTGATCACCGCGGCCACCACCCGCCGGCCGCTCGGTCAGCGCTACCACTGGCCGATCTTCGAGGCCGCCGCGGAGGCCGGGCTGCCGTTCGCGATCCATCCGGGCACCGAGGGCGCCGGCACCGCCCTGCCGCCGACGCCGGTCGGCTGGCCGTCGCGCTACATGGAGTGGCACAACATCCTGCCGATCAGCTACATGGCGCAGCTGAACAGCATGATCACCGAGGGTGTGTTCGAGCAATTCCCGACCCTGCAGGTGGTGGCGATCGAGGGCGGCACCGCCTGGCTGCCGCATCTGATGTGGCGGATGGACAAGAACTACAAGGCACTCCGGGACACCACCCCGTGGCTGAAGCGGCTGCCGTCGGAGTACATCCTCGATCACGTGAAGCTGACCACGCAGCCGATCGAGGAGCCGCGGCGGCCGCACGAACTCGGCCAGATCCTCGCCATGATCGACGCGGACCGGACGTTGATGTTCTCCTCCGACTACCCGCACTGGGACTTCGACAACCGCGACCTGATCCTGTCCTCGGTCGAGCCGGCCACCCGGTCCAAGATCATGGGCGGCACCGCCGCCGAGCTCTACCGGCTGCAGTCCCCGCCGGCGGCGGAGGACCTGCCGCCGCACCTCCCGGTCGAGACCGAACCGAGCGAGCGCAGCGGCGCTCCGACCGAGACCGCCGTCGAATGACCGCCGCACCGATGACCGCCCCTTCGCCCGTCGGCGGGCCGGTGCTGGCCCGGCTCGCGGACGTCCCACCGGTCGGCGCCGGACCGCTGCGCTGCCGCGTCGACGGTGTCGAGATCGGCCTGTTCCGGGTCGGTGACCAGGTGATCGCCTGGCGCGACCTCTGTCCGCACGAAGCGGCTCCGGTCTGCCGCGGCACGATCGCCGGGACCCGGCTCCAGTCGGCGGTCGGCGACTACCGGTACGGCCGGGCCGAGGAGATCCTCCGATGTCCCTGGCACGGCTGGGAATTCGACCTGATCACCGGGCACCACCTCGCCGCCGGCTCCGGCGCCCGGCTGCGGTCGCACCCGATCGAGGTCCGGGACGGTTTGATCTTCGACGCGGCCGGGCTGGCCCAGGACCGGCCGCTGATGATCACGCGACGTGCCGACGCGGCGGATCGGGTGATCATGCTCGAGTTGCGGCCGGCCGACGACGCGCCACTGCCGGCCTGGGCGCCGGGCGCCCACGTCGAGCTCGAGCTCGGCTCCGGCCGGCGCCGGCACTACTCGCTCTGCGGTGATCCCGGAGACCGTACTCGCTATCGGATCGCAATCCTCCACGAGCCGGCGGGCCGAGGCGGATCGGCCGAGCTGCACGACGCCGGGCAGGTTTCAACGACGGTGATCATGAAACGGCTGCGGAACAGGTTCCCTCTGGTCGGCGCGCCGCGGCACCTCTTCGTGGCCGGTGGGATCGGCATCACGGGGGTGTTGTCGATGGCGCGGTCGGTGGACCGCCGCCACGGCAGGTACGAGCTCGTCTACGCCGGCCGGAGCGCTGCCGCGATGGCGTTCCGGGACGAGGTTGCCGAGCTGCCCGGCGCACGGATGATCATCACCGAACGGGACGGCAGACCGGATCTGACAACCATGATCGCCGCCGTCCCGGACGACACCGTGATCCACTGTTGCGGCCCGGCCGGGATGATCACCGAGGTGATCGAGGCCGGCCGACGGTACGGGAAGCGGGTGATCACCGAGAGCTTCGCCGGCGACGTCGCCCCGGCCAGCAGCGCGGGGCCGCGGCGGAGATTCGAGGTCGACCTGGCCAGGTCCGGTCGCCGGTTCGAGGTCGGTGCGGACGAGACGATCCTGACCGCGTTGCGCCGCGACGGCTTCGGCCACGCGGCGTCGTCCTGCGAGCAGGGCTGGTGCGGCAGTTGCGAGACCAGGGTGCTGGCCGGCACGCCGGAGCATCACGACACGGTGCTGACCGACGACGAACGCCAGGAGGCGGACCGGATGATGATCTGCGTCGGCCGCGCCGCCGACGGCCGGCTCACCCTCGATCTGTGATCACGGAAGTTGCCGGGTCGTGCGGCTGCGCGTACGAACTCCGCTACTTGAGGCCGGAGTGGGCGAGCCCCTCGACGAACTGGCGCTGGGCCACCACGAAGACGATCAGCATCGGAAGCACGGTCAGGGTGGCGGCGGCGAGCTGGGTGTTCCACATCTCGCCGCCGTACGCGTCGGTGAACCGGGTCAAGGCCTGCGGCAGGGTGAACAGCTCCGGACTGGTCAGGTAGACCGTCGGCTCCAGGTACAGGTTCCAGGAGGACAGGAAGGTCAAGATCGCCACCGCGGACAGTGCCGGTTTGGCCAGCGGCAGGCTGATCCGCAGCCAAAGGCCTGGTCGGCCGAGTCCGTCCAGCCGGCCCGCTTCCTCCAGCTCGATCGGCAGGGCGATGAAGAACTGCCGCATGATGAAGGTGGCCAGGACGCAGGGCGCGGCCAGCGACGTGACGAGGATCAACGTCCAATGGGTATTGATCATGCCGAACTGCTTGAACAGTTGGAACAGCGGCACGATGGTGACCTCGCTCGGCACCAGCAGCCCGACCAGAACCACCAGGAACAAGGCATTCGCGCCGGGAAACCGGATCCGGGCGAAGGCGTAGCCGGCAAGACTGGAGACCAGCAGCGTGATCACGGTGACGACGATCGCGATGTAGACCGAGTTCGCGTACTGCCGGGCGAACGGCTGGAACGTGAAGGCCTCGGCGTAGGCCGCCAGGGTCGGCGCCTCGGTCCACAACGTCGGCGGCGCGGCGAAGATCTCGGCCAGCGGCTTGACCGAGGCTGCGACCATCCAGACCGTCGGCACCACGAACGGGACGGCGAGCACGGACAGGGCGATGATCAACAACCCGCGGCGAACCAGGCGCCCGATGGCAGGCTTGCGCCGGGTTCCGGTGCGCTCAGTTCTCATGGAACACCCACTTCCGGCGAAGCTGCCACTGCAGCAGGGTCAGCAGCAGCACGAAGGTCAGCAGCATCAGGGCCAGCGTCGACCCGTAGCCGATGTCGTTGAACTCGAAGGCCTGCTGGAAGACGTAGAAGACCAGCACGGTGGTCGACAGTTCTGGCCCGCCGCCGGTCAGTACGGCGATCTGGGCGAACGACTGGAGCGCCCCGACCACGGTGATGATCGCCGTCAGCAGCACCGTCGGCGAGATCAGCGGCAACGTGATCGTGAAGAAGATCGCCGGTGCCGGGGCGCCGTCGATCCGGGCCGCCTCGTACAGCTCGGAGGGGACGCCCTGCAGGGCGGACAGGAAGAGCACCAGGTTGATCCCGACACTGCGGACCACCTGGGTGATGATCACGGAGACCATCGCGGTGTCGCCGTGCTGCAGCCAGTTCGGTCCGTCGATGCCGAACGTGCCCAGCAGTCCGTTGATGCCGCCGTTGTCCTGCAGCAGGAAGCCCCAGACCAGTGTCCAGGCGACCACGGACACCACGACCGGCGAGAAGAACAGGGTGCGGAAGAACGTGACGCCGCGGAACCGCCGGTTGAGCATGATCGCGATGGTCAGCCCGAGGGTGATGTTCAAGATCACCACGCCGCCGGAGAAGATCGCCGTCGCGCCCAGCACCGCACCGAGCTGCGGGTCCGCGGCCAGTGCGGCGTAGTGCGACCCGCCCACGAAGGTCTGCTTGCCGGTGAAGACATTCCAGTCGTTCAGGCTGTACCAGATCGCCAGCCCGACCGGGATGAGCACGAAAAGTGCCACCCCGGCCAGCTGCGGAGCGACGAACAGGTAGCCGGTCAGCACGTCGCGGCGCCGGGTGGTCCAGAACCCACCGGGGCGCGCGGGCCGGGCAGCAGCCGGGGCCTTCGTCCGATCCGCGCCGCCGACTTCCGGCGCCTCGGCGACTGAGGTGGTGATCATGATCGGAAGGTCACTTGCTCAAGATCGGAGCGATCGCGGAGCAGACCGAACCGAGCACGGCGGGGATGTCGGCATCCGGCTTCCAGATGGCGTCCAGGGCGGTCTTGCCCTTCTGCGCGATCTCGGCCGGACTGGTGTGGTTCGGCAGCGTGACCGCGTCCGGCAGTTGATCAACGACGACCGCCTGCAGCTGAGCGGCGGTGACCTTCTGGTTGTTCGCGGCCAGCTTGTCCCCGGTCAGCAGCGACTTCCGCGGCGGCGGGAAGAACTGGGCCAGCTTCTCCGCGTTGGTCGGATTCGTCAAGTAGGCCAGGAAATCCCGTGCCTCTTCCGGATGCTTACTGGACGTGAGGACGCCGACGCCGGCCTGCCCGAGGACGGCGTAATCGCCCTTCGGACCGTCCGGCAGCGGCACCAGCTCGTGCTTGAACGTGCCGTCCAGCAGCGAGGCCCGGGACACCTGGGCGACGGTGAAGGCGGCGTCGCCGGCGAAGAAGTCGGCGGTCGTGCCCGGGCCCGGCATGGCCTTGGTCTTGAACGCCGCGTCATGCAGGAACCGGAACGCCTGTTGCATCTCCGGGCTGTCGAAGGTGCAGGTCTTGCCGTCCGGACTCCAGGCCGAGGCACCCCAACCGGTCCACACCGTGGCGAGCGTGTTCCAGGACGTGTAGTCGAAGTCGCGGATCACGAAGCCGGCCTTGCCGGTCTTGGCGTTCACCGCGGCACCCGCCTCAGCCACCTGGTCCCAGGTCAGGCCATCGGTGTCGATCTTCAGTCCGGCCTCCGCCAGCAGGTCGGTGTTGACGTACAACGCGAACGGAGAGTTCGAGAACGGGTAGGCGTACAGCTGGTCGTCCTTGCTGAACTCCGCGGTCACGCTGCCCAGCAGGTCGTCGTACTTCCAGCCGTCGGTCGCCTTCAGCTTGTCGGTCAGCGGCAGCAGCGCGTCGGAGGCGATCAGGTCCTTGGACAGGTCGCCCATCCAGGCCAGATCGGGCGCGTTGCCGCCGGCGATCTGGGTGGTCAACGTCGTGTTGTAGTCGGCGAACGGCAGGCTCTCGAAGGTGATCGAGGAAACCTCGGGATGATCGGCCCGGTAGGCGTCGCCGATCGTGTCGAAGAGCTTGAGTTGATCTTCGTTGGAGGTCCAGACGGTCATCCGCAGGTCGACCTGATCGGTCTGCGCACCCGGGTTGGCCGGCGTGGTGCCGCAGGCCGCGGTCAGGCCGATCGCCGTGGCCAGCGCGAGCGCGCCGAGCAGCTTCCTTGCTGTGATCATGGTGTTTCCCCTTGTGTGGTTCAGCTTGTGCAGTTCTTCGTACGGGTGGTGGGAGGCCGAATCAGTAGCCGACGACTTCGGGCCAGCTCAGCTCGACTCCGACAGCGACGAGCACGGACTGGAACTGATCAACCAGGCCCGGGTCGGTCGCGACCTGCTGCGGGGTCAGGCCGCGGTCCAGGCAGAAGGCGGCCAGCTCGCCGGCCGACTCGCCGATGTTCCACTCCACCGGGTGCAGCCGGTAGGCGCCGTTGGTGATGTGGGTGGTGCCGATGTTCTTGGCCGCCGGCAGCAGATTCCGGGTCCGGACCGGCACCAGGGCGCCGAGCGGAATCTCGAACGGTGCGCACTCGACATCGATGTAGTTGTCGCCACCGGTCGAGGGGTGCAGATCGATCCGGTACATCCCGACCCCTACCGATCCCTCGAACCGCGCCGGGCCGTCGTAGCCGCGGACCTTGATCGAGACGTCCTGCTCGCGGATCGTGGTGAGGGCCTTGATCCGCCGGGACTCCCGGATGTACGGAGCCTGGGCGAAGCCGTCGTCCGTACCCACCAGATCGCCGCGCAGCCGCAACCCGGGCCAGCCCCGGCCGCCGTCCGGCCGCGGCGCCTCGGTCTGCAACCAGTAGACGTAGGCCCGAGCCTGCGCCTTGGCCCGAGCCAGGTGATGATCACGATCGGGGGCGTCGATGATCGAACCACCGACGTAGTCCAATTGGGGCCAGTTCGCCAGCACGATGTCGCTGTCGTAGAAGCCCTCGGCGAAGGTCTGTCTGGCCGCGATCCGCCGAAACTGCCACAGATCCTGATCACCGGCGTCGACCCGCGGGTCCCCGGTCACGTCGACCTCCGGATTGACGATCATGGTCCGCTGCTCCGGCACCAGCGTCCGCGGGTTGGGGGCGGTGAAGGAGAGCATGGGTGCGCCCCAGAACGGCAGCTCGTAGGTACGCCAGTGGTCGTAGTCGGCTGGCCGGTCGATCGTGTGATCGCCGTCGACATGATCGAAGACGAAGCACCACGCGATCGACTGCACGTTCGCCGGATCGGGCTGCTCCGGGGCGCTCGGCTCCCCGTACTCGGCCCGTGACTCGGCGCCGACCGCGTACTCGGTGCCGGTCAGCGGCAGCAGGTCGCCGGTCTCCGTTCCGTCCAGGACGAACGCGGCGCTGATCTTGGTCTCGGCGCCGGTCCGTGGATCCACGACGGTGACCGAGGAGACCACACCGTCGGCGACCGCTGCGGCCACCGGTACCGCCGGCTGCAGCACCGTCAGTCGGCCACCCGCCCGGTACGGATCGAGCAGGGCGTTGATCACCGCCAGCGCCACGCGCGGCTCATGACAGAGCCGGCTGACCCGGCCCCGACCGGGATTCAGCTCGCGGTCGGCCAGGGCCGTCGGCGACAAGGGATAGTTGGCCCGGTAGTAGGCGCGGATGTTCTCGCGCAGCCGGCGGTAGCGGGCCGTGACACCGAACCGCTCCACCCAGATGTGCTCGTCCGGCGGTACGGCCTGGGACGTCAGCTGACCGCCCAGCCAGGCGAACTCCTCGGTCAGGACCACCCGACGGCCGCGCTGCAACAGGGCGAGAGCGGCGGCGACCGCGCCGAGCCCGCCGCCGATGATCGCCACCTCGGTGTCGATCGTGCTGGTCATGATCATGATCCGTCCTGGTCTGGGTTCGGCGCGGTGACGATGGTGTCGCCGGGCTCGACCTCGGCCCGCATCAGCCGCTGGGTGTCGAGCCCGGGCCAGCTCTGCGGATCGGTGATGATCAACTGCTGCAGCAGTTCGAGCGCGGCCGCGGCGACCTGCTCGCGCGGTACGTGGAATCCGGCCAGGGCGTGGCCGTCGGTCCGATGGCCACGCACCTCACCGAGGGCCGCGATCGACAGGTCGGCGGGCACCGACAGCCCGGCGGCGGTCAACGACAGGATCACGTCCTCGGTGAGGAAGGCGTCCTCGCCGATGATCATCGTCGCGCCGGTGGCCCTGGCCAGTCGGGGCAACTCGGGGATGCGCTCCTCGCCGACCAGCAGGAAGGACAGCTGGCCGGACGCCGAGGCGGACTCGACCGCGCCGCGCCGATCCCGGGCGGTCGGGCTGTCCCGACCGCGATGGACGTACAGGGCCTGCTGATGACCGGCCGCCGCGGCCGCGGCGATCAGCTCGTTGGTGGGAGTGACGTAGTCGATCCCGACATACGGCACGGCGGCCGTGGTCTCGTCCCGGCGGCCGACCGCCACGAACGGAAACTGCTCGGCCACCAGCCGGCCCAGCTCCGAGCCGACCATCTGCTGACCGAGCAGGATGCAGCCGTCGGCCAGCCGAAGCCGGGTCCGGCGGTGGAACAGGCTCCGGGTCCCGTCCTCGACCGGCGAGGAGGTGAAGAACAGCAGGTCGCAGCCGATCCGCTCGGCTGCCCGCTCGAGCCCGTTCAGCAGCGGCCCGTAGAAGTCCATGCTCTCCGGCGACAACGCCGGCTCGTAGGTGAAGACGCCGACGATCTGGTTGTCCAGCCCGGCCAGCCGGCGAGCCGCCGGATCGGCCACGTAGGTGGCCTGCTCGATCGCCTGCTTGACCCGGGCCCGGGTCGCTTCCGGGATCCGTACGTTCGTCCCGTCGCGGTCGTTCAGCACCATCGACACAGTCGTCTGGCTGACCCCCGCGATCTGGGCGATCTCGCGCTGGGTGACCCGGCGTGGCTTGGACGGCATCGTTCCTCCACGGTGATAATCCCTATTGGCAACTACGACGGTGACCCTAGCCCGACGTCGATCGCAATGCAAGCAGAGCCTTGACAGCAAGGGGAATCGCTGCAAGGGTTCCATTCATCGATTCGCTAATAGGTATTATCAGGAGTTGACGATGACGTCTTCCCAGCTCAGTCGGCGCGGTTTCCTGGGCGCCGCCATGGCGGCCGGAGTCGTACTGGCCGCCGAAGCCACCCCGATCACCGCCCACGCCGCCGATGGCGACGTGACCCTGACCGCCGGCGGGATCAGCCTGCTGGCCAGCATCGGCGGCCGGCTCGCGATCCGTGACACTACCGGCGTGACCCGCTCGGCCGGTTCCAAGTTCCAGGTCAAGGACAAGATCACCGGTGTCCACCTGTCGACCGGCGGCACGCCGACCCTGAGCACGCTGCCCGACGGGACCCCGGCGATCCGGATGGACTACACCTTCGACGCGGCGGCCGGCGCGACGACCGTGGTGGGCTGGTTCACGGTGGCCACCAACCAGGCTCACCTGGAATGGCGGATCAACGGGGCCGCGACCTTGCTGCCCGAGGGCTTCCTCTTCAGTCGGTCCATCCAGGCGCCGACCGCGCCGGATGACTACATCGCGGTCACGGAGTGGGTCCGCGATGCCGGCGGCGGCATTCCGTACGAGGACTCCGTGGGCGTCGCCCACACCTCGACCTGGGGTAGCCAGCACGGCCTGTTCTTGTTGGAGCGTTCGAAACTGGACTTCACCAACGCGAGCTGGATCCACGCCCCGGGTATCGCTCAGCAAGCCGGCGGCTGGCTCAGCCAGACCGAGTTCTTCTTCTCAGCCACTCGCCCCTCGGCCACCGTCACGATCGGCCGCGGCTACGAACTCGGTCTCGAACTCACCACCAACGCCGATTTCAACCTGTACGAGGCCGCCGGGCAGTCGATGGAGCTGACCGCCAGAGTCGCCAACGGCGGTCCGGCGAAGAGCGTCGAGCTGGAGCTCTGGGTCCGCGACTTCAACGGGGCGCAGGTGGCGGTGACCACGGTCAGCGGGAACATCGCCGCCGCCGGCACCTGGCAGCACACCTTCGCCGTGCCCGCGCCGGCCGCCGGGATCGTGCTGGCCGAAGTGGTGGTCCGTTCGGGTGCCGACGAGGCGTTCGCCCGGACCAACCTCGCGGTGCTGCCACCGTTCAGCTATCAGGCCGGGGCGGACAGCATGTTCGGGATCGCCAACTACCCGTGGCTACAACGGCCCAGCGCCGGCGCGCTGCTGGACCTGTGGCAGCGGGCCGGCATCAACCTGGTCCGGATCTCGTACGAGGGTGGGCCGGGGTTGCCGCCGTCGGCGTTCGATGCCCGCGGCATGCAGCACAACATTGAACTGCAGCCGTCGCTGGACGCGACCGACGCCGTGGCCGCGACCTGGGCGGCCGAAAAGCTCGCGGTCGCGGTCGACGCCGGGGCCGAATACTTCGAGGTCGGCAACGAGCTGAATAGGCCGTTCAATACCGGCGATGCGGCGGTGGCCTACCTGACCAAGGCCTATCGGCCGGTCTTCGACCGTCGGGCCGCGACCGGCGATCAGATCAAGCTGATGAGCAACGGGCTGGCCGGGATGGACAAACCGTGGGTGGAGAAGTTCATCGCCGCCGGCGGTTGGGACCTGATCGACGCGTTCGCCTATCACCCGGGCCGGGGCAACTTCACCCCCGATTTCATCCCGCCCGGCGACGATTGGGGCGCGGGCTCAACCGGTTACTACTGGAACTTCTATGGCGGGCTCAAGCAGCTGAAGACGATCATGGCCACCCATGGCAGCAAGGAGATCTGGCTGACCGAGGCCTACGCGGCAACCAAGCCGAACAGCTGGTGGCACGACACGTACCGGCATGCCGCGGAGAACATTCTGCTGACGCTCGTGCTGGCCAAGGCCGAGGGCATCCGCTGCGTGTGCTGGTATCAGTTCCACGACTCGGTGCTCGGCATGACACAGGTCGCCAACCCGGAGAACGTCGAGTATCACTTCGGGCTGATGAACCGGGACTTGTCGCCGAAGCCGTCCCTGCTGGCGTACGCCAACGCGGCCCGGACCCTGGACCGGGCCACCTTCGGTGGCTGGCTGACCTTCGCCGACAGCCACACCAAGGGGTTGTGGTTCGACACCCCGGACGGTCCTGCCGTCGTGCTCTGGAACCGGGCCGACGGCTATCTGCTCAACACCGCCGGCACCCGGACCGACTGGCACTTCCCGGCCCCGGAAGTCTGGGTGGACCCATGGCCGACCAAGACGCCGGTGACGGTCGAAGCCGGCGCGGCGACAGTACGGCAGGTCGACGTGATCGGTCAGGTCACGCCGCTGCCGATCACCGGCGGCCAGGTGAGCCTGACGCTCGATGGAGCCCCGCGCATCTTCTACGGACTCAAGGTCCGGCCGACCGGAACCGGCGGCCACACCCTCGCCGGCTGCCGGATCCGCCGGCCGCGCAGCTAGGGCGTGTCTAGGGCGTGCCGGTCGCCGGCATCCGCCCGGCTGTTGACTCGACTCCTCTTCCGATGATCAGGGTGACCCCGAGCACGGCCCACACGATTCCCCAGCCGGCGATGCCAAGCAACGACTCGGAACCGAGGATCACGAGCGGAAACATGAGCAGCAGGGGGTACACCCCAACGATCAACACCGCCCACCCCCCACGGCCGGCGCGGGCGCGGAGCACCCCGACCCCTGCCAAGATCATTCCGATCGTGGTGATCAACAGCGCAATCGGCAGCAACGGGCTGAAATCACTGCCCAGGCTGAGACAGTGCGCCTCGCCTGCGACATAGGCAACCCGGCCGACCAGGACTACCCAGATGCCGCTCTGGGCGAGTCTGCCTCTGCTTGCCGCCAGTCCCAGCAACCCGATCAAGGCCGCGAGGAAGGTGAAATGGATGATCATCCACACCAGTTCCGCGATGACGAAGGTCGCACCACTGAATGGGCCGAAGAACTCGCTGATCACTCCAATCGTCATCCAGCCGGCTCCGCCCACGGCAAACAAGGCGCCAGACAGCCGGCTTCGGGTCGACACCTCCGTACTGCTCCGCTCCATGACTCCCACTCCTTGATCACGAGACCCTGCAGCACAGGGAGATCAGCAAAGGCCGATCGATCACCGAGCCTCGCAGGGCCGAGCCCACGACAGAACCCGGCTGCCCTCGCATCTCAGTGGAGGCTCGCCGCCAGGCAAGAAGGAGGTTGACCTCACGAGGTACGCCTCCGGGGGTCGGTCCCATCGGACCAGATCCGCGCGACGATCACCGGAGCGGTCAACTGCTCGAAGGAGCCGACCTGTGCGAAGTCAGTACACAGCTGTCGCCACGGTCCGGCGGGCTCGGTTCCTGCCCGTGAATCGACTCATCCAGACCGGGGTCAGGGCCGGGACGCGGCCCGGTAGACGTCGGCGATGGTCGCCTGGTCGGGCTCCGGCACCGGATAGTCGGCCAGCCCCAATTGTTGGGTGAGCGCCCGGCCCGCCTGCCACAGCTCGCGTGCGACGCCGAGCACCTCGGCTGCGGTCAGCGCCCACGGGGCCGAGCAGCCTACGGCCCAGGACGGCTTGCCAGGACGGCGCCAGACCGGCACAGCGACCCCGGTCGCACTGACCCGCGGCGACAGGCCGGCCAGCGGCACCCGCAGCCCGACCCCCGCTTCACGGAACCGAGTCAGCACCTCCCGCCACCGTTCCGCGTCCCAGTCGGTCGAGTGATCGTGATCGGCAACGTAGTCGGCCCAGGTCTCCGGATCCTCGTGGGCAATCAGCAGCCGGCCGGTGGCGACGTCGAGGACGGACAGGTCGGTCACCGGGGTCCGGCCGACGGTCACCAGGTCAGTGCCGGGGCTGTACGCGACCTCCTTCGCGCGGTCCGCGATCAGGGCCACCGCAATCGCACTGTGCCCGGTCGCCGCGGCGATCCGGTCCGTCGCACCGTTCAGCGCATTCTGCAGCGATTCCTCGCCGGCCGAGGCGATCGCAGCGGCCCGCGGGCCGAGCCGGTAGGACCCGTCCGTGTTGGTGGCGTAATCCTCCTCGACCAGTGTGATCAAGAGGTTGTGGGTCGTCGACGGCGCCAGCGACACCTGCTTGGCGATGATCGACAAAGGCACCGCGGCGTCGGCGATCGCCAGCACCTCGAGGATCTTCAGCGCCCGGCGCACCGACGTCACTCCAGCCAACCCGCGACCCTTTCCGATCCGACCCCACCGTCACGATGACAGAAGAGTAGCCCCCGGACGGACATGGCACCTCCGAAGCCGATCCGTGCCGTTTCGGTCCACTCGACAGGTTGAACGCGCCGCGGCCGCCTTGGTGGTCCGACCTGGACGGATCGATGCTGGCTGTAGTCGCCGTTGGCCGCGGTGCGCGGCAAGATGCCGGGCACCTTCCGTACCGGCAAGGAGTGGAGGGCAGCCTCCAGAACGATTGGCGGGCCGCCGGGTTCCGACCGTGCTCTCGGACCGAGAAGCTCGGACACGGCCCGTGATCGACTTTGCGAACCGGGCCAGTTCAACCGCCGAAGGGGATCCTCACGTGCCAATGCCACTCGCATCGACCGCCGCGCCACGTCGGCGCAGCGCTCGCCGCGCCACCGTGACGCGGCTCGCCGCCGCGACCATGCTGACCGTCGGCCTCTGCTGGCCGGCGGTGCCCGCCGCAGCGGCCACCACGGACGTCGACACCGCAGCCGAACTCGCCGCCGCCTTCCAGAGAACCGGCGCCGAGGACCAGGAGATCGTCCGGCTGACCGGCGACATCGACGTGACCGCCGAGGACAACGCGATCTCGGTCGCGACCGGCGCGGGGGTGGTGCTCGATCTCAACGACCACGCCCTGACGATCACCGGCCAGGCCGAACGCGCCGCCATCGAGATCCCCGAGACCTCGGACCTGATCATCCGGGACGCGGGCACCCGGGGGACGCTCACGGCGGTCGGCGGGCAGGGTGCAGCGGGGATCGGCGGCAACGCGGGTCGTGGCAACGGAGCGATCACAATCAACGACGGCACGGTCGACCTGAAGGGCGGAGAGCGCGGTGCCGGAATCGGCGGCGGCGCCAACGGTGCGGGTGGAGCGATCACGGTGAACGGCGGGACGATCACCGCGCGCGGAAGCCTCGACGCTGCTGCGATCGGAGGCGGTGCCAACGGCGACGGCGGCACGATTGCCGTCAACGGCGGAGACATCCGCGCCATCAACAACTCCAACGGAGCCGGCATCGGTGGCGGCGGGTATGCGGCGGCCGGCTCGATCACCGTCACCGCCGGCCGGGTCGAGGCGAGCGGCGGCGCTGGCGGTGCCGGAATCGGTAGCGGATCCGAAAGCGACGCCGGAGGCAGCATCACCATCGACGGCGGCACCGTCCACGCGTCAAGCCACTACTCGGCCGGGATCGGCGGCGGATCCGGCGGCGAACCCATCGCATCGATCACGATCAACCAAGGCACCGTGACGGCCAGATCCTCGAGCGGAGCCGGCATCGGCGGCGGACGCGAAGCCGGCACCGGACCGGTCACCATCAACGGCGGAACGGTCGAAGCGACCAACACCGGGTTCGGCAGCGCCATCGGTGCCGGTGTCGGCAGTCACGGCAGCGCTGTCACGATCGGCAAGGCCGCCGTGGTCTCCGCAACATCGGAGTCCGGTACGGCGATCGGAGGTCACCCACGTCCAGAGGACGAAGAGCTCCGCTTCGGCTCGCTGGAGATCGCCGGCGAGCTGACCATCCCCTCCGGCTTCCTGGCGATCCCGGACCAGGTGACGGTGATCAACTCCGGAGTGATCACCGGAGCCGGCTCGATCAGCGGAGGTGGCACGATCGAGAACACCGGCACGATCCGCAAGACGATCAAGGTCGCGGACTCGGCCAAGGTGACCCGGAACAACTACCTGGTCACGTACGACCCACAGGGCGGCACGGGCCGTAGTCCGGACCGCTACTCCGTCTACGCGCCGACGCTCGAGACGGCTGGCTACCAGGTCCCCACCGGGCCGACCAGGGATGGGCACCGCTTCCTCGGCTGGTACCCCGGACCTGACAAGGCAGGCACCAGGCTGGCGGCCGACACCACCCTCGGCCAGGGCAACGGACCGGCCGACGTGCCCTACTACGCCGCCTGGGAAGCCACCGCCGCGCCCCAGATCACCGGACCCGAGTCCGCCGCCTTCACGGTCGGCGAGAACGGCAGCTACACGCCAACCGTGACCGGCAGCCCGAAGCCCACCGTCACTGCGACCGGGCTTCCGGACGGTCTCAAGATCAACAAGGACACCGGCGAGATCACCGGCGCGCCGAGCGCCGGCTCCGAGGGATCCCACCTGGTGACCTTGAAGGCCTCGAACGGCACCGACCCCGACGCGGCCTTCGAGGTCCTGATCGACGTCCGGCCGGCGCCGGTCACCCAGTTCGAGCTCCAGGTCACGCCGACCGAGACTCGGGTCGGTGAGCGACTGATGATCACCGGCTCCGGGCTGCCAGAGGGCACCAAGATCAACCTCGAGTTGGCCTCCGACCCGGCCGCCCTCGGCACCGCGACCGCCGGGCCCGACGGCAGCTTCGAATTCAGTACCACCGTCCCCGACGGCACCACGCCCGGAGCTCACCGGGTGATCGGCACGGCCGACCTCGACGGGCGGATGATCAAGGACGACGCACCGGTGCGGATCCTGGCGGACCAGGACCCGGACGCGGCCGCCGGTGACGACGAGGACCCTGACGCCGCCACGGACTCCGATGCCGATCCCAGCGACGACGACGCCTCCGGCGACGCGGATCCGGCCGACGGCGAAGCCGCGGCCGACGATGAGGAGGAGTTGCCGAGCACCGGCACCGATCTCCCGCTCGGACTGCTGATCGGCGCCGGATGTCTCCTGCTCACCGGCAGCGGCATCGTCCTGATCGGCCGAAGCCGCCGCAGCTGACGAGAGTGTCCAGCGAACCCGACTGGCCGCCGCCGGAGGACGACGACCTCCGTCGCGGGATCCGGCCAGTCGGGTTCCGGCCGCCGATCCGCACGGCACGACTTGATCATCACACGACTTGATCATCATCAGGAGGAGGTTCTCCCGCGAGAGATCAGGTATCTCGTCGTTCTCTGTACTCGCTCGAGTCCAGCATGATCATCGTCGGGATCCGAGCCTGGACCATCGCACCGCCGTTGATCGCCTCGGCCATGGTCATCGATCCGTTCACGGTCCGGATCCGATCCCGCAGTGCGGTGAGGCCGAACCCGGTGCGGACCGACGAGGGCAGGCCGGAGCCGTCGTCCTGGATCTGAATCCGGATCGTCCCGTCCGACCGCGTCAGTCGGACCGCGACCCGGGTGGCACTGGCGTGCTTGATCACGTTGGTCAGCGCCTCGGCCACGAAGAAGTACGCCGATTCCTCAACCACAAGAGGGAATCGGGCCGTTCGCAGCTCAGCCGATGAGGTGACCGCCAGCGGGATCGGGAGCCGGCTGACGCTCGCTTCGATCGCCGCCACCAGACCAAGATCGGACAGCACCGACGGATAGATGCCGTGCACCAGGTCCCGAAGATCATCGACAATCCGCTGTGCGGCTCGGTACGCCTCGTTGATCAACTCCCGAGCCGCTGCCGGCTTGCGGTCCAGCGAGGACCGCGCCAGACCCAGTTGCGCCACCAGCGCGACGAGTTCCTGCTGCAGACCGTCGTGCAGTTGCTGCTGGATCCGACGTCGCTCCGCATCCCGAACGCGAGCAGCCGACGCGGGCTGGGCGAGTCGATGTCGCGGACGGCTGGTTGATGGCGGCATGGGTCTCCCTGGTGGGCCGTTGCTACCACCATCGCCGGTCCGAGCCTCGGACATCACCCCCCGATCGGGTGGCACCGGCCGGGCCAACGGATGGAGAATCGCGGGGTGACCCGGGTTCTGGCGACAGCCGCGACTCCGTTCCCGGTCCGGTTGACCACCTTCATCGGCCGGGCGACCGAGTTGCGCGACGTTCACGCAGCGCTGGACCGGCGACGTCTGGTCACCCTGGTCGGGCCCGGCGGCGCCGGCAAGACTCGGCTCGCGATCGAAGCCGCGCAGGCATCGACCGTCGACCAGAAGTGGTACGCCGACCTCGCGCCGGTCGACGGCGACGGGGTCGAGGCAGCCTTGGCTGCGGCGACCGGTGCCTCGGAGGGTCCGGGTGAGGATCCGTTGCTGGCGACGGTACGGAGAATCGATGCGGCGCGGGCCCTGCTACTGGTCGACAACGCCGATCTCGTCCTCGACGCATGCGCTCAGGCGGTGGAGTCCCTGCTGAGATCGTGTCCGGGCCTGGTCGTACTGGCGACGAGCCGGGAGCCGCTGCGGGCAGAGGGCGAGGACGTCCTCAGGGTCCCGCCGTTGTCACTGCCATCCGGCACCGGGGACGGCGACGCCGTACGGCTCTTCCTGGACCGGGCCCTCCTGGCGCCGGACTTCGAGGTACGCGACCGGGCGACTATCGACGAGATCTGCCGGCGGCTGGACGGGATGCCGTTGGCGATCGAACTGGCGGCGGCCCGGGTCGGGACGCTGTCGGTCGCCGACATCGCGGCCGGTCTCGCCGACCGGTTCCGGCTCCTCTCGAACGGACCGCGCACCGGGGACGACCGTCAGCGCAGCCTCTCGGCATCGGTCGAGTGGAGTTACCGGCTGTTGACCGAGACCGAGGCGATCGCCCTGCAGCGTCTCTCGGTCTTCCGCAGCCCGTTCGTCGCCGACGCCGCGTCAGCCGTCATCGCCGGCGGTCCGATCGATCCGTCGGAGGCGTTGCCGTTGCTGGCCCGGCTGGTCGAGAAGTCCCTGGTCATGATCGACGAGAGAGCCGAGACGACGCGTTACCGGTTGCTCGAGACCATCCGCGACTTTGCCGGCGAACGGCTCGCCAGCCACCCCGAGGACTCCGTGGCGGCACGGAATCGACGGCTGCGCTATTTCTGCGAGCTCGCCGGACAGCTCGAGCCGGTGCCGTGGGCTGACGTACCGAAGGAGTTTGTCACCCGCCTGGAGTCCGAACTCCCCGACATCACCGATGCTCTCGCCTGGGCCGAACAGACCGGGGACGTCGACGACGCGTTCCGGCTGATCTGGGGTCTCACACGATTCTGGCGAGACCGAGGGCGGGCGATCGACGGCCGGATCATTGCCCGGGCCGTCGCCGCCGACGGCGGCACCGCAGCCTGGCGCGCCCGCGCCTACCTGACAGCGACCCTCGCCGGACTGTCCCGTCATGATCATCGGGCGGCGATCGGCCACGGCGAACAGGCGATCCGTTGGGCGGTGGAGGCCGACCTCGCCGAGCTCGCCGCCATGGCCCGCTGCCTGCTCGGCTGGACCTACCTGCTGACGGATGCGAAGGCAGCTCGGTCAGAACTGGACGAGGCCCGCCGACTGGCCGAGGACGCGGGCAGTCCCGGGATCCTCGCCGATACCTTGACCGGCCTCGCCATGACCCGACTGGGAGCCGATCTGCCAGCGGCTCGGGTGCTGGCCGAGCAGGCGCTCACGCTCGCCCAGCAGCACAGTATCCGCCTCGAGGAATGCCATGCGACGGCCGTGCTGGTGTGGATCGCGTTTCACCAGGGCCGGCTCGACGAGCTCGAAGCGCAGGGAGTACGGGCGCTGGCAATGGCGGAGTCGCTGGGAGATTCGCTCTACCAAGGTTCGACGCTGGTGATGCTGGCGATCGGTGCGATGTTGCACGGGGACTCCGCCGGGGCTCGGGTGCACGTCGATGCCAGAACCGCGATGGCACGGGCGAGCGGCAATCCCGCCATGGTCCGTTTCACCGAGTCGATCGCCGCTCTCCTCGACACCGTCGACGGACGCGGCGCCGACGCCCCAGCTACGCTCAGCCGGCTGGTGCGAGCCGAGGACACCTATCCGATGGGCATGGTCGCGGTCTGGCTGTGCGACGTCTCGACCGCCGTATCGCTCGCTGCCGGTGAGCCCCTCGATGCGAGCGAGACCGCGGTCAGGGCAGCCGCGTACGCGGAGGCCGCCGACAACGACTGGGGCCGCTCCCGCGCCGACCTCGCTGCCGCGCGAGTCGAAGCCCACACCGGCGAACTCCAAGCGGCACGCGATCTCGCCCACAGTGCCCTGGTGCGGGCCGATCACCACGACGATGCGATGACCACGGTCGACGGGCTGGAGCTGCTGGCTAGGCTGGAGTCGGGGCGAGCGGAGCCGGCACTGGCGGTCCGGCTCCTGGCCGCCGCCCAGGCAACGCGCCGGCGGATCCGCTACCTCCACTCCTTCGACGGTCCGGCCGGCGATCGCCTGGCCGAGGAACTGCGCGAGCGCCTCGGCGAAGAATTCGATCAGGCCTGGGCCGACGGATCCGAACTGTCGTTAGCCGACGCGGTGGCGCTGGCCCGGCGCGGCCGGGGCCGACGCGGTCGTCCGGCGCTCGGCTGGGAGGCACTGACCCCGGCCGAGCAGCGGGTGGCGACGCTGGTCGGCGACGGACTGACCAACCCGCAGATCGCGGCCAGGCTCTTCGTCAGCCCGGACACGGTCAAGGGCCACGTCTCGGCCGCGCTCCGCAAGCTCGGTGTCACCAACCGGGCGGCGCTGGCCGCCGAAGCCACCCGACAGACCTCGGACTCATGGACATGAATGTGGTCAGACGAGGATGGCCAGGCCGTTCAGGTGCCAGTGCTGGCCGGGTACGCCGGAGAACTCAAGATCAACCGTACGGCCTCCGGACACACTGATCGTCAACCAGGCAAAGGATCCGCCGAGCAGGAACTCGCTGACCGCGACGACCTTCCCGTCCAGCTTGACCGTGGTCGGGAAGGAGTCGTGCACGTCGCCAGTGAGCAGGTGCAGTTCATGATCACCGGCCGGCACGGTCAGCCGCAGCGTCCGGGCCCTGGTGTCGTTGACGAAGTCGCGCAGCAACGGGTCGGCGATCCCCCGGTCCCGGGACTGGGGCGCCCCGCCGACCCATCCGTACGGCGCGCCGTCGGCCCAGACGTCGGCCGGCGACAGCCGGCGATAGCCCTCCAGCAGCGGCGAGGTCGCCGAGCCGGCGTCGACCGCGAGCAGGCAGCGACCACCGGCGGGCGCGGTGATCACCGGCTGCTCGGCGATCAGCGCGGGCAGGTCGCCGGACCGCAGGGTCGGCCGGAGGGTCAGCACCTGCGGCGGCAGTGACGGCGTCACCGGGACATCGACGGTCCCGTCGCCCTTCGAGGGCAGCACCAGACTGGCGGTGCCGCTGGTCCAGCCGTCCCGCTCCGGCAGCCCGGCGACCAGTTCGGCCTCGGCCGCCGAGGCGTTGGCCAGGGTCAGCCGGACCTGATTCTCCCGGCCGCCGATCAGGCAGATCGCGGCGTTGCCGGTCGGCGTGACCTGAACCCAGGAACGGCGTTCGTCGAGCACCCGGGACGCGGCGAAGTAGTAGCCGGCGATCGTGTCCCGCCACAGCGTCGCCTGCTCCCGGTGCCGGTCGAACCGTTCCGCCGTGTCGGCCCACCGCTTCACGTCGATCCGGCCGCGCAGCCCCTGCCAGCGGTCCCGCATCCGGCCGACCTCGGCGGCACCGTCGAAGTGGCTGTCGTAGACGTGCTGGATCACGGTCGTACCGGTCGTCAGCCGGTGCCCGTACGGAACGTGGTGCAGGAACAGCAGCAGCTCGTCCGGGCAGTCGGCGAGGTTCTCGAACCGGTCGGCGACCGGCCGGTGGTAGAAGCCGGTGAAGCCGTTGCCGGTGGCGACGGTCCGGTCGAAGCCGGTGCCCTCGGCGTCGGCCTGGTGCCAGGCCGTGTTGGTCTGCGGGCTCGGCGTGAAGTGGTCGCCCTTGATCAGGAAGCTGACCCCGAGCGGGTTCGTGTAGTCGAGATAGGTCTGCCAGGAGCCGAGCAGCAGGTCGGTGATCGTCGCCACCGCCGTCGGGTCGTTGCCGTACGTCTGCCGGGTCCACTCGGTCGCGATGTCGCGCGCCTTCAGCCCTGGGTTCCAGGCCAGCCGGCCGTAGCCGTGGGTGTTCGCGGCGGCCAGCTGGTGCCGGGTCCAGTCGGTGTCGTCGCCGAAGTTCATCACGCCGGCCACGCCACCAAGATCGCGGCCGTAGGTCTGGCCGGAGATGATCTTGGCGACCGTCGTCCCCGAGCCATCGGCGTGGGTGTCGAAGCCGTACACCTCCTGCCACTGCGGCACCAGGTAGCACAGGTGGGTCGACTGCCCGGTGTACTCCTGGGTGACCTGGAGTTCCATCATCGCGTTCGTGTTCGGCAGCGCGCCGAACAGCGGGTGGGCCGGTTCCCGGACCTGGAAGTCGATCGGGCCGTTCTTGATCTGGACGACCGCGTTGTCGGCGAACTTGCCGTCCAGCGGCTTGAACGTCTCGTACGCCTTGTTGGACCACTCCAGGGCGTTGAAGTCGTGGACGAACGCGCGCCACATCACGATCCCGCCGTGCGGTGCGGCCGCCTCCGCGATCAGGTTCGCGCCGTCGGCATGGGTTCGGCCGTACGAGATCGGGCCCGGCTGCCCCTCGGAGTCGGCCTTGACCAGGAAGCCGCCGAGGTCGGGGACCGCCTGGTAGATCTCGGTGATCTTGATCCGCCACCAGTCCTTCACGCCCGCGTCGAACGGGTCGGCCGTGGCCAGCCCGCCCAAGATCATCGGGCTGGCAAAGTTGAGCGAGAGGTAGAGCGAGACACCCCAGTTGCGCAGCAGCGCGGCCAGCGGCTGAAGCTTGATCAACATCTCCGGCGCGATGAACTGGGCGTTCGCGTTGACGTTGTTGATCACGGTGCCGTTCAGCCCGACCGAGGCCAGCGCCCGGGCATAGGTCGCGTGCCGCTCGGTCAGTTCCGGCAGGTTCGCGAACCCGAACACCGACCGGCCCGCGTAGCCGCGCTCGACGCTGCCGTCGAAGTTGTCCCAGTGATTGGCCAGCCGGAGCGGGTTCCGCGGTCGTTCGGCGAGGTCGAGCCGGTCGATCGGGGCGTGCGTCTGCAGCAGCCGGAGCAGGTGGAACGCGCCGTAGAGGACGCCCCGGTCGCCGCCGCCGGTGATGATCACGGCGGCGGTCCCGTCGACCCGGCCCCGGCGGAGCGTGTAGCTCTCCGGCCCGGCGTCGGACTCCGCGGTCCGGAGCACCAGCGGTCCGGCGCCGTCGACCTTCCGCCGGATCGGCATGTCCCGGCCGAGCAGCGAGCCGAGCGCCCGGGACAGTTCACCGGCCGCCGAGCCGATCGGGCCCTCGACGTCCGGCGTCACTACGTACTGCAGATCGCGCCGGTACGCGTCCAGCAGTCCCCGGTCCGACACCGGCGGGTAGCGGAGCCAGAGCCGGGAGCCGTCCTCGTCGGGCGGGGCTCCGGTCTCGGCCCAGGCGGTCCCGGCCGCACCGCTCAGCCAGCCCGCGGCCACCGCCGCTGACGTACCGGCAACGAATCCGCGTCGTGTCACACCCGTCACGGCGGCCCCCTTTGGTCGCTCGAAATCGTTTACAAGGACGCTAGGAGACCAGCCGCAGCCGGTCAACGGGCAGCGTCCGGCCGTGGACCCCGCCGAGGACATCGATGACGGATGTCATCGGCCGGCACGTGCTCTCCGTCACCCCGTGTCCGCTTCGTCACGTCCTGTCACAAACGGGCCCCCTACAAGGTCTTAGGTAGTGAGACCCACTGGAGGCAGAAGATGCGAAGGATCCTGATCATCGGCGGCGGTTACGCCGGCTTCTACACGGCCTGGGGACTCGAGAAGAGACTCCGCCGCGGTGAGGCCCAGGTCACGCTCGTCGATCCCCGCCCCTACATGACCTACCAGCCGTTCCTGCCCGAGGTCACGGCCGGTTCCGTCGAGGCCCGGCATGTCGCGGTCGCGCTGCGCGGGCACCTGCACCGGACCAAGATCATCGCCGGTACGGTGACCGCGATCCACCACGCCGACCGGACGGTCCGGGTGCGCCCGCTGGAGGGCCCCGACCGCGAGCTGACCTACGACACGATCGTGATCACGGCCGGCGCCGTCACCCGGACGTTCGCCATCCCCGGCATCGCCGAGAACGCGATCGGTCTGAAGCACGTCGAGGAGGCGGTCGCGATCCGGGACCGGCTGCTGACCGCCTTCGAACGCGCTTCCAATCTGCCGGCCGGCCCGCGGCGGCAGGCCCTGCTCACCGTGACCGTCGTCGGCGGCGGGTTCACCGGAGTCGAGGCGACCGGCGAGCTGCTGTCGCTGGCCACCGCGCTGCTGAAGCGGTACCCGGAACTCAGCGTCGACGACCTGGCCTTCCATCTCGTCGAGGCGACCCCGCGGATCCTGCCCGAGGTGACCGATGGCCCGGGGGCCTGGGTGGTCCGGGATCTGGAGCGGCGCGGCGCGGAGGTCCACCTGAACACCCGCCTGGCGTCGGCGACCGACGGCCACGTCAAGCTCTCCGACGGTACGGAATACGATTCCGAGCTGCTGATCTGGACCGCGGGCAATGCCGCGAACCCGGTCGTCGCCTCGCACACCGACCTCCCGATCGACGCCCGCGGCATGCTGCCGGTCCGGGCCGACCTCCGGGTCGGCACCGACGAGGCTCCGATCGAAGATGCCTGGGCGGCCGGCGACAACGCGGCCGTTCCCGACCTGGCGGTGCCGGGGTCGCTGACCGTACCCAACGCGCAGCATGCGGTCCGGCAGGGACGGCTGCTGGCGGCCAACCTGGTCGCCGACCTGCGCGGCCGCGACCCGAAGCCGTACAAGCATCACAGCCTGGGCGTCGTCGCGACACTCGGCCTCGGCCGCGGGATCTTCCAGTGGCGGGGCCTGGTGATCAAGGGCCTGCCGGCCTGGCTGATGCACCGCGGCTACCACGTGCTGGCGGTGCCGACCTGGGAGCGCAAGATCCGGGTCCTGCTGGTCTGGCTGGCGGCGTTCTTCTTCGGCCGGGACACGGTCTCGCTGCTCGCCGTTCAGCATCCGCGGCAGGCCTTCACCGAGGCGACTGCGGCGACCATCACATCGAAGCCGGTTCCGACTGAGCGAAAGGAAGTCGATCATGCCCCTCATGACGAAGTCGACCATGCGTTCTGAACGGCCGCTCCCGTTGCGGCAGCGCACCTTCGTCCCGCACTGGTCGAACGTCTTCGGCATCCTCGCCTTCGCCTGCGTGGTGGTGCTACTGGTGACCGGAGTGATCTTGATGGTCTTCTACGACCCGTCCAGCGATTCGACGGTCTACCACGGCAGCTACGGTCCGCTGAACGGCGCCGAGGTGTCGAAGGCGTACGCCTCGACGCTGCGGATCTCGGTCGACCTGCCCGGCGGCCTGCTGGTCCGGCAGGCGCACCACTGGGCGGCGCTGCTGCTGCCGGCCGCGATCATGATGCAGCTGCTGGTGACGTTCTTCACCGGGGCGTTCCGGAAGCCGCACCGGTTCCGCTGGCTGCTGCTGTTCGGCCTGTTCGTCACCGCGCTGCTGGGCGGCTGGAGCGGGTACGCACTCCCGGACGACTCGCTGTCCGGCACCGGGTTGCGGATCTTCGAGGGGATCATGCTCGGCCTGCCGGTGATCGGCACCTGGGCCTCCGCGCTGGTCTTCGGCGACGCGTTCCCGGGCCGGGTGCTCGAGTTCCTGTACCCGGTCCACGTCTGGGTGACCGGTGCGCTGCTGGTCGGCCTGATCGCCCTGTGGCTGCGGTCCGCGATCAAGGAACGGCCGCTGCGCCGGCGCGGCAAGCCGGTCGGCGAAGTGGCTCTGCTGCCCACCGCGGCAGTACGGGCGGCCGGCCTGTTCGCGCTGTCGGTCGGCGTGATCATGGTGATGGCCGGCACGATGACGATCAGCCCGATCTGGCTCTACGGCCCGGCCTCCACCGGTGACGCCTCGGCCGGCAGCCAGCCGGACTGGTACACCGGGTTCCTGGACGGCGCGCTCCGGCTGGTGCCGCCCGGCTGGGAGATCACCTGGCTCGGCCGCACCTGGACCCTGGCCGTGATCGCGCCGCTGGCCGTGATCAGCACGTTCATGCTGATCGTCGCGCTGTACCCGTTCCTGGAGCAGCGGTTCACGAAGGACCGGCTCGATCATGATCTGCTCGACCGGCCGCGCGACGTGCCGGTCCGGACCGGCATCGGCGTCGCCGGAATGATCTTCTACGGAGTGCTCTGGGCCGCGGCCAGCGCCGACATCATGGCCACCGAGTTCGGTCTCGGACTGAACCAGATCCTCACCGTCCTCCAGGTGATCTTGATCACCGGCCCGGTGCTCGGCTTCGGCGTAACCTGGAGTCTGTGCCGCTGGCTGCAACGCCAGGACGCCGAGCTGGCCGAACACGGCCGGCCCACCGGCGTGATCGTCCGGCTGCCCAGCGGCGGCTACGTCGAAGATCATTTCCCGCCACCGCCGGCGATCGAGTCAGCCCGGCCGAAGCTGGCGCTCGGCCACCATCCGAAGGGAGTTTGATGAACAACTCGGAGCGAAGGATCTCCACCACGGTGCTGGTGATCGGCAGCGGCGGGTCGGGACTGCGGGCGGCGATCGAGCTCGCCGAGCAGCGGGTCGACGTGATCGTGCTCGGCAAGCGGGCCCGGCTCGATGCGCACACCGCGCTCGCCGCCGGCGGGATCAACGCCCCGCTGGCCACCATGGATCCCGAGGACTCGTGGCAGCAGCACGCGGCCGACACGATCAAGGAGAGCTACTACCTGGCCGACCCGCGGACCGTCGAGATCGTCACCCGCGGCGCCGAGCAGGGCATTCGTGATCTTGAACGCTACGGGATGGCGTTCGCCCGGGAGAACGACGGCCGGATCTCGCAGCGGTTCTTCGGCGCGCACACCTTCCGGCGGACCGCCTTCGCCGGCGACTACACCGGACTGGAGATCCAGCGCAGCCTGCTCGCCCGCGCCGAACAGCTGGAAATCCCGATCCTGGACAGCCTGTACGTGACCCGCATCCTGGTCGACGACAACACCGTCTTCGGCGCGTACGGCTTCGACCTGGCCGACGGCAGCCCGGCCCTGATCCACGCCGACGCGGTGATCCTGGCCGCCGGCGGGCACACCCGGATCTGGCGGCGCACCTCGTCCCGCCGGGACGAGAACACCGGCGATGCGTTCCGGCTGGCCGTCGAGGCCGGCGCCCGGCTGCGCGACGCGGAGCTGGTGCAGTTCCACCCGTCCGGGATCCTGGAGCCGGAGAGCGCGGCCGGAACGCTCGTCTCCGAGGCGGCGCGCGGCGAGGGTGGCATCCTGCGCAACGGTCTCGGGGAACGGTTCATGGAGCGCTACGACCCGGAGCGGATGGAGCTGTCGACGCGGGACCGGGTCGCCCTGGCCGCGTACACGGAGATCAAGGCGGGCCGCGGCACCGAGAAGGGCGGCGTCTGGCTGGACGTGTCGCACCTGCCGCGCGAAACGATCATGAACCGGCTGCCCCGGGTCTACCAGACTCTGCTCGACCTGCAGCTGCTCGACATCACCCAGCATCCGATCGAGGTCGCGCCGACCGCGCACTACTCGATGGGCGGCGTCCGGACCCGGCCCGATGATCATGGAACCGACGTGGCCGGCCTGTACGCGATCGGCGAGGCGGCCAGCGGCCTGCACGGCGCCAACCGGCTGGGCGGCAACTCCTTGATCGAACTCCTGGTCTACGGCAGGATCACCGGCCGCGCCGCCGCCGACTTCGCCGCCGCCCGTTCCGTGCAACGCCGCTCCCCCGGTGCGGTCGCAGCGGCCCGGAGCGAGCTCGAGGGGCTGCTCGGCGCCGACGGTCCGGAGAACGTCCGGGCCCTACAGCGGGCCTTGCGCACGACGATGACCGAGTACGCCGGGGTGGTCCGCGACGAGGACGGCCTGACCACCGGTCTCGCCGAGCTGGCCGAGATCGAGGAGCGCGCCACCAAGATCGGCGTCCATCCCGACCTCGCCGGCTACGCCGACCTGGCCCACGCCTACGACCTGAAGGCCTCGATCCTCGCCGCCCGGGCCACCCTCGAGTCCGCCCTGGAACGGCGGGAGACCCGCGGCTGCCACAACCGCGCCGACTTCCCCGACCTCGACCCGTCCCTCCAGGTCAACCTGGTCTGGTCCCCGGCGACCGGAGTGACCCGGGAACCGATCGCCGACGTACCCGAGGAGATCGGGAACTTGATCAAGGACGTCTCGGCCGCCGGCAAGCTGGTCGAGTAGCCCGGCTCTCCGCCCGCCAGTCGCGACGCCACCGGATCCGCACGGCCCGGCTGCCCGACCGCCCGACCGCCCGACCGCCCGACCGACCGCTGCGCACCAACCCATCGACCGGTCACCTCCGCAGCGACACGCCGGCAGAACGGCTGCTTTTGTGCCCGGTCGGCGGATTTTGGTGGGGGCGGGTCAGGCGAGGAGTTCCCATTGGTGGAGGTCGGCGGGGCCGTGGGCTTCGGAGATCCGGAGCCGGAATTGCCGGTACGCCGCGGGGTGGGCCGGCAGGAACGGGCGGGTCTGGCGGCGCCAGCGGAAGTCCTCCGCGGTGCGCTCGTCGATCGGCTGCCAGTCGGTGCCGTCGTCGGAACCCTCCAGCACCCAGGAGGTCAGGCCGCCGGGTGAGGCGGTGATCGTGTAGAGCTCGAAGGCCTGTGGCTCGTCGAACTCGTACCCGATCCAGCCGCCGGCCGGCAGCACCAGGGCGGTGGCGGAGGTGTCGTCGACGGCGGCCCGGCCGTCGCCGAAGCTGGCGCTGTACCGGCCGTCCGGGCGGGTCAGGTCGGCCAGCGGGCGCGGGCGTTCGCCGGCCGGTGTCAGCGACGCCGGCGCAGTGTCGGCGCCCCAGCCGGACGGCTCCGGACCGAGGAAGAACTCGATCGTCGCGCCGTCGGCCACCTTCCGGTACGGGACCGCGACCGAGGTCCACGGCTCGCCGTCGATCAGCACCGACTGGATGTAGTGGTGGTCGGGATGTTGATCATGGGCGATGATCAACAGTTCCCGATCATCGTCGAGCGCGATCCGGACCTCGGCGAAGGTCGGCGCGGTCAGCACCAGCTCGCCGCTGGCCAGGGACAGCGGATAGAGGCCGAAGGCGGAGAAGAGGTACCAGGCCGACATCTCGCCGTTGTCCTCGTCGCCCGGGTAGCCCTGACCGATCTCGGAGCCGAGGAACAGTCGCCGGACGCACTCCCGGACCAGCTGCTGGGTCCGCTCCGGGGCGCCCGCGTGCAGATAGAAGTACGGGATGTGGTGGGCCGGCTGGTTGGACAGGCCGAGCATGCCGAGCCGGATGTTGCGGGCCTCGGTCATCTCGTGGATCACGTGCCGGTAGTCGCCCTTGACGTCCTCGGCGGCGGTCTCGTCGGTGCCGAAGAACGCGTCCAGCTTCGCCCGGAGTTGATCTTGGCCGCCGTGCAGCGCGGCCAGCCCGGCGCCGTCCTGCGGCACCGTGAACGCCATCCCCCAGCCGTTGGTCTCGGTGTAGTCGCCGCCCCACTGCCGCGGGTCGTAGGCGTCCGGCTCGACGCGGAACGCGCCATGATCATCGCGGCCGATGAAGAAGCCGGTCCGCTCGTCGAACAGGTTCACGTACCAGGCGGCGCGGGAGGCGAAGTAGCGCGCGTTGGCCCGGTACTCCTCCCGTCGCGGGTCGTCGTCCGTGACGCGCTCGGCCAGGGCCGCCGACCAGACCGCGAGCCCGTAGTCGTTGATCGCGCCCTCCAGGGTCCAGGACAGCCCCTCGTCGACCGCAGTCGAGGTGTAGCCGACGAAGATCGACTTCTCCAGCCCGTACCGCCCGACTACCGGCTCGTCGGCCGGCACGGTCGCGTTGCGCAGCGCGGAATCGTAGCCGTCGGTGACGTCGAACCCGGGCACGCCGTTGACGTACGCGTCGGCCAGCACGATGTCCGAGCTGGTGCCGACCATGCAGTCGGCGTAGCCCGGCGCCGACCAGCGGGCGGTCCAGCCGCCGTCGCGGTAGTGCTGGACGAATCCGTCCAGCAGCCGGCCGCAGCGCTCCGGCTCGAACAGCCCGAGCGCCGTCCAGCAGGTCCGGTACGTGTCCCAGAAGCCGTTGTTCGCCGAGCCTTCGCCGTCCACCACGGCACGGCCGGTGTGCTCCTCGGTGTCCGGCTGGTCGACCTGGAACGGGCTGGCGTACGCGCGCTTCGGCGGATCGGTCGCCAGGTCCTCGCTCATCGTGTTCGGGTAGAGGAACAGCCGGTAGAGGTTCGAGTAGACGGTGATCAACTGGTCCTCGGTCGCACCGTCGACGGTGATCTTGCCGAGCAGCGCGTTCCAGGCCTGCTCGGCCCGCTCCGCCACCGACTCCACCGTCTGATCCGGGCCGAGCTCGGCCGCGAGATTCTGCTTGGCCTGGTCCAGCCCGATGAAGGAGCTGGCCAGCCGCAGCACCACGGTGCCGTCAGCGCCCGGCCGGATCTTGAGGTAGCCGCCGACGCCGGTGTGCTCCGGTTGGTCCAGCGGACCATGATCGACGACGGGTGCGTCCAGCTCGCCGTAGACGAACATCCGCGGCGTCGCCCCGGCCCGCTGCGAACCGCCGTCGGCGTGGCCGGTGACGATGCCCCGGCCGGTCTCCGGATCGGCCGAGAGGCGCAGCCCGCCGTGATCGTCGGACTGGTCGAAGATCAGCGCCGCATCCGGCCCGGGGAAGGTGAACCGCATGATCACGGCGTGGTCGGTCGGCGCGGCCTCGGCCCGGATCCCGGACCGGGTGGTCACGGCGTAGTAGTGCGCCCGGTCGGTCTCGTCGTCATGATCGAATTCCAGGCCGCGGGCAGCCGGGTCGAGCTCCGGCTTGCCGGCACTCCCCCAGGGACAGACCTGGAACGTGGTCCGGTCACCGATCCACGGGCTGGGGATGTGCGACAGGGCGAGCCCCTGCAGCACCGGCCGGTTGTCGGCGTTGTTGTGCTGGTGCCAGGAGTAGATCCAGCGGAACGTCCGGGCGTCGGTGATCGGGGTGACGAAGTGGAAGCCGTGCGGCACCGCAGCCAGCGGCGCGTTGTTGCCACGGGAGTAGCCGCCACTCGCGTGGCTGCCCCGGGTGGTCCGGACGAAGTCGGTCGGCCGCCGGTCGCCGGCGGTCGGCGCCGCGGGCCCGATCCCGATCAGTTCGAACCAGCCCCGGACGGTCCGGGTGCCAGCGGTCGGCAGCCCGGAAACGTCGACCAGCAAGGCGATCCCGGTCACCCGGCGGCCGGCCAGCGCGGTCAGATCGACGCTTTTGTGGTTCCACTGGTCCGGCAGCGAGGTGCGGGCCGCGTACTGCGCCAGCGGCTCGATCGGCACGCCGTGATCATCGGCCAGCTGTTCGCCGCCGATCACCGTACCGTCGTCCATGATCAACTCCAGGCCGACCGCGGTCGCCGCGCAGCCGTCCTCGACGGTGCCGGCGTCCGGATCGTACGGACTGAAGATCGCGTAGCGGAGCCGGTCGCCCGCCGCGATCACACGGTCCGGTTCGGCGACGACCGCACGGGCCCGCCCGTCGGTGCTGGCCTCGAACCCGGTGGCCGACGGGGCAAGGAGCCCGGCGCCCGGCTTCGAGCTGGGCGGTGCGGTCGGTCCGGTGCCCGGAGTGAGCGTCAGGAGAGCGGTGGTCGGTGACGTTGCCGGCATGAGCGTCACACTACGTCGGGGCCCTTCCGCAGCCGGAACTGGGCGACGATGTCCCGGCCGAACGAATACACCACGGCCGCGGTGCCGGCGACGACCACGCCGATACCGAACGCCGGCGGGCCGAACCCGGTCGTCGCGATGATCAACGTGACGGTGCCGAGCAGGCCGATGACCTTGCGGGACAGGCGGGTCGGCAGCGGCAGGTTGAGCCAGGGCCAGATCCGGGCACCGGCCAGATAGAGGTAGCGGGCCAACCCGAGCACCAGGGCCAGCGGGGTCAGCTCGCGAGCCAGTCCGATCGCGAGTGCCAGGGCCAGCACGGAGTCGATCTCGATGTCGAACCTGGCGCCGAAGGCCGAACTGGTCCGGGTCCGCCGGGCCACCCGGCCGTCGACGCCGTCCAAGATCACCGCAACGACCGAGAGGCCGACCGCCAGGGCCCGCTGACCGTCCGGCCAGCCGCCGGAGAAGCCGCTGACGATCAGGGCGATCACGGCGCCGACCAGCAGCGACCGGGCCAGCGTGATCAGGTTCGCCGGTCCGATCGACGGGTCCGCCGTACGGGCCGGCACCCGGCGCCATGGTCCGGCCGCGACGGCCAGGCTGAGCGCGACCAGGTAGCCGACCGCGGCCACCCAACCGGCCACGGTCAGCCCGACCAACTGCTGCACCGCCAGGAGTACGGACAGCTGGAGCCCGACCGCCCCGTACACCTCGAGCCGCCAGCCGCCACCCCGCGCGGCCGGTTCGGGCACCGCGAGTTCAGGCACCGGTGAGGTCATGACTCAAGTGTCGCGCGCGGACCCGGCCCCGGTGAGCCAGGACAACAGCTGGTCGATCGCGCGCCGCAGCTCGTCGGCTCGGGTGGTCAGCAGCGTCGGTATGCAGCAGCCCTTGAGCATGGCGACGCAGGTGGCCGCGAAGGCGTCCGGATCGACCTCGATCGCCCAGCTGCCCTGTTCGGTGCCGGTCGCGACGAGGTCCCGGAGGCTGGTCAGCCAGGCGTCTTCGGCCGCCGCGATGTCGCCGGCCAGCCGCGGGTCGCGGTTCGCCCGCAGCGCGAGTTCGGCCAGCACCCGGCGCAGCTCGGCGTCGTCGATCAGCAGCTCGAGGACACCGGTGAGGTGGTGAGTCAGCCGCTCGGCCGGAGTCCCGGTCTCCGGCAGATAGGCGCCGAATCGCTGCTGGAGCCGTTGGTACGCGGCCGCGATCAGGTCTTCCTTGGTGGCGAAGTAGTAGTGCACCGTCGCGATGTTGACGCCGGCCCGGGCAGCGACGTCCCTGGTCCGCAGCCCTTCCAGGCCGCGCTCGGCGATGCCGGCGAACACGGCCGCGGAGATCTGTTCACGGCGGTCGATCCTCGGCATGACGCACCTCTCACCCACGATTCCAATCAACTGCTTGATCCTAGCCAGGGCCTTCCCTACGCTGGTTTCAATCAAATGATTGAATCAGAATCGAGGAGGCAGTCGTGCCCCGAACCCGTACCGTCCAGCCTGCGACCCCGATCCGGGACAACAGCGTCGGCCGGCAGCGCGTGATCAACCGGATGATGCGCGGCATCCTCAACTCGCCGTTGCACGGGCTGATGAGCCGCCGGCTCACGCTGCTCTACGTGACCGGACGCAAGAGTGGCGCCCGCTACGCCGTGCCGTTGGCCTACACCGATCACGAAGGTCAGATCCTGCTCGTCTCGCCCGGCAGTTGGGTACGCAATCTGCGCGGCGGTGCCACGCTCGAGGTGCAGCACCACGGTCGCCGGTTCACCGCGACGGCGGAGGTCGCCGAGGATCCGGACCGGGCCTGGGAGATCGCGGTCGCCCTGCTGCCGCCCAACCCGGTACTGCGCAGGTTCCAGCAGATCGAGCTCGACGAGACCGGGCTGCCGCGACGTGATCAGGTCGAGGCCGCGCAGGAACGCGGGGCGAGGTTCATCGCCCTCCAACCCGCCGACTGACGGCCCCTCCGTGGTCTCGGTCCTGGCGGTCCAGCCAGGCCGGCCAGAGCCGCCGCGCGACGGCCCGCGGCAGCCGGCCGCCCAGGTGCATCGACCGCCAGGCGCCGCGGTAGCCCGGCAGCACGCCGGACGCGATCAGCACGTGCCCGATGATCATGGCGGTGACCGGGAAGGTGATCAGCAGATGCACCCAGTGCAGTACGACGAACACCGGACCGCCGCGCACCATGATCAAACCGAGTCCGGTCAGCACCAAGATCAAAAGGCCGCCGACCAGGACCAGGTTGGCCAGCCGCTGGCCCGGATCGAAATCCCCTTCGTGGCGACGGAACCGGCCGGTGAGCACCGCCACCGGCCAGCGCGCCCGCCAGTGCAGGTCGCCGCGGTCCCAGCGGAAGGTCTCGCGGACGAAGGCTCCGATCCGGCGTAGCCAGTAGCCGGTGCCGACCAGGCCGATCGCGGTCAGCACCAGCCCGATGATCTTGTGCAGCTCGATGTCGGGCAGCCCGGTGATCACGGCCAGGAGGGTCGGATCGCCTTCCCGGCCGAGCCAGAGCCAGCCTCCCGTCGCCAGCAGGAGCAGCGTTCCGACGTAGATCCCGCCGTGCAGCCACCGGGTGCCGCGCCGGTTCCGTTCGACCGTCGGGACCCGGATCCGGCGGACCCGGTGATCAGTAGTCATAGCCGTCCGTGCCGGAGCTCTGATCCTGCTCCGTCGTCGGCGCGGCCCCGTCGGCCACGGTGACGGTGATCTCGTCCTCGGCGCCGGCCGAGGAGTGGTCGGCGTGCTGCAGGGTGACCTTGATCGTGTGCCGGCCGGGACTCAGCCGGTCGATGATCATCTCGCCGTCCGGCTCGACGGTGTAGTCGTCGGCGTTCCCGTCGAAGGACAGGTGGACGTGGTGCCGGCCCGAGTCGGTCGGGCCCAGTTCCGCGCTCGACTCCACCTTGAGCGTGAACGGCTGGGTCACCGTGGCATTGTCGCCCGGTTCGGTGATCGACAGCGTGGCGCCCGAGTCCGTACCGGCTCCGGGCGGGGCGTACAGCGGGCCGCAGCCGGCCAGCGCGACGCCGGCCAGGAGCGCACCGACGCGGAGGACCAACTGGCGGGTGAGGGAGGTTTCGGTGGACATCGTCACTCCTCTGCCGGCGGCGGCCCAGTGCCACCGCCCGTCCTTCCCTGTCACGGATCCCGGGCCGGAACGGTTCACCGCCGCAGCCGCAGCAACGGTTCCCGATCAAGCTCGTTGATCAACAGCGACTCCAGCTCGGACAGCGAATAGCTGGTGGCGACGGTGACGTCGGCCGTCCCGGAGTAGTCGGCCCGCCAGGCGCCGAGGGCCTGGCGGCGGCCGTCGACGGTGATCGCGACCAGACCGCACTCGGTGCCCGCCGGCAGCCCGGCGACCGCCACCGTGATCGACGTACCCCAGGGTCTGGCGGTGAGCCTCGCCTCGCCGTACACCTGCGAGCCGGGGTCGGCGCCGGTCAGGACGACCACCTGGTCCGGCGGCGCCGGCCGGGTCAGGGTCAAGATCATCGAGCCGCCGCCGAGCACGGTCACCAGCAGCACGGCGGCGACGGCGACCGAGAGCATCACCCGGCGCCACCGGTGCCGCCGGACCGCCGAGGCGAGCAGCCGGTCCAGCAGTTCCGGCGCGGGCCGCAGGTCCGTCACGGTCGGTGCGGGCGCGTCCTCGTCCGCGAACCCGTGCTCCAGCCGAGCGATGTCGGCCGGTGTCAGCCGGTCGAGCAGCGGCGGGAGCTCGGCCAGGTCGTCCAGCTCCGCCCGGCAGGACGGGCAGTCCCGGACGTGCTGCTCGACCTCGGCACCCTCCGCCGGATCGATCGCACCGAACAGGTGGGCGGCGAGGCTCAGCCTGGCCTGATCGCAGTTCACGGCAGCAGCCCTCGTTCCTCACAGAGGAGCCGGAAGGCCCGCAGCGCGTAGTAGGTGCGGGACTTGACCGTGCCCGGCGGGATCTTCAGGATCGCAGCCGCCTCGGCCACCGTGTGCGCCCGGAAGTAGGTTTCGACCAGCACCTGCCGGTGCTCCGGGCGGAGGGCGGCGAGTACGTCGGCGATGGCCCAGCCCAGCACCGTCCGGTCCAGGTCCGCGGTCGGGTCCGGCATCGTCGCCAGGGCCGCGTCGGAGACCTCGTGCGGCCGCGACGCGCGGGCCCGGTGGGCGTCGACGGCGAGGTTCCGCGCCACCGTGTAGAGCCAGGGCCGGATCGGGCCGTGCCGGGCCAGCACCTCGGGATGCCGCCAGGCGCGCAGCAGGGTCTCCTGGACCAGGTCCTCGGCGCGGCCCCGGTCACCGTCGGTGAGCGGCAGCAGATACCGCAGCAGGGCCGCCGCGTGCCGATCGAACAGATCACGCAGCAGTGCCTCGTCCGCGCGTGGAAGGTCCACCCTTCCCAACACGGAACCGACGGCGGCCAGGTTCAACGGCCGCCCTCATGGGATCAGGCGCTGTAGCCCTTCGGCGGGATCAGGGTGGCCAGCTGGTTGAAGCTCAGCCAGTACGTCGCGGTCGGGGCGAAGCCGGCCGAGTCGGCGATCAGCACGTCCTGGTTGTCCGGGTTGTAGCCGATCACCGTGAAGTAGTGCCAGATCGTGTAGTTCGGGTAGCCCGGCGGGTGGTTGCTGGCCGGCGCGACGATGTTCGTCACCAGCGCGTAGCCCTTGTCCAGGTCGAGCTTGACGTCGTTCCAGAGCAGGTCCCGCTGGGCCTGGGTGGGCGGATCGTTCGGCATCTCCTTGGTCTCGTACCAGCCGACGTAGTTCGTCAGCACCTTGGTGACCTGGCCGATCCAGTCGGTGCCGTTGGTGCTGGTCGGCAGCTCGTTGGCCATCTGCTGCTGGGACACGTTCACGCCGCGTGCCGAGAGGGCGTGCCGGGTCGCGGCCGGTCCGCACCAGTAGCCGGTCTCCTGGTACTGGAAGTCGATCTCGACGGTCACGTTGCCGGCGGCGGCCGCCGTCTCCAGCTGGGCCGCGACGGCCCGCTTCAGTTGAGCCGGATCATGGCGAGCCGGGGCCGGAATCACCTGCCGGGCCTCGGCCACCTCCCGGGCCGTGGCCGGACGATAGCTGCCGCGCTCGGCCGGGGTCGATCTGAGCGGCTCGGTGCGTGGCGACGCGATGGCGATGGCCGGCGCTCCGAACACGGCGACCGGGGCGAGACCGGCAGCCAGGCCGAGCAACTGCCGGCGACGCAGGGGGTGGGTTTTCCGCAGTGACATGGGTCCTCCTCGACGAGCGGTATCGGACGTGTTCGAGATTAACCCGATCCGAGGAAGTCGCGGAAGATGTTCACGGACTCAAAAGCGTCAGCGGTCGCGCAGCTCGAAGTGCGGTCGCGGGGTGAGCACGGGGACGATCTGGATCCGTTGCCGCCGGGCCAGGATCAGCGCCGAGGCCAGCACCCCGAGCACGGTCAGCCCGCCGCCGGCGAGCAGGGTCCAGCGCGGCCCGAACAGTTCACCAAGCCAGCCCAGGATCGGCGCACCGATCGGCGTACCGCCCATCATCACCATCGCATAGAGGGCCATCACCCGGCCGCGTAGCTGCGGCGCGACGTTGAGCTGGATCGCCGCGTTCGAGGCCGTCATGGTCAGCAGCGCGACGAAGCCGGTGATCGGCAGGATCATCGCGTACGTGAGGTAGCTCGGCATCAGCCCGGTGATGATCAGGATGAACCCGTACAGGACGGCCATCTTGATGATGAACCGGCCGCGCGGCGCCTCCCGCCGACGGGCCGCGAGCAGGGCCCCGGTCAGCGAGCCGACCGCCATGATCGTGCCGAGGATGCCGTACTCCTGCGCTCCCTTGTGGAACTCCTGCTGAGCCATCAGGGCCGAGGTCATCTGGAAGTTCATCCCGAACGTGCCGACGAAGAACGCGACGCACATGACCAGCAGGATCTCGGGATTGCCGAAGACGTAGCTGACCCCTTCGCGGATCTGCCGCTTCGCCCGCGGCGGCCGCTGGCTGACCTGCAGCAGCTTCCCGTCGATCAGCGCCAGGGCGGCAATGAAGGCGCCGTAGGTGACCGCGTTGGACAGGATCGCCCAGCCGCTGCCGAACGCGGCGATCACCAGGCCGGCCAGCGCCGGGCCGATGATCCGGCTGGCGTGGAAGGTGGCCGAGTTGAGCCCGATCGCGTTGGCCAGGTGCTTCGAACCGACCACCTCGTTGACGAACGACTGCCGGGACGGGTTGTCGATCGCGGTGCCGAGGCCGAACAGGAAGGCGATCAGGTAGACGTGCCAGGTGACGGCGGCGCCGGTGATCGCCAGCAGGCCGAGGGCGCCGGCGGCGAGGGCCATCCAGGCCTGGGTGATCCGCAGAATGGTCCGCTTGTCGAAGCGGTCGGCGAGCAGTCCGCCGTACGGGGAGAGCAGCAGCATCGGCAGGAACTGCAGGGCGGTGGTGATGCCGACCGCGAGCCCGGAGCCGCCGGAAAGCTCGAGCACCAGCCAGTCCTGGGCGACCCGCTGCATCCAGGTGCCGATGTTGGAGATGAAGGAACCGCCGAGGAAGATCCGGTAGTTCGGCAGCTGCAGCGCGGCGAACATGCCCGTGCGATCGGGCTTCGCCTTCCCGGTTGCGGCTTGTTCGGCGGATTCGGTGGATACGGGTACGGGAGCGGTGGCCTCGAGATCGGTGTCGGCCGAGAGGCCCGTTCGCTTCGGTTCCGTATCCAGACTCAAACCCCAGCCACCCTGTCCATGATCAACTTCGCAGATCCCCCGCGCCTTCTCAAGAATATTCGTTAGCAACACTAATTACAACTGCGAACTATCGTCATTGAGATCGCCGATAAGTCCGATGGGTCTGATCATCCGACAGAAGTTGATCTTGAAGGCCTGGGCTGAGCGAGCGTGGCGCACGTTGGCCGTCAGCGTTCGTGCGCGTCCACCCGCTCCGATTCCCCGGCGAAGCGGCGCGCTACCGAAGATGTCGTGCTCGCCTTCGGGCCAGAGCTGAGGGAACCGCCGTCGGACCCGGGTGGCACCGGGTCGCGGCCGTGTCCGGGTGGGATCGCGCCGGCTGAGGGTCGCGCCGGTGAGGGTCGGCGCCGAGTAGGTCGCGCCGGGCGGGGCGGGTGCCAGGCGGTCGGGCGCCAGCGGGGTCGGCCGCGGGTCGCCGCCAGGAAGTCGGCGCCAGGGGGTCGCCTCCGACGCGCCGCAGAGGCGGGTCCGTTTCGTGCGGGAAAGTCGCGCCGTGTGAGGCCTTGTGAGGGTCGCGCCGAGTGAGGTCGACGCCAGGCGTTCGGGCGCCAGCGGAGTCGCCGCCAGCCGGGTGGGAAAGTCGACAACCCCACGACCCTCACCGCATCCGAGGTGGGAAAGTCGACAACCCCACGACCCTCACCGGAACCGAGGTGGGAAAGTCGACAACCCCACGACCCCTGTTCGGTGGTGCGTTGAGTGGTGGCTTGGAGGCGGGTCGATCCTCCTCCGCTCTCCAGGATCGCCCTCCATCGCCCTGAGGGTGTCCAAGCACCAAGCGGGATCGCGGCGACCGGTCCGTACCGCGGCGGCCGGATCCCACCCGATCCAGGCCCCCACCCCGTGAGTCGGGCCGGCGTCGAGTGTGACGTTGCGACCGCCGGAGATCGATTTCATGGGTACGGAACGTCACACTCGACGCGCTGAGAGTGGACTGGGTGGGCGCGGCGCCGGATCGGCGGTCGCATTGTGCGGGGAGGAGGCGCGCCGGGCACGGATGGTGGCTGGGCGGAGTTGCGTCTGCGGGTCGCGTCCGCGCGAAGCCACCCGGGCGAAATCACGTCCGGGCGCAGCCACCCCCGGACGAAGCCACCCCCGGACGAAATCACGTCCGGGCGCAGCCTTCTCCGGGCGCAGCCAGCACGGCGAGCCAAGGCCAGCAGCATGGCGATGCGCCGACGGACCGCGTACCGACCGAGCCGGTACAGCAAGGACGACATAGCCACGTCCGGGCGAAGTCAGTTCTGGGCGCGGGCACGCGGGTCGCCGGGTCCCGGTTGTCGTGGCTCCGTCGCGTCAACCGCAGGTCAGGCCGACCCAGACCGTGGGGCGCGCCGGGGAGTGGCAGCCGTGGCGCGATAGTGCACCTGGCAGGGACGGCGCCATCACCAAGGGGACCCGCGGGATGTCGGTATTCCTCCACGCGCGGCGGTTCAGCGGCTGATGCCACGCGGCAATGCTCGAACTTGTGGAGGAATCCCGACAGCGCTCGACCTTGCCGGCCGCGGCCACGTCCGGACCGGCGGACTGACTAGAGCGATCAGTGCACTCCTGCCTCGGAAGGGCGCGCCGGCGCCCGGATCAGCCGACGGCCTGGACCAGCAGGCCCTGAATGAAGTAGACGACGAAGGCGCCCGCGACCACGTACATCACCGGATGGACCTTGCGCCACTTGCCGCGGACCACCTTCAGCACGGTGTACATGATGAAGCCGGCGCCGATCCCGATGGTGATCGAGAACGTGAACGGCATCAGCACCATGGTCAGGAACGCGGGCAGGCCCTCCTCGATGTCGGTCCAGTCGACCTTGACCACCTGGCTGATCATGAGGAAGCCGACGAAGACCAGGGCCGGCGTGGCCGCCTCCGACGGGACCAGGTTGATCAACGGGGCGAAGAACATCGCGAGCAGGAAGCCGGCGCCGGTGATCACCGAGGCCAGGCCGGTCCGGGCGCCCTCGCCGACGCCGGCCGCGGACTCGATGTAGGAGGTGTTGGAGGACACCGAGCCGACGCCGCCGGCCGCGGCGGCGACCGAGTCGACGAACAGGATCCGGGACAGGAACGGCGGGTTGCCCCGGTGGTCCAGCAGGTTGCCCTCGGCGCCGACCGCGACGACGGTGCCCATGGTGTCGAAGAAGTCCGCTAGCAGCAGGGCGAACACCAGCAGCAACAGCGGTACGAAGATGTTGATCTTGAAGCCCTCGGCGAAGGCGGCCCCGAACGCGCCGAACGGGTCGACCTGCCCGATCAACCCGAGATTGGGTACGGACAGCGCACCGGTGAACTCCGGCTTGTTGAGCACCCAGCCGACCGGGTTGTCGTCGGTCTTGCCGCCGATCTTGCCGATCAGCTCGATCACCAGCGCGATCACGGTGGCGCCCAGGATGGAGATCAGCATGGCGCCCTTGACCCGCTTCGCGTACAGGATCGCGACGCCGAACAGGCCGATCACGAAGACCAGCATCGGCCAGCCGATCAGCGAACCGCCGATGCCCAGCTCGACGGGCGGGCCGCCCTCCGGCTTGCGGACGATGCCGCCGTCGACCAGGCCGACGAAGCAGACGAACAGGCCGATGCCGACCGAGATGCCGGTCCGCAGCGATCGCGGCACCGCCCGGAACACCGCCGTCCGGAAGCCGGTCAGGACGAAGATCGCGATCAGGATGCCCTCGATCAGGATCAGCCCCATCGCCTGCGGCCAGGTCATCTGCGGCGCGATCACCACGGCCAGCAGGGCGTTCAGCCCGAGGCCGGTCGCGATGCCGATCGGGAACCGGCCGAAGATGCCCATCGCGATCGTCATCAGGCCCGCGATCAGCGCGGTCGCGGCGGCCACCATCGTGGTCGCCGTGTTGACGTTCGCGTCGATCACGACGCCCGCCTGATCCAGGTACGGCAGCCCGCCGAGCAGGTTGCCCGAGCCGTCCGGCTTGGTCCCGATGATCAACGGGTTCAGCGCCAGGATGTACGACATCGTGAAGAAGGTGACGATGCCACCGCGGATCTCCCGGCCCACGGTCGAGCCGCGGGCGCTGATCTGGAAGTAGTTGTCCAGCGCGCCGATCGGTCGATCGTCCGGTCCGGTGGGCGGAGCAGCCTTGGGCGACTTCGTAACCATGGAGGGCATTCTTACCGACAACCACGGAGCCCCGCCCGGCGTACGGACGATTTCGAGCCGGCTATTTCAGGCTGTCCAGGTTGGCCAGAAGGCGTTCCAGCAGTCCGGACAGATCCCGAAGCTGGGCCGGGGTGAGCGCGGACAGCACGTCGGACTCGACCACATTGGCCTGTTGGATCGACGTCGTGAACAGGCTCCAGCCGGGGTCGGCCAGCCGGACCAGGACCCGGGTCCGGTTGCCCGGATCGCCTTCCCGCGTGACCAGGCCGCGCTGCACCATGCCGTCCAGCCGGTGGGTCATCGAGGACGGGGCCACGCCCGCGGCCTCGGCCAGCCGGCTCGGGGTGAGCGCCTCGCCGTTCGCCCGGGCCAGCTCGGCCAGCACGGCCCACTCCCCCGTCGACACGTCGAGATCGGCCAGCTGTCGGTCGTAGGACTGGTTCAGCCGCCGGGACAGCCGGTGCACCGCGGTGATCACCTGCTGAACCTGCTCGTCACCGCCGGCCGCGACGTAGGACTGCACCACCTGCTGGTAGTTGTCGGTCTCGGTGAGACCGCGGCGGCGCGACATAGCGGTCCATCCTGCCACCGCGGTTGGACCGTTTCGGTCGGGGGCCTCCCGGGTACCGGACTGGCCAGGGAGTTCATCTTTTCGTCGGCCGCCGTAGGACGGTTGTTCATCGCCGAGGGAGAGGCTCGCGCTGTCCAGACCCCGACCGGCCTCACACCGGTCAGACATACTCGGGAGTCAGCATGAACCTGCCCATGTTGGGCCACACCCATGGCAACCGAAGCGCGGTCACCTGCCACCTGAAGTGTGACAGCGCCTGTGCCTCGCCGCCGCCGAACACCAGCTCCGAGCCGACCTTCGCCGAGATCGCGCGCGGACAGGTGAGTCGCCGGGCCCTGCTGATCGGCGGCGGCGCACTGGCCGCCGGCGCGGCGGCTCCCGCCCTGGCCCCGCAGCTCGCCGCCGCCACCGAGGGCAAGCGGGCGCCGGGCGAATCCGCCATCCGCGGCTCGCTCCCGTTCCAGCCGATCGCTCCGGTCGACGCGGCCGAGGACGCGATGACCGTACCGCCGGGTTACGAGTGGACGCCGATCCTGCGCTGGGGCGACCCGCTGTTCCACAACTCCCCCGCCTTCGACCCGGAGAATCCGAACGCCGAGGCCCAGGAGCTGCAGTTCGGCTACAACAACGACTACCTGGACATCATCGTGACCGATCGGGCGGGCCGGGAGGCGCTGCTGGTCTGCAACCACGAGTACACCAACCGGGCGATCATGTTCCCGCCGTCGGACAACGAGGCGCAGGAGGCCGAGGTGCTGCGGACGCTGATGGCCGCGCACGGCTTCAGCGTCGTCGAGCTGAAGCGCCGCGGCAAGGGCAGGCCGTGGACGTACGTCCGCGGCGGCGAGAAGAACAACCGGATCACCGCCTCCTCGCTGTTCAGCCTGACCGGCCCGGCCGCCGGGTCCGACCTGGTGAAGACCGCGGCCGACCCGTCCGGCAAGCGCGTCTACGGCACCCTCGGCAACTGCGCCGGCGGCACCACCCCGTGGGGCACCGTGCTCTCCGGCGAGGAGAACTTCAACGGCTACTTCGTCGCCGACCCGACCGCACAGGGCAACGCCCGCTACGGCCTGACCAACAAGCCGAGCTCGTACAGCTTCGAGAAGGTCGATCCCCGCTTCGACGCCACCAAGCCGGACTACAAGAACGAGCCCAACCGGTTCGGCTACATCGTCGAGATCGACCCGACCGATCCGACCGCCACCCCGCGCAAGCACACCGCGATGGGCCGGATGAAGCACGAGGGTGCCAACATCCGGGTGGACGAGGACGGCACGGTCGCCGCCTACATGGGTGACGACGAGCGGTTCGACTACCTGTACAAGTTCGTCGCCAAGAAGAAGTACCGCGCGGGCGACTCGGCCGCAGCGCGCCGGCACAACCTGTCCCTGCTCACCGAGGGCGACCTCTACGTCGCCAAGTTCAGCGGCGTGCAGAATCCGGGCAACGACAACCTCGGCCGCGGCACCTGGGTCCCGCTGACCCAGAACGGCGAGTCGGTCGTCCCGGGGATGAGCACCGCGGAGGTGCTGGTGTTCACCCGGCTGGCCGCCGACAAGATGAAGGCGACCCCGATGGACCGGCCCGAGGACGTCGAGCCGAATCCGCGGACCGGCAAGGTGTACGTGGCCTGCACGAACAACAGCCAGCGCGGCGCCGACGGCAAGCCGGCGATCGACCCGGCGAACCCGCGGCCGGCGAACAAGGACGGCCACATCATCGAGCTGACCGAGCACAAGAACAAGGCCGGCGCGACCACCTTCGAGTGGAACCTGTTCCTGGTCTGCGGCAACCCGGAGGACGCCGGCACCTACTTCGGCGGCTGGGACGGCCCGGTGGCCCCGATCTCCTGCCCGGACAACGTCGCGTTCGACTCCACCGGGAACCTGTGGATCTCGACCGACGGCGCACCGAGCGGCATCGGCAAGGCCGACGGCCTGTACCGGGTTCCGGTGCTGGGCAAGGAACGCGGCCACGTGGTCCAGTTCCTCGCCGTACCGAACCAGGCCGAGACCAGCGGCCCGGTGATCCATGATCAGGACGGTTCCGTGTTCGTCGCCGTCCAGCATCCCGGCGAGGACGGGTCCTGGGACGAGCAGCAGTCCTACTTCCCGGACTACGTGCCGGCGGGGTCCCGGCCGGACCGGGGCGACTGGCGGGGCCCGCGCCCCTCGGTCGTCCAGGTCACCCGCGCCTGACCGTTCGGCCCGACCGTAAGCTCGGGCCGTGGCTGACCGTCCGGTACGACGACTCCGGTTCGTCGTACCGGCGGTCCTGCTGGCCCTGATCGTCATCGGAGCGACCGTCGTGGTCGTCCGCTGGCCGTCCGTCGCGGCGCTCGCCTGCCCCGAGTGTTACGGGCTGCAGGCCCTCCAACCCGAGGTGTACGGCGAGCGCGACCTGCCGCCCGAACCACGGGACAAGATCATCCGGGTCACGGCGGAGGCCCGGACCAAGATCACCGACTTCTACGGCACCCCGGTCAGCCGGCCGCGGATCCTGGCCTGCACCTCCGCCGACTGCTACCGCCGGATCGGCGGCGGACCGGAGGCCGGGGTCGCGATCATGAACCGCGGCCTGATGCTGTCGCCGCGCGGCGTCGATGCGGTGATCGCCGCGCACGAGTTGTCGCACGTCGAGTTCCGGCAGCGGGCCGGCGGCGCTGCCGTACCGCAGTGGTTCGACGAGGGCCTGGCGGTGCTGGTCTCCGGCGACGAGCGCTATCTGAAACCGGCCGACGCCGCGGACCGCTGCCGGGTCGCGCCGGACGGCCCGCTGCCGGAGACCCTCGGCGACTGGCTCGCCGCCGCCTCCGCCGACGAACAGACCTATGCCCGGGCGGCCTGTGCGGTCGACCGCTGGGCTCGGTCCCGCGGTGGTCCGGCCGCGATCAACGCACTGGCCGACCGGCTGGCCGCCGGCGCGTCGTTCCGGGACGCGACCCGGTGATCATCGGGAGCTGATCAAGGGCCTTTGATGATCATGCCGGCCGATCGCCCGGGCGGAGCGCGGCGAACGGATCGGTGATCGCCAGAGTGCGTTCGGTGAAGCGGAAGAGTGCGGCCGGGCGTCCCCCACCACCTCGGGACGGCGCGGTCCGCCCGGTCGGCTCGAGCTGCCCGCGCCGGGTCAGGACCCGCTGCAGGTTGGTCGCCGACACCTCGCGCCCCAGCGCCGCGGCGTAGATGTCGCGCAGCTGAGCGATGGTGAACTCGTCCGGCGCCAACCCGAAGCCGAGATTGCTGTAGGAGAGCTTGCGCTGTAGGCGTTCGATCGCCGAGGCCACCACCGAGGCGTGGTCGAACGCCATCACCGGCAGCTTGTCGGCCCGGTGCCAGGCGGCGTTCTGCGGAAGTTGCGGGTCGGCCGTGCTCTGCACCAGGCCCAGGTACGCCGTGGCGATGGTCCGCTGGTACGGGTCGCGACCGGCCGCGCTGCGGGTCTCCAGTTGTTCCAGATGGGCGATCTCGTCCAGGTCGGCCTTCGCCGCCAGATGCCTGGCCACGCAGGCCCCCAACGTCTCGTCCATCTCCAGCGGGCCGCTGGGCAGCGCCCAGGCGCCGTTGTACGGATCACGGGCCCGCTGCCAGAGCAACACCGTCAGCTCGCCGTCCGTGATCTTGAACACAACGGCCACCGCCTCGTGCCGAAACGTGGGCACCGCGCTCGATCTGGCCACGATCGAATGCTACCGTCGAGCTTAGTTTTCGACTCTGAGGCGAAAACCTGACACGGGGAGAAGCTGTGACCTTGATCGATTCGGTCAACACCGACTACGCCGGCTACGGGGAGGTCCCGCCGGGCTTTGCGGACTGGACCAGTTGGCAGCGTGAGGTGCATGAGCTCGCCCGCCGCAAGGACGCCGTCGTGCTGGCGCACAACTACCAGTTGCCGCAGATCCAGGACGTCGCCGATCATGTCGGCGACTCGCTCGCGCTGTCCCGGCTGGCCGCATCGGTCGACGCTTCGATGATCGTCTTCGCCGGTGTGCACTTCATGGCCGAGACCGCAAAGATCCTCTCCCCCGACAAGAAGGTGATCATTCCCGACGCCCGGGCCGGCTGCTCGCTGGCCGACACGATCACCGCCGATCAGCTCCGGGCCTGGAAGGCCGAACACCCGGGCGCAGCGGTCGTCGCCTACGTCAACACGACGGCCGAGGTGAAGGCGGAGTCCGATATCTGCTGCACCTCCTCCAACGCCGTCGAGGTGGTCGAGTCCCTTCCGGCCGACCAGGAGGTGCTGTTCCTGCCCGACATGTTCCTGGCCGCGCACGTGAAGCGGAAGACCGGCCGGACGAACCTGCACAGCTGGATGGGTGAATGCCACGTCCACGCGGGGATCTCGCCGCAGGATCTGGAGGCGGCCGTCCACGCCGACCCCGAGGCGGAGCTCTACGTGCACCCCGAGTGCGGCTGCTCCACGTCGGCCCTGTGGATGACCAGCGTCGGCGACATCCCGGCCGACCGGACCCACATCCTGTCCACCGGCGCGATGCTGGACGAGGCGCGACGCAGCTCGGCCGGCAAGGTGCTGGTGGCGACCGAGATCGGCATGCTGCACCAGCTGCGGCACGCCAACCCGGCGGTCGACTTCCAGCCGGTCAATCCGAAGGCGTCCTGCCGCTTCATGAAGATGATCACGCCGGAGAAGTTGATCAACTCGCTGCGCAACGAGACCGATGAGGTGCACGTGCCGGCCGAGATCGCCGCCGCCGCCCGGCAGGCGGTCGAGCGGATGGTGGCGATCGGTCGTCCCGGAGGCGGAGAATGATCATGGCCGATCTGCGACTACCCACCCGGCTGAGCGTCGGTCCGGTCGCGAACCGTTCGGAGTCCGACGTGATCATCGTCGGTAGCGGGGCGGCCGGGATGGCGGCCGCGATCAGGCTGCTGGACGCCGGCCGGCGGGTGACCATGATCACCAAGGGAACCCTCGGCGACGGTTCGACCGCCTGGGCGCAGGGTGGTCTGGCCGCCGTCACGGACCCGGCCGACAGCCTGACCGATCACCTGGCCGACACGCTGGCCGCCGGTGCCGGGCTCTGCGAACCGGACCAGGTCGCCGCACTCGTCGCCGCCGCGCCGGCCGCGATCGAGCGGATGACCGAGCTGGGCGCCCGCTTCGACCGGGCCGTGGACGGAGCGCTGGCGCTGGGCCTGGAAGGTGGCCATCACCACCGCCGGATCATCCACGCCGGCGGCGACGCCAGCGGAGCCGAGGTGGCCCGAAGCCTGGCGGCATCGCTCACCGGATCCAGGCCGGCCGGCCAGGACCAACCCGGCTCGGGCGGACGGTTCACCCTGCTCGAGCACTGCACCGCCGTCGATGCGATCGGCACCGCCGACGGAGTGGTCCGTGGCCTTCGGGTGATCGACCGCGACGGTGTGGTCGGCGAGTTGTCCGCCGACGCCGTCGTCCTCGCGGCCGGTGGCGTCGGACAGGCCTGGAGCACCACCACCAATCCGGCGACCGCGACCGGCGACGGCCTCGGGATCGCCCTGCGGGCCGGGGCGATCATCCGCGATCCGGAGTTCGTCCAGTTCCATCCGACCGTGCTGGTCGTACCGCCGGCCCATCGCCGGCCGGGCGATCGTGGCGTCCTGATCTCGGAAGCGGTCCGCGGTGAGGGCGCCCGGCTGGTCAACGGCCGCGGTACGTTGATCATGGACGGTCGGCATCCGATGGGTGATCTTGCTCCGCGGGACATCGTCGCGGCGGCGATGCACGCCGACCTGCTGGCCTCCGGTGATGATCACCTGTTCCTGGACGGCACCGCGCTCGGCGCGACGACCTGGCGGCAGCACTTCCCGACGATCTTGCAGTTGTGCCGGGAACGTGGCGTCGATCCGATCACCGAACCGATCCCGGTCCGGCCGGCCGAGCACTACTTCTGTGGTGGCGTTCTGGCCACGCTGGACGGCGTCACGACCGTACCCGGCCTGTATGCGGTCGGCGAGGTCGCGTCGACCGGGGTGCAGGGTGCCAACCGGCTGGCGTCCAACAGCCTCACCGAGGCGTTCGTCGCCGGTGATCGACTCGGCCGGCTGCTCTCGGATCGCGACGTCGAGACCGAAGCCAGGATCGCGGTGATCTCCGCGGCGCTGCGCTACGGCGCCGACCTGGACGAGTCCGATCATCCCTTCCCGCTCGATGATCAAGCACCGGCCGTGGTCAGCTCTGCCCAGCGTCCCCGGTTGGTCGAGGCGATCACCCGCGGTGCCGGCGTGCTGCGCGAGGAGTCCAGGCTGACCGAGCTGCTCGCGGAGCTGGCCGCGGTGCCGCCCTTGACGCAGGAGGGCTCGGTGGCCGACGTGGAGACGACCAACCTGCAGCTGGTGGGCGCCCTGGTCGGCACGGCCGCCCTGCTGCGTACCGAGAGCCGGGGCAGTCATCGGCGTTCCGATCATGATCGTCCGGTGCCCTCCTGGCAGCGGCACTCCTATCTCGCCCTCCGGCCGGACGGCCGGCTGCTTGCCGCGACCGAGGCCGCGGCGGTGGCGGCATGACCACCGGGGTGGCGCCCGGGAGAAGCCAGTTGGGTACGGAGCTGTCCGCGATCGTGGCCACCGCGTTGGCCGAGGACCAGGCCCAGGACGACGTCACGACGCGCTGGAGCGTCCCGAACGATCTGTGGTCACGCGCCGAGATCATCGCGAAACAGCCCGGGACCGTCGCCGGGATCGCGGTCGCGGCCGAGGTGATCACCCAGGTCGATCCTCGGATCCAGTTCGAGCCGCTGATCACCGACGGAGACCAGGCCGGTGCCGGAACGGTGATCCTTCGCCTCGAAGGGCCGACCCGGTCGCTGTTGAGCGCTGAACGTACCGCGCTCAATTTCCTGCAACGGATGTCGGGCATCGCGACGCTGACCCGTTCCTACGTCCGGGCGGTCGGTGACCGACCGGTGCGGATTCTGGACACCCGCAAGACCGCGCCGGGCCTCCGCGCGCTCGACAAGTACGCCGTCACGGCCGGCGGCGGCCACAATCATCGACTCGATCTCGGTGCCATGGTGCTGCTCAAGGAGAACCACCTCGCAGCGGCCGGCGGCGTGACCGCCGCGATCGACGCCGTGCGCCGCGGGATGGCCGCCGAGAACGAGCAACTCGAGATCGAGGTCGAGGTGCAGGACCTGGCTGAGCTGGAGGAGGCGCTGCGGGCAGGCGCCGCGCGGATCATGCTCGACAACTTCTCCCGCGACGACATCCGGGCGGCGGTCCAGCTCCGGCGGCAAGCTGCAGCGGAGGCCGTCCTCGAGGTCTCGGGGAACGTCACGCTGGCCGAGGTCCGGGAGCTCGCCGCCACCGGCGTTGACCTGATCTCCGTCGGCGCCCTGACCCACAGCGCGCCGGCGCTGGATCTGAGCATGGTCCTGATGATCAATTCCGAGCAGAGGAGAAACCGTGGCCAAGGGCTACTGGGTCAGCGTCTACCCCAAGATCACCGACCCTGAAAGTCTTGAGGTCTACAACCAGCGGGCCGGTCTGGCCGTCAAGGCCGCCGGCGGGCGGGTGCTCGCCAGCATCGGCAGCCGGATCGTCGCGCACGAAGCCGGCCTCGCCGAGCGCGTCGTCCTGATCGAGTTCGACAGCTTCGACCAGGCCGTCGCCGCGTACGAGAGCGCGGCCTACCGGGAGGCGCTGGCCGAACTCCCCGACGGCTTCGAGCGCGACTTCCGCATCACCGAAGGCCTCGGCTGACGGTCGAGGTGCGCCGGCGGGACCGGTGGAGGGTTCAGGCCGGGTGGGTGTACCGGTTCCGGCCGGCCAGGTAGCCGGCGGTTGCGTGACCCGCGGCCAGCACCGCGACCAAGATCAGCACGGCCGGCCAGTCGCCGGTCGTCGTGTGCAGCCAGCCGGCGGTGACCGGGCCGCAGGCGGCGAGCAGGTAGCCGACCGACTGGGCCATCCCGGACAGCCGGGTGGTCTGCCCGGCGGTACGGGTGCGCAGCCCGATCAGGGACAGGGCCAGCATGATCGACGTACCGGAAGACATCCCGGCGATGATCACCCAGAGCAACGCCAGCGCCGGGACCAGCAGCAGACCGAGCGAGGCGATGATCATGCCGACACCGAGCAGCACGCCGATCGCCCGCTGGTCCCGCCAGCGGGACAGCGTGCTGCCGATGGTGAAGCTGGCCACCATGCCGGCCACCTGCAAGATCAACAGGTGCAGCCCGGCCGCCGTGGGTGACAGCCCGCGGTCGGCCAGGATCGACGGCAGCCAGGTGGCCAGGATGTAGAAGATCGTGGACTGCAGGCCCATCGCCAGGGTCACCTGCCAGGCCAGCGCGGACCGCCACATGAGCCCGCCCGCCGGGGGCTCGGCCGCGACGGCGACGGCGGTCCCGTCGTTGCGGACCCGGGTCAGCCGGAGCCGGATCAGCCAGGCGATCGCGGCGATCAGGGCCGGCCCCGCCCAGATGAGCAAGGCGGTACGCCAGCCCGCCGGAAGCAGGTCGGCCAGCGGCACGCTGAGTCCGGACGCGATCGCCGCCATCCCGTTCATCACCGCGGAATAGCTCGCCGTCATCCGGGACACGTGGCCCGGGAAGTCCCGCTTCACGACGGCCGGCAGCAGCACGTTGATCACCGCGATCGCCGTACCGATGATCATGGTGCCGCCCCACAGCCAGACCGGACCGGCGACCGAACGCAGCCCGATCCCGGCGGTGAGCAAGATCAACGCCGCCAGCAGCGTCGTGTCGATCCCGCACCGGACGCTGACCCGGTGCACCAGCGGCGACACCGCGGCGAAGCCGAGCAACGGAACGGCGGCGAGCAGGCCGAGGCCGGCGCCGCTCAGCCCGGTGTCCAGGCCGATCCGGTCCAGCACCGGCCCGACCGAGGTGAGCGCCGGCCGCATCCCGGTCGCGACGAGGATGACGCCGAGCACGATGATCACCCGGGCCAGCCGGGACTCGGCCCGGGTGAGGGTCGAGGCCGTCAACGGAACATCAGTCGAACAGGCTGGTCTGCTCGTCCCAGGCGATGGTGTCCCAGACCGGCGGCGGCAGTTCCGCGGCCCGGTCGTCCGAGGCCACATTCGAGTGGGCGCCGCAGCCGTGGTCGATGGCGACCACCTGGCCGTCGTTGGCCGAGTAGGCGTTCCCGCAGACCCCGAAGGACGTCCCGAGCCGGCCGCTGAGCCGGACGAAGAACCCGCAGCCCACGCACTGTCCCGGCGCCAGCCGGGTGGTCTCGTTGTCCGGGCCGCCGGGGCCGGCCAGCCACCGTTCGGCGGCCTCGTCCCGGCCCTGCGGCGTCAGCACCCGTTCCCGGCCCAGGCCGAGTTCGGCGACGATCGCCCGGGTCTGGCTCGCCTCGGCCGGATCGGTGTCCGCGGCCTGCTCGCCGCCGGTGAAGCCCGGCTCCAGCCGCGGATCGTTGTCCGGGGTCGGCAGCACCAGGCCCGCGGTCACGTCGCCCGGCTGGATCCGCTCCGCCCACGGCACCCAGTGGGCCGCGAGCAACGCCTCCTCACCGGGCAGCAGGACGACCTCGTTCACGGTCGCCGTCTTGGCCCGGGACGCCCGGACCACGGTGACCGACCAGCGCCAGCCCTGGTACCCGGGATGCGGGCAGGCGAAGAAGTGGCTGACCAGCCGCTCCGCCTCCGCCTCGTACCCGAGATGCTCTCCGACGCCCAGCTGGCCGGCGCTCTCGAGGGCCGCCTCGCGGGCCAGCTCGACCGCGTCGACGCAGATCTGGTCGGCCTTCACCGTGCGCTTCACCGTGCGGGGCATCGAGGTCACAGCTCCAGTTCGTCGGCGACGGCACGCAGCACGGTGGCCACCTTGCCGCCGGTCTTGCCGTCCGGGCGCTTGCCGCGGCGGTAGGTGTTGCCGATGCCGTCCAGCATCTTGATCAGGTCCTCGACGATGATCGCCATCTGCTCGGGCGACTTGCGATGGGCCTTGGCCAGGCTCGGCGGTGCCTCCATCAGCCGGAGCGACCAGGCCTGCTCGCCGCGGCGGCCCTCGATCACGTCGAACTCGACCTTCTGACCGGGCTTCAGCGAGGTCACACCGGCCGGCAGCGCATTGGACCGTACGTAGACGTCGCCACCGCCGTCCTTGGTCAAGAAGCCGAAACCCTTCTCGGCATCGAAGAACCGAACCTTGCCTACCGGCACGTCTACTTCCCTCCGGGCATGCATGAACCGCCTGGTTTTCAGGCTCGCCAAGACTAACCACCCGGACAACACACGGCCAACCGATATCGCTGTAGGCGGACCCCTCGGGATCGCTTCACTAGCATCGGGCCATGACCACCGATACGGAGCAGGGCAGCGACGGCGGGCCGCTGCGCAGGCTTCTGGACGGCCGCTGGTCCGAGATCCGGGACCGCGCCCGCTCCCTCGAACTGGAGCGATTCGATCCGCCCTCGTACGACCTGAGCACCGAGCAGCACCGGGCCCGGATCCTGCATCGGCTGGAGGAGTTCGCCGCCTCCGGCCTGCCCCGGGTGGGCTTCGACGCCGCGTACGGCGGCTCGGGCGATGTCGGCGGCGGCATGGTGGCGATGGAGATGCTCGGCTTCCGGGACCTGTCGCTGATGGTCAAGGCCGGCGTCCAGTGGGGCCTGTTCGCGGGCGCCATCGCCGCGCTCGGTACCGAACGGCATCACCGGGCCTACCTGGCCGACGCGATCGACGGCCGGCTGCTCGGCTGCTTCGCGATGACCGAGTCCGGGCACGGCTCCGACGTGCAGTCGCTGGAGACCACCGCGACGTACGACCCGGAGACCGAGGAGTTCGTCGTCGACTCGCCGACCCCGACCGCCCGGAAGGACTACATCGGCAACGCGGCCCGGGACGGCCGGCTCGCGGTCGTCTTCGCGCAGTTGATCACCGGCGGCACCGAGCACGGGGTGCACGCGTTGCTGGTGCCGATCCGCGACGAGACCGGCAATCCGCGGCCCGGCGTGACGATCACCGACTGCGGCCGGAAGGCCGGGCTGAACGGGGTCGACAACGGCCGGCTCGTCTTCGACCAGGTCCGGGTGCCGCGGGACGCGCTGCTGGACCGGTACGGCCAGGTCGCCGCCGACGGTACGTACACGAGCTCGATCGAGAGCGCCGGCCGACGCTTCTTCACCATGATCGGGACCCTGGTCCGGGGCCGGATCAGCGTGGCCGGCTCGGCGCAGAACGCGGCCAAGCTGGCTCTCACCATCGCCTGCCGGCACGGCCTGGCCCGGCGCCAGTTCCCGCGGCCCGGCGGTACGGACGAGGTGCTGCTGCTCGACTACCGGGCGCACCAGCGGCGGCTGCTGCCCGCCCTGGCGAGGACGTACGCGCTGTCGCTGGCCCAGAACGACCTGCTGGCCGACCTGCACGAGCACCTCACCGCGCCGGCCGCCGAGGAGCAGGTACGGGAGCGCACCCAGCGCGAGATCGAGTCCCGGGCAGCCGGGCTGAAGGCGCTGTCCACCTGGCACGCGACCCGGACCATCCAGACCTGCCGGGAGGCCTGCGGCGGCGCCGGCTACCTGGCCGAGAACGTACTGCCCCAGCTGCGCGCCGACACCGACGTGTTCACCACCTTCGAGGGCGACAACACGGTGCTGCTGCAGTTGGTCGGCAAGGGCCTGCTGACCGACTACTCGTCGCAGTTCGAGGACCTCGACGTGCTCGGCGTCGCCCGCGCGGTGGCCGACCAGTTCGTCGGCTTCGCGATCGAACGGACCGTGAACCGCGGCGTGCTGGAACGGCTCCGGCGGCGGCGCGGCGTACAGCCCGAGATCCGCGACCGGGACTGGCAGCTGGCCCTGCTGGAGGGCCGGGAGAAGCACCTCGTCGAGACGCTGGCGCTGCGGATGCGCGGCCGGCTGGCCCGGGACAAGGACCCGTTCGCCGCCTTCAACGCCGTCCAGCCGCATCTGCTGGCCGCCGCGAGTGCGCACGCCGAGCGGCAGGTCGCCGAGGCCTTCCTGGCCGCGACCGACGACTGCCCGGAGCGGGCCGACCTGCTCGACCTGCTCTTCGACCTGCACCTGCTGTCCGGGATCGAGGCCGACCGGGCCTGGTACCTGGAGCACAACCGGATCAGCGACGCCCGGTCCAAGGAGATCATCGGAGCGGTGGACGACCTGTGCGAGCAACTGCGGCCGCACGTCCCGGAGCTGATCGAGGCGTTCGGCATCCCGGAGGCCTGGATCGACGCCCCCATCGCCCAACTCCCCGCCAGTCCTGGACGAGAGCCGATCCGAAGTGGTGCAATGCACGGGTAGCGGTGCAGCGAAGCACGCTCGAACTCGGGAGGTCTCCATGAAGACGATCCTCATGAAATCGGTCACCGTCATCGGCCTGGTGCTCGGCCTGATCACGGCGGCGGTTTTGCCCGCATCGGCCATCACTGGCGGCCAGCCCGACGGCGAGGCCCACCCCAACGTCGGCCTGATCCTCTTCTACGCGCCCGACGGCCGGTTCCGTTGCACGGGCGCACTCGTCAGCCCGACCGTGATCTTGACCGCAGCACACTGCACCGCCGACACCGTAGGCAAGACGCTGGTGACGTTCGAGTCCGTCATTGCCGAGGAGCCGCCGGCCCCGTTCCCGATTGCCGCGAATCCGGCCGAGGGCTACACCGCGGACGAGTTGGCGGCGGCCGGCTACCTCTCCGGTACGGCTCACGCACATCCCGACTACTCCGACTTCACCGACCTGGCCAACTGGAACGACGTCGGTGTCGTCGTCCTCGATCGCCCGGCCAAGGGCATCCGGCCGGCCGAGATCGCCCCGCAGGATTACCTGGACCGGTTTGCCCAGCCGAAGCTGAACAGCACGATCTTCCGCTCCGTCGGCTACGGCACGGAGGTCCGCAAGGCCGACTCCGGTCCGCAGCAGCCGACGCCGATGAGTTACCCCTTGATCCGTCGGTACGCCGACGAGCCCGGCCAGAAGCTGACCCCGCAGATCCTGCAGGTCAACGGGAACGAACACGACACCCGCGGCACGGGCGGCACCTGCTTCGGAGACTCCGGCGGCCCGACCTTCCACGGCGGCTACGTGGTGACGGTCACCAGTTACGGCTACACGCAGAACTGCCGCTACCTCGACGGACTCCAGCGGGTCGACATCGAGGTCGTCCAGAATTGGCTGGTCACGTTCGGGGTCAGCGTCGGCTGATCTCCGCAGGTTCCGGAGCCTCAGAACACGAACGAGTTGAACGGCTCCGGATCCGTACGGAACAGCCGGGACAGCCGGCCGACCGCCGCGGCGCCGCCCTTGATCCGGCCCGCGTAGGCGAGGTCGGCGGCGGACCGGCCGCCCAGGTAGAGCGAGCCGAGCGCCGAGAGCTCCAGCACCACGTCCGGCGTTGCCGCGACCCTGGTGCAGCTGGCGCCGTCCGGGTCCGCGCTGAGCTGCCAACGGCCGACGTTGTCCGGGCGCATCGGGTCGGCCTCGATCCCGATCACGATCCGGTCCGGAACGTCGTAGGTACGGGCCTCGAGCGCGGCCGGCACGTCGAGCAACCGGAGCCACAGGCTGTCCGACTGCCGGGTGACCCGCAGCGCCCGCGGGTTCTCCAGCATCCAGCGCAGCGGCTCGTCGCCCGGCCGCGGCGCGGCGACGATCGTCCGGGTCAGGTCGAAGTCGAGCAGCAGCCGCCACAACGCACGGTAGGCGGCCGGAGTCGCGGCCTGGATCCCTTCCACGACAAGGGTTCCGGCGTTCTGGACGGTCGTCGACCAGGGAATCCGGAAGACCGCGACGCCGTCGATGCCGCCGGCCGCGGCGTGGTGGACCAGGTGCCGCTGCGGGCCGCGGGTGTCGCTCGCCGAGTCGCTCAGATCCTCCCAGTGGCCGGGGCGGGCCGACAGCTCGCCGACCCGGGTCCGCCGAACGTGATCATGGACCGTGCGCCAGGCTGCGCGGGCCGTCGCGGCGTCGGTGAGCTCGAGTCGACCGGAATCCGGTTCGGCATCCCGGAAGACAGCCTGGGTGCGGTCGACTTCCCAGCGGGTGCGCAGGGTGGCCGGGCCGTAGCCGTACCGGCCGTAGATCGTCCCCTCGCTGGCGCTCAGCCCGGCGATCGGCTCGCCCCGCTCGACGGCCTCGTCGAACATGGCCTGCATCATCCGCCGGAGCAGCCCGCGCCGGCGGTGCGTCGCGATCACCGCGGTGGAGGTGACGCCGCCCATCGGGACCTGCCGGCCGCCCGGGACCGTGAGCTCGAAGCTGATCATCGCCGAGGCGCCGACGATCCGGTCGCCGTCGAACGCGGCCTGCGGATGGCAGCGCTCGGCCAGCACCTGGCCGGCCCACGCCTCGAGCTGCTCCGGGGTGGCCGGCCGGTTCGGCGTCGGCCACGGCTCGGGTCCGCCGTACCAGGCGGCCGGCACCGGCTCCCAGTGCGGCAGGCCGTTGGCGTACGGCAGCACCTTCAGGTAGTCGACGGCCTCGCCGGGCTCGATCGGACGGACCTCGATCGCCATGATCAACTCTCCCTCGGGCCTTGGGCCGGTAAAGCGGTTGCGACCCCGTTCAGCTGGGCTGAAGGGTGTTCGCCATGGATCAGACCCTGCAGATTCTGCACCGGGCCCGGGCGTGGGTGGCCGAGGACCTGCGGGTTCGCGCCGCCCTCATCCTCGGTTCGGTGGTCAAGGGCACCGTCACGCCGCTGTCCGACCTCGATCTCCTCGTCGTCGCCGAGCCCGGCGAGCGGGACGCACTCTGGGCCGACCGCGAGATGGTGTCCCGGCGGCTGCTCGGAGCGCCGGTCGTGGCCGCGGCGGCACCGTACGGGCTGCCGAACCGATGGCAGGCCCGGACCGCCGACCTCGACCTGCTCGACCTCACGATCGACGAGGGAGCGGTCCGGGTCTGGTACGGCTTCGAGGGACCGGTCGAGTTCCTGATCGACCGGGCCGGGGTGCGGGCGGAGTTCGAGCAGGCGATGGCGGATCAGCAGGCCGTGCCGGCGCCGCCGTACGACGCGGCCGGCGCCTGCGACGCGACCTGGTCCGAGATCGCCAAGCTGGCCGCCCTGCTCCTGCACCACCGGACGCTGACGGTACGGACCGGGCTGAACGCGTTGATCACCTCTCGGCTGCTCCCGCTGCTGGACCGGGCCCCGTACCGGATCGGCACGGTCCATGATCAACACGACCAGGAGTTGATCACCCGGCTCGATCGGCTCTTCCCGTCGAGCGGCCACCGGTCCGAACTGGGCCGGGCCCTGCGCGCCGTGGCCGGCGAGTATGCCCGGCTGCTCTCGGACTGGGCGGACCGGACCGGCCGGCCGCGACCGGCCTCGGGCCTCGAACCCGGTGTCTTCCGCGCCCTGGAGCGACTGATCACCCGGTCGGCCTGAGCGAGCCCCATGATCAGAAGTCCCGCACCGGCGGCGCGTCGAGCGACTTCACCAGGTGGTTCAGGTTGCCCAGGGCCAGGTGGGTGGCGGCGCCGTCCTCGTCGGTGAGCCACTGGATCTCGCCCAGCTGGCCCATCCGGACGAAGGGCAGCAGCAGTTCCTCGTCGCGTGGGTCGAGCGGCCCGCCGGCGTCGAGATAGTCGCGCCAGACCCGGCGCGGATCGACGTCCGCGTCCGTGTACGCCATGCCGGCCACCTCCCAGGCCAACGGCTCGACCCGCAGGTCGTCGGTGTCGATCAGGCCGACCAGCCGGTCGTCGCGGTAGAGCTGGTTGCGCGGATTGAGATCGCCGTGGACCGGAGCCCGGACGTCCAGCCGGCCGCTGCGCAGCCAGGTGTCGAGCTGCCGGTCCTGCTCCTCGACGGCGCGGTCGACGGCCCCGATCGGCGTCAGCACCTCCGGGCCGTGCCCGAACCGGTCCATGATCGCGATCCGTACCTGCTGCCAGCCGAACCAGCGCGGATGATCATCGATCGAGCCGAAGCCCGGCCGCTGCCCGAGACCGAGACCGACGGAGGCTCGGTGCATTGCGGCCAGCACCGGAATGATCTCCCGGCTGCGCACCGGACTGGCCACCGAGACACCGGAAACGCCTTGGACGAAAGGGAACACGGCCAGAGTATGGCCGTCGAGGACCGGGACCTCGTCTTGCTCGGGCGCGACCAGGACCGGGGTGACCTCGGCCCAGGCCCGGGCCACGACGTACTCGTACCTGACCTGTTCGGCGGTCCGTTCCGACCGGCCGACCCGGAGCACGCGATCATGATCGGCACAGTCCAGCTTCCAGGTCTGGTTGAGCATGCCCTCGGCCAGCAGGCTGGCTCGCCGCACCGGCAGTCCCCAGGCGTCACGGCAGAAGTCGACCAGCCGGTCGGACGTCAGCCAGAGCGGCTGCCAGCCCCAGCCGGCACCGTCGTAGTAATGGGTGCCGTCCGGTGACAGCGCGCCACGTTCGGGCTCCGGATCGCTCACGCTGCGAAGGATGCCAGCGGGGACCGGAGTCCGTCGACGGAATTTGGTTCCACCGAAGGAAATGGTTAAGCGATCCCTTGACTTTCAAGGGTCCATCGACAATGGTTAAGCACATGCCTAATCATTCGGCGTCGGATCGGCTGGGACGCATCTTCCACGCGATCGCGGATCCGACCCGGCGCGCGATCGTCGAGCGGCTGGTCCGCGGACCGGCGGCGGTCAAGGCACTGGCCGAGCCGCTGGAGATGTCGCTGCCCGGTGTGATGCAGCACCTGCAGGTGCTGGAGGACGCCGGGGTGATCGTGACGGAGAAGGTCGGCCGCGTCCGCAGCTGCCGGATCGAACCGGCGGCACTGCGCGAGGCCGAGGGCTGGCTCGGCCGCCAGCGCACCGAACGAGAACGGCAGCTTGATCAACTCGACGACTACCTGAAGGAATCTTGATCATGGACGTCACCCATTCGACCTTCACCCTGGAGCGCCGCTACGCGGTCCCGGTCGAACGCGTGTTCGCGGCCTTTGCGACACCGGCAGCCCGGAAGCGCTGGATGGCCCAGGGCGCGGAGCACTCGCAGGACTTCACGGTCGGCGGGTTCGAGATCACAAAGGGTTTCGACGGCGAGGGGCATGCCTTGACGCACGAGGCCCGCTACGTCGAGATCGTGCCCAACGAACGGATTCTCACCACGTCGACCCTGCGCGCCGATGATCAACTCTCGACCGCCTCGGTGACCAGCGTCGAGTTCCAGGCCGACGGACCGGACACGCTGCTGGTGCTGACCGAGCACGGCATGTATCTGCCCGGCCAGGAGCGCCCCGAGTGGCGCGAGCAGGGCACGGCGCAACAACTCGACACCCTGGCCGCGGAGTTCGCCGTGGTCGCCGATGCGAAGGAGAACTGATCATGACCAAGGTTGATCATGTGCTCGCCGTGGTCGCGGTGAAGGACCTCACGGAAGGCCGGGCCTGGTACACGAAGCTGTTCGGGCGCGAACCGGACAACAACCCGATGGAGAGCCTGATCGAGTGGCAGGTCAGGGACGGCGGCTGGGTCCAGGTCACCGAGGATGCCGAGCGGGCCGGCCACGGGATGCTCAACCTGGCCCTGTCCGATCTCGACGAGGGCGTACGGGAGGTCCGCGGGCGGGGCCTCGAGCCGGGCGAGATCATCGAGGCCAACAAGGGCGTCCGGCTGTGTCCGCTCGCCGACCCCGACGACAACCGGATCCAGCTCGTCGGCAGCTTCCGCGTGGAATACTGACCCATCCGCTCCGCCCTCCAATCCGAATGACTGGTGCTGGGGGACAACCCGTCGGAGGGGCCCGAAGGACATGCCGGAGGAGGCGACCGATGTCGCGACCTGTGGGAGCCCGGTTCCGCCCGGTGGCGTGTTGATCATGCCCGCCGTCCCGGAGCAGTACTGATGGGACGGCAACCGGACGATGATCATGAGGCGCCGCGGGTCGTCGCCGTACCGGATCCGGCCGAGACCCTGGAACAGTTGATCGCGCAGGCGGCGCGCGGCCACGAGGACGCGTTCGCGGAACTGTACGACCGCACCGTGGCGCGGGTGTACGGCCTCGTCCTGCGGGTCCTGCGTTCCCCGGACCTCGCCGCCGAGGTGACCCAGGAGGCCTATGTCGAGATCTGGCGCAGCTCGGCCGGATACCGGCCGGAGTCCGGCTCCGCGCTGAGCTGGCTGCTGGCCATCGCCCATCACCGCGCCGTCGACCAGGTCCGGTCGACGGCCCGGCGGACCGACCGCGAAGATCGTTACGGCCGGCCGGACGGGGCCGAGGACGACGTGGTGTGGGACGACATCTCCAGCCGGGTCGACACCGAGCTGGTCCGGCGGGCGCTGCGGTCGCTGACCGAGGTGCAGCGGGAGGCGCTCACGCTGGCGTACTTCGGCGGCTACACCCACCGTCAGGTGGCCCGCATGCTGGAGTTGCCGCTGGGGACGGCGAAGACGCGGATCAGGGACGGCCTGATCGGACTTCGAGACGCGCTGGGGGTGGAATCATGAACGACATCCACAGTCAGGTCGGGGCGTACGTGACGCACGCCCTCGACGAGGAGCTCCGGGTCGCCTTCGCCGAACACCTGCCGGACTGCGAGTCGTGCAGCCGCGAGGTGCGCGAGTTCAACGAGACGCTGAGCCGGTTGAGCGAGCTGTCCGCCGCTCCGCCGCCGGCCAGCCTGCGCGACGACGTCCTCGGCGCGATCAAGCGGGTCCGCGTCGAGCCGCCGGACGAGCCCGCCGTCGAGACTCCCGCGACACCCGCCACCGCGGCTCCCGCGCCGATGCCCGCCGATGATCGCCGGCGCTCCCGGCGACCCCGGCCCTGGCTGTATCTCGCCGTCGCCGCCAGCCTGGTGCTCGCCGTGATGTTCGGCGGCTGGGCGGTGCTCCAGCAACGACGGATCGACGAGATCGAGCGGGCCCAGGCCTCGGAGCAGCCCGTCACCGAACTGCTCCGGGCCGCCGATCTCCGTACCTATCCCCTCACCTGGCGCGACGGCAGCAGGGGCGCCTTGCTGGTCTCCCGGCAGCTGGGCCGCGTGTTGATCACCGGCTCGGTGCCGGCCGCCGATCCCGGCCGCACCTTCCAGCTGTGGTCGATCCGAGGCAAGGAAGCCACCCCCGGCCCGACCTTCCGAGCGGCCGCCGCCGGCGTGTGGACCGTCGACCTGGACGGTGTCCAGGCGATCGCCATCACCGCCGAACCCGAGGGCGGCTCCGAGGCCCCGAGCCGGGATCTGCTCGCCAGCACCCGGATCTGAGCGAGGGCCTGTCGCCGATGTCCCCCGCTGTAAGGATTACGGGCCGAAATCGGCGGTCATGGTCCACAGCGAGGGACATTCGCGACACGGCCCCAGCGCAGTCCCCACCCTCTCCCGCTCACCACTCCCCTGCCACCGACTGGGCACCTCCGCAGCGACACGCCGCCAGAACACCTGCTTTTGTGCCCAGTCGGCGGTCCTTTTTTGGGGGTTAGGGGCGGAGGGGGGTGAGGGGGAGGTTGGTGACGGCTTTGGCCAGGGCTTCGACGGGGCCGCGGGCGGAGCGGGGGTTGGCGACGAGGGCCATCTCGACGTCGGGCAGGGCGGGCAGGTCGAACCGGCCGGACAGGTTGCGCAGGTCGGGCGGGACCCGGCTCTGGGCCAGGATTGAGATGCCGAGGCCGGCCCGGGTGGCGGCGAGGATGCCGTTGATCTCGCGGGTGTTGCAGGTGATCCGCCAGGTCCGGTGCGCACCCTCCAGCGCGGAGATCGCGGCGTCCCGGCTCCAGCTCGGGGCCGGATAGGTGACCAGCGGTACGGGGAGCGCGGGCTCGATCTGGGTCCGGTCCAGGCCGACCCAGACCAGCCGGTCGCGGCGGACCAGCTGGCCCCGGTGCGAGTCCGCCTCCTGGTTGATGAAGACCAGGTCGAGGTGGTTGGAGGCGAGCCGGCGCAGCAGGGTGCCGCTCTGGGTGACGGTGAGCTCCAGGTTGATCCGCGGATAGAGCTGCCGGAACTCGCGCAGGATGGTCGGCAGTTCGCTGACCGCCAGCTCGTCGGCGGCGCCGAACCGCAGCCGGCCGCTCATCGCCGACCCGGTGAAGTACGACACGGCCTCGTCGATCGCGGCCAGGATGGTCCGGGCGAAGCCGGCCATCGCCTCCCCGTTGTCGGTCAGCGCGACCGACCGGGTGTCCCGCTGGACGAGCTGCCGGCCGGCCGCGTCCTCGAGCCGGCGCACGTGCTGGGAAACGGTCGGCTGGCTCAGCCCGAGCTGCTCGGCGGCCCGGGTGAAGGAGAGCCCGTTGGCCACCGCGAGGAACGTACGCAACAGCGTCGGATCGAACGTCTTGTCATCGGCCACGACAACCACCCTCCGCGGGCTTATAAGTACAGCCAATACAATATATTGGCGTTATGGCTTTGCCGAATAGGAAGGCGGGCCTTTAGGGTTGGTGTCGGGCGACCTCAGCGTAGAGCCATCCGCTTGCCGGCAGATCCCGGCGGTCCAGTCCAGCACAACCCATGAATCAGGTGAGTTCGCCTTGTCCACGGCGCCCGCCGAGCGGTCCCGTTCGGCCTCATACGCCCTGTCCGAAAACCTCGATCGACTGAGTCGGCCGATCCGCCGCCGCCAGTGGCCGCGCACGCTGGCCGCCCTCCAGGTCCGCAACTACCGGCTCTTCCTGTCCTCCCAGGTGGTCGCCACGACCGGGCTGTGGATGCAGCGGATCGCCCAGGACTGGCTGGTGCTGGAGCTGACCGGGAGCGTCGCCGCGGTGGGCATCGCGGTCGCCCTGCAGTTCACCCCGGTGCTGCTGTTCGGACTGTTCGGCGGGGTGATCGCCGACCGCTACTCGAAGCGGGCCGTGCTGATCATCACCCAGTCGGTGGCGACCCTGATGGCTCTCACTCTCGGTGTCCTCGCGCTGACCGGAACGGTCGCCGTCTGGCACGTGTACCTGGTCGCCGCGATCCTCGGTTTCGTCACAGTGGTGGACAACCCGACCCGCCAGGTGTTCGTCTCCGAACTCGTCGGTGATCAACATCTGCGCAACGCGGTCAGCCTGAACTCGTCGGTGTTCCAGTTCGGCGCACTGCTCGGGCCGGCGCTGTCCGGCGTGCTGATCCACGCGGTCGGCCAGGGCTGGTCGTTCTTGATCAACGCGGCCTCCTGCCTGGTCGTCGTCGGGATGTTGATCATCATCCGGGTGCCCACCGGTCGCTCGACCGTGGTGGCGAAGGCGAAGGGCCAGCTGCGCGAGGGCCTGCGCTACATCCAGCAGACCTCCGAGGTGGCCTGGACCATCGTGCTGGTGGCGACGATCGGGCTGTTCGGCCTCAACATGCCGGTGATCCTGGCGGCGTTTGCCGACCACGAGTTCGGCACCGGGGTGAGCGGCTACTCGCTGTTCAACTCGCTCAGCGCGATCGGCGCTCTGGCCGGCGCGCTGATCTCGGCCCGCCGCCGCGGCCAGGTCCGGCTCCGGGTGCTGGTCAGCCTGCTCACCCTGCTCGGGATCACCATCGGCATCGCCGCGATCGCGCCGAGCATCTGGACCTTTGGCATGGTGTTGATCTTGATCGGGCTGCTCACGCTGCAGTTCCTCACCGGCGCCAACTCGCTGGTCCAGTTGACCACCGCGCCGGCGGTGCGCGGCCAGGTGATGAGCGTCTACCTGCTGGTGCTGCTCGGCGGCCAGGCGATCGGCAGCCCGGTCGTCGGCTGGCTGATCGACCACTTCGGGGCCCGGCCGAGCATGCTGCTCTGCGGCAGCCTGGTCGTCTTCGTCGCGCTCCTGTCCGGCCTGGCGATGGCCCACACGTCGAACCTGCGGCTCGGCATGGACCGGACCACGTACCGACGCTGGGTGCACATCCGCGCCCGCTGAGGCAGCACGGAAGTCCAAGCAGGAAAGAGATCACCGGTCGGCCACGCCGACCGGTGATCTGCTTGTAACAGGACAACCCTTGACGGCCGACCGCGCCAGCCGTCATGCTCCAATCAACTGGGAACTTTCCAGACGATTGAACGCCAGGGGGGTGTCGTGCGTATCGGTGGTCCGCGAGCCCTGCGTGCGATGAACGATCGCGCCGCCCTGCAGGCACTGGTGCTGCACGGTCCGCTGTCGCGTACCGAACTCGAGCACGAGATCGGGCTCTCCAAGCCGGCCGCCGCGGAACTGCTGCGCCGGCTCGAGGAGGTCGACCTGGTCCGCCAGGACGGCCATCGGGCCAGCACCGGTCCCGGTCCGAACGCCCGGCTCTGGTCGATCAACGAGCGGGCCGGGCACGCGGTCGGGATCGACGTCGTCTCGGCCAGCTTCGACCTCGGCGTGGTCGATCTGACCGGCACCTTGATCGCCGAGCGCAAGGTGAATCTCCGCGGCACCGGACCGGATCCGGTGCCGACACTGCGCCGGGTGGTCCAGGAGACGATCCGCGAACAGGGCCTGCGGGGAGACCTGCCGTGCCGGGCCGTGGTCGGCATCTCCGGCTCGATCGACCCGGTCACCGGCTTCCTCGGCTATGCCCCGCACCTGCCGCGCTGGTACGGATTCGACGTGCCCGACCGGCTCACCGAGGCACTCGGCATGCCGGTGACGGTGGAGAACGACGTCAACCTGGTCGCCACCGACGAGTACCGGCACGGCTGCGCCCGCGGCTACCGGGACGTGGTGCTGCTCTGGATGAGCCGTGGCGTCGCCGCCGCCGTGCTGGTCGACGGCCGGCTGCACCGGGGCTCGCACGGGGCTGCCGGCGAGGTCGACTTCGCGCCGGTCTCGCTGGACGGCCGGCGGATGTCGGAGCTGATCGACGCGGGCGCGGTGCTGGCCCTCGCCGAGACGTACGGCCTCGGGGCCAGCCGCGCGGTCACCGCGGTGCGCCGGGCGGTCGCGGCCCTGAACGGAGGGAAGCCGACGACCGGCGACCCGGACGGGTTCCTGTCCGAGCTGGCCGGCCGGATCGCCCATGCCGCGGTGATCGCGGTGACCTTGATCGATCCACAACTGGTGGTGCTTTCCGGCGACCTCGGCGTGGCCGGCGGCGACCGACTGGCCGACCGGGTCGCCGACCGGCTGCACCGGCTGGTCGCGCACCGGCCGGAGGTCAGGCCGGGCACCGGCCGGGACCACGCCGTCCGGCACGGCGCCCTGGCGGCCGCCATTCAACAGGTCCGGGACGAGATGTTCGGCTGACCGGACGCCCGGTCGCCGAGGGAGGAAATGATCATGAAGCGAAACCTGGTCGTCGCGCTGATCGCGACGCTCGGCCTGCTCGCCGGCTGTGCGGGCGGGAGTCCCGGCGGGTCCGGCTCCGGACCCGCGAAGTCCGACGCGGCGCTGACCATCGCCAACGTGGCCGGGACCACCTGGACCTGCGGCTTCAACCCGTTCAACCCGTCGGTCAACCAGCAGTCGATCGGCTTCGTGTACGAGACACTGATGCACGTCAACCCGCTGCAGAACGCCAAGCAGACGCCCATGATCGCGGAGCAGGCGGAGTGGAGCGCGGACAAGAAGACGCTCACCTTCACCATCCGGGACGGCATCACCTGGAACGACGGCAAGCCGCTGTCCGCAGCCGACGTCGCGTACACCTTCAACCTGATGAAGACCAACAAGGGCTTGGATCTGAACGCCCTCTGGTCGTCCGGGCTGAAGTCGGTCAAGGCCGACGACAAGTCGGTGATCATGACCTTCGCCGAGCCGGCGGAGCCGTACTTCTACTACATCGCGGGCCAGACGCCGATCGTCCCGGAACACATCTGGAGCACCGGCGAGCCGGCCGACGACCCGGTCCAGTTCGCCGACGCCAAGCCGGTCGGCAGCGGTCCGTACACGGTGGCCGACTGCAAGCCGCAGAACATCCGGTACCAGGCCAATCCGGGCTTCTGGCAGCCGGGCAAGCCGGCGGTCAAAACGGTCAACTACCCGGCCTACACCGACAACAGCCCGGCCAATCTTGATCTTGCGACCGGCAAGGCACAGTGGGGCGGGCAGTACATCCCGAGCATCGACCGCTACTACGTCGCCAAGGACAAGGAGAACCACAAGTACTGGTTCCCGCCGACGGCCAACGTGTCGATCTACTTCAACCTCAAGCACGAGGTGACCAAGGAGAAAGCGGTCCGGCAGGCCATCGCCTACGCGATCGACAAGGAGAAGGTGTCCAAGATCGGCGTCGGCGGCTACCTGCCCGCGTCCAACCAGGGCGCGATCGTGCTGCCCACCTTCCAGGACTGGTACAACCAGGAGGCGGCCGACAAGTACAACTACGCGCCGAACCCGAAGAAGGTGAAGACGCTGCTGGCGCAGGCCGGCTACTCGACCGAGAAGCCGCTGAAGCTGAGCATCATCACGGTCAGCGGCTACACCGACTGGGAGGCCGAGCTGCAGGAGATCAAGAACCAGCTGGGACCGCTCGGCATCGAGCTGACCGTGCAGTCGATCGCCGGGCAGACCTACAACACCAAGCTCTACAAGGGCGATTTCGATCTTGCCTACGGCTCCCAGTCCGGCGGCCCGCTGCCCTACTACGAGCTGCGGCAGATGCTCTACAGCGGCAACACCGCGCCGCTCGGCGAGAACGCGTCCAGCAACTACGGCCGGTTCTCGGACCCGAAGGTGGACGCGCTGCTCGGTGAGTACGCCGGCGCCGACGACGCCCGCAAGCACGAGATCGTCAACGCCCTCCAGGAGGTCATGCTGGAGGAGGTTCCGGTGGTCCCGGTGCTGGAGTCGGTGAGCTGGTTCCAGTACAACACCAAGGACTTCACCGGCTGGCCGACCGCCGACGACCCGTACGCGCTGCCGGCGCCGTACGCCGTGCCGGACAACGAGCAGGTGCTGCTCCGCCTGCAGCCGAAATGATCATGACCGGCGGTAACCGACAGGAGGTCTGATGCGCTTCATCCTGCGCCGGATCGGGTTCTTCCTGATCACCTTGTGGGTCGCGCTGACGGTGAACTTCTTCGTGCCGCGGCTGATGCCGGGCAATCCGGCCGAGGCGATGATGGCCCGGTTCCGCGGCCGGATCAACCCGGAGGCCCTGAAGGCGCTCGAGGTGGCGTTCGGGATCGACACCCAGCAGCCGTTGCCGGTGCAGTACGTGGAGTATCTCGGCAACACCCTGACCGGCCGGTTCGGCACCTCGTTGACCTTCTTCCCGCAACCGGTCGGCGAGGTGCTGGCCCAGGCGCTGCCCTGGACGCTCGGCCTGGTCGGGGTCACGACGGTGATCGCGTTCGTGCTGGGCACCGGGATCGGCATGATCGGCGGCTGGCGCCGCGGTGGCGTGCTGGACAGCGTGCTGCCGCCGGTGTTCGTGATCACCGCCGCGCTGCCGTACTTCTGGGTCGGGCTGTTGCTGATCATGGTGTTCTCGGTCGGCACCAACGGCCTGCTGCCCAACGACGGCGGGTACGACCCGATCCTGACCCCGGGCTGGAACTCCGAGTTCATCCTCGACGTCGGCAAGCACGCGCTGCTGCCGGCGCTGACCATCCTGATCATCTCGATCGGCGGCTGGATCCTGACCATGCGCAACAACGTGGTCACCACGCTGGCCGAGGACTACATCAGGATGGCCCGGGCCAAGGGCATCCCGAACCGGCGGATCATGATCAACTACGCCGCCCGGAACGCGATCCTGCCCAACCTGTCCGGGTTCGCCATGTCGCTCGGCTTCGTGGTCAGCGGCTCGATCCTGGTCGAGTTCACCTTCAACTACCCGGGCGTCGGCTACATGCTGCTCAGTGCGGTGAACAACCAGGACTATCCGCTGATGCAGGCGCTGTTCGTCATGATCACGGTCACCGTCCTGGTCGCCGTCCTGATCAGTGACTTCCTGACCGCCTGGCTGGATCCGAGAGCGAGGACCGCTTCGTGAGCGCCGTCGCAGCCGGCTCCGGCACCGCGGCCGCGAGGCCCCGGACCGGGTCCGGGATCGTCCGGGCCGTGCTGGGCAACAAGAAGGCGCTGGTCGGGGCGATCATGCTGGCGATCTTCCTGGTCGCGGCCGTCGTGCCGCAGTTGTTCACCCCGGTCAGCGATCCCAACAACGGCACCTTCGAGCTGATGCTGCCGCCGTCGCCGGAGCACCTGCTCGGCACCACGGCGTTCGGCCAGGACATCTGGGCCCAGCTGGTCTACGGCACCCGGCAGTCGCTGCTGATCGCGGTGATCGCCGGCGCCCTGGCCAGCGTGTTGTCGATCATCGTCGGCGTCTCCGCCGCCTACCTCGGCGGCGTCGGCGACGATCTGCTGTCGCTGCTCACCGACGTGTTCCTGGTGATCCCGGCGTTCCCGTTGATCATCGTCATCGCGGCCTACGCCGGCGGCGGCAACCTGCTCGTGGTGATCGGCGTGCTGGTGATCACCGGCTGGTCGTACGGGGCCCGGCAGCTGCGGGCCCAGGCCCTGTCGCTGCGGAACCGGGACTTCCTGCAGGCGGCCCGGGTGCGCGGCGAGCGGAGATCGTACGTGATCGTCTTCGAGATCCTGCCGACCATGATCAGCCTGATCGCGGCCAACTTCCTCGGCGCCGCGCTCTATGCCCTGCTCACCTCGGCCGGGCTGCAGTTCATCGGGCTCGGCGACCCGTCGTCGCTCAGCTGGGGCACGATGCTGCACTGGGCCCAGTCCAACGAGGCGCTGCAGACCGACCAGCAGTGGTGGGTGATCGCACCGGGCCTCTGCATCGCCCTGCTCGGCGCGGCGTTCGCCCTGCTCAACTACGCGTTCGACGAGATCAGCAACCCGGCGTTACGCCCGGTCCGCAGAAGGAGGCGCGCTCGATGATCACCGAGTCCCCCAGGTTCGGCGACAGCTCCGTGATCACCGACGAGGAGCCGAACCTCGAGGTGAGCGGCCTCTCGGTGGCCTACGACACCGATGCCGGCCCGCTCACCGCGGTCGACGGGGTGGACCTCGACGTCCGGCCCGGCGAGTTCGTGGCCGTGGTCGGCGAGTCCGGCTGCGGCAAGTCGACGATGGCGTTCGCGATCGCCCAGCTGCTCAGCCCACCGGCCCGGATCACCGCCGGCGAGGTCAGGTTCCGCGGTCAGAACCTGGTCACGATGACCGAGGCCGCACTGGCCCCGGTCCGCTGGCGGAACCTCTCCGTGGTGATGCAGAGCGCCATGAACGCCCTCAACCCGGTGCTCAGGATCAGCGCCCAGTTCGCCGACGCGATGCAGGCCCACGGAGTCAGGGACAAGGCCGAGATCCGGGAACGATCGGAACAGGTGATGGACCTGGTCGGGATCGACCGGGCACACCTGGCCAGCTATCCGCACCAGCTGTCAGGCGGGATGCGGCAGCGGGCCATGATCGCGATGGCGCAGCTGTTCACGCCCGAGTTGGTGATCATGGACGAGCCGACCTCGGCGCTGGACGTGGTGGCCCAGCGCTCACTGATGCTGCAGATCAAGGAACTCCAACGACAGTTGGGTTTCGCGGTGATCTTCGTGACCCACGACATGAGCCTGGTCAGCCACTTCTCGGACCGGCTGATGGTGATGTACGCCGGCCAGGCGATGGAGTTCGGGCCGACCCGGCAGGTGTTCGACGCGCCGGCGCACCCGTACAGCCGGGGGTTGCTGGACGCCTTCCCGTCGATCACCGGTCCGCGGGAGCGACTGCAGGGGATCCCGGGCAGCCCGCCCGCCCTGCAGGCGATGCCGGCCGGCTGCCGGTTCCAGCCGCGCTGCCCGGTCGCCTTCGCCGACTGCGAGACTGTCGCACCGCCGCTCTACCCGGTGGACGACGTCCAGGCGCGGTGCCTGCTGCACGCGCCGGAACGGAGCGGCCGATGACCGCGCCCCTGCTGGAGGCCCGCGACCTGTCCCGGACGTTCCGGGTCGGCGGACTGCGCCGCCGCGGCACCCTGCACGCCGTCGACGACGCCAGCTTCGCGATCGGGCCGGGCGAGATCGTCGCGCTGGTCGGCGAGAGCGGCAGCGGGAAGAGCACCATCGCCCGGCTGCTGGCCCAGGTGTACCGGCCGAGCGGCGGCGAGATCCGGTTCGAGGGGACCTCGCTGGCCGCGCTGCGGACCCGGCGCGACGTGCTGCGCTACCGGGCGGCGGTGCCGATGGTGTTCCAGGACCCGTTCAGCTCGCTCAACCCGGCCTACCCGGTCTCGCACGGCATCCTGCGCGGGCTGAAGCTGCACCGGCCCGACATCGCGCCGGGCGACCGGATGGCCGAGGCGCTCCGGGTGCTGACGGCGGTCGGGCTCTCCCCCGCCGACCAGGTCGTGCACCGTTATCCGTACGAGTTGTCGGGCGGGCAGCGGCAGCGGATCGGGTTCGCCCAGGCGCTGGCGTACCGGCCGAAGGTGATCTTGGCCGACGAGCCGGTGTCGATGCTGGACGTGTCGATCCGGATCGGGCTGCTCAACGTGATGACCTCGCTGCGCGACGACCAGGGCGTCTCCCTGCTCTACATCACGCACGACATCGCCAGCGCCCGCTACGCGGCGGACCGGATGATGGTCATGTACGCGGGCCGGATCGTCGAGTCCGGACCGGTGGACCAGGTGCTCGGCGACCCGCTGCACCCGTACACGCAACTGCTGGTGGCCGCCGTCCCCGACCCGCGCGCCGAGCTCGCCGTCACCGCCGAGATGGCGCGGGGCGAACCGCCGAAGGTGATCGACCCGGCGCCCGGCTGCCGGTTCGCCGACCGTTGCCCGCTGGTCCGCGACGTCTGCCGCACCACGACGCCCCCGCTGCAGGAGCTCCGGCCGGGCATCGAGGTGGCCTGCCACGTCGCCGCGGAGAAAGCCGCTACTTGACGATGCGATAGGTCAGGTGGGTGACGCCCTGGTTGACGGCGACCGAGGTGCATTCGAGTTCGACGGCTTCGGGCAGCTCGCGGAAGAAGGCGTGCCCGCCGCCGAGCAGGACCGGGACCTGGCTGATCAGGATCTCGTCGAGCAGCCCCAACCGGATGGCCTCGGTCGCGGTCGCACCGGCCGCGATCTTGACATCCTTGCCGGCCTTCTCGGCCACCTCCCGGGCCTGCCGGATGGCCGACTCCAGCCCGTCGGTGACGATCGTCTGCCCCTCCGCGGCGTCCGGGATCGGGTCCCGGCTGACCACGAACAGCTGGGTGCCGGCATCCATGCTGTTGCCGCCCCACCGGGCCGCGTGTTCGTACGTGTTGCGCCCCGCGACAACAGCAGCGGCCCGGCTGCCGCCGTACTCGATGACGGCCCGGTTCGCCGAGCCGTGGTCGGACAGCCAGTCGAAGATCCGGAAGCCGTCGCCGAGCCCGAGGCCGGCGCGAGCGCCGCGGCCGGAGACGTAGCCGTCGACCGAGGCGGAGAGGTGGGTGTACACGAGAGTCATGGCGAGCTCCTTCTTGAACGTCAGGGCCCGGCGGGCCTGATCATTCACTCGTACGGAGCCGCGGCGCCGGATCCGACAATCCGTCGGAGACTTCCTCCGGGGCGTCAGCCGAACGGGATCCGATGTTCAGGTGGTGAGTTGGGCGCGTCCTTGAGCCCGCCAGGTCCTCGTACGAGGACGTCACGGCCTTGTCCTCGTTCGAGGACCGAGCTACGGTGTCCTTGTTCGAGGACAAGGGGATCGGGATGCCGGGCGAGTTCATCGTCACCGACTGGAGAAAGCTGGGCGGGCTGCTCCGGGACACCCGGCTGACGCACGGACTGACTCAGACGGCACTGGCGACGAAGGCAGGCGTCGCGCGGTCCTGGTTGGCTCGCGTCGAAGCCGGCCATCGTGGCGCCGAATTGGAGCCCCTGCTGCGACTGCTCACTGCGCTGGACCTTTCACTCACGCTGAGTCCCATCGACCAGGAACGTCAGCCGACCGAGGCGACCGACCGACTACGCGCGGCTGCCCGAACGCGGCGCTCCGCCTGGGGCTTGCCGGGCGACGGTGATCGCCCATGAACGAGCGCCTTGCCGTCCTGCTGTCGGGCGAGGTGATCGGGCACCTGAACCGTACGTCCGTCGATCAGGATCCCACTTTCACCTACACCCGCGACTACGTCCGTTCCGGCGAGGTGGCGCTGTCGGTCCAACTACCGATCCAGCCGGGAGTCCATCCAGCGAAGAAGGTGCAGCCGTATCTGTTCGGCCTGCTGCCCGAGAACGATCCTGCACGTGCCGCCTGGTCGGACCAGCTCGGAGTCGACGCGGACGACGCCTTCGGGATCCTTGCAGTGATGGGCCGGGACTGCCCCGGGGCAGTCCAGTTCAGCCGGGAGGAGGATCTCGACGACCTTCGATCCCGAGGACACGAGTTCGAACCTGTCAGCGACCTCCAGATCGCGAGCCGGATCCGGGACCTCGCGACCAGCGAATCGTCCTGGACGATGCCGGGTGAGCACTGGTCCCTGGGCGGGCAGCAGGAGAAGTTCGCACTCGCCCAGGTCGATGGAGCTTGGCATACGGCGCATGGCAGCGCCCCCACCACGCACATCGTCAAGCCCGGCATCAGGCAGTTCCGCTACCAGGCGCTCGTCGAGCACGTCACCATGTCCGCCGCGTCGGCCCTCGGCGTCAACGTCGCCGAGTCCGACTTCGTGAGGTTCGACGACCAGTGGGCCATCGTCGTCGAACGCTTCGACCGGGCTTGGTCGGGCGGCCAGGTGATCCGGATCCATCAGGAGGACTTCGCGCAGGCGTGCGGACGCATGCCGGCTCGGAAGTACGAGTCCCGAGGCGGGCCGCGCCTGGCCGACCTGATAAGAGTCCTCACCCGTGAGTCGACCGACCTGAGCGACGACCGCCTGGCGCTGGCCGATTTCTTGATCATCAACCTGGTGGCCGGCGCTCCGGACGGACACGCGAAGAACATCTCCCTGCTCCGCGGCCGCGGCTTCACCGGCGTGGCACCGTTGTACGACCTGGCAACGGGATTGGCGTACGACGCCCGGAAGGTCGAGCGCACCGTCGCGCTGTCGATCGGTGGCGAACGCACGGCGTCGCAGATCGGACGCCGCCAGTGGGAGAAGGCCGCGGTCACGCTCGGCCTGGACGCGAACCTTCTGATCGGACGGGTCGCAGCACTGGCCGCGGATTTCCCGCCGACGTTCGAGGAGGTCGTGCTGAAGCTGGCCGGTTCCGTCCCGGGTGCCGACGAGATCGCCGAGCGCGCCGTACCCGCTCTGGTTCACCACAACCAACGGATCCTGGATCGCCTCTGACCGGCAGCAGACCGGCAGCAGACCGGGCGAGACTACGATGGCCGCCATGGCGACGTGGGAGGACGGACCGGAGTACGCCCCGATCCAGCGACCGAATCAGTTCACGGTCCCCGAGGTCCCGCCGCTGAGCATGGCGCCGCCAGTCGCCCACCCGGCGGCCGGTGCCCCGGCCGAGCGGCCACGGTTCGACGTCCCGTCCGCTCCGACCGTCGCCCTCGAGGCGCTGCGGCCGGAGGAGCAGGATCCGCGCGATCCGTCCGTCCCGTTCGAGGTGGTGTCGAGCGCCGCGACCACGGCCGACTCGGCCTGGGGCGCCGCACACTGGAGCCGGCCGGACGGCGACTGGGGCCCGCCCGCCGGTGCCCCCGAGGCGCTGCCGTACGACCCGACCACGCCGATGGCCCAGCACGCACCGCCACCGACCAGCGGGCATGGTGCCGTCGACGGCGGACCGACGGCCTGGGCCGCCCCCAATCCGTACGGCGGGCCGGCCCAGTCCGGCTATCCGGCGCCCGGCACGACCGAGTGGTTCGCGCCGCCGCCGTCCGCCGGACCACCGGCCAACCCGGCGGATGCCGGCTCGGTGCTGAAGGCGGCGACGCCGGGCGTGTTGATCACCCTCGGGATCGGCGGCTTCATCTACCTGGTCGCGCCACTGACCCTCGGGATCGCGTTCGCGCTGGCCAACCGGATCACCGTCGCCAAGGAGGCCGTCCGCCGGGTGTTCCTGGTCGGGCTCGGCGTGCTGGCGTTCTTCGCCCTGGTCGGCGCGCTGACCAACGGCGACTCGTTCGTCGACTGGTGGTCCTTCGTCGGCTGGTGGGCCGTGCTGATCTCCTGGTGCGTCGGCATCGCCCTGTTGATCGTGATCTACCGCGCGCTGCGGAACCCGGGCCCGGGCGGCGGCTACCAGCGACCGTGGTCCTGACCACGCCGGCCGACCGGCCGCGAACCCTCGCCGAGGCCCTGCGTGCCGGGGGCCGGGACTTCCTGGTCCGGCTGATCGAACTCCGCCCCGACCTCGGCTATCCGCTGCCGGCCGACCTGGCCGAACTGGCCGGGCGCGCCGCCACCACCACGTCGACGGTACGGATCCTGGACCGCCTGGACGCCTGGACCCGGCTGGTGGCCGAGATCCTGGCCGCCCTGCCCGATCCGACCACCCCGGACCGGGCCGCCGAACTGGCCGCGGGCAGCGTCGCCGACCTCACCGACCCCAGCGAGGTGGCGGCGGCCGTCGACCGGGCGATCGCGACCCTGCGCGACCGCGCGCTGCTCTGGGCCACCGGCCCGCCCCAGGTCGAACTGCGGCTGACCCGCGCCGTCCGGGAGTACTTCGGGCCCTATCCGGGTGGGCTGGCGCCACCGTCGCCGCAGCCGCTGGACCCCGGCCAGGTGACCGACCGGCTGGCCGCCGCGGGCCCGGACGAGCACGACGTGCTGGCCAAGCTGGCGCACTCCCCCGCCGGCGCGGTCCGCAACGCCGACCGCCCGGTCAGCCTCGAACAGGCCGCGACGCCGATCGACCGACTACTCGCCCGGGGACTGATCCGGCCGCTGTCCCCGGAGACGGTGATCCTGCCCCGCGAGATCGCCTGGCGGCTCCGCGAGGGCCGGTTCGCGGCAACCCCGGTGGCGGCGACGGCCCCGCCGGTCGGCGGCCGGCACCGGGACGCCTCGGTGGTCGACCGGGCCGCCGCGGGCGCCGCGTACGGGCTGCTGGAGGACGTGGTCGGCGTCGCCGCGGTGCTCGAGGAGGCGCCGCACCGGCTGGTCCGCGACGGCGGCGTGGCCAGCCGCGACCTGACCCAGCTCGCCCGGGCGCTCGGCACCGATCTGGCCCAGACCGCCTTTGTGGTGGAACTCGGCGCCGCGGCCGACCTGTACGGCACCGGTGGTGGCAACCGCTTGCTGCCCACCACGGGCTACGACCGGTGGGTCGGCGAGCCGCTGCCGGACCGCTGGCTGCGGCTGGTCCGGGCCTGGCTGATCATGGAACGCTACCCGGGCCGCGAGCTCGCCGCCGGCCAGCATGCGCTGGGTCCGGAACTGGCCGCGCCGGCCGCTCCGGCGGCCCGCTCGTTGATCATGGAACTGATGCGGGCGGCCGACACCGGCACCGTTCTTGATCATGATCAGCTGGCCGCCGCGGTCGGCTGGCACCGGCCCCGGCTGGGCGCCGCCGGGCAGCCGCCGATCGCCGACCTGACCGGCTGGATCTGGCGCGAGGCAGGCTATCTGGGGCTGACCGGGCTCGGCGCCGTTTCCGGTTTCGGCGCCGCCCTGGAGAGCCCGGACGCGGCCCTGCCGGAGCCGCTGGCCGGGCTGTTCCCGGCCCTGGTCGATTCGATCATCGTGCAGGCCGACCTGACCGCGGTGGCCGCCGGCCCGCTGCCGGTCCGGCTGGCCGAGGAGCTCCGGCTGCTCGCCGTCCAGGAGTCCCGGGGCGGCGCCGGGGTTTACCGGTTCAGTGCCGATTCGCTGCGCCGCGCCTTCGACGCGGGCTGGACCGCCGAGCGGATCCACGACTGGTTGTCTCACCATTCGGCCACCGCAATTCCGCAGCCTCTGGGCTATCTGGTGGACGACGTCGCCCGCCAGTACGGCAGCATCCGGATCGGTCCGGCGACCAGTTACCTGCGGGTCGACGACGAGGCCCGGGCCCGGACGATCTTGAGCCATCCGGGTGCCGCGCAGCTCGGCCTGCGCCGGCTCGGCCCCGGCGTGCTGATCGCCGCCGCGGAGCCGTACCAGCTGGTCGAGTTCGTCCGCGAGCTCGGTTTCGCACCGGCCGCCGAGGACGAGTACGGACGCAACCTGGCACCCCCGGATCGGTTGCGTGCAACGGTTTTCGAGCGCGTACGCCCGCCCGGCACGGCCCGCCCGACGGAGCTGGCGGACGCGATCCTGGCCGGCGACCGCGGTCGCGACCCGGACCGGGTGGAGACCGCCGAGCTGCTCACCCGGCTGAACCGCGCGGCGCGGAACTCGAGCCCGGTGCTGCTCGGCTACGTCGGCCCGGACGGCGACCCGGTGGAGCGCCGGCTGACCCCTGTTGATCTTGGTGAAGGTGTGCTCCGGGCGGTCCTCGAGGATGATTCGGCGGTGCTGCGAATTCCACTGTCGCGCGTATCGTCGGTGATCCCCCTACAATGAGCCAATGCGGCCCCAGACAATCCGGAGATTCCTGGTTGTCTTGGTGTGCTCGTCCGGGATCGGAACCCTCTACTGGGTGCCCGCGGTCACCGGATCCCCGTTGCTGCTGGACACCTCCCCGCGCCGGGTGGTGTCCGCCGACCAGACCTCCAACGACCGCGACCCGTCGAAGGCCGAGGAGGCCGGCGACGAGGGCGACAGCGCCGCCGACTCGCTGCCCGAGGCGGAGCGCGAGCCGATCGCCTCGGCGCAGTCCCGCCCGGTCCCGGGTGCCCCGAGCACGGTGACCGGTCTCCGGGCCGGCCTGATCACCGACGACTGGGCGCAGATCTCCTGGGACGCGACCTCCGGCGGCGACGTCACGTACCAGGTGCGGCTGAACGGCTTCGAGGTGCTGGAGACCGGCAACGTCGTCGCCTCGGTGCGCTGGTTCAACGACGACATGACCGTCCAGGTGATCCAGGTCCGGGCCACCCGCAGCGGCAAGTCCGGGCCCTGGTCGAACGCGCTGATGGTGGATCCCGAGCGGCCGGAGAAGTCGAAGCCGAACGGACCGGGGAAGTCCGAGGACCCGACCGGCCAGCCGACGTCCAGCCGGAAGCCACGGCCGAGCGAATCGTCCACGCCGCCGCCCGTGCCGCCGTCCGGTCCGGCCCAGCCGCCGACCGGCTCGCCGAGCCCGTCCACCCCGACCACGTCGGACGACCCGACTGATCCGCCGCCCTCCGGACCGGCATCGCCGGGTCCGAGCGAGCACAACCCGCCGCCGTCCAGCAGCGCGCCGCCGGTCAGCCCGTCGCCGGACGACGACAGCGACCCGCTGCCCTGGCCGCCGTGGGATCCGTCGCCGACCCCGCCGCCGCCGACCGTCCCGCCGCCTCCGCCGCCGGGTCAGGACACCGACGAGCCGGACGGCCTGTTCCCGCGGTTGGGCAAGCTGTTCGAGCAACTGTTCCCGCCGCCGGGCCCGACGCCGTCGCCGAGCCCGTCACCGACCCCGTCCGACGAGTCGACGCCGCCCGCCGGCGAGCAGCCGGAGTCCGGCGACCCGGAGTCGAAGGACCCGTCGCCGTCGGAGCCGCCGGCCAAGGATTCGGAGTCGCCGACCCCGCCGCCGTCCAGCCAGCCGCCGTCGACCCCGCCCGGTTCCAGCGAGCCGCCCGCGTCGAGCACCCCGCCGCGCACCAGCGAGCCGCCGTCGAGTGAACCGCCGTCGAGCCCGCCGCCGTCCAGCCGGCCGCCCTCGTCGGAGCCGCCCTCGTCGGAGCCGCCGGCGTCCGATTCCGGGTCTCCGCTGCCGCCGGACTCCTCGTCCGCGCCGCCGTCGTCGACTCCTCCGGAGCCGTCCGCTCCGACCACCCCAACCGGCTCGACACCACCCCAGTCGACGCCGCCGTCGTCGCCTCCGGCATCCTCGGAGTCGACACCTCCACCGTCCTCGGGCTCACCATCCCCGGGACCGACTCGTTAGAGCAGTTCGTCCATGACACATTCCTCGGGGCTGGGACCCCTGGTCGTTCAATCCGACCGCACCCTGTTGCTGGAAGTCGATCACCCCGACGCCGAAGCGTGCCGGATCGCGATCGCTCCGTTCGCCGAACTCGAGCGGGCACCGGAGCACATCCACACCTACCGGCTGACGCCGCTCGGCCTGTGGAACGCCCGCGCGGCCGGTCACGACGCCGAACAGATCGTCGACGTCCTGCTCAACTACAGCCGCTACCCGGTGCCGTCCGGGCTGCTGGTCGACGTGGCCGACACGATGGACCGGTACGGCCGGCTCCGGATCGAGAAGCATCCGACCCACGGACTGGTCCTGATCACCACCGACCGGCCGGTGCTCACCGAGGTGCTGCGCAGCCCGCGGATCAAGGGGCTGATCGGCACCCGGATCGATGACGACTCCGTCGCCGTACACCCGTCGGAGCGGGGCCGGCTGAAGCAGGTGCTGCTGAAGCTCGGCTGGCCGGCCGAGGACCTCGCCGGGTACGTCGACGGCGAGGCGCACCCGATCGAGCTGGAGCAGAACGGCTGGCGGCTCCGGCCGTACCAGGCGCTGGCCACGAAGTCCTTCTGGTACGGCGGCTCCGGCGTGGTCGTGCTGCCCTGCGGCGCCGGCAAGACGATCGTCGGCGCGGCCGCGATGGCCAAGGCGAAGGCGACCACGTTGATCTTGGTCACCAACACCGTCTCGGCCCGCCAGTGGCGCGACGAGTTGATCAAGCGCACCTCGCTGACCGCCGACGAGATCGGTGAGTATTCCGGTGCCCGCAAGGAGATCCGGCCGGTCACCATCGCCACGTACCAGGTGATCACGACCAAGCGGCACGGTCTGCACCCGCACCTGGAACTGTTCAACGCGCGGGACTGGGGCCTGGTGATCTACGACGAGGTGCACTTGCTGCCGGCCCCCGTCTTCCGGATGACCGCCGACCTGCAGGCGCGGCGGCGGCTCGGCCTGACCGCGACGCTGATCCGCGAGGACGGCCGGGAGGGCGACGTGTTCTCCCTGATCGGGCCGAAGCGGTACGACGCGCCCTGGAAGGACATCGAGAACCAGGGCTACATCGCGCCGGCCGACTGCGTCGAGGTGCGGGTCACCCTGAGCGAGGCCGAGCGGATGACGTACGCGGTCGCCGAGCCGGACGTGAAATACCGGCTCGCCTCGACCGCCGAGTCGAAGTCCGACGTCGCGATCGACCTGGTCGCCAAGCACCGCGGCCAGCCGACCCTGGTGATCGGTCAGTACGTCGAGCAACTGGAGGAACTGTCCGAGCGGCTCGGCGCCCCGCTGATCAAGGGCGACACGACGGTCCGGCAGCGGGAGAAGCTCTACGAGCAGTTCCGCTCCGGCGAACTCGACCTGCTCGTCGTGAGCAAGGTGGCGAACTTCTCCGTCGACCTGCCGACCGCCCAGGTGGCGATCCAGGTGTCCGGCGCCTTCGGGTCCCGGCAGGAGGAGGCGCAGCGGCTCGGTCGGCTGCTCCGGCCGAAGAACTCCGGGATCACCGCCCGCTTCTACGCCGTCGTCGCCCGCGACACCGTCGACTCCGAGTTCGCCCAGCACCGGCAGCGGTTCCTGGCCGAGCAGGGCTACGCGTACCGGATCATGGACGCCTCCGAGGCCATCTCCGCCGACTGACCCGCCCGGTAATCCCGGTGCGCCGCCGGGGCTTGCGTCCTAGAGTGCGCGGGTGGATCTGACGGAGTTCGGTACGCCGACCGGACCGATGACCCGGGTCGGCGGCGGTGCCGCCAATCGGCTGTACCGGCTCGACACCGACCGGGGCTCGTTCGCGGTGAAGGAGCTGAACCTGGTCGACCGGCGCTGGCCGTACCACCTCGAGGACGTCTTCCGGTTCGAGCAGGCCGCCTTCGCCGCCGGCATCCCGATGCCGGAATCCATGGCGGCCGGCCCGGACCTGCTCGTCCACCGGTGGGTCGACGGAGCGAAACTGCCCGAGGCACCCGCGCCGCCGGCGTACGCGTTCGAGCTCGGCCAGATCCTCGCCCGGCTGCACGCCCTCGACTTCGACTGGCCGCACGAGCCGAGCCGGGAGCCGACGCCCCGGGACTGGCCCGAGCTCGCCGAGCGGGCCGCCGCGACCGGCCAGCCCTGGGCCGACGAACTCGCCGCCAAGGTCGACACCTTCCTCGCGATCGCCGACTTCGTCGACACCTGCGAACGACCCGGCCCCGTCGTGCTGACCCACCAGGACCTCCAGCCGTGGAACCTGCTCGTCCGCGACGGCCGCCCGGTGCTGCTCGACTGGGAACTCTCCGGCCGCCTCGACCTGTCCGGCGAACTCGGCTCGACCGCCCTGGGCCTCTGCAAGGGCCCCGGCCTCGACCACCTCGAGCCGGCCAGCTTCCGCGCGGTCCTGGACGGCTACGTCGCGGGCGGCGGCACGCTGCCGCCGCCGGGACCGAGCTGGTTCGTGTTCACGGTCAGCGGCCGGCTCGGCCACATCCGGGCGAACCTTGTCCGGTGCCTGGCCGGCGTCGAGGCGGGCACCGGCCCCGACCTCGCGCAGTCGCAGCAGATCGTGCGGGCCGGCCTCCACGGCCTCCCCGACCTGTTCCGCCGCCTCCCCGACCTCGAGGCCCTGCTCCTTGAGGCACTCTCCGCGTAAGCGATGGAAGGCGGTTCAGTGGCCGATTCCGAGCTCCTTCCGCTGCTGGCCAGGCCCTGGCCGACCCTGAATCATCGTGCTGTGCAGGCACAGCTGAGGGAACTGGGCTGGGTGAGATTCGCTCAAGGCGACCAGGCCTACGCCTACCGTTCGCCCGCGGGACGACTCGTCGCGCGGGTCAGTCCGTTCGAGCTGGGCTATGACGACTTCGTCGAACTGTGCCAACGGTGTGCGGGGCACCGGCACCTGCCCCGGGTCGAGCTGGCGAGCCCACTCGAGGGCGGCGGGCACCTGACCATCCTGGAGCACCTCAGCGAGCCGGACCCCGGTGCAGTGCGCCGATTCCTGTGGCAGTGCCAGCATCCCGAGGAAGCCGACCCGGACCTGCGCTCGCTCCGGCGCGAGGTCGACGTGATCGACGACCGCGGCCGGCGTCAGGTTCGCGGCTGGGTCGGCATCGACCTCGGCGAACGGCACGTGCTCCGCTCGTCGGACGGGAACCTGAAGGTCCTGGACCTCTTCGGCGTCGACGTCCTCCAGCAGTTGATCAAGGACCCGCACGGCTTTGCCCGATCCATGCCCGCAGACCGCTGCCGGTACCTCCTCGATCTGCCCGACCTGCAGTTGGACGACCACCCCGCCGGCTACCTGGACCGGGTACGGGACGCGTACGAACTCGCCTTTCCACCTCGCTGAGTCAGTGGATGAACCCCCATCGAGTGGACGCTTTGACCCCGTTTCGGCGCCGGAGGCCGGTCAAGGCGTCCACTCGGCGATGCCGACGGCTGCGGCGAGAGGTTCCGGGTGGCCGGCGCGGCGGGCGGAGCGGTGGGCGAGTTCGAGGATCTCGGTGACGACGGCGGCGTCGGCGGGATCGACGGGTGGCGGGCCGCCGTCGGTGACCGCGGTCCAGAGTTGCCGGTAGAACTCGTCGGCGGCCCGGACGGCCGGGAGATCGGTGATCACCCGGCGGTCGTGGCCGGCGAGGTCGATCACGACGGTGTCGAAGTCGGGGCAGATCACCGAGCCGCGGCTGCCCAGGACGGTCCACTTCGGCAGCTCGACGACGTCCTCGCGGAAGATCTCCACCCGGGACAGCGGCCCGTCGGGATAGTTCAGCCGCAGGTCGAGGTAGTGCTCGACCTCATCGCCGGGAAAGGTGTCGGTCACCGCCGAGACTGAGCTGGGGCGGCCGAGCAGTTGGACCTGGTGATCAACAAGGTGCGGCGCGATCAGGTAGCCGACCCCGCCGCCGCCCGCCACGGTGTGTGCCCAGGCGGCCAGGTCGGTGCCGGCGTGCGGTCGGTCGTGGCCGGCGACGACGTACTTGCCTCGGTGCATCCGGCGCTCCTCCACCCGCCACAGCTCGCCGAGTTCGCCGCCGCGGATCAGCTCGCCGATGATCAGGTACGACGGCTCCCAGCGCCGGTTCTGGTGCACGGTCAGGATCCGGTGGTTCCGCCGCGCCGCGTCGAGCATCCGGTCGGTCTCGGCCCGGGTGACCGCCATCGGCTTCTCGACCACGACATGGTGTCCGGCGTCGAGCGCGGCGACGGCCAGCTCGGCATGGAGGTGGTGCGGTGTGGCGATCACGATCAGGTCCAGGGCGTCGTCGCCGATCAGGTCCTGCCAGTTCCGGTACGGGCGCGCGCCGAACCGGCGGGCCGCGGCCTCGGCCCGGTCGGGCCGGGCCGAGGCGACCGCCTGCAGCCGGTACTGCTCCGACCGCTCCAGGGCGCCCTCGGCGTGGTAGTACCAACCGCTGTTGCCGAGCCCGATCAGGCCGACCGCCACCTGGTCCGCGGTCACGCCGGCGGCTCCGTCGGTGCGGGGTCGAACCACTCGATCACGGCCGCCTGGGTCCAGGCCGGGTCGCCGTTCTCGTACACGCCGCGGAACACCTCGTGCACCCGTTCGGCGAACGGCATGATCGCGCCGAGTTGCTCGCCCATGGCCAGCACGTAGCCGAGGTCCTTGACGTGCATGCCGAGGGTCCGGCTGCTGCCGTACTCGCGGTCGAGCATCCGGCGGGAGCCGGCCAAGGGCCCCGAGTAGGCGCCGGTCCAGCGCAGCGCCTCGATCATCCGGTCGACGTCCACCCCGGCGCGCTGCCCGAAGGCGACCGCCTCGGCCGCGGCGCCGATGGCGATCCCGGACAGCAGGTTCTGGACCAGCTTCACGTAGTGGCCCTGACCATGATCACCGACGTGATAGTGCCGGAAGGCGACGATGTCGAAGATCGGCGCCGCCTCGCCGTAGTCGGTGGCGTCGCCGCCGGCGAAGACCACCATGCCGCGGCCGCCGAAGCTGATCGGGGCGTCGAGCATCCGGATGCCCCGCTCGGCCGCCTGCGCGACCAGCGCCAGCGTCCGGTCCGGCCGGTTCGTGCTCATGTCGACGAGGATCGTGCCGTCCGCCATCGTGTCCAGCAGCCCGCCGGCACCGAGCACGACCTCGTCGACGACATCGGCGTTCGGCAACGACAGCAGCAGGACCGGGACGGCCCGGGCCAGTTCCGCCGGTTCGTCGTGGACGATCGCGCCGAGCTCGCCCACCGCGGCGCACGCGTCATGATCAAGATCGTGGACGTGCAGTTCGACTCCGGCCTCGAGCAGGGAACGGGCCATCCGGCCGCCGACGTTGCCCAGCCCGATCAGGCCTACGGGACTTCTCATCGCTGTACCTCCAGGTTGTCGGTGATCATCGGCTGGCGTTGCCGCCGCCGTCGACGGCGAGCGTCGTGCCGGTGACGAAGCTCGCGTCCGTGCTGGCCAGGAAGGTGATCGCGGAGGCGATCTCGGCCGGCTCGGCGAACCGGCCGAGCAGGTTCGGGATCCGCTTGGCCCGCAGTTCCTCGCGGGCCGCCTCCGGATCGGCGAAGTCGTTCAGGTGCATCTCGGTGATCGTTCCGCCCGGGGCGACGCAGTTCACCCGGACCCCGTGCGGCGCCAGCGACGCGGCCAGGGATCGGTTGAACGAGACCATGCCCGCCTTGGTCGCGTCGTAGATCCACTTGTTCGGACGGGTCCGGTACGCCGCCTCGGAAGCGACGTTGACCACGGCCCCGCCGCCGGTGATCAACGCCGGCAGCAGCCCGTGCGTGAGCAGCGCGGCCCCCTTCAGGTTGACGCCGAACAGTTCGTTCCAGCCGGCCAGCCCACCCTCGATGAACGTGCTGTCCTGCCGGCCGTTGATGTGCACCACCCCGGCACAGTGCACCAGCACCTGGATCGCCGGATGCGCCTCGACCAGCCGGCCGGCCAGCTCGCTGACGGCCGGCTCGTCCAGCAGATCGACCGGGTGACCGGTGGCGGCACCGCCGTCGGCGACCAGCCGGTCGGCCAGCTCGGTCAATTGGTCGGCCAGCCGGTCCACCAGGACGACCTCGGCGCCCTCGGCACTGAGCCGCTCGGCGGTGGCCCGGCCGATCCCGTGGGCGGCCCCGGTGATCACTGCGACCTGGCCGGCGAAGCGTTGTGGGTTCATCGTGCGTACTCCTTGATCATTTGAGTCCGGTGGTGGAGATGCCCTCGATGAGCAGCTTCTGGAAGGCCAGGAAGAAGCCGATCACCGGCAGCAGCGACAAGATCGACATCGCGAACAGGCCGCCGTAGTTGGAGGTGCCGGAGGCGTCGACGAACAGCGAGAGCCCGATCGGCACCGTGTAGTTCTCCGGGCTGGTCAGGTAGATCAGCGGGTTCAGGAAGTCGTTCCAGGCCCAGATGAAGGAGAACGCCGCGGTGGTCGCCAGCGCCGGTACGGCCAGCGGCATGACGATCCGCAGGAAGGTGCCGAGATAGCCGCAGCCGTCCAGCCGCGCCGCTTCCAGCAGCTCGTGCGGGATCAGCCGGAAGAACTGCACCAGCAGGAACACGAAGAACGCCTCGGTGGCCAGGAACCGTGGCACCACCAGCGGCAGGAAGCTGTCCAGCCAACCCAGCTGGTCGAACAGCAGGTACTGCGGGATCAGCAGGACGTGGTACGGCAGCATGATCGTTCCGATCATCAGCGCGAACCAGATCCGCCGGCCGCGGAACGTGATCCGCGCGAACGCGTACGCGGCCAGCGAACAGGAGACGATGTTGCCGATCACCGCGAGCACGGCGATGATCACCGAGTTGCGGAAGAAGGTGCCGAAGCCGGTACTGCCGACGCTGTTCCAGCTGTTGGCGTAGTTGTCCAGCGTGAACCCGTCGCCGATCCACAGCCCGGACTCGAGCAGGGCCCGCTCGGACGGCCGGAACGAGGAGGCGCCCATCCACAACAGCGGATAGATCATCACGAAGGCGGCGCTGACCAGTCCGACGTGGATCAGCGTGCGCCGTGCGGTCCGGGTGATCATGATTCGTCTCCGTAGTTCACCCAGAGTCTTCCGCTGGCGAAGATCGCGGCCGTGGCCGCGGCGATCACCAGCAGCAGGACCCAGGCCATCGCCGATGCGTAGCCGAACCGGAGTTCGGTGAAGGCCCGTTGGTAGAGCAGCAGGGTGTAGAAGAGGGTCGAGCCGGCCGGGCCGCCGGACCCGCCGCTGACCACATAGACCTGGGTGAACGCCTGGAAGCCGCCGATCACCGCGAGCACGCCGTTGAACAACACCACCGGCGAGATCGACGGCAGGGTGATCGAGGCGAACCTGGCCCACCGTCCGGCGCCGTCGATCGCGGCGGCCTCGTACAGTTCGGCCGGCACCTGGCGCAGCCCGGCCAGGAAGATGATCATCGGCGAGCCGAAGGTCCAGACGTTCAGCACCATGATCGTGATCAGGGCCGTGTCGGGATTCCCGATCCAGCTGCCCGGGTGCAGCCCGAACCAGCCGAGGACGGAGTTGATCAGTCCGGTCTCGCCCCAGACGAAGCGCCACAGTACGGCGATCGCGACGCTGCCGCCGAGCAGGGACGGGACGTAGAAGATCGTCCGGTACAGCCCGAGGGCGTGGATGCCGCGATTGAGCAGGCTGGCGATCAGGAGGGCGAAGGCGAGCATCACCGGTACCGAGATGCCCACGTAGAGGAGCGTCACCCGGACCGAGCCCCAGTAGGCGGGGTCGTCGAGGAACATCCGCCGGTAGTTCTCCAGCCCGACCCAGCGCACCGTACGGAATGAGCCGGAGTAGTTGGTGAAGGACAGCAGCAGCGAACCGAGCATCGGCAGCAGCGTGACGCCGAAGAAGCCGATCAGCCACGGGGTCAGGAACGCGTAGCCGGCCAGGTCCTCCCGGACCGCCGGCCGGAGTCGGCGGCGGGGCCGACCCGCCGGCCGGGGCTCGGCCGGCGGCGCTTCGGTGAGCAGAACGGACATGTCGGACACCTCGTCGTGCGCAGCGGTCGGTGATCAGAAGCCGGACAGGGCCGTGTTGGCCTGAGTGATGAACTCGTCGACACCCTGGTCGACGGTGAGCTGGCCGAACGAGACCTTCTCGTAGGTCTGGGTGAACTGGGTGACCAGTTGCTGGGTGGCGTCGGGCCAGACATCGACCAGGGCCCCGGCCTGGGAAACCTTTTCGTACAAGGCGATCCGGTCCTTGATCGCCTGGTCCACCTCCGGGCTGGCCGCCTGCGCGTTGCGGACGGAGGTCACCGGCGGCAGGCCGGTCTGGGCCTTCAGCGTCATCGCCCCGTCCTCGGACTTGATGAAGTAGTCGATGAAGGCGACCGACTGCTTCACGTTGGTGCAGTTCGCGGAGATCGACCAGCTGTTGGTCCCGACCACCTGTGGCTTGCCTGCGGTCGGCGACGGGGCGAGGACCAGCTTCCCCTGGTCGCCGAGACCGGCCTGGCTGTCGGAGACGTTGTTGTCGCCGGTGCTGGACACGACGAGCTTGCCCTTGGCCAGCAGGTTGGCGTTGCCCGGGACGCCGTTCTCCTCGGCCGTCACCCGGGCCGGCGGCGCCACGCCGTCGGCGCTGGCGTCGGTCCACAGCGAGAACCACTCGTGCAGCGTCTCCCGGGAGAAGCCGACCTCCTTCTCGCCGAACAGCGTCTCGCCCTTGCCGAGGGCGAAGGACTGGAACTGGGTGATCTGGCCACCGCGGTCGGCGATCGCGTAGCTGCCCTCGGGCAGCTTCGGCTGCAGCTGCTTCGCCCAGGCGACGTAGTCGGTCCAGCTTCCTTGATCATCCGGCGGCTCGACGCCGGCGTCGGCGATCGCGGTCTCGTTGAGCACGGCGCCTTCGAACCAGATGCCGTACGGGATCGCGTACAGCTTGCCGTCGGCGGCGCGCTGGCTGTCCAGCAGCTTGGGGTCGATGCCGGAGACGTCGATCGTGCCGTTCTGCACCAGGGTGTCCAGCGCGAGCAGTGAACCCCGGTCCTCGAACTTGGCCTCGTAGCGGGACTGCATCGCCACCACACAAGGCAGGTTGTCGCTCGCGGCCTGCACCGAGAGTCGGTCCCAGTAACTGTCGAAGGCGGTGGGCTGGGTGGTGATCTCGATCCCCTGCTGCTGCTCGCCGAACGCGTCGACGACCTCCTGAACGGACTTGTTGCGGGCATCGGAGCCGTACCAGGTGATGGTCAGCGGCCCGTCGGCCGACAGCTCGGCGCCATCGGCTCCGGGTTCGGTCGGGGCCGAGCAGGCGGCCAGGGCGAACAGCGTCAGGATGGCGAGCCCGTGGCGGAGCCCCGGGCGGCGGGGTCGAATCCGATCATGATCGGACATGGTGCTTCTCCTTTGAAACTGAGGCATTACGGATGGCCGGCGGACCCGGCGGTGAGGTACGGCCTCGCCACGGCCAGCCCGGCGCGAAGATCATCGATCACGGTCGACCGGTCGATCAGCGGCAGTTCGATGATCAACTGGCCGGCGTAGCCGCGGTCCCGGGCGTGGCCGAGGACTGCGGCGAAGTCCACGACGCCTTCCCCGAACCGGACGAACCGGTCGGTGCCGGGCGCACCGGCATCCTTCAGATCGACGTGGATGATCCGGTCGTGGAAGTCGTCGATGAACCTGATCATGTCGACGCCCGAGGCGGCGAAGTGACCGGTGTCCAGGCAGGCGCCGATCGCCGGCTCCGGCACCGCGGCGAAGATCTGCCGGTAGTCCTCGGGAAACTCGACGACGTTGCGGAAGTGGTTCTCGATCGCGATCCGGATCCCGGCCGCCGCGGCGTGCGGCGCGATCTCCTGCAGGACGGCGATCAGTCCGGCCAGGCCGCCGCGCTCGCCGCGCCGCGAGCCGGTGGCCTTGATCATGGTCACGCCCACCCGGCGGGCGGCCTCGAGCAACCAGAGCCAGCGGGTGGTCTCCCGGGTCAGGTCGCCGAAGCCGTCGCCGGCCGCGAACGGGGAGACCTGCAGGGTCACCGGGGTGAGCCCGGCATCGGCGCACCGGGCGGCGATCCGGTCCAACCCGGCCGGGGTGAGATTGCGCGGGTACCAGGTGTTGAACTCGACGTTGCGGACCCCGAGTTCGCCGATCCGGGCGAAGGTCGGGCCGAAGTCTTCGTCACCGAAGCCGTCGAAGCAGAGGGTCGCCACCGCGACGTCGATGATCATGATGCGTCCAGGACCGGCAGGTCGACCCGGACCCCGCCCGCCATCGCGGACTGGTGGGCGCAGATGCCGACCGAGGTCCAGTTCGCCGCGGTGAGCTCGTCGACCAGCGGTGGCCGGCCCTCGACGATGCTCCGGATGAATTCGTGCGCCAGGTGCGGGTGCGAGCCGCCGTGGCCGCTGCCCTGGGTGAAGGACAGGTGTTCGTGCTGCTCGTCGTAGACGCCGCGGGTGGTGAACCGGCCGATCTCGGGCGGCAGCCGGTGGACGAAGTCCGGCACCTCGACCCGGCGCGGCTGCTCCCCGACGTGGAGCACATGCCCGGAGCCCTGGGTCTGTTCCCACTCGAACGTTGCGTGATCACCGAACACGGTGAAGCTCTCCACGTACTCGCGGGCGGTCTCGAACAGCGACCGGGACACCTCGGCCGCGATCGGCGAGTCCCGCAACGTGATCAACGCCGTCTCGACCGCGAAGGGCGAGCCGTACCGTGCGGCCAGCTCCGGGGCGATTCGGCCGGATCCCTTGCAGACAACGCTTTCGGCGGGCGCACCGGCCAGCGCGAGGAGGGGCCCGACCGCGTGGGTCGCGTAGTGCATCGGCGGCAACCCGGACCAGTAGCCGGGCCAGCCGGTCATCTCCTGGTGGTGCGCGCCGCGGAGGAACTGGATCCGCCCGATCGTGCCGTCGTCGACCAGGTCGCGGACGTACAGGAATTCGCGCGAGAAGACGACCGTCTCCATCATCATGTAGGTCCGGCCGGACTCCCGGACGGCCTCGACGATGGCCCGGCACTCCGCCAGCGTGGTCGCCATCGGTACGGTGCAGGCGACATGCTTCCCGGCCCGCAACGCGGTGATCGTGTGCCCGGCATGATCAGGAATGGGCGTGTTGATGTGGACCGCGTCGATCTCCGGATCGGTGATCAACTCGGCGAAGTCGTCGTAACGGCGCGGAATGTCGAACTCGTCGGCGATCTTGTTCAGGGTGCTGGTGGTGCGCTGACAGACCGCGATCAGCTCCGCATCGGGATGGGCTTGGTAGATCGGGATGAACTCCGCCCCGAACCCGAGACCGGCGAGGGCGACTCGGACCTGGTGTGACATCTGGCCTCCTTGATGATCAAGCTTGGGTCACGGCCGCGGGACGCTCCATGCGCGATCCAGCAAGATCCCTTAGATTTCTTACATGTCGGTATCGCTGCCGACGCGGCACGTCGCCCTTCTGGTCGAGACCTCGAACGCCTACGCACGTGGCCTGCTGTCCGGCATTCGCAGATTCGTCGTGGAACGCCCGCGATGGTCGCTCTATCTGGCCGAGCACAGCCGGCACGAGACCGACTTCTCCTGGCTCGAGGGCTGGCGCGGCCACGGGGTGCTGGCCCGGATCGAGAACGAGGAGACCGCGCGGTTCGTCCGCCGGCTCGGCCTGCCGACGGTCGACCTGAGCGCCAAACGCCTGGTCCCTGAACTGCCCTGCGTGGAGACCGACGACCGGGCGATCGCCGGTCACGCCGTTGATCACTTCGCCGAACGGGGACTGCGGCAGTTCGCCTACTGCGGCGACGCCCAGTACGGCTGGTCGACGGCCCGCGCCGCGGCGTTCGCCGAGCTGGTCCGGGGCCGCGGTGCGGAACCGTACGAGTTCGCGATGGAGCCGTCCGGCCTGCGGTCCCAGGACCGTGATCGACTGGCGGACTGGTTGCGCCGGCTGCCGCACCCGGTCGGGGTGCTGGCCTGTTTCGACATCGCCGGGCAGGAGGTGCTCGAGGCGTGCAAGATCGCCGGGCTGCAGGTGCCCGACGAGGTCGCGGTGATCGGCGTCGACAACGACGAGCTGTACTGCAACCTCACCTCGCCGCCGCTGTCCAGCATCCAGCCGGACGCCGTACGGACCGGGTTCATCGCGGCCGGGATCCTCGACGAGATGATGGCGGGCCACCCGCAACCGGCCGGCGTACGGCCGATCCCCCCGCTGCGGATCGCGACCCGCCAGTCCTCCGACCTGTTCGCGATCAGCGATCCGCTGGTCGCCGCGGCCCTGCGCTACATCCGCGACCACTCCGAGCGAGCGGTCACGGTGAGCGCCGTCCTGCAGCACGTCGGACTGTCCCGGCGGGCGCTCGACTACCGCTTCACCGAGTTGCTCGGCCGGACCGTCCACGCCGAGATCGTCCGGGTCCGGATGGCCCGGGTCACCGAGCTGCTCACCTCGACCGACTGGACCCTGCCCCGGATCGCCGAACGGCTCGACTTCCGGCACGCCGAGTACATGGGGGTCCTCTTCAAGCGCCACACCGGGCGGTCCCCCGGCGCCTACCGGCGGATCATGTCGCCGGCCTGACCCCGCCGGCTGGCAGGAAGGTCGACCGGAATGAATGTCGGCCGGGCGTGGTTGGCTGTGGCCGTGGAGCGACGATGACTGCGGGACCTGCGGAGCAGTTGCGGCTGTCCTCGGCGACCGGGCGCTGGGTGATGCTGGCGACGGTGCTCGGGTCCAGCGTGGCGATGCTGGACAGCACGGTCGTCAACATCGCGCTGCCCGCGCTCGCGGAGGATCTCGGCGCCGAGATGTCCGGGCTGCAGTGGACGGTGAACGCGTACACGCTGACCCTGGCCGGGCTGATCCTGCTCGGCGGTGCGCTCGGCGACCGGTTCGGCCGGCGGCGGGTCTTCGTCATCGGGGTGGTCTGGTTCGCCCTGGCCTCGGCGCTCTGTGCGGCGGCGCCGACGGTGGAGGTGCTGATCGCGGCGCGGGCGTTGCAGGGCATCGGCGGGGCGCTGCTGACGCCCGGTTCGCTGGCGATCATCCAGGCCTCGTTCGTGCCGTACGACCGGCCGCGGGCGGTCGGCGCCTGGGCCGGGCTGGGCGGTGTCGCCGGCGCGATCGGACCGTTCCTCGGCGGCTGGCTGGTCGACGTCGCGGGCTGGCGGTCGGTGTTCCTGATCAACCTGCCGCTGGCCGCGGTGACCGTGGCCGTCGCGGTACGGCACGTGCCGGAGAGCAGCGGGGCCCGGACCGAACGGCGGTTCGACGTGCTCGGCGCCGTGCTGGCCGCGGCCTCACTGACCGGGATCACGTACGCGCTGACGGAGCTGCCGGCCGGCCGGATCGACCCGTTGATCATCACCGCGGCGGTGGTCGGCGTCGGCGCGGCGCTCTGGTTCGTGCTGGTCGAACGGAGCCGGACCCGGGGCCGCGGACCGACCCCGATGCTGCCGCTGGACGTGTTCGGCTCGGCCCAGTTCACCGCGATCAACCTGATCACCCTCGTCGTGTACGGCGGACTGTCGCTGCTCACCTTCCTGCTGGTGGTGCACCTGCAGCAGGTCGCGGGCTTCACCCCGATCGCCGCGGGCGCCGCGCTGCTCCCGGTCACCGTCCTGATGCTGCTGCTGTCGGCCCGGGCCGGTTCGCTGGCCCAGCGGATCGGGCCGCGCTGGATGATGGCGATCGGGATCACGATCGGCGCCGCCGGGATGCTGCTGCTGACCCGGATCGGGCCCGGCGCGAACTACGTCCTGGACGTGCTGCTGCCGGTCACCCTGTTCGGCATCGGCCTGACCGCCACCGTGGCACCGCTGACCGCGACCGTGCTGGCCACGGCCGACGTCCGGCACGCCGGTGTCGCCAGCGGCGTGAACAATGCCGTCGCCCGGGCCGCCGGGCTGCTCGCCGTCGCCGCCGTACCGCCAGCGGTCGGGCTGACCGGCAACGCGCTGAACGACCCGGCCGTCTTCGCCGCCGGCTTCCGCTCGGCCATGGTGGTCAGCGCCGGCCTGCTGCTGATCGGCGCGCTGCTCTGCGTGATCGCGATCCGCGGCAACGTGCTGCGCCCCGAATTCGATCAGGAACCGATCGGGACCGTCGACTCCTCCTGAACGCCGAGGTCGAGCGGTGCGCCGTTCGGGCTGGCCGCGAGGGCGACGAGCTCGGCCAGCTCGGCCGGCCAGAGCCAGCCGTCCGGCTCGGTGAGGTCGGCGGCAGGCCACCAGCGGTGGCCGGCGATGGTGAGTTGTTCGTCCTCGGTGTGGCCGGAGATGTCGATCTCGAACGGCCGGACCTTGATCGCGTAGAACGTCTCGTCCTGGACCAGGATCTGGTCCGAGTAGCCGTGCACGGCCCGGCGTACGGCGAGCGGACCGATCAGGTCCTCGGCGCGGGACCGGTAGCCGGTCTCCTCGGCCAGCTCGCGTACGGCGGCGTCGGTCTCCGTCTCGCCCGGGTCGATCCCGCCACCCGGCGTGACCCACCAGCTGACGCCGGGACAGCCGGGATCGGTGTCCTGGAACAGCAGCACCCGTTCATGATCATCGATCATGATCACGCGGACGGCCTGCCGTTCCTTGTGTGGTCGCTGCCCTGGATCGACCGCCTCGAACCGGTCCCCGTCGCCGTCGCTGCTCATCGGTCTCCGATCAGTTGTCCGTCGCGGCTTCTTCGGCGCGGATCCACCATTCCGTCTCCAGGATGCCCATGATCACCTCGTCGCCGTACTGTCCGTTATGGAAGGTGACGTCGCGCCGTCGGCCCTCCTCGACGAACCCGGCCCGCTGGTACGCGGTGATCGCCCGGGTGTTGTAGCCCCAGACCCTGAGCTCGATCCGGTGCAGGCCCAGCTCGGCGAACCCGAACCGCAGCATCAGCCGGCAGGTCTCGGTGCCGTAGCCGCTGCCGGTGTGCTCCGGGCCGAGGATGATCACGAACTCGGCCGTGCGGCCGTGCGGCGCGGCGATCAGGCCGACCTGGCCGATCAGCTCGTCGTCCTCGATCCGGGCCACTGCGAAGCTCGGGTCGTTCGGCGTGCTGTTCGCCGTCCACTGCCGGAACCGTTCGGTGATCGTGGCCTCCGGCACCGGCCGGGCGGTGGCCTGCTGCAGCACCGTCGTCGCCGGGTCGTTCCACCACCGGGACAGCGATGCGAAGTCCGCTTCCCGTACTTCCCGCAGATAGACCCGCTCCCCGCGCAGCAGATTCTTGCCGTACGCGATCGCAGCATCCGTGTCGGTGAGCCGCCGCATGGGCCTCATCCTGCCATGGCCCCGCGCGCCTCCTGGACGGCCGGTGCCTTATTGGTTAGCAGCCGCGGCGCGGCGCGGGTACAGTGGCCCTCCCCCACGAGAAGCATCGGAGATTTCTGCATGCCCGAATCCCATGAGGCACTGGAGCAGGAACGACGACATCTCGGCGAATCCCGCGCGGCGCTGCGCCGGATGCGTGATCATGCGGCGTCCCTCGAGGGCCACGGCGCCGGCGCGGATCGCGTGTCGACCGAGCACCTGAAGCAGGTCCTGCACCGGCGGATGAAGTCCCTCGAGGACGATCCGACGGTCCCGTTGTTCTTCGGCCGGCTGGACTACGACGCGCGGCTCGGCGCGGACAACGACGAACGGCTCTACGTCGGCCGCCGGCACGTCACCGGCGAGTCCGGCGGCGACCCGCTGGTGATCGACTGGCGGGCCCCGATGTCGCTGCCGTTCTACCGGGCCAAGCCCGGCGACCCGATGCGGGTACGGCTGCGGCGGCGGTTCGGCTTCCAGTCCGGCGAGCTGACCGCGTTCGAGGACGAGGAACTGGCCGAGCAGCAGACGGCCCGGCACTCGGAGATCCTCGAGGCCGAGATCGAACGGCCGCGAACCGGCCCGATGCGCGACATCGTCGCCACCATCCAGCCCGACCAGGACGTGATCGTCCGGGCCGACCTGTCCCACTCGCTCTGCATCCAGGGCGCGCCGGGCACCGGGAAGACCGCGGTCGGGCTGCACCGCGCGGCCTACCTGCTCTACGCGCACCGCGACCAGCTGTCCCGCTCCGGTGTGCAGGTGATCGGCCCGAACGACAACTTCCTGTCCTACATCGGCGACGTGCTGCCGGCGCTCGGCGAGATCGACGCGACCCAGGCCACCGTGTCGTCGCTGGTCAGCACGGCGACCGGGTTCACGATCACCGGCACCGACCCGGTGCCGGCCGCGTTGATCAAGGGCGACGCGCGGATGGCCGAGGTGATCAAGCGGGCCGTCTGGGGACACCTGGTCGAGGCGACCGGCCCGCTGGTGGTGCCGCGCGGCGCGCACCAGTGGCGGGTCGCGGCCTACCTGGCCAACGAGATGGTCGACGAGTTGCGCCGGCGCGGCGTGCGCTACGCGGCCGGGCGGACCATGCTGCCGCAGCGGTTGGCCCACCAGGTGCTGATCCGGATGGAGGCGGCCGGCGACTCCCCGGACGACCGGGTGCAGAACACGGTGGCCCGGAGCAAGCCGGTGAAGACGTACGCGGACGAGCTGTGGCCGGCCGTCGACCCGGCGAAGTTGATCTTGCGGTTGCTGACCGATGCCGAGTTCCTGGCCGGCGCCGCGGACGGCCTGCTGGACGCCGCCGAACAACAGTTGATCTTGATGGCCAAGCCGGCCCGGACCCCGAAGAGCGCGAAGTGGACGCTGGCCGACCTGGCGCTGATCGACGAGGCCGCCGATCAGCTGAACCGGACCCCGAGCCTCGGCCACGTGATCATCGACGAGGCGCAGGACCTGTCCGCGATGCAGTTGCGGGCGATCGGCCGCCGGGCCACGACCGGCTCCGTGACCGTACTCGGTGATCTTGCTCAGGCGACCACGCCGTGGGCGACCCGGTCCTGGCAGGAGTCACTGACCCACCTGGGCCATCCGGAGGCCGAGATCTCCGAACTGGTGGAGGGGTTCCGGGTGCCCGGCTCGGTGATCGAGTTCGCGGCCCGGCTGCTGCCGCAGATCGCACCGGCTCTCACTCCGCCCCGCTCGGTGCGCCGCAGCCGCGGCGACCTGGAACTGTTGCAGACCGACGATCCGGACGGCACGGTGATCAAGTCCGTGGTCGCCGCGGCCGCCCGCGAGGGCACCGTCGGCGTGATCGTCCCGGACGCCACGATCCCCCGGCTGCGCGACCTGCTGGAGCAGGCCGGGATCCGCTACGACCTGCTCGGCGACGTGCCGCCCGATTTCGAGACCCGGGTCGACCTGGTCCCGGCGACCGTCGCGAAGGGCCTGGAGTTCGACCACGTGGTGGTCTTCGAGCCGGAGGGGATCGTCGCCGCCGAGCCGGACCGGGTGACCGGCCTGCGCCGGCTCTACGTCTGCCTGACCCGCGCCGTGACCTCGCTGGCCGTCGTGCACGCCGAACCGCTGCCCGCCGAGTTGACCGACTGAGGCAACGACTGACAGACCTCAGGGAGCCGACCCCCACAGCGCCTCGATCGGCAGCGCACGGATTCGCGGACCGAACGGCAGGGTCTGCTGCCCCGTGTACAGGATGTATCCGGCGACAAATCGCTCACCGGCGAGATGCTCGAGGGTGCGCAGCCCCGACAGGTCCTCGGACCGCACAGCCGTACCGGCCTTCACCTCGATCCCGATCACCCGACCGTCCGGGGTTTCGAGCACGACGTCCACCTCTGCCTTGTCCTTGGTACGGAAGTGGTACTGCCGTGCCCGCACGTCGTTCCAGGTGAGCTGTCGGGCGATCTCCATCGCCACGAAGTTCTCAAGGACGGGCCCGGCAGCGCCACCGGGCTCGCCCAGCCGTCCGGAATCCTGGCCGATCAGGCTGCTTGCGACACCCGAGTCGACGAAGGCGAGCTTCGGCGTTCCGATGGCCCGGCCCGTGGATCCGGGCGACCAGGCCGGCATGAGTTTGATCAAGAACACCGCGGCCAACAGCTCGACGTACCTGATCAAGGTCGTGCGAGGCAGCCCTGACTGCTTGGCGATCGAGGCAGGGACATAGAGACCGCTGATCCGTCCGGCCAGCAGGTTCAGCAGCTTGATCAACTCGCCATGGCGCTCGATCGTCGCGAGTTGCAGCACGTCACGTTCGATCAGCGTGGCCAGGTAGCTGTCGAAGAATGCCGACCGGCGTCGCGCTGTTCGCCGGATGGCCTCTGGGAAACCGCCGGCGGCCGCACGGTCCAGGTAATCGCGGCGGCGAAGTGTCGAACTGAACTCGAGCGCCGGCCCGTGCTGGAATGCAGTGTCGATGAACCGGTCAGGTCCGCCGTCGATCTCCCCTTGGGAGAACGGCCAGAGTTCCACGGTTTCCATCCGGCCCGGCAGCGCGTCCGGAAGATTGCGGAGCGCCAGCAGCCGCGACGAACCGGTCAGCAGATACCGTCCCGGGCGCGGATCGTGGTCCACGTCCAGCTTGATCGAACTCAGCAGCTCCGGCACTAACTGAATCTCGTCAATAACCAGCAGACCTTCGTGTTCTACGAAGCTGCCGGGATCGGTCCGGGCCGACTGGAGCACGACCGGGTCGTCCAACAGCCGCAGCACCGGCACAGGATCGCGGCCGGCGACGACGAGTCTGGTCAGAGTGCTCTTTCCGACCTGACGTGCACCGTTGATCAGGACGACTCTGGTGTCCTCCAGCGACTCTTCCACGACAGCTTGCGCATGTCGCGGACGAGGTCCCCGCTCCGGCTCTGCCATGGGCCCAGTATGCCGCCGTGGTCATTGGGTCGCTAGCTTGGTGGTCATTTGGTCGTTGGTTCTGTGGTCATTCAGTCGCCAACTCGGTCGTCATTCAGTCGCTGATTGCGTGGTCATCTGGCCGCAACCGGTCGCAGCAATCCGGCCCTGCTGCACGCGGGCAACCGGAAGCTGCATCAACCGTGTTGCAGACCATCGATCCCGTGCTCCATCACCGGGGGACACGACCGGCACTCGTTGGCCGCGCCGAGCCTCCTTGGCGGTCAGACCGCCTGCAGGGTGGCCCGGTGGTGGGCCCGGACGGCGTCCGCGATCCGCTCCGGATACTCGGCGCCGACCCGCTCGGCCGCGGCCCGGCCGGCCGTCGCCATCGCCTCGCAGACCGCCAGATCGGCCCTGATCAACAGATCCCGCTCCGGCGCCACGGCGGGCAGGCCGAGCAGCACGGCCGACTGCTCCGGCTGCAACCGGGCGGCAAACTGCTTGATGCCCATCGGCGGCAGCGGCTGATTGGTCTCGACGAAGAGGTCGTACAGCATCGTGCCGGAGGCCTGCACGCCGGACAGAGCGCAGAGCAGATCCTTCCGGTCGTTGATCATGGCCGGGAAGATCGACTGGATCCGCCAGAACTCCTCGATCAGCAGATTGATCTTGGTGAGGTCGGGCCCCGGACCCGGCTCGGCCGCCGGCAGCGTCGCGGTCAGCCCGTCCCGGTCGATCACCGGGACCCGGGTCCGGTGCCAGGAGGTCGAGACCTGGCTGACCGGCTCGATCACCGCGTCGATCCGGCAGATGTCCTCGGCCAGCGCGTAGAAGATCAACCGCGAGTTCGGGATCGCCTTGGCGACCAGCGTCGGCGTGATCCGGGCCAGCCAGTCCCGCCAGGCGTCGATGAACTCGTCGAACCGGTCGTCGTCGATCGCCAGCACCAGGTCGAGATCGGAGCCGGCATCGGCGGTGCCGCGGGCCAGCGACCCGGAGAGCCACAGCCCGCGGATCCGCTCGTCCGGCTCGGCGAGTTCGAGGATCCTGGCGAAGTGCCGGTGGTACGGCTCCGGCAGCGGGCGCAGCGCTTCCTCGGGGTTCATGATCAACTCCACCTTCCGCGTGAGCGTACGTCTTCGGTCGACCGCGGTGCCTGCCGAGCCGCCGTTGCGATCCGGTGGGCGTTCTCGACAGGACTGATCGTCACACGGCCCGGACACCGACAGCCAGCATTTGTGATCACATTCACAAAGTTCGGATTCGATCAAGGTCCGCCGACCGCAGGAGGCGCTCCGGCCGGATCCCCCGTGGACCGGCCGGAGCGCCAGTCCTCCACCGCATGGGCGATCGGGAGCTCTCCGGGGGCCATCCCAGGCGTCGCGATCGGTGCGCGGAGTCCTGGTGCCCCGGACAACGTACGGAGTACCGGCGCGTTTCGAGAACGTACGATCGGGTCAGGCTCACCGATCGTCCGGGTAATGCTCAGATCTTCCGATTCAGACGCCACTCCCGCGGCGAACTGCCGACCCGGGCCTTGAAGACCCGGGAGAAGTACCACGGGTCCTCGAAGCCGCACTGCCGAGCGACCGTCGCGATCGTGTCGTTGCCCTCGGCGAGCAGCCGCTGGGCGTGCCCCATCCGCTGCGCCGTCACCCACTCGAGCGGCGAGCAGCCGAGGTAGCGGCGGAACAGCCGGGTCACCGTGGACGGCGAGCACTCCAGCACCTCGGCGAAGTCGTCCAGGGTGAACGGCCGGGTCAGGTCGCGCACGATCCAGACCAGCAGCCCGCGCAGGGCGACCGGAACCGCGGGGTCCTCCTCGGGCCGCGGCGGCGTGATCGTGGTCAGCTCGACCATCATCAACATCCCCAGCGCCCGGCTCTCCGCCGCCGTCGGATAGCCACGCCGGTACCGCTCGACGGTGAACCGGGCCAGCGCGGTCAGCGCCGGCCGCTCACCCTCGCTGGTCGGCGTCACCACCCGGACCGGCGGCGGCTGACCGGCGGCCCAGGACCGGCGCCACTCGACGTCGTGCAGCGGCTCCCCCACGTCGTGCGCGGCGACGTACTGCAGCGGCTCGGTGGCGCGTTGCCAGGGGATGACGTGCACGCCGTAGACGAAGAACGGGTCGCGCGGATCGGCGCGGTAGACGATCGCGTGGTTCCACGGCAGCAGGTAGAGCAGGCCGGGCCGGAGCGGGTGTTCGACACCGTTCAGCTCGACCAGGCCGCGGCCCGAATGGCAGCCGATGACCGCGACGCTCTGCACGCAGCCGAAGCCGAGCCGGCCGCCGGGCTTGAACTGTGTGTGCCCGGCCTGGACGACGAACGGGAAGCCGCGCTCGCGGTCGGTCTCGGCTGACTCGAGACTCGGCAGAGCCGGCGGCGACGCTTCGGTCATGGTGGCACCCATTGTCGCCCGGCCGGCCGGGCGCCCGGGAGAACTGCGGAGATTTACCCGCCGTCGGCGGCGGTGCCCGAGCCCGGGCCCGGCGAGCGGAGCCAGTCGGTCAGGACCCGGCAGGCGAGGTCAAGGTTTCCCAGCTGACAGTGCTGATCAGCGTGTTCGGCCCCGGTGAAGACCCGGACCGTGACCGACCGGGCCGAGACCAGGGCCTCGGCCTGGGCCCGGGTCAGCACCGGCGGCTGGAAGGTGTCGTGCTCACCGCACAGCAACAAGACGTCCTGGGTGATCCGATCACTGCCGAGGTGCTCGGCGTTCATGCCGAGGAACCAGTCCACGGCGTCCATCGGATCGTCGCGATCGAGGTTGTACAGGGCCTGGCCCACCACGAACCCCAGGGCCGGAAAGAGTCGCGCCCGGAGCCGTACGCTCTGCCGCATGAAGCCGCGCCGGGCCAGCATGACCCGGAGGGCCGGCCGCACCGGCCCCGGCACCTGCTGCAGCCAGTCGTACACGGGCGGCCAGGCGACGGCCCGGCTGATCCGTGGTTCCTTCGCCGCGGCGCGCAAGGCCCAGTAGCCGCCCATCGAGAGTCCGACGATGCCCGCCGAGGCCAGCCCGAAATGATCAAGGATCGCCGCCACCGGCTTCTCCCAGTCATGATCAAAACCGAGCCCGGACAGCCGCCGCGCCCCGCCCTGGCCGGGTCCCTCGAACGCGACGACCTCGAACCCGGCCGCGGCGATCCGCTGCCAGATCACGAAGAACTCCTCGATCAGCGAGTCGAAGCCGCCGTGCACCAGCACGGTGCCGCGGCTCGGCCCGGTCGTCGGCCAGCGGTACGCCGGCAGTGCGCCATCGGCGTACGGCACCTCGTGGCGGGCGAAGCCGAGCCCGGCGAAGGCCGCGTCGAAGAGCCGCCGGTAGCGTCGGTAGCGGCCGATCCGCTCGACCGAATCAGGCGGCGTGAAGAACTCCGCCAGGCGCAGGTAGCTGGTGGCGTTGCGGAGCCGCTCCTCGGCCTCGGCCTGCGCGGACAACGCGTCGAACACCCGGGGCGCCTCGGCCGTCCGGCTGATCCTCGCGGCCGCAAGCCTGAGGTCCGCCGGGCGAGCGAAGCCCAGGCCATGCGCCCGGTTGAGCTGATAGTTCAGGAACGGCTGCCGGTGGAACCGCTCGAAGCCGACCGGCAACGCTGCCACGTCCTCCATGATCGAAGGCTAAGGCCGTCCGCGTCCGGGCACAGCCGAACGCTCGGGTTGGCTAGGCCAGCGCCAGCGACGCCCGGCCCGGTTCGGCGGTCAGCGTGACGTCGGCGCCCAGCGGCAGGGTCAGGTTCCGGGCGGCGTGGCCGGCCTCGACGCCGGTGATCACCGGGACACCGAGCCCGCCGAGCCGGTCGGCGAACACCCGCAGCAGTTGATCTTCGTTGTCCGTGTCGGTGAACTGGCCGATCACGACGCCGGTGACCTCGGCCAGCCAGCCGGAGCGGGCCAGGTGGGTGAGCATCCGGTCCACCCGGTAGCCCTCCTCGTCGACGTCCTCGAGGAAGAGGATGCTCGGCCGGTCGGGCGCCGGGTCGACGCCGATCCCGCTGGCGACCAGGGACAGGTTGCCGCCGATCAGCCGGCCGTGTCCGGTGCCGGGCACCAGGGTCGTGCCGGTGCCGAGCTCGGCGCCGGGCGCCGGGCGTTCGAAGATCATCCGGCGCAGCTGGTCCACCGACGGCCGGTCGTCCAGTTGGGCCACGGCGGCGGCGACGGCCGGCGAGTGCAGCGTGACCTGGTCGAGTTCGCGGCCGATCCGGGCGTGCAGGGCGGTGATGTCGGAGAAGCCCAGGAAGTGCTTCGGTCCGGCGGCCCGGAGCGCGTCGAAGTCGATCAGGTCGATCATCCGCTGCGCCCCGTACCCGCCGCGGCCGGCCCAGACCGCGGCCACTTCCGGGTCGGCCCAGGCCGCGGTCAGTTCCTCGGCCCGCTCCTTATCGCCCGCCGACAGGTAGCTGAGTTGATCATGGACGGTCGACGTGTTCGGACCGAGCCGCGGCTCCAGGTCCCAGTCCCGCAACAGGTCCACGCCGCGCTGCAGCCGCTCGGCCCGCAGCGGCCCGGCCGGAGCGATCACCGCGACCACCGAGCCCGGCCGCAGCGGCTCGGGCCAACGGCGCTGGGGTACCAACACCTGGTTCATTCCGTTCCCTTCCTTCGGCGCAGCCCGGATCGCTGGAGCAGTTCGACGATCCGCCGGGTGCTCACCGGCTCGGCGCCGGCCTCGATCACCGCCGGGTACCGCTCGGCGATCACGTCGTAGTGATCACGCTCGAAGGCCTGCCGCGGGATGCCGACCCGTTCCGCGAACGCGTGCAGCTCTTCGTACGACTCGTCGCTGATCAGGTGCGACCAGAGCCGGCCGTGGCCGGGCCATTCGGGCGGATCGATGTAGATCATGATCGCTGCGGTGACCGGTTGGTCGCGTCGTCGACCAGCCGCCGCCAGGTGGCGACCAGTTCGGCGTCGATGTAGGCCTTCCAGGACCCGGTCGGCCGCACCGAGGAGCCGACGTGGAACGCCCTCACCCCGGCCCGGGCCAGCCACGGTACGTGCTCGGCCTGCAGCCCGCCGCCGGCCATGATCATCTTCCGGGCGAAGGGGTCCTGGCCGGCCCGCGCGACCAGTTCGTCCAGTCCTTCGGCCACCGTGCGCGCCGAGCCGGCGGTGAGCACCTGGTCCAGCCGGGGCAGCTCGCGCAGGGCCCGCCAGGCCCGGTCGGTCCAGATGCAGGAGTCGATCGCGCGGTGGAAGGTCCAGCCGAAGTCGATCTCGCCGAGCACCTCCCGCATCACCGGCAGGTCGACGTCGGTGTCGGGGTTCAGGAAGCCGACCACGACCCCGTCCGCGCCGAGGTCGCGATAGGTGCGGAGCAACTCCTTGAGCCGTACGATCTCGGCGGCGTCGGTGGCGAACCCGCCGCGCAGCCGCAGCATCACCCGGACCGGCAGCGTGGTCGCCCGGAGCACCTGGCCGACCAGCGTCGGCTCCGGCGACAGGCCGTCGTCGGCCATCGTGCCGACCAGTTCGATCCGGTCGGCACCGCCCTCGGTGGCCCGCTTCGCGTCCGCGACGTGCAGCGCGATGACCTCGAGCAGACCGCTCACTCGGGCGTCCCGTCCGTGCTGCTCGGCCCGTCCAGGTCGGCGATCCGGGCCAGCGACGGCCCGGACTTCTGCTGCAGTTCGGCGGCCACGGCCTCGGCCCCGGCGAAGCTGCGGACCACGTTGCGGTGACCGAGCTTGGCCAGGTCGTCGCTGGTCCAGCCCCGCTCGGCGAGCGCCGCCAGCAGGGCCGGGTAGCAGGACACGTCCTCCAGCCCGGTCGGCACCGTGGTGATCCCGTCGAAGTCGCCGCCGAGCCCGACGTGGTCGATCCCGGCCACCTCGCGTACGTGCTCGCAGTGGGCCACCACGTCGGCCAGGTCCGCGGCCGGCACCGGGCCGATCTCCTTGCTCAACTCGGCCCTGGCCTCCCGGTCGTCGTCGGCGATCCCGGCGGCCGCGACGCGCTCGTCGAGCGCGAGGGTCCAGGCCCGGACCTCCGGGCTGACGAACGGGGGCACGAACGTGATCATGCAGGTGCCGTCGTTCTCGGCCAGCCGGACCAGCACGTCGTCCGGCACGTTCCGCGGGTGGTCGCAGACGGCGCGGGAGGAGGAGTGCGAGAAGATCACCGGCGCCGCCGTCACGTCCAGGGCCGCGTGCATCGTCGCCGGCGCCACGTGGGACAGGTCGACCAACATCCCGAGCCGGTTCATCTCCCGGACCACCTCGCGGCCGAACTCGGTCAGCCCGCCCGCCTTCGGCTCGTCGGTGGCCGAGTCGGCCCAGTCGGTGTTGTCGTTGTGGGTCAGCGTCAGGTACCGCACGCCGAGCCGGTAGAGGCAGCGCAGCACGCCGAGCGAGTTGTCGATCGAGTGGCCGCCCTCGGCGCCGAGCAGGCTGGCGATCCGGGTCCCGTCGGTCAGCGCCGCATCCAGCTCGGCCGCGCTGGTGACCAGGACGAGATCATCCGGATAGCGCTCGATCATGGCGTGCGCCCCGTCGATCTGCTCCAGCGTCGCGGGCACCGCCTCGCCGACGCCCAAGGTGCTCGGCACGTAGACCGACCAGAACTGGCCGCCGACCGCTCCGCGCCGCAGCCGCGGCAGGTCGGTCTGCAGCTCCGGCTGGTCGATCGCGACGTCGACCCGGTCGAAGTCGTACGCCCGCTTCCGCATTTCCCAGACCAGATCGTTGTGCCCGTCCACCACCAAGGTCGACGGAGTCCCCGCTGTGTTCACGCCTGCCTCACCCTTCCGTCACGTCGCTTCACTGTAACGGGCTGAGCCCGGTCCACCGATCTCACCGGTACTCATGTCGGAGCAGGCCGTAGATCGCCCCGTCGTGAAAGGTCCCGTCGTCCTCGAGCGAGTACGAACGGCGCAGCCCGTCGCGGCGGAACCCGAGCCGCTCCAGCAGCCGTACCGACTCGTGGTTGTCCGCGATGGTCTGGGCCTCGACCCGGTTGAGGTCCATCCGGTCGAAGCCGAACCGCAGCAGCAGGCCGAGCGCCTCGGTGGCGATCCCGCGGCCCCAGTGGTCCCGGCGCAGGTCGTAGCCGACGTCCGCGCGCCGGTGCCACCGTTCCCAGCCGCCGAACCCGAACAGCCCGACCGGACGGTCCTCGCCGCGGAGCGTGACCAGCCAGTGGATCGCCCGCCGGTCCGCGTACTCGCGGCGCAGGTCGGCGATCAGGGCCGCGGCCTCGGCCACCTCCTGCATCGGCGCGGAGTTGTAGCGCTGGACCACCGGATCACTGCGCCAGACCAACAGGTCAGCTGCATCGTCCGGCTCCGGCGCCCGCAGCACCAGCCGGTCGCTGGTCAGCGTCGGGAAGGTCGTGAAGTCGAAGACCTCGGGCACGGCCTTCAGCCTAGAGATCGCCGTCAGGTCGTGCTCCAAGTAACCGGAAGTGCGTCCAGCTTCAGGAAGGAATATTCGCTGACCCGCAGATCCTCCGGCGCCACCGCGAGCCGGAGTCCGGGCAGTCGGCTGATCAACTGTTCCAGCACCACGACCAGTTCCAGCCGGGCCAGCGACTGGCCCAGGCAGTGGTGGATCCCGTGGCCGAACGCGACGTGATGCCGGGTGCCGCGGCGGAGGTCGAACCGGTCCGGGTCCTCGAACGCGTCCGGGTCCCGATTGGCGCCCGCGCTGACCGGGATCAGGCCGTCGCCGGCCTCGATCAAGGTGTCGCCGAGCTGGAACGACTCGACGGCCAGCCGGGTCGGCGAGATGTGGAAGATGCTGACGTACCGGAGCAGTTCCTCGACCGCCGTCGGCACCAGCGCCGGCTCCATGATCAACTCCTGCCACTGGTCGAGGTGCCGGAGCAGGGTGACCAGGCCGAGGCTGATCATGTTCGACGTCGTCTCGTGCCCCGCGGTGATCACCAGCCGGAGCGCGTGCAGCAGCTCCTCCGGCGTCAGCACGTCGGCGGCCTCACCGTGCACCAGTTCGGACACCAGGTCGTCGCCCGGGTCGCTGCGCTTGCTCTCGATCAAGCGGTTGGTCAGGTCCAGCATCAGTCCGGTGGCGTTCCGGACGTCGCCGGGCGCCGTGGCCAGCAGGTTGCGCCGGGCGTCCAGTTCCTGGAAGATCCCCCGCTCCTCCAGCGGCAGGCCGAGGAAGTGACAGATGGTACGGGCCGGTACCTCGGCCGCGAAGTCCCGGACGAAGTCGGCCGGCGGGCCGGCCGCCTGCAGGTCGTCGATCAGGTCGTCCACGATGCCGCGGACGACCGGGCGCATCGCCTGGATCCGGCGGACCGCGAAGTAGCGGGTGAACACGCGCCGGATCCGGGCATGATCGGGACCGTCGAAGGTGACGAAGGACGGGTCGGCCCGTTCCAGCGCCTCCCGGCTCGCACTGGAGAACGGGAACGCCTCCCGCCGCCGGTCCGCGCTCACGGCCGGGTGCGACAGCACCTCGCGCACCTCGTCGTAGCCGACCACCAGCCAGGCCGTCCGGCCGTCGTAGAGCCGGACCTTGCGCACCTTCTGCTCGGCGCTGTACTCGGCCGGCGGGTCGAAGGCAGACCGCCGGGCCAGCGGGAACAACGGCAGCGTCTCGTCCATGATCAACTCTCCTTGGCCGTCGCGGCGGCGACCGCGAGCCGGGCCATGTCGTGGCGCGAGGCATCGGAATACCAGGCGACGTGCGGGGTGACGATCACCGCCGGGTGATCGAGCAGCGCCCGCGGCGGTTCCGGTTCGCCGTCGGTGACGTCCAGGCCGGCCCCGGTGATCGTGCCGTCGGCCAGCGCGGCGAGCAGCGCCGCCGAGTCGATCAGTCCGCCGCGGGCGGTGTTGATGATCACCGGCCGGCGGCCCAGCCGCGCGAACGCGGCCGGGTCGAGCAGCCGCCGGGTCTCCGCGGTCAGCGGTGCGTGCAAGGTGATCACGTCGCTGGTCGCCAGCAACTCCGGCAGTTCGACCCGGATCCGTTGCGGCGAAGGGGATTCGACGTACGGGTCGGTGTAGACGATCCGCATCCCGAAGGCCTCGGCCCGGTCCGCGACGGCGCCGCCGATGGCACCGAGACCGATCACCCCGAGAGTCGAGCCGCGCAGTCGGCGTACCCCCGAGCAGTCGGTGCCGCGCCAGTCGGCGGCGGCCTGCCCGACGAAGTACGGCAGCCGCCGGACCGTGGCCAGCAGCAGCAACAGGGTGTGGTCGGCGACCTCCTCGGTGCCGTAGCCGGGCGTGTTGACGACCCGGACACCGCGCCCGGTCGCATGATCGAGATCGATCAGGTCGAGCCCGATGCCGGCCCGGACCAGCAGCCTCAGGTCGGGGCAACGGTCCAGCCGGTCGGCGCCGAACCGGTGCCCGCCGATGATCATCACGTCCACCGGGTGCGGGCCGGGGTCGTCGATCTCGACGGCGGCCCAGGACTGCCCGGACCGCTCCAGCTCACCGGCGAGCGAGGGCAGCGCGTCGAGCAGATCGGCCAGCACTCCGAGCCGCCCCATGGTCACCCCTCCGCGTGGAACACAGTTCCACGCCGAATATCCCAACCAAGACATTCCATGTCAACGAACCCGTCCGCCGTTCCTCCCGGGCCCAGCCGCGGGTTTGTCGACTTTCCGACGTCAGATCCCTCCCACGGCGTGGGTTTGTCGACAACCGCACCCTGTGGTCGGCGGACGCGGGGAGGGTCAGTCCGCGGAGAGTTCGGCGTCCTCCGGGGGCAGCAGGCGCTCGACGAGGTCGACGACGTCGGCGATCGAGTCGACCACCCTGGTCGGCCGGTACGGGAAGCGGTCCACCTGCTCCGACCGGGTCGAACCGGTCAGCACCAGCACCGTGCGCAGCCCCGCCTCGATCCCGGCGATCACGTCGGTGTCCATCCGGTCGCCGATCATCACCGTCGACTCGGAGTGGGCCTCGATCCGGTTCAGCGCGGACCGCATCATCAGCGGGTTCGGCTTCCCGACGTAGTACGGCTCGACCCCGGTGGCCCGCGTGATCAGGGCGGCGACCGAGCCGGTGGCCGGCAGTGAGCCCTCCCGGGATGGACCGGTCGCGTCCGGGTTGGTAGCGATGAACCGGGCGCCCCGCTCGATCAGCCGGATCGCCTTGGTGATCGCCTCGAAGGAGTACGTCCGCGTCTCGCCGAGCACCACGTAGTCGGGATCCTGCTCGGTCTGGACGAAGCCGGCGTTGTGCAGCGCCGTGGTCAGGCCGGCCTCGCCGATCACGTACGCGGAGCCGCCCGGGCTCTGCTCGGCCAGGAACTGGGCTGTGGCCAGCGCGGAGGTCCAGATGTTGTCCTCCGGCAGGTCGATCCCGCCGGCCAGCAGCCGGGCCCGCAGGTCGCGCGGGGTGAAGATCGAATTGTTGGTCAGCACCAGGAAGCGGCGCTCGAGGTGCCGCAGCGCGGCGATGAACTCGCTCGCTCCCGGGATGGCGCGCTGTTCGTGGACCAGCACTCCGTCCATGTCGGTGAGCCAGCAGGCGACCGGGGCGGCGTCTTCCATGCCGCCCACCGTAACGTCACGGCCCGGCGAGCGGCGGGGTCGTGTCCCGGACCTGCACCTCCGGTTCGATCGCCGTCTCCTCGGCCAGCGCCTCGTCGTCCGGCCAGGGCTCGGTGGCCAGCCGTACGCTCGCCTCCCCCATCTCCTCCAGCGGCGACCGGACCGAGGTCAGGCCGCGGCCCTCCTGGTCGAGATGGTCCAGCGCCCGGCCGCCGTACCCGGCGACGGCGATGTCGGCCGGCACCCGCAGCCCGGCCCGCTCGAGGCCGATGATCGTCCCGATCCCGATCACGTCCTCGCCGGCGAAGATCAACTCGGCCCGATCTCCGGAGTCCAGATAGGCCTTGGCCGCGGCCACCCCGGCCGCGACGGTCGTCGCGGGGGCCGGGTGCACCCGGCTGTCCGGCAGCGCGATCCCGGCCGCGGACAGCCCGGCCCGGAAGCCGTCCAGCCTGTCCCGGGTGGACCGGATCCGCGGCTCCAGCACGATCGCCGCGAAGGAGCGATAGCCCAGCTCGACCAGCCGGACCGCGAGCGCCCGGGCGCCGTCGAAGTCGGGCGGCCGGACCGCCGTGAGCGGGTGCGGCGACTCGCCGACCACCACCACCCGGCCACCCTCGGCCTCGAAGCTGCGCAACTCCTGCATCAGGCTGGAGCCGGCCCGGGCCGTGTCGTCGGTCTTGCGGACCAGGATCAGCGCCTGCGGGCGCTGCCGGCGCAGGTCGTGCACCAGCCGCCGCTCCCGCTCGTCGTCGCCGTGGGTGGACAGCAGGTTCACCACCAGGCCGCGCCGGCCGGCCTCGGCGACCACGCCCGACGTGACCCGGGCGAAGAACTGGTCCCGGATGTCGCCGACCACCAGCCCGATCGCCGGGTAGTGCCCGCGGGCGGTCGCCTGCGCGGCCAGGTTGGTCGTGTAGCCGACCCGCTCGGCGGCGTCGAGCACCCGGACCCGGAACTCCTCGGCGACCTTGCGCGGGCTGCCGTTCAACACCCGCGACGCGGTCGACGCCGAGACGCCGGCCGCCCTGGCCACGTCCTCCAGCCGGGGCCGGCCCGGGTGATCAACCGCCATGTCCGCCCCGTTCCGAGGTCCGTTTCGTCTGCCGTGCTGCCCAACCTTGACACGAATCTGGGCGTCAGCATAGCCTCTCGGCAAGCGCGTTCCCATCGGATCCAGGACGGATCTGGGCAGAGAATCCCGGCTCATTGGCCGAGTTGGGCAAGCGCCGTCCCATTCGAGGAGATGTCGATCATGACCCGCTCACTGTCGCGCCGGACCCTGCTCCGCACCGGACTCTCGGCGGCGGCGGTCGCCACGGCCGGTGTCGGACTGGCCGGGTGCACCACCGCTCCCCGTACCGCGGAGCAGGCGAACGACCCGGTCGCCAAGGCCGCCGCCCTGCCCGACTACCTGCCGTTCCAGGGCAGCGCCAAGCCGGACCTGCCCGGGACCGACCAGGGCGTGCTCGACGCGTACCTGCACTATCCGGCCGAGGTGAAGCCGGCCACCGACGGTGCCCCGGGCGACGGGCAGCCGATCACCGGCTTGGCCCAGCTGAACGCCGCGCTGCCGCCGGCGGTCGGCCAGAACCCGTACTGGCAGGAGCTGAACCGGCGGCTCGGCTCCGAGCTGAAGATGCAGCTGGTCAACGCCGGCAACGACTTCAATTCCAAGATCGCCACCATGGCGGCCGGGAACGACTTCCCGGACCTGATGCAGGTGAACAACTCGATCCCGTCGCTGGCCCGGTTCCTCGAGGCCAAGATGATCGACCTCACGCCGCACCTGGCCGGCGACAAGATCGCCGCCTACCCCGCGCTGGCCAACCTGCCGACCAAGTTCTGGGAGGCGGCGGTGTTCAACGGGAAGCTGCTGGCGCTGCCGATCAGCCGCGGCATCATCTCCTCGATGGTGCTCTACTACCGCGCCGACCTGCTCGAGGCGGCCGGGCTGGACGCCGAGATCGGCAGCTTCGAGGACCTCTACCAGCGGGCCAAGTCGGTCACCGACCCGAAGCAGGGCCGCTGGGGCTTCGGCTCCAATCCGCTGGGGTTCGTCCGGCAGATGCTGGGCATCCCGAACGGCTGGCAGCAGGCCGACGGCGGACTCACCCACCAGCTCGAGGACGAGCGGCAGACCGAGGCGCTGGAGGCGGTCCGCCGGCTGCAGGCCGAGGGGCTGCTCAACCCCGACCTCGCCGGTGCCCCGCCCTCGCAGCAACAGCAGTGGTTCGGCGCCGGCCGGAGCGTCTTCTACCTGGGCACCTACAGCGCCTGGCCGTCACTGGTGCAGAACTTCGGGGTGCCGGCCGAGGCGATCGACGTGCTGCCGATGACCGGCTTCGACGGCGGAACGCCGACCACCTGGATGGGCCCGCCGAACAACAACCTGACCGTCATCCCGAAGTCCGCCGAGCCGCGGATCGAGACGATCCTCAAGATCGCCAACTACCTCGCCTCGCCGTTCGGCTCCGAGGAGAACCTCTTCGTCTCGCGCGGCATCCGGGACCGCCACTACCGGCTTGAGGGCCGAGACCCGATCGCGCTGCCCGACCACGCCGGCGAGCTCGGCCTCGGTGCCGGCTACCTGTCCGCACCGCCGCCGGTGCTGTTCGGCCCGAGCGTCGCCGGGTACGCGGAGAAGGCGCACGCCAGCCAGCAGAAGTTCGTCGAGTACGCCAGCTCCGACCTGGCCCAGACCTACTACACCGAGACCGGCTCCCGGAGCGGGCCGACGCTGGCGACCATGATCGAGGGCATCGAGTCCGATATCGTCTACGGCCGCAAGCCCGTCTCGGACTGGGCCGGCACGGTCGACCGCTGGCGGTCCGGCGGCGGCGACAAGATCAGAGAGGAACTGCAGGCGGCGATCGACGCCGCCGGTTGATCATGCACCAGCCGAAACCGACGACCACCGACTTCGACCGCCGGCTGATCACGCTGGCCCGGCAGTCCGGCGACGCCGCCTGGGACCCGGCAGCCGGCCTGATCGCCGAGCCGAGCGCCTACAACCCGATCCACACCAGGATCTGGACCGGCACCCGGCATCCGCACCGGGAGAGCGTGCTGTACGCGCTGACCCTGCTGGAGACCGGCGAACCGGCCCGGGCCGAGGTCGTGCTGGACCGGGTCCTCGCCGCGCAGGACACCGAGGACGCGTCGCCGACGTACGGCATCTGGAGCTACTACGCCGAGGAGTCGCTGGCGGAGATGGCGCCGCCGGACTGGAACTGGGCCGACTTCCTCGGTCGTGATCTTGCGTTCATCCTGTTCCGGCATGCTGCCGCGCTGAGTCCCGAGTGCCGGGGCCGGGTGGAGACGGCGCTGCGACACGCCGCCCGGTCGATCGTCCGGCGCAACGTGACGATGGGCTACACCAACATCGCCGCCAAGGGCACCTTCGTCACGCTGGCCGCCGGGCAGCTGCTCCATGATCAACAACTCACCGGGTACGCGCTCGAACGGGTCGGCCGGCTGCGTGATCAGATCCGCGATGCCGGCAGCTTCGCCGAGTACAACAGCCCCGGCTACTGGGCGATCACGCTGGAGGCGATCATCGCGATCCGCCAGCACGTCGAGGCACCGGCCGCGGTCGAGGGCGCCGACTGGATCGCCGAACGGCTCTGGCGGCACTTCATCCAGCGCTGGCACCGTCCGACCGGCCAGCTGAGCGGACCGATGGCGCGCAGCTACGGCGATGATCTTGCCGACGTCGGCTCCGTCCTGGCGCTGCTCGCCAAGGCGGCCGGCCGGGAGGCGCCGTTCGACGACGTACCGCTGCGGAAGCCGTCGCTGTCGCTGGTGGTGCCGGCGATCCTCGACGTCGCCGCGCCCGAGTACGTGATCGACGCGCTGGTCGACTCGCCCACCGGGCAGCTCCGGGAACGGTTCAGCCACACCACCGCGGCCGGCCGCCGGCACCCGGTCCAGGGCACCACCTGGCGCACGCCGCGGGCCACCCTCGGCACCGCGAACACCTCGGAGTTCTGGCTGCAGCGCAGGCCGCTGCTCGGCTACTGGGCCGGCACCGACGACCGGCTCTGGCAGCAGAACCGGCACGTCCGGCTGCGGTTCTGCAAGGACGATCACGACTTCTCCTCGGCCGTGTTCAGTTCGGTCCAGGTCGCCGGGCACGTGCTCTGGGCGGTCGGCTTCATCTCCCCCGGCGGCGACGAGCACATCGGCCTGCACAAGATCGAAGCCGGCCAGCCGTTCACCGCGCGATCACTGAAGTTGATCTTCGAGGTCCGGGACCCGGACGCCGCGGTGCGCGGGCCGCGGACCTTGCTCCCGGGCCCGGTCGAGCTCGACGCCGGTCCGGTCCGGCTCCGGATCGCCGTCGCCGCGGCCCGGTTCGGCGACCTCCGCCCGCAGGCCCGGATCGAACCGGCGGAAGATCGGATCGACGCGTCCGTCGAGCTGCTGCCCGGCCCGGCCGAGCGCGAGTTGATCATGAACCAGGTCGACGGCGGCTACCTGGTCGGCTCGTTCAGCATGATCGAGTCGGACGCCCCGGCCGGGTCCACCGGGCCGGTCGAGGTCGCCGTCGACGGAGCCGTCCTGACCGCCCGCTGGACCACCCCCGACGGCAACCGGCTGGAGCTGTCCGCACCGGCCCGGATCGGGACCGCGGAGCAGCACCTCGCCGCCTACCGCGGCCTGGTCGACGACGTCGAGGTCGAGGCGCCGCCGCTCGCCCGCTGATCTTCGCTGTTCTCCGGACAGTCCGGGCGCGCGTTCCTACACTGAAGCCGGAGGCGCGCCATGTCCGAGCAAGCCGAGATCGCCACGCCCGCCGGGCCGAGCCGCCCGGTGGCGCGGATCGCCTGGGTCGTGCTGGTGGTGCTCACCGCCGGGTACGCGGTCAACCACGTGGCCGGCATCGCGACCTTCTCCGACAACGACACCGACCGGCTGATGTTCGCGGTGTTCGCGGGCCTCAACGTCGAGACCTTGATCATTCTGCTGCTGCCGTACCGGAGCCGGCGGTTCTGGGCCTGGGCCGTGACCTGGGTCAGCGTGGCTGTGTTCGCCGTCTGCCCGATCTGGGTCGAACCGCCGATCGGACTGTTCTACCTCGGCACCGCCGTGGTGCTCGCCGCCGCCCAGCTCGCCGCGCTGCCCGACTTCATCCGGGCAGGGAAAAGGGGCGGCGCCCCGGACCGCTGAGAAGTCCGGGCCACCGCCCCTTTCCTTGTCCTACAGGCGGGGACTCAGAAGTCCATGCCGCCCATGCCACCCATGCCGCCGTCGCCACCAGCCGGGGCCGGAGCGGCCTTCTCCGGCTTGTCGGCGATGACCGCTTCGGTGGTCAGGAACAGGGCCGCGATCGACGCCGCGTTCTGCAGCGCGGACCGGGTCACCTTGGCCGGGTCGGGGACACCAGCGGCGAGCAGATCCTCGTACACGCCGGTGGCCGCGTTCAGGCCGTGACCGGCGGGGAGACCGCCGACCTTCTCCGCCACGACGCCGCCCTCGAGGCCGGCGTTGATGGCGATCTGCTTCAGCGGAGCCGAAGCGGCGGCGAAGACGCTGGCCGCGCCGATCGCCTCGTCACCCTCGAGGTCCACCGACGCGGACTTGGCGGCCTGCAGCAGGGCGACGCCGCCACCGGCGACGATGCCCTCCTCGACGGCAGCCTTCGCGTTGCGAACGGCGTCCTCGATCCGGTGCTTGCGCTCCTTGAGCTCGACCTCGGTGGCCGCGCCGACCTTGATCACCGCAACGCCACCGGCCAGCTTGGCCAGCCGCTCCTGCAGCTTCTCGCGGTCGTAGTCGGAGTCCGAGTTCTCGATCTCGGCACGGATCTGGGCGACCCGGCCGGCGATCTGCTCGCTCTCGCCGGCACCCTCGATGATCGTGGTCTCGTCCTTGGTGATGACGACCTGGCGAGCCCGGCCGAGCAGGTCGAGATCCACCGCGTCGAGCTTGAGGCCGACCTCTTCGCTGACGACCTGGCCACCGGTGAGGATGGCGATGTCGGTCAGCATGGCCTTGCGACGGTCGCCGAAGCCCGGAGCCTTGACGGCAGCGGACTTGAAGACGCCACGGATCTTGTTGACGATCAGGGCGGCCAGGGCCTCACCCTCGACGTCCTCCGCGATCACCAGGAGCGGCTTGCCGGACTGCATGACCTTCTCCAGCAGCGGCAGCAGGTCCTTCAGGTTGGAGATCTTCGAGTTGACGATCAGAACGTACGGATCGTCGAGGACGGTCTCCATCCGCTCCGTGTCGGTCACGAAGTAGCCGGAGATGTAGCCCTTGTCGAACCGCATGCCCTCGGTCAGCTCGAGCTCCAGGCCGAAGGTGTTGGACTCGTCGACAGTGATGACACCTTCCTTGCCGACCTTGTCCATCGCCTCGGCGATGATCTCGCCCACGGAGGGGTCGCCGGCCGACACGGAGGCGGTGGCGGCGATCTGCTCCTTGGTCTCGACCGGCTTGGCGACCTTGGCCAGTTCGGCGATGATCGCCTCGACGGCCGCCTCGATGCCGCGCTTCAGCGCGATCGGGTTGGCGCCGGCGGCCACGTTGCGCAGGCCCTCACGGACCAGGGCCTGGGCCAGGACGGTGGCGGTGGTGGTGCCGTCACCCGCGACGTCGTCGGTCTTCTTGGCGACCTCTTTGACGAGCTCGGCACCGATCTTCTCGTACGGGTCCTCGAGCTCGATCTCCTTGGCGATGCTCACACCATCGTTGGTGATGGTGGGGGCGCCCCACTTCTTCTCGAGTACGACGTTGCGTCCCTTGGGACCAAGCGTCACCTTGACGGCGTCGGCGAGGATGTTCATCCCTCGCTCGAGGCCCCGTCGCGCCTCGGTGTTGAATTGAATGAGTTTGGGCATAGTTCTCCGCGAGTCCTCCCGCGTTGCTGGCGGTGGATCCCACCGCCGACGGTTGACGAAAATGGCCTACCCACCCAGCGATGCCCGCGACGGACGACCTCGGCTGAGATCTCACCGATGGTTGAGTAGCACTCTCGGTCCGAGAGTGCCAGTTCAATGTTTAGCACTCCCCCGGTGAGAGTGCAAACAATCCGGCCCGGTTCCGAGCACGACCGACCCTTACGGTCCGGTGACCACCGGGCGAGCCCGTCGCCGTTGTCAGTCACGGTGGATAGGGTCGTGTGAAGACCAAGCGAGGCAGGGCAGCACTCGGCAACCAGACCCCTGGAAACGGAGCCCGATGATCGAGTTCGAGTCCGTCACCAAGACCTACCCCGACGGCACCACGGCGGTCTCCGACCTCAGCCTGGTCGTCCCGTCCGACCGGATCACGGTGATCGTCGGCCCGTCCGGCTGCGGCAAGACGACCACGCTCCGGATGGTCAACCGGATGCTCGAGCCGACGGAGGGCCGGATCACCTGGGACGGCGAGCCGCTGTCGGCCCGCCCGGTGACGACCCTCCGCCGCCAGATGGGGTACGTGATCCAGAGCGGCGGCCTGTTCCCGCACCGGACCGTCCTGGACAACATCGGCACCGTGCCGGGGCTGCTCGGCTGGCCCAAGACGAAGGCCCGGCAGCGTTCGATGGAACTGCTGGAGGCGGTCGGGCTCGACCCGGCCCTGGCCCGGCGGTTCCCCGGCCAACTGTCCGGCGGCCAGCAGCAGCGGGTCGGCGTCGCCCGGGCCCTGGCGGCGGACCCGCTGGTGATGCTGATGGACGAGCCGTTCTCCGCCGTCGACCCGGTGGTCCGGGCCGAACTGCACGAACTGTTCCTCGGCCTGCAGCGCCGGCTGAGCAAGACCATCATCATGATCACCCACGACATCGACGAGGCGATCGCGCTGGGCGACCAGGTCGCGATCCTCCGGGTCGGCGGCGTGCTGGCCCAGGCCGGCACGCCCCAGGAACTGCTGGAACAGCCGGCCGACGCGTTCGTCGAGGGCTTCGTCGGCAAGGACCGCGGCTACCGGTCGCTGTCCTTCCTGCCGGCCGACCGGCTGCCGCTGACCGACGCGCGCGAAGCGGGCCCGGGCCGGCTGGTGTTCGAGGACGACCGGCCGACCGGCTGGGTGGGCTTCCGCGAGGACGACGGGGTGGTGCCGCTCGGCGGGACGTTCGACCCGGCGACGGACACCATGCGAGTGGCGCTGGACGCCGCGCTGGCCTCGCCGGCTTCGGTCGCGGTGGCCGTCTCCGAGGGCCGGTTCGCCGGCGTCGTCGCGCCGTCGGCGATCCTCGCCCAGGTCGCCGACCACCGTGCCACCGAGGCCGTACGGGAGCCGCCGGAGCCGGCCGGGGCGGTCCCGGAATGATCGACGTCTCGTTCGACTGGGGCTGGGTCGGCCGCAACTGGACCGACGGCATGGAGATCGGGTCCCTGCTGCTGGAGCACATCGCGCTGTCGATCATCCCGGTCCTGATCGCGGTGATCATCTCGGTCCCGCTGGGCTATCTGATCTTCCTCACCGGCCGGGCCGCCAACGGGTTGCTGGCGGTGCTCGGGGTGGTCTACTCGGTGCCCTCGCTGGCCCTGTTCGTCGCGCTGCCGGCCATGATCGGGACCTCGATCCTGAGCCCGGTCAACGTCGCCGTCGCGCTGGCCATCTATTCGATCGCGCTGCTGGTCCGCAACGTCGTCGACGGGCTGCGCTCGGTGCCCGGCACCGTGAAGCAGGCCGCCTCGGCGATCGGGTACGGCTGGTTCCGCCGGCTGCTGGTGATCGAACTCCCGCTGGCGCTGCCGGTGATCTTCGCCGGACTGCGCGTGGTCACGGTGTCCAACATCGCAATGGTCAGCGTCGCCGCCGTGGTCGGCGGCGGTGCGCTGGGCCAGCTCTTCGACCGCGGCCTGAACTCGTCCTTCCTGACCCCGATCGTCGTCGGCCTGGCGCTCAGCCTGATCCTGGCCCTGATCGCGGACGCGCTGATCCTGTTGATCAAGCGCCAGACGCTGCCCTGGGCGCGCGGCAGGAGGCTCGCATGAACCTGTTCTCCTACCTCCTCGATCCGGCCAACTGGCCCGGCGCCGGCAAGATCGTCGACCTGCTGCTGCAGCACCTGTGGTACACGGCGGCCGCCGTCCTGCTCGGCGCGGTGATCGCGATCCCGCTCGGCATCCTGATCGGCCACACCGGCCGCGGCTCGTTCCTGGTGATCGGGACCAGCAACGCGGCCCGGGCCGTCCCTACCCTCGGCCTGCTGGTGCTGGTCGTCGTCCTGCTCGGCACCGGAACGGAGAAGATCGTCCCGGTGCTGGCCGTGCTGGCGCTGCCGGCGATCCTGACCGCGACCGCGGCCGGCATCGGCGGCGCCGACCGGGAGGCGGTGCACGCGGCCCGGGCGATCGGGATGACCGAGGGCCAGATCGTCGCCCAGGTGGAATGGCCGCTGGCGCTGCCGCTGGTCGTCTCCGGCCTGCGCAGCGCCACCCTGCAGGTGGTCGCGACCGCCACCGTCGCCGCGTTCGCGGCCGGCGGCGGCCTGGGCCAGCTGCTGATCAGCGGGCAGCGCAACAACGACTATCCGCAGATGTTCGCCGGCGCCGTGCTGATCGCGGGAATGGCGATCGTCCTCGACCTGTTGCTGGGTGGGGTGGGCTGGCTGATCGGCCGCAACTCCCGTGCTCGACGTGCGGCTGACCGTGTCGTACGGAATGAAGAAACTGTTTCACCATCGAATCGATCCGAGGCTGTGACATGAAGATCAAACACCTGACCGCAACCATCGCCGCGGCGCTCCTGTTGGCCGTCGCGGGCTGTGCCGGCGGCAGCGATCCCCTGGGCAACCAGTCCGCGGCGCCGTCGGCGTCGGGGAGTCAGGACCAGACGCCGATCGTGGTCGGCTCGGCGAACTTCACCGGGTCGCAGGTGCTCGGTGAGCTGTACGCCCAGGCGCTGAAGGCGAAGGGACTGAACGCGTCGGCCAAGCTCAACATCGGCAGCCGCGAGGTGTACCTCAAGGCGCTGGAGGAGGGGACGATCTCGGTCGTGCCCGAATACACCGGCAACCTGTTGATCAACTACGACAAGGACACCAAGGCGAAGACGGCGGAGGAGGTCGAGCAGGCGCTGACCGAGGCCCTGCCCGAAGGGTTCAAGCTGTTCACCCCGTCGGCCGCCGCCGATCAGGACGTCTACGTGGTGACCAAGGCGTACGCCGACGAGAACGGCCTGGCCTCGCTGGCCGACCTGAAGAAGATCTCCGCTGGCGCCGTGCTGGGCGGCCCGTCGGAGCTGGCCACCCGGGCGTACGGGCCGGAGGGCCTGGAGAAGATCTACGGGGCGAAGTTCAAGGAGTTCAAGCCGTACGACGCCCCGGCCGTGAAGGCCCGTGACCTGAACGACAACAAGATCCAGGTCGCCACGTTCTTCACCACCGAGTCCGTGATCACCGAGAACGGGTACGTCCAGCTGGCCGACCCCGAGTCGATGATCCTGCCGCAGAACGTCGTCCCGCTGGTCACCGACGCCGTGGCCGGCAACGCCGAGGCCAAGGCGGCCCTGGACGCCGTCCAGGCCGCGCTGACCACCGAGGACCTGACCGCGATGATCAAGCGGGTCGACACCGACCACGACGATCCGGGCCAGGCCGCCGGCGACTGGCTGAAGGAGAAGGGCCTCGCCTGATCGACCGCGTCAGTCGGCGAGCTCCAGCTGCAGGTAGTCCAGGCCCGCCATGTAGCTGGTCGAGTCCGGGTTCTTGCCGGTCACGTGGAGCACCAGGGTGTGCTTCCCGGCGGCGAGTTCCCGGCTGCCGTACGCGATCGGGTCGCTGATCTTGACCTCCGGTGAGTTGTAGGCGTCGAACGGTTCGCCGAGCCGCTCGCCGTCCAAGATCAACTCGTTGATGCCGTAGTCGCCGGCCAACGTCTGGGCGCCGGTCAGGGTGTAGCTCCCGGCGGTGGCCAGCTCGAAGGTCAGGGTCACGGTCTGGTCGGCCGAGGTCGGGGTGAACCAGAGTTGCGCGCCGCCGGACCAGGCGACACCGCAGCAGTTGCCCTGCACCTGCAGCGGCGCGGTCGCGGTGGCGTCGGCGAACAGTGACTCGGCCTCGATCCGGAGCGTGTCGCCGGTCGTCGCGCTCACCTCGTCCGAGTACGGGCCGGCGTGCCCGGCGGCGTCGACGGCCCGGACCCGGTAGTGCCAGGTCTGCCGGACGTCGAGCTCGGCGTGCACGTAGCCCGGTCCCCGGGAAACGCCGACCAGCGTGTCGTCGGACGGGGTGAAGCCGGCCGTGGTCGAGGCGTGCACCTCGTACCGCGGCGCGTAGTCGTCATCGGTCGCCGCCGTCCAGGACAGCGTGATCGCCGTCGACTCGCCGGCGTCGGCGGCCAGCCCGGCCACCGCACCCGGGTCCTCGGTGTCCGGCGCGGCCGGCCGCCGGGACAGGGCCTGATAGGCGGCGGCGTGCCACTTCCCGCCGTCGGCCGGGTCCAGCGTCACCGTGATCGCCTTCTTGCCGGCGGTCAGGGCGGCCGGCAGCGGGTAGCCGTCGTCGAGCCAGCGCCGGGTCTCGTTGCCCAGCGGCTGCCGCCAGACCCCGGCGTCCTTCCCGTCGACGGTCACCTTCGCCGCCTGGTACGGCACCGCCTGGTCGGACAGCCGGCGCAGCAGCACCCCGCGGTTGTCCTCGGCCACGGCCAGCGTGAAGCTGACCTGGTCCGCCGCGGCCCGGCCGTCCAGTGTGATCGGCTCGGCGGGCCCGTCGATCCCCTCGTACCGGCTGGTCGCGGTGATCACCTCGCCGGGCGCGGGCGCGGAGTAGCCGTGCTCGGACTCGCTGGTGCTGTCGCCGATGTCCAGGCTGTCCGTCCACTCCAGGGTCCGGTCCGGGCTTCCGTACCAGAAGGTCGTGGAGCCCTCGATCGCGTCGGCGTCGTTGCCCGGCCCGTGCTCGATGCCGAACCTGATCTTGCTCTCGAAGTCGATCCCGTCGGCCAGCAGCAGCCGGTACAGCCCGGTGCAGTCGAACTCGCAGCCGCCGCCGGCCAGCTCGTGCGACGGGTTGCCGGTCAGCGGCGCGCTGAAGGTGCCGCGGTTGAAGTACCAGCCGCCCTCGTAGAAGTCCTCGGTGCCGGTGCCGTGCTGGTCCGGGCTCGCCGAACCGTCGACGAAGAGCCGCTCGTCGCCCTCCAGGTAGTTGCGCTGGTTGCCGGTCGGGATCAGCCCCTCGACGGTCTGCGCGACGCCGACCACGCGACCGGTCCCGGACGTCTCCAGGAAGAGATGATCAAGGCCGAAGGCGGTGTGCTCCCGGTTCGCGGTGGCCCGGAAGTGCCCCACCGTCCCGTCGGCCAGTTGCTCGGCCCAGGACGGGTTGTCCGAGATCGCGACCGACGAGGTGGCGCCGCGGAGCTCGGTGCCGGTGCCGTTGTAGAGCTCGACCCGCGCGCTGCCGGCGTACGGCATCAGCCACCAGGCCGTCAGCGTCCGGGTCTTGACGTCCATGCCGAACATCAGCGACTTCACCGGGTAGAGCCCGAGCCCGCTGCCGAAGAACTCGCCGAGCGGCACGTCCACGGTCTCGTCGCCGTCGAACGTGATCTTGAGCCGGGTCTTGGCCAGGATCTCGTCGGACAGCCGGGTCTCCTCGGTGGCGGCCGCGGTCCGCAGGTCGGGCCGGATCCACCGCGCCTTCCGCGGGTCGAGCCCGGACGGCGACGGCTTCTTCGGCGCGGTCCGGGTGCGGTCGACCGGGGTCACGGCGAGCTGCGGGAGTTTGATCTTGATCCCGGTCAGCGCTCCCGCGGTGCCGGACTCGGCCAGCACCGCCGACGCGCCCGGCGCGATCTTGGTGATCTGGTCGACGGTCCGCGGATTCGGTTGCTCCGGCTTGGGATCCGCGGTGCCGGCGGCGCGCAGTGTCTCGATCACGTCGAGCGCCTGGTCGGCCGGGTCGAACGTCGCGATGCCCTCCGGATCAGCGAAGGTGCGGTAGTTCACGTGGTGGAAGTACGGGTTGTGCTGGGTGGTGATCTTCATCCGGCTGCGGTACGGCATCGGCACCTTGACGTAGACGCCGCCGGAGCTCTGATCGGCGTTGGCGACCAGCGGGTACGTGAACGGCGCGCCCAGCTTCCCGTCGACCAGATCCTGCAGCGGTGCGTCGACGACCGTCTTGCCGTCCAGCTCGATCGTGATCTTGCCCGTCTTGCTGACATCGCCGCCGTCCCGGGTGAACCAGATCGAGGTGATCTCCCCGGCGCCGGTGTGGTCGGCGATCACGCAGCCGGCGTCGGACTCGGCCAGGCACGAGTAGGTGCCCTCGAAGCCGTCGTTGTTGCCGTCGCCGCGGTCGAAGCTGGAGAACTGCAGCGCCTTCGCGTCCCGGCCGATCTCGGCCAGCCGGTCCAGCCGGCGGAAGGTGTCCCAGCCGACCGTGCCGTGCCGGGTGGCTTCGGCGGCCTTGGTCGTGGTCGGTGGGGTCGCCGCCGCAGGCGTTGCCGTACCGATGACGAGCATCAGAACGAGGACGTACGTGAGCCGGCGGAGCCCGCGAGTGGAGTTCGGCATCGAACTGCCTCCTGGCCGTGTAATCGATTTCGAGCGATGCAACCGCATGGCCGGGCCCCCTGTCAAGGACCGGCCGCCCCGCCCGGTCCCGGCCCGGCTCGCGGACCGGGACCTCGAACTCCGGACAAAGAATCGAATTCTAACCGCCAGGAATTCCGGTGCGCATTCAATTCCCTTAGACCACTTCGCTTTCCACACTCTCCGGACACCAGATATTCACTTGGCCGGAATTGCCCTTTCTCCACGGGCCGGCCAACAATGGATCTCGATCATTCATTCACTGCGGAAAGGCGGGAATTCATGAAGCGAACTGTCAGGCCCTCGACGAGGAAGATCATCGCGCACGGAGTCGTCGCATCCCTTGCCGTACTGGCTTTCAGCGCCGGAACAGCGACCAGTGCGAGTGCCGGCGTCACGGCCGTGTACGGCCCCTATCAGGACTCCACGCAATGCTGGATCGATGTCGAGGCCGCCCACGAGAACGGGCAGACCGTGACCCAGGGCTGCCAATGGCGCTCGTACAACGGACAGTGGGGCTATTATTTCACCGCCTACTGATCTTTCGGGAAATCACCGCGGAGCAGAGTCCCGGTAACTGGTCTGCAACAACTCCTTGTAGCGGGGCAGGCCCATTCCCTCGAAGCCCGCGACGTAGGAGTCCCAGTCGGTGTCCAGGTTCTTCGACCCGGTCATGAACTCGACCGAGCTCTGGGCGATGTAGCTCTCGATGTTCGTCTGCAGGGTGGCCAGCTCGCTGGCGTTCTCCGGTGCGACCCACACGCTGTGGAAGGGGAAGATCAGCGAGCGGTCCTCGGATCCCTCGTACAGCTTGGTGGCCTCCTGCAGCCGGCGTTCGTACCCGGCCGTCGAGTAGATGTCGTCCGGCACCACCTGTCCGCCGCGGTACTCACGGGTGTTGCGGTACTGCGCCAGCGGCTGCCAGGCCGTGTTCTCCGGCGTCTGCAGCACCTTGTAGAGGGCCGGAACGCCTTCCACCAAAGGCTTGTCACCGGAACCGGGCTTCTCCCAGTCCTTGCCCTCGACGCCGAACACGCCCTCGGTCTCGCCCTGATCGGTGAAGAGGTAGTCGAGCATCTTGATCGCGGCGATCTTGTCGCGCTCGCTCGCCTTGTTGGTCAGCACGAAGGTGGCGCCCGGCGTCGAGCTGACGGCGTACGAGGCGTAGGCCAGGCCCTGCGGACCCTTCAGCGGCGGGATCGGGTTGTAGCCGGCATCGCGCTTGTCCTTCTGCTCCAGGGTGACGAAGAACCGGGGATGCAGGGTGGGCACGCCGCCCAGGATCACGTCGCCCGGATTGTCGGCCAGCTTCTGCAGGGCCTCCTGGTTCTGGCTCAGCGCACCCTTGTCGATCAGGCCCTCCTCCATCAGCTGATGCAGATAGCGCAGCCCCTCACGCCAGCCTTCCTTGTCCGCCTGGATGTCGACCTGGCCGTCCTTCAGCACGACGGTGCTCTTGTTGTTGACGCCGGCGATGAAGGAACCCATGAAGTAGGGCAGGATGTCCGAACCGACCGCGGAGGAGAGCGGAACCTCGTCGGCCTTCCCGTTCCCGTTGGGATCCTTGGTCTTGAAGGCCTGCAGGACGGTACGAAGCTCCTCGGTGGAGGTCGGGCGCTCCAGGTTCAGCTTCTCCAGCCAGTCGGTGTTCAGCCAGAGCTTGCCGGGATAGCTGCAGTGGTAGCAGTCGATCCACTGACCCAGCCCGTAGATGTTGCCGTCCGGCGCGGTCGACATCGCCCGGTAGTCCGGATTGGCGTCGAGCTCGGCCTGGATGTTCGGCGCATGTTCCTTGATCAAATCGTTGAGCGGCATCGCGACGCCCTGCTGGCCGAGCTTCATCAGCTCGGTCGGCTTGAACTGGTCCACCCACGGGATCAACAGGAACAAGTCGGGATAGTCGCCACTGGCCAGCGAGATCTGCCGCTTCTCGGCGGCGGCGCCGGCGTCCCAGGTGGTGGTCTCCCAGCTGAACTCGATCCCGAACTTCTCCGCCATCTGCTTGCTGAAGGCGTTCTCGGCCAGATTGGTGGTGGCCCCCTGGGGAGCGAAGACCGACAGTTGGACCGGGCCGCCGGGATTCTCGTCCTCCGGCGGTGCGGCCTCGGTGCAGGCCGCCAGGGAGAGGCTCGCGGCCAGCAGCAGACCGATGGCGCCGGCGACACGATTGCGTGACATGAGTGCTCCTTTGCAGATTCTGTGGGTCAGCCCTTGATCGCGCCGATCAGCACGCCCTTGGTGAAGTAGCGGGCCACGAACGGATAGATCACCAGGACCGGCACGCTGGCGACCACGATGAGCGAGTACTTCAGCAGGTCCGACAGTTGCTTCCGGTCGGCCTGCATCGCGACATCGGTGGTGGCGGCCGGGTTGTTGAGGATGAGGATGTTGCGCAACACCAGCTGCAACGGCTGCAGGCTGCTGTCCTTGAGATAGATCAACGCGTCGAAGTACGCGTTCCACTGACCGATCGCGTACATCAGGGCGATCACCGCGATCATGGGTTTCGACAGCGGCAGCACCACCGACCAGAGGAAGCGGAGGTCGCTGCAGCCGTCGAGCTCGGCGGCCTCGGCCAGCTCGTCGGGGATGGCGGAACGGAAGTAGGTCCGGGCGATGATCACCTGCCAGACGGCGATCGCGTTCGGCAGCAGCAGCGCCCAGCGGGTGTCCAGCAGGCCCAGTTGCTGGACCACCAGGTAGGTCGGGATCAGACCTCCGCTGAACAGCATGGTGATCAACACCAGGGTCATGATCACGTGGCGGCCGCGGAAGCCCGCCCGGGAGAGCGGATAGGCGATGGCGATCGTCAACGCGGTGCTGATCAGGGTGCCGGCCACGGTGTAGAACAACGAGTTTCCATAGCCGGTGAGGATCTGCGGGTTGCTCAGCACCGCCTCGTACCCGCGCAGCGAGAAGTCGACCGGCCAGAGCAGCACGTGCCCGGACGAGACCGCGGCCGGACTGGAGAAGGAACTGGCGACAATGTGGACCAACGGCACCAGGACCACGATCACGCCGACGGTCAGCAGCAGGTAGACCGCCGCCATGAACCAGCGGTCGACCCGGGTGTCCTTGATCCGGGTCGGACGCAGCGGGCGATGCGCCCCGGCCCGGCCGGTGGTCGCGGGAGCGGGCGGTGCGGCCCGTTGCGTGGCCGTCACCACAGGCCGCTTCCGCTGAGCCGCCGCGCCGCGACGTTGACCGCGAGCAGCAGGACCAGATTGACCACGGAGTTGAGCAGACCCACCGCCGTCGCGATGCCGAAGTCGGCGTTGAGCAGACCGGTCTTGTAGACGTAGGTCGCGATCACCTCGGAGTTCATCAGGTTGATCGGGTTCTGCAGCAGGAACACCTTCTCGAAGCCGACCGCCATGATGTTGCCGACGCTCAGGATCAGGATGATCATGGCCGTGGGCAGGATGCCGGGGATGTCGACGTGCCAGATCCGGCGCAGTCGCGAGGCGCCGTCCACCTTGGCCGCCTCGTAGAGCGCCGGGTCCACCGCCGACAGCGCCGCGAGATAGATCACCGCGGCGTAGCCGGTGGTCTGCCAGACGTCGGACCAGACGTAGACGTGCCGGAAATAGGTCGGATCGCCCAGCAACTCGGGCGCCTCCACCCCGAAGAAGCCGAAGGCCCGTGACACCAGGCCGAGCCGCGGCGCCAGGATCAGGATGATCATCGACACCACGACGACGGTGGAGATGAAGTACGGAGCGTAGGTGACCAACTGGACGGTCCGCCGGAACCAGCGGGTCCGCACCTCGTTCAGCATCACTGCGAGCATGATCGGCAACGGGAAGCTGGCCAGCACGGCGTAGCCGGACAGGATCAGCGTGTTCTTGATCAACGTCCAGAAGACCGGGTTCCGGAAGAAGGCCTCGAAGTGCCGGGTGCCGACCCAGGGACTGCCCCAGATGCCCTTGACCACGCTGTAGTTCTTGAACGCGATCACGTTGTTGGCCATCGGGACGTACTTGAAGATCAGGAAGTACAGCAGCGGAATGATCACCAACAGGTAGAGCTGCCAGTGCCGGCGCAGCGCCTTCCGCCACCGGGAGGTCCCGGTGCTCGAGCTCGATCGCCGTGCCGATGGGGTCTCCGGCCGGGCTGCCGGGTGGCGCGCCGCTGCCACGTTTCGCATGTGCCTCCCTGCCTCCTGCGAACTGGCGGGCTATGAACAAACGTTTGTTCAACCGCTGAAGGGAACGATAGCATAGATAGGCGAGTGAGCGACTCTATGCATTCCGGCCGCGGACGGGATCGCGCAGTTTTTCACGTCCCGTGAAAAACTGTCGCTTCCCGTCAGATATAACGCGCGGGTAGTGCCAGGAAAGTTGGTGAGGTGGTACGCGTGGGGTCGGCCGGGTGGCTCAGCCGAGGTCGGCGACCGACTCCCGTTCGATCACTTCCGGCGCCACGTCGTCGACGAGTTGGTCCTGCCCTGGCCGGCCCTCGAGCCGCTGGTGCAGGGCCTCGACCGCCTGCTCGCCGAGGCGGTCCAGCGGCAGTTTCACCGTGGTCAGCGGCGGCCAGGTGTGATCGGCCGTCCAGGCGTCGTGGATCGCGATCACCGAAAGGTCGCCCGGGACGGACAGGCCGAGCCGGCGAGCCTCGGTGAGCACGCCCATCGCGGCGTTCACGTTGCCCACCACGACGGCGGCCGGCGGATTCGGCGTGTTCATGATCGACTCCAGCGCCGGCGTGGCATCCGGCACCGTGTAGCCGTACCAGGTGATCAACTTCGGAATCACGGGCAGGTCGGCGGCACGCAGCGCGGCCCGGAAGCCGTCGGCCCGGAGCCGGGCGGTGAGCAGCGACCGCGGCCCGTTCAGCAGGCCGATCCGGCGATGCCCGCGCCCGATCAGGTACTCGGTGGCGATGCGGCCGGCGGCTTGATCATCGAGCATCACGCTCCCCCGGCGTCGCCGCATCCGGGAGTTGATCACGACCACCGGGGCGGTGCCGGCGATCGCGGCCAGCGACTCGGTGGTGTCGGCATCGCGGCCCTGCAGCAGGAACCCGTCGACCCGGCCGTCGTCGAGCAGCCGGGAGATCCGGGCCTGATCGGTCAACGCCTCGGACCGGCCGAGCAGCACCGTGTAGCCGAGCCGGGCCGACGCCTGCTCCACGCCCCGCATCAGCTCGGCGAACAGGGCGTTGGTCAGGTCCGGCACCACCAGCCCGATCGTGTACGTCCGCGCCGACCGGAGCGCCCTGGCCGCGTGGTTGGGCCGGTAGCCGAGTCGGTCGGCCGCGCGCTGGATCCGCTGCCGGGTCTCCTCGGTCGCCCGGGTCGCCGGGTCGTCGTTGAGCACCCGCGAGACCAGCCCGACCGACACTCCGGCGGCCGCGGCGACATCGACCAGACGTGCCATGGCGCGATGCTACCGAACGGCGTCCCGCTGCTCCGCCAGTCGCCAGACCTGCCCGAGCAGCTGACCCTCCGGCCCGTCGCCGGTGCTGACGAAGCGCTCGACGTACGGTCCGATGAAGGCCTGCCAGCGCAGGTTCGCCGGGTCGTCAGCCAGGGCCGCCATGGCGGCCGGATAATCGTCACACTCGACCAGGTGGAACAGGTCGGTGCCACTCCGCCAGATCGTCCAGTCCCGGATCCCGACCCGGTCGAACGAGGCCGCCAGGTCGTCCGGGATGGTCAGATGGTCCCGTTCGTACGCCGCCTCGGCGCCGGGCTTCAAGATCGAATGCAGGGCCACGCGCATCGACAACTCCTCTGTGAGCAAACGTTTGTTCATGCTACCGTTCTGTTCCGTCCAGGGTAATGGCAGCAACGGAGGTCGCGCGTGGACAGCACGGAGCCGCCCCTGCAGGGCGTTCGGGTGCTCGACTTCAGCCAGTTCCTGGCCGGCCCGGTGGCCGCGCTGCGGCTGGCCGATCTCGGCGCGACCGTGATCAAGGTCGAGCGGCCGCAGGGTGGCGACATCGGGCGCAAGCTGGCCTTCGCCGGGCGGTTCGCCGACGGCGACACGGTCTCCTTCCATGCCATGAACCGGAACAAGTACGGGATCACGGCCGACCTCAAGGACCCGGCCGACCTGGACCGGATCCGGTCCCTGATCACGACCAGCGACGTGATCATCCAGAACTTCCGGCCCGGCGTGATGGAGCGGATCGGCCTGGACTACCCATCGGTCCGGGCGCTGAACCCGGCGATCGTGTACGCGAGCGCCAGCGGCTACGGCGACACCGGGCCCTGGCGCGACCGACCCGGCCAGGACCTGCTGGCCCAGTCGCTGGCCGGGCTGCCCTGGCTGAGCGGCTCCGCCGAGGCCGGCCCGGTCCCAATCGGGCTCTCGATCGCCGACCACCTGACCAGCTGCCACCTGGCCCAGGGCGTGACCGCGCTGCTGGTGCGGCGGTTCCGGACCGGTGTCGGCGGCCTGGTCGAGACCAGCCTGCTGGAGGCCCTGCTCGATCTTCAGTTCGAGCTGTTGAGCACCCGGCTGAACGACCCGACCGTCGCGGTCCGTCGTGGCGGGCGGTATGCGGCGCACGCCTTCCTGCCCGCACCGTACGGCACCTACCCGACCCAGGACGGCCATCTCGCGCTGGCCATGAACCCGGTGCCGGAGCTGGGCCGGCTGCTCGACCTCGAGTGGCTGACCACCCTGACCGACGAGACGGAATGGTGGGACCAGCAGGAGGCCATCGAGGAGGCGCTCGCCGCCCGGCTGCGCACCGAGACGACCGATCACTGGCTGAAGATCCTCGACGCCGCGGACGTGTGGTGCGCTCCCGTGCTGACGCTGGAGCAGCTGATCGATCATCCCGGCTTCGCCGCCGCCCGGATGACCCAGCAGGTCGCCCGGGACGGGCTCCGGCTGACCACGACCCGCAGTCCGATCCGGGTCGACGGCGAACCGCTGACCAGTGATCGCGCCGCGCCGCGGCTGGGCGAACACAACGACCTGATCGACGAGGGGCGGCTCGGATGATCACCGTCCGCGGGATCACCTGGGAGCACCCGCGCGGCCACGGCTGCCAGGTCGCCACCGCGGCGGCCTACCGCGAGCTCACCGGAGTGGCCGTCGACTGGCAGTTCCGGTCCCTGCAGGCCTTCGCCGACCAGCCGCTCGACGAGTTGACCGCCGAGTACGACCTGCTGGTGATCGACCATCCGCACATCCCGGCGGCGGCCACCGAGGGCCTGCTCGCCCCGCTGGACGGGCACGGCTTCGATGATCAACTTCGGGAGCTGGCGGCGCACACCGTCGGCCGTTCGCACCAGAGCTACACCCACGATGATCACCAGTACGGCCTGGCCACCGACGTGGCCGCGCAGGTGGCGGCCTTCCGGCCCGATCTGCTGCCGGAGCCCCCACGGGACTGGCCCGCCGTGCTGGAGCTGGCGCGCGCGGGCCGGGTGCTCTGGCCGGCCAAGCCGATCGACGCGTACTCCAGTCTGATCACCGTCGCCGCCGGATCGGGCCACCCGCCCGCGGCGGAGCCCGGCCGATTCCTTGATCACGATGCCGGCCTGGCGGCGCTCGACCTGCTGCACCGGCTGGCCGAACTGGTCCCGCCGGACTGCCTGGCCCAGAACCCGATCCAGGTCGCCGAAGCGCTGGCCACCGGTGATCGGTGGTGCTACGCGCCGCTGCTGTTCGGCTACACCAACTACAGCCGGGCCGGCTTCCGTACCCACCGGCTCCGGTACACCGACATCCCCATGATCAACGGTGCGCCGGCCGGTTCGCTGCTCGGCGGGGCCGGGATCGCCGTCTCCGCGCAGTCGACCATGATCGACGAGGCACGCCGGTTCGCCTTCTGGGTCGCCTCCGCCGACGTCCAGCGCGGCGTCTACTTCGACGGCGGCGGCCAGCCCGGACACGGGGCGGCCTGGGACGACGACCGGCTCAACGCCGAGACCCTGGACTTCTTCCGCGGCACCCGGGCGACCCTGGAGGGCGCCTACCTGCGGCCCCGATTCCTGGGGTACATGGAGTTTCAGGACACCGCATCGCCGTGGGTCACCGCTACGCTGCGCGGCGAACTGACCGACGAGGAATTGCTGCGCCGGCTGGACGGGGCGGCGGACCAACTGTTGAGGGACGCATGAACACCGTTGATCGATTCTTCGAGGACTACGCCGTCGGGGAGCGCCGGACCACCCAGGGCCGCACCGTGACCGAGGCCGACGTCGTGCTGCACGCCGGCCAGACCGGCGATTTCTTCCCGCACCACCTGGACGCCGCGTGGTGTGCCACCCAGCCGTTCGGCCGGCGGATGGCGCACGGGACCTTGATCATCTCGATGGCGGTCGGGATGACCGCCGGCGACATCAATCCGCAGGCGATGAGCTACGGCTACGACAAGATCAGGTTCGTCAAGCCGGTGTTCATCGGCGACACGATCACCGTGACCGCCGAGATCACCGACAAGGCCGACCACCGCAAGGACCCGGACCGGCTCGGCTACCTGCACGAACTGGTGACGGTGATCAACCAGGACGGCGAGACGGTCACCGTGCTCACCCACCTGTATCTGGTGAACAAGCGGGGTGGATCCTCATGATCGACATCTTCGCCGACGTCGGCGACGCCGTCCGGATCACGCTGCCCGAGCGGGCCCGGCTGCGGATCGGCATCATCGGCGCCGGCGCGATCGTCGACGTCGCCCACCTCCCGGCCTACCGTGCCCTCGGCCTCGAGGTCGCCGCGATCGCCGATCTCGACCAGGCGAAGGCGGCCGACGTCGCGGCCCGGCACGGCATCGGCTCCGTCTACGGCGACGCCGAGCAGTTGCTGGCCGATCCCCGGGTCGAGGTGATCGACATCGCCGTCACGGCGGACGCGCAGCCGGCCCTGGCCGGCGCCGCGATCGAGTCGGGCCGGCCGGTGCTGGCGCAGAAGCCGTTCGCCCCCGATGTCGCCACCGGGCAACGGATCGTCGAGCTCGCCGCCGAGCGGAACGTCGCGCTGGCGGTGAATCAGCAGCTCCGGTTCGACGAGGGGGTCGCCGCCGCCCACCGCATGATCGAACTCGGCTGGATCGGAGAGGTCACCGCGATGTCGATCATGGTCGACATCCGGACCGCGTTCTTCGACGACTGGCCCTGGATGCGCGAGTTGGACCGGGTGGAGATCACGTACCACTCGATCCACTATCACGACGTGATCCGCTGGTTCCTCGGCGAACCGGACGCCGTCTTCTGCGCCGCCGGGCGGCTGCCGGGCCAGCCCGGCCGGGGCGAGACCAGGACCATCTCCAGCTATCTCTATCGCTCCGGGGTCCGTGCTCTGGTCCACGCCAACCACGACAATCTTCATGGCGACAGCAGCGCCACCTTCCGGATCGAGGGCACCGCCGGAGCGATCCGCGGCACCCTCGGCCTGCTCTACGACTACCCGCACGGCCGCCCGGACACGCTGGAGCTGCACAGTACCGTGCTGCCGACCGACGGCTGGCTGCCGTACCCGGTGACGACGCGGTGGATCCCGGACGCCTTCGGCGGCCCGATCAGTTCGCTACTGAACCACCTCGCCGACGGCACCTCGTTGCGCTCCTCCGGCGCCGACAACCTCGGCACCCTGCGGCTGGTCGAGGCCCTCTACACCTCGATCGACGAGGCCAGGGTCGTCGAACTGACCGGCCGCGGCTGAGCCTCCGGACACCACGCCGTCGGCGATCTCCAGCGATCCGGTTTGCCCGATCGTCCCGGTACGGGGTCGAATCGAGCCATGACCGGGCACGTGACGATCCGTGAGGTCGCCGATCACTTCAAGGTTCCGCTGTCGACCCTGCACTACTGGGAGCGCCGCGGGCTGATCACGCCGGAGCGCCGCTCCCGGCAACGGGTCTACGACGCCGACCAGGTGTATCGGATCGCGTTGATCGACATCTGGCGACGGACCGGGCGGTTGAGCATCGAGGAGATCGCCGAGCTGCTCGCCGCCGATGATCATTGGCGGAGCCGGGTGGACCGCCAGGTCGCAGCGGTCGACGCCCAGCTGGCCGACCTGGAACGGGCCCGCGCCTACCTGGTCCACCTGCGCACCTGTGCGCACGGGCCGGCCTTGGAGCGCTGCCCGGAGTTCCGGGCCGGCATCAGTGTCCCGGCGAGCCTGTTCTCGACCTGATCAACTTCTCGGCATGATCAACGCGGCCAGGACGGCGGCCGCTGCCAGACAGATTCCGGACACGGCGAACGCCGGACCTTCGCTCCCAGCCGCGACACTGAGCCTGGCCAGCACCGCCAGCCCGATCGCGCCGCTCGCCTGCCGGACCGTGTTCAGCAGCCCGGCGGCCAGCCCGCCGGAGCCGGCTGGGACGCCGCTGGTGGCGGCGACCGTGATCGGCGTGAACGCCGCCGCGCTGCCCAGGCCGAGCAGCACTCCGGGCAGCACCACCGAGATCAGGTACGGAAAGCGCCCGGTGATCATCACCGCGGCGAGGCCGAAGCCCACTGCGCCGACCAGGCAGCTGATCACCGTCGCCGACCGCGGCCCGAGCCGAACCGTCAGCGGCCCGGCCAGCCGGGCGCCGGCAAACATCGCGGCACCGATCGGCAGGAATCCCAGGCCCGCCTCGAGCACGGTGAATCCGAGCACCTGCTGCAGGTAGAGCGACAGCAACACCGGGCTGGCCAGGAAGCCGAGTCCCAGCAGCAGCATGATCAGGTTCCCGCTGCTCACCTGGCGCAGCCGGAGGATCGACCAGCCGGCCGACCGGCCCGGCCCGGTCGGCACCGGCTGCGCCGTGGGCAGCGCCCGGGCGGCCACGATCATGGCGGCGAGGCCGACCGGCACGGTGATCAGGAAGACCGCCGGCCAGTCCAGCCACTGGGTCAGCGGCCCGCCGATCACCGGGCCGAGCGAGGCTCCGACCGCACCCACGGCGCTCCAGCCGGCCAGCATCCGGGCCCGCCGGGCCGGATCGCCGATCAGGGTGGTCAGCAGCGCCAGGGTCGCCGGCATCAACAGCGCCGCGCCCAGACCCTGCACCGCCCGAGCCGCCAGCAACGACGTCGGAGACCAGGCCAGCCCGGCGGCACCGCGGGCCAGGGTGAACAGGCCGAGCCCGACCAGGTAGCCGCGGCGCAGTCCGATCCGGTCGCTCAGTCGCCCGCCGGGCAGCAGGAACGCGGCGAAAGCCAGCGTGTAGGCGTTCACCACCCAGGGCAGTGACTCGGCGGTGAACCCGAGCGACGCCCCGATCCGTGGCAGCGCCACCGAGACCATCGTCGCGTCCAGCACCACCAGGAACGCCCCGGCGCAGGCGCTCACCATGATCAACCGTTCCGCCTTGACCGGACCCGGATCCTGTCGTCGCACGCGTCGCCTCCTCCGTCGTCGTTAGGGACGACGATGGCGACTCAACCTCGGTTGAGTGCAAGTCCGAACCGGGACCCGCGGAATACCGGCCGAGGTCCGTGTGTTCAGGTTGGTTCGTGGTTCAGCCCGAAATCACCCGCGCCTCTGTGGGTCTGCGGTCCGAGCGCGGACCGGTTCTGTTGTCGGTGATGCTGTCGGCCGGGCTGGTGGCGATCGACTCGACGATCCTCGCTACCGCCGTGCCGGCCATCGTGGACGACCTCGGCGGTTTCTCCCAGTTCCCCTGGCTGTTCTCCGTCTACCTGCTCGCCCAGGCGGTGGCGGTGCCGATCTACGGCAAGCTGGCCGACATCATCGGCCGCAAGGCGATCATGCTGTTCGGCATCGGCGCCTTCGTGCTCGGCTCGGTGCTCTGCGGCCTGGCCTGGAGCATGCCGGCGCTGATCGCGTTCCGGGCGGTTCAGGGGCTCGGCGCCGGGGCCGTACAGCCGATGGGGATGACGATCATCGGCGACATCTACACGCTGGCCGAGCGGGCCAAGGTGCAGGGTTATCTGGCCAGTGTCTGGGCGATCTCGGCGGTGGTCGGGCCGACCCTGGGCGGCCTGTTCGTCGACTTCCTCAACTGGCGCTGGATCTTCTTCGTCAACGTACCGCTCGGCGCGGTCGCGGTCTGGATGCTGGTCCGCAAGTTCACCGAGCAGCTGACCCGGACCAAACACAAGATCGACTTCGCGGGCGCGATCCTGCTCACGGTCGGCGGGTCCTTGCTGATCTTCGGTCTGCTCGAGGGCGGTGTGCTCTGGCCGTGGATCTCCTGGCCCAGCGCGGCCGTGCTCGGCGGCGCCGTCCTGCTCTTGATCAGCTTCGGGCTGGTCGAGCGGAAGGCCGCGGAGCCGATCCTGCCCGGCTGGATCTTCACCCGGCGGATCCTCAACGGCGCCAACCTGGTCAGCCTGACCGTCGGGGTGATCCTGATCGGACTCACCTCCTACGTGCCCCTGTTCGCCCAGGGCGTGCTCGACACGTCGGCCCTGGTGGCCGGCTTCGCGCTGGCCGCGATGACGATCGGCTGGCCGCTGGCCGCCTCCAACTCGGGCCGGCTGTACCTCCGGATCGGCTTCCGCAACACGGGCCTGATCGGCTCCGTGCTGGTCCTGGCCGGCGCCGGGCTGCTGCTCACCCTGGCGGCCGGCGGCTCGATCTGGGTGGTCGCGCTGACCTGTTTCCTGATCGGCCTCGGGATGGGCCTGATCGCCAGCCCGTCCCTGATCGCGGCCCAGTCGACCGTCGGCTGGCAGCACCGCGGCGTGGTCACCGGCGCCAACATGTTCGCCCGGTCGATGGGCAGTGCGATCGGCATCGCCGTCTTCGGCGCGATCGCGAACGCCTCGCTGGCCGGCAAGGGCGCGATCGGTTCCCACGGCAGCACCAGCAGCGACGTCCCGCCCGAGGTGCTGGCCCCGGCGATCCACCAGGTCTTCTTCGGCTCGGCCGTCTTCGCGGTGCTGCTGGTGATCGCGGTGTTGATCATTCCGCGCAAGATCGAGACCGACGCGTCGGCTCAGTAGGTGGTCGAGAGCCCGCCGTCGACGGCGATGGTCTGCCCGGTCAGGTAGGACGCGCCGTCGCCGGCCAGGAAGGCGACGATGCCGCCGATCTCCTCCGGCCGGCCCCAGCGGCCGAGCGCCGTCCGCGAGGTGACGAACGCGGTGATCTTGGGATCGGCCACGATCGGTGCGTTCGTCTCGGTGGCGAACGGACCCGGCGCGATCGAGTTGACCCGGATCCGATGCGGACCCAGCTCAGCTGCCAGGGTCCGGGTGAGGCCGTCCAGACCCGCCTTCGCCACCGTGTACGCGACGTCGGCCCGGGCGCCGAGCAGCCCGCCGACCACCGACGAGACGTTGATGATCGCCCCGGGCCGGCCGAGTCCGACCAGCCGGCGGGCGACCACCCGACTCATCGCGTACGCACTCGTCAGGTCGACCCGGACCAGCCGCTCGAAATCGGCCTGGTCCATCTCCAGCACGCCGCGCCGGTCCCGCTGACCGACGTTGTTGATCAAGATGTCGATCGGCCCGTGATCATCGGCGAGCCGGTCCACCACCTCCGCCGCGCCGGGGTCCGTCACGTCGAACGCGGCCGGGTGGGCGTCCAGTCCGGCCGCCCGCAGCGATGCGCAGACGGCGGCCAGTGCCTCGGGCTCCCGGCCGTTGATCAACAACCGCGCGCCGGCCGCGCCGAGCGCCCGGGCCATCTCCAGGCCGAGACCGCGCCGGCCGCCGGTGATCAGGGCCAGCCGCCCGTACAGGTCCGTCATCGGGTCAGAGCCGCCACTCGAGCTCGGCACCACCTTGGCGCCCCGATTCGGCGACCAGCAAGGAGATCCGGGTGCTCAGCAGCTGCTCGGCGACCGTACTCGGCGCCGGCCGCCGGACCAGGTCGGTGAGCACCCACTGCGGTTCGTCGGCCGGCAGCCCGCAGGCGATCACGGGCGACGGCCGGTCGCCGGTGATGGACCGGAACCCGCCGTTGCGGACCTCCCAGGCCGCCGCGCCCTCGTCGCCGATCAGCTGGACCACGAGCGCCGTGCCGGCCGTGCCCGGATGCCGCACCACCTCGCACCCGGAGTCCCCGTCCGGGCCGGTCCCCCGCACGGTCATGATCACCTGCTCCTCCGGCTCGCCGACCGTCTGCACCGACCCGTCCGCAGCCTGCACGAACCCGTTCACCGACGGGGCGGCACCGCCCACCGGCTGCGCAGGTTCGGCCACCGATCGGCCAGGCTCGCCGGCCGCGGCGCCGCCCGTCACGGTGCCCTCGCTCGCCCCGGTGAACCATCGGTACAACTCCAGGGTCTCCCGGCTCGCGCCGGCCAGGTCCGCGTCCGAGACCTCGCCGGCCACCTCCAGGACGACCTCCCGGACCCGGCCCAGCCGGCCCTGGTCGACCAGTTCCCGGGCCAGCCGTACGGCGGGATGGTTGCGGTAGGTGTGCACGACGGCGAGCCGAAGGCCGGCCGAGGTGGCGGCGTCGGCCAGCTGGTCCAGCTCGGCCAGCGATCCGGTCAGCGGCGGCGCGACGATCACGTCGACCCCGGCCGCCAGCGCGTCCCGGACCACCTCGAAGGTCGCCGCCGCCGGGCTGGCGACGGCGATCATGGACGGTCGTGCCTGCTCGAGCAGTTCCCGGTGGTCGGCGAACGCCGGCGTCTCGTGCAGCACGGCGAACTCGGCCCTGGCCGTCTCGTCCGGTTCGCTGTAGCCGACCACGTGGACGCCGGCCCGGCGCCGTTCCACCGGATGGATGAACAGCCGGTGCCGTTGGTCGGCGACGCCGACCAGTGCGAAGTCGATCATGGTTTCCTCCCCGTGGCGATGATCATGGTCACCGTCGGTCCCCTCGGCGCAGGTACGCCAGCACGGCGAGCACCCGGCGGTTCCCATCCGACTCCGGCGGCAGGTCCAGCTTCGCGAACAGGCTGCCGATGTGCTTGCCGACCGCGGCCTCGCTGACCACCAGGTTGGCCGCGATGGTGGCGTTCGACTGCCCCTGGGCCATCAGGCCGAGCACCTCCAGCTCGCGCGGGGTCAGCCGTTGCAACGGGTCGCGCCGGCTGCCGAGCAGGGCCCGGACCACGTCCGGATCGACGACCGTACCGCCGCCGGCCACGTCGGTGATCGACTCGGCGAACTGGGTCACCTCGGCCACCCGGTCCTTGAGCAGGTAGCCGACCCCGGCACCGGACGATTCGAGCAGCTCGTCGACGTACGCCTGCTGCACGTACTGACTGAGCACGATCACGGCCAGGCCGGGCCGGTCCCGGCGCAGTTGGACGGCCGCGCGCAGGCCCTCGTCGGTGAAGTCCGGCGGCATCCGTACATCAGTGATCACCAGATCCGGATCATGATCACGGACCGCCTCCAGCAGCGCGGTCGCATCGCCGACCGAGCCGACGACCCGGTACCCGAACCGGGACACCAGGCTCTCCAGTCCCGATCGCAGCAGGACCGAATCCTCGGCGATCACGATCCTCAGGTCAGTGGCTGGCATGGCACCTCGAACCGTACAACGGTGGGACCTCCTGGAGGACTCGACACATACATCCGGCCGTCGACGACGGCCAGCCGATCGGCCAGTCCGAGCATGCCCGACCCGCCGGACGGATCGGCGCCGCCCCGGCCGTCGTCGGTGACCTCGGCGATCAGCCGACCGGTCCGCCAGTCCAGCGACACCGTCGCCAGCCCGGCCATCGCGTGCTTGGCCACGTTGGTCAGGGCCTCCGCGACCGCGAAGTAGATCGCCGTCTCGACCGGCGACGGATAGCGTTCCTCGGCCGCCAGCCGGGTGTCGACGGCGAGCGGCGACCGCGAGGCCAGGTCGGACAGCGCAGTCGCCAACCCGCGTTCCACCAGCACCTGCGGGTAGACGCCGCGGACCAGTTCGCGCAGCTCGACCAGCGCCAGCCGGGCCTGCTCCTGGGCCTGGGCCAGCCGGTCCCCGACCTCCGAACCCTCGGGTACGTCCATCCGGGCCAGCCCGAGTTCGACGCTCAGCGCGACCAGCCGTTGCTGGGTGCCGTCGTGCAGGTCCCGTTCGATCCGGCGCCGCTCGGACTCGAACGCGTCCACCAGCCGGGCCCGCGACGTGGTCACCTCGGTCAGCCGGCGGCCGAGTTCGGTCTCCTTGGGCGCCAGCACGGCCCGGCTGATCGCCGCCCGCGCGCCCGCCCAGGCGGTCACCAGGTAGGCGAAGAAGGGCACCAGGACCAGGCAGATCACGCCCACCGCCAGCGATTCCAGGACATTGCTGCCGGCGATGATGTCGATCACCGACACCACCGCCATCACGAACGGCGCGACGAACACGGCCAGCACGACTCCGTCCAGCATGCAGAGGATGGTGCAGACGACCGCGTACCCGATCTCCTGCCAGGTCAGCGGATCCCGGATCCGGGTGCTCACCCAGACCCGCAGGTCGGCCTGCTCGCCCCGGTTCCGCGGCCGGTCGATCGGCTCGGCGTCGACCATCCTGATCCGGAACCGCTCGACGCGGGCCAGGCCGATCCCGCAGAGGACGAAGACGCAGAGCAGCACGATCACGCCGAGCAGCGCCAGCACCGACTGCGGACTGAACCGGGTCATCGCGATCATCCGGACCAGCACGGTCAGCGCGATCACGATCAGCGCGAAGCAGGCGCCGATCACCGCGCCGACGCCAACACCACTGAGCAGGTACGCCAGCGAGAGCCATGGCCACCGCGACAGCAGGAAGCGCCGCGGTGTCTGAACCATGGCCTGCCAGGGCGCACGAGCGGACACGTTGGCGACCCTACTGACGCGGGCCCGTCGGCACAGTAGGTCCAGGCCTACTCCGTGGGTCGGGCAGGCCTGCCCAGCCAGCGGGCCAGCCGCTCGGTCGGGCCGGCGCCCGGGGCGGCGGCGACCGGCGGGCCGAACGGGATCGGACCACCCCGGGGCTGCTCCGGTACGGCCTTCCGCGCCGCCACCAACCCGCGCTCGGCCAGCTCGGGGTCGGCCTCGGCGGGCTGGCCGGTGGCGGTCGCCAGGTCCCAGCCATGGGTCAGCGCCTCGGTCAGGTAGCCGCCGAGCGCGAGGGCGCCGGGCACCTCGCCCCACGGCACCCGAACCGTCCGGGTCAGCGTGGCGTCGTCGGTCCAGGCCGCCCGCGCCGCCCGGATCCGGTCCCGGTAGCCGGCCGCCAGATCGTCCGGCAGGTCCGTGACGACGTGCGGTTCGACCATCGGGTCACTGCCCTCGCCGATCCGGCGGACCCGGCCGGCGCCGGTGTAGAGGTGGCCGATCAGCGCCCGGACGTCGAACTCGGGGCACGGCGTCGGCCGCTCGAGCTGATCCGGCCGGACGCGGTCGATCAGCCCGGCGACCCAGTCCTGGGCCTGGGCGAGGGCGGGGCGGAGGTCGGAGTGCTGCATGGCGGAACCTTTCGTCGAAGTGGCTTGCCGGACCAGCGTCTCCCGCAATAGGTGACACGAAGTGTCGTGTATGACATCGTGGCCGGATGCGCGCCGATCGCCTGATGATCTTGGTCGGGCTGCTCCGGCAGTACGGCAAGCTCAGCGCGACCGACCTGGCCCGGCGGCTGGAGGTGGACCGACGGACGGTGCTGCGCGACATCGAGGCGCTGTCGACGGCCGGGGTCCCGGTGTACGCGCAGCGCGGCCGCAACGGCGGCTTCGCCCTGTTGCCGGGCTATCAACCGGATCCGGCCGAGCTGACCGAGGACGAGACGGCCGCACTGTTCGTCGCCGGCGGCCGGACCGCACTCGGCCGGCTCGGTGTCGAGACCGCGCTCGCCTCGGCCCTGAACAAGCTCGCCTCCGGCCTGCCGGCCCGGCTGCGCGACAGCGTCGAGCGGCAGTCCGAGCGGATCGTCGTCGACCCGGCCGGCTGGATCCTGGACCCCGAGCCGGTGCCCGAACTGCCGACCGTCCAGGCCGCGGCCTTCGCCGACCGGCGGCTGCGGTTCCGTTACACGCCGCGCCAGGTCGAGCGGGCCGGTCTCCGCACCGTCGATCCGTACGGGCTGCTGCTGGCCGGCTCGGCCTGGTATCTGCTGGCCGGGCACCGCGGCCGGCCGCGCGCCTACAGGGTGTCCCGGATGACCAGGGCGGTGATCATCAACGCCCCGGCCCAGCGCCCGGATGATCTTGATCTGCGCAGGCTCTGGGCCGACCTGCGGGCCCGGTACGCCGGGATCGAAGGGATCCCGGTCCGGCTCCGGGTCCGCTCCACGTTCCGCGAGCTGCTGCTGCGCAACCTGTCCGCCCAGCTCACCCGACCCGCCGTTTCGCTGCCGGCTGAGGACGACTGGTCGGGTCTCGAACTCTCGATTCAGAGCCTGCGCGGGGCCGCCGGTGTGATCGCCGGGTTCGGGGCCATGATCGAGATCGCCGACCCGCCGGAGCTGCGCCGGCTGCTGGCCGAGCTCGGCCGGGAACTGATCGCCCTCGACACCTCGCCCTGAGTCCGTACGAACGTACTGTACGATCGTATGTCATGAGCACCGAGTCCGACCTCAGGGCGACGACCGGGCGGCCGAGTTGGCGGCTGACCCTCGGCCGCGCCCTCGGCGCCATGATCATCTTCAGCGTCGCGCTCGGCGTCGCCAGCGGGATCGGCCTCGGGGTCGCGCGGACGATGGGCTGGCCGTGGCCGGCCGGCTCGCTGCTCCAGGCGGCGCTCTGCACCGTGATCACGCTGGCCGGCATCGGCTGGCTGGCCCGGCGGACGAACTCCGCCACCGCCTGGTTCGGGTTCCGCGGGAGCAAGATCATCCGCGACCTCGGGATCGGCTTCGGGGTGATCGCCGCGGCCGCAGTGGTGGTGATCGGGCCGGCGGCCGTGCTCGGCGGGATCCGCTTCCAGGGCGTCGATCCGGCCCCGTTGCTGACCTGGCTCGGCGTCACCGTGCTCGTGGCGACCGGGCTCGAGGCCTTCCCCGAGGAACTGGCGTTCCGCGGGCTGGCGTACAGCTCGTTGCGGGGCCGGCTCCGCCCGTTCCTCGCCGCGACCGTCGCGACGGTGATCTTCGTGCTGGCGCCCGGCCTGTCGACGACGGTCAGCGCGCTGATCACCCGGGCGCTCGGCGCCGGCGAGCCACCCTGGTACGCGATCGCGCCGCCCGGCCAGGACCCGGTCAGCTACCTGATGCTGCTGGTGCTCTGGAGCTGCTGCCTGATCCAGGCCCGGCAGGTGACCGGCAGCATCTGGGTCGGCGTCGGCGCGCACCTGCTGCTGTTGATCATCAACCGGACGCTGCTCGGCTCGGCCACCGGCTCCGGCGTGCAGCTGGCCGGACCGGACCTGATCCTGGTCATCCCCGGGTACGTGATCCTGGCGACGGTCGGCTTCGCCCTGGTGCGCGGGCGCTGGTCATGATCGACACCCGGCAGCGCGGCGCGCACATCCTGGACGCCGCGGTCCGGCTGATCGCCGCCGACGGCCTGGCCGGACTGTCGATCCGCACCGTGGCCGCCGAGGCCGGCGTGTCGCTGGCCCAGGTGCAGTACTACTTCGGCACCAAGGACGCCCTGATCGAGGCCGCGTTCGACCATGCCGGCGCCGAGTTCCTGAGCCGCCTGGAACCGGTGCTCGCGGGCCCGTCGTCGCCGCACCGGCTGCGTGAGTTGATCATGCTCTGGCTGCCGCTGGACCAGGACCGGGAGCGCCGGGTCAAGGTGTGGCTCGCCTTCGCCGGCGCGGCCGCCTCCCGTCCGGCCCTGGCCGAGTCCTCCCGGCGGACCGATCGTGAGCTGCTCCGCTGGTTCGAGGACGAACTGGCCGGCCTCGGCGTCACCGACCCCGCGGTCCAGTCGGCCCATCTGCTCGCCCTGATCGACGGCCTCGCCCTCCGCTGCCTCGTCCTGACCCCGCGGGCCCGGTCGGCGCTGATCAAGCAGGTCCTCGATTCCCATCTCGAAGGCCTCGGAGCCGGCTGAACCGACGGCCCCGGTCTGGGATGATCGGGACACCATGACCGGCCGTGATCTCCGACGCCTGCCCAAGGCCAATCTGCACCTGCACCTGACCGGCTCGATGCGGCCGGCGACCGCCGACGAGCTGGCCGCCCGGCACGGGCTGCCGCCGTTGCCGCCGGTCGATCCGGCCGGTCCGGTGCCGCACGGCTGGGAGGTCTTCCAAGATCGTTACGACGCTGCCCGCGGCGCGGTGCGGACCGCCGCCGACATCCACCGGATCGTCACCGAGGCGATCGACGACGATCTGGCCGACGGCGCGGGCTGGGTCGAGCTGCAGGTCGACCCGACCTCGTACGCGGCGCACCTGGGCAGCCTGGAGGCCGTGATCGAGGCCGTGCTGTCGGCCACCCGTGACCGCCCGGCCGGCGTGATCGTCGCGGCCAGCTGGGGCGCCGCACCTGATCATGCGGAACGCCTGGCGGAGCTGGCCGTGCGCTACCGGACGCATGGCGTGGTCGGGTTCGGCCTGTCGAACGACGAGCGGCGCGGCCGTACCCAGGACTTCGTGCCGGCCTTCCGGGTGATCACCGAGGCCGGGCTGATCGCCGTACCGCACGCCGGCTTCTATCACGGCGCCTGGCACGTCCGGGAGGCGATCGAGCTGCTCGGGGCGGGCCGGGTCGGGCACGGGCTCACCTCCGTCGATGATCCCGAGGTGCTCGAACTGCTGGCCGCCGGCGGGATCGCGCTGGAGGTCTGCCCGACCTCGTACCCGCCGTTCGGAGTGGTCGCCGACCTGGCCTCGATCCCTCTTGATCAACTCGCCGCGGCCGGGGTGCCGGTGGCGCTGGCGACCGACGACCCGTTGATCTTCGGCGTCGGGCTGGCCGGCCAGTACGCCCTGGTCCGGGAGCACCTGGACCATGCCGACGCCGCGCTCGCCGCGCTGGCCGAACAGTCGGTCGCCGCCTCCGCCGCGCCGGCCGGACTGAAGGAGGAACTCCGGGCCGGGATCAGGAACTGGCTCGACTCGGCGCCCGGTTCGCGCTGACCGGAGCTGACGTGCCCGACCCGGGACGGATCCGGCCGGACAGCAGGGATCCGGCCAGCGCCGCCGCTGCGGCAACCCCGAAGATCATCCCGAACACGATGGCCGGCGGCTCCGGCGCCGTCGCGGCGATCGCGTACCCGACCGCGACGCCACCCGCGCTGATCATGGCCGAGCCGAGCAGGCCGTTGCCCGCGGCCACCCGGCCCTGCTCGGCGTCGGCGGCCAGCTCGAGCCGGTGCACCGACAGGCTGGACGAGGCGATCCCGATGCCGACGCCGGCGACCGCCCAGCCGGCCAGTCCGACCGGAGCCGGGATGACGCCGAGGGCGGTGGCGCCGGCCGCGACCAGGCCGAACCCGATGGCGGTGAAGCCCCAACGAACCCGGAGCACCGCCGTGCTACGCCGGCGCACGGCCGGGCTGCCCTGGAGCCAGGAGCCGAAGGCCCAGAACAGACCGGTGACGGTCAGGCTCAGGCCGGCCGCCGCCGGACTGAACCCGGCGCGCTTGATCAACATCAACGGCAGGTAGCTCGACCCGACCGCGAATGACGCCGAGAGCACCGCGCCCAGTCCGACCGTGGCACCCAGACCCCGGTGCAGCGCCAGAGTGCCGGACGGCAGCAGCGGCCGGGCGCACCAGATCCCGATCGCCACCAGCACGACGAGGGCCGCGGCGCCGATGATCATCGGCGTTCCACCGGTGTCCGCCAGCGGTGCCAGCGCGGCGGCGCCGCCCATGGTGCCGGCCACCGCGATCGCGTACGGCAGCGTGTTCGGCCCGGCAGGTCGCTCGGCCTGCTCGCGCGGTGCCCCGCCGGCCGAACGGATCGGCCCGAGCAGCGCCAGCACCACGGGCAGCACCAGCGCGCCGCCGATCAGGAAGACGGCCCGCCAGCCGACCCATTCGGCCACCCAGCCGGCCAGCTGCGGGCCGACCACCGACGGCAGGATCCAGGCCATCGCGATCAGGCTCATCATCCGCGGCCGCTGCGACTCCGGGATCATGATCACGATCAGCACGGTGATCCCGATGTCGAACAACCCCTCGGCGATCCCGGACAGCAGCCGTCCCGCCACGACCATGATCATCGACGGTGCCGCGGCGATCACCAGTTGCGCCACCGCGAACAGCCCGACGCCGGTCAGGATCGCCGGGCCCGGACCGCGCCGGTCGGACCAGGTGCCGGCCAGCACCACCGCGACGACATAGGCCAGGCCCGGTCCCGTGGTCGCGGCGCCGAACCAGGTCAGCCCGCCGAGCTCGTTCGCCAGCACCGGCAACACGGTGCTGGTGGCCCGGTTCTCCAGGGCACCCAGCGTCACCAGGGCCAGCATCGCCAGCACGGCCGTTGCCCGCGGCCCACGGAACAGGCTCGGCTCGCTCGTCGTACGTTTCACGCGACCGATCCTGCAACTTCACGTGAACTTGAGGTCAACCACCGGTCCGGCGTTCGTAGCGCCCCTTCGCCAACGCGTACGCCTTCGTCAGCAGGACCCGCACCGTGGCGGCGGTCCGCGGCCCGGGATTCACGACGGCGAGCCAGCCCAGCGACCCGTACACGGGATGGGCGATCACGACGTCGTCCCGGCCGGGATCATCGCTCCCCGGGTCCGATTCCCGCGGCAGGTGCCCGACCTGCTCGACGAAGGCGTCCCGGCCGGCCGCCAGGTTGACCCGGAAGGCGCCCGGCCGGTCCAGCCGGGACAGCTCGTCCTCGGGATAGTTCTTGGTCACGACGGTGGCGAACGGCTGGGTGGCCGTCGGCATCACGCCGTCCGGCGCGTAGTAACAGAACACGTCGCCCCAGGCGAGCTCCGGCGTTCCGTCGCCCGGTCCCGGCCGGACGACCAGCGTGCCGGGCAGCGCGGCGACCTGATCGACGATCTCCTGGATTTCCATGCTTCGAGCGTTTCATTAAAGTGCTTGTAGAGCCTTACGGCTCGGAATCGAGGCAGTACGAGTGCAAACCCTCAACTCGCCCGGTCTGCGGACCGGAGCGCTGGCCCGTCGCACCGGCTATTCGGCCCAGCAGATCCGCAACCTCGAACGGGACGGCGTGCTGCCACCGGCGGACCGTACCGACGCGGGTTATCGCGGTTATCGCGAGGTACACCTGAGGTCCGTGCTCGCCTACCGCGAGCTGGCCGCCGGGATCGGCCCGGTCGCGGCCAAGGACCTGCTCCGCGCCGTGCACACCCGGCCGGTCGGCGAGGTGCTGGCCCGGCTCGACGCCGCCCACGCCGGCCTGGACCGGGAACGGACGGAGGTTGGACGGGCCCGGGCTGCGGTGACGGCGATCAAGGAGGAGCCGATCGACGACGTGCGGCCGGGCGACGCGATGAGCGTCTCCGAGCTCGCGACGGCCCTCGGGCTGCGCGCCTCGACCCTGCGGCACTGGGACTCCGAGGGTCTGGTGGTGCCGGACCGGGTGCCGCCGGGCGGGACGCGCCGCTATGCGCCGAACCAGGTCCGGGACGCCCGGATCGTGCAGCAGTTGCGCCTGACCGGCTACCGGATCGAGACCCTCCGGGCCGTCCTGCCCGAGCTCACCGGCACCGGCAAGGCCGAGGTCACCGCCGCCCTGGCCGCCCGCGGCCTGAGCATCGAGAATCGCTCCCGGGCCCTGCTCGCCGCGGCCGCAACACTCAGCAGCCTGCTCACCGACCGGGACGACAGACAACGACTGTAACCATCTCTGTTACGGTTACCCCGAGGAGGTGGCGATGACCCTGAGCAGCCGTACCGCGGTGGCCATCCACACGCTGACCAAGCTGGCCCAGCACGGCCAAGATCAACTCATGACATCGGCGGAGATCGCGGACAGCCTGAACAGCAATCCGGTCGCGGTTCGCCGGGTGCTCGGCCAACTCCGCAACGCCGGTCTGGTCGAGTCCACCGAGGGGTACGGCGGCGGCTGGCGGCTGAGCCGGCCGGCCCGGAAGATCAGCCTGTACGACGCGTACGCCGCGGTCGAGGTCGGCCCGGTGCTCGCCGGCCACGTCCATCCCCCGAATCCCGGCTGCGTGATCGGCCGGCACATCGCCACCCTGCTGCACACCGAGTTCACCGCGGCCGAGTCCGCGATGCAACAGCGGCTGAGCCGGACCAGCATCGCCGACATCCACGGCAGCATCCTCGACCTGGAACGCGAAGCGGCGTCGCCGTAAACCCTGCCCACCCGAATCATCAGTTGATCATGCCCAAACTGTAACCGTCATTGTTACAGTCGAGAAAGGACTTCGCCTCATGTCGGTCAAGCAAGAACCGGCCGTGCGCACGCGGTCGACAGCGGGAGTGCTCGCGCTGGTCGGACCGGCCATGCTGCTGGTGGTGATCAGCAGCGACATGGTCACCCTGGTGCTGCCGATGATCGGCACCGCCTACGGCACGTCGAAGGCCGAGCTGGCCTGGATGGTGACCGGCTTCCTGTTGACGTTCTCGATCGGAATTCCCTTCTACGGAAGGGTTGCCGACCGGTTCAGCCTGCGCAACCTGTACGTCGGCACACTGCTGGTCTTCGCCGCCGGCAGCGTCGTCGCCGCCCTGGCGCCGGGATTCGTCGCGATCGTCGGCGGCCGGGTGATCATGGGCGCCGGGGCGGCCGCGATCCCGGTGCTGTCGGTGGTTGCCGTCATGCGACTGCTGCCGCCGGACCGCCGGGCGCTGGGCTTCGGCCTGCTCGGCGCCGTCGGCGGCACGGGGGCGGCGCTCGGCCCGGCCTTCGGTGGCGTGCTCGGCCAGCTGGTCGGCTGGCGAGGCCTGTTCTGGTGCACCGCCGTGCTGGCGCTGGTGCTGCTGCCCGGCCTCCTGCGCGGGCTGCCGACCACGCCGGGCGAGGACCGCCGGCCGGTCGACGTCGCCGGCGGCGTCCTGCTCGGCGCCAGCACCGGTGCCCTGCTGCTGGGCATCACCCAGGGGCAGACCAACGGGTTCGACTCGCCGACCAGTTGGCCGTTGATCATCGGCGCCCCGGTGCTGGCCGGGCTGTTCGTCTGGCGGGTCCGGACCGCCGCTCACCCGTTCGTGGCGCCGGCCCTGTTCGCGGATCGCGCCTTCACCGCGGCCACCCTGGTCATCCTGCTGGCGATGGCGGTCAACCTGTCCACTCTCGTCTTCGTACCGACCATGATCATCGAGGAGAACGGGCTGACCCCCGGCCTGGCCAGTTTGATCATGATCCCGGGCGGCATCGCCCTGGGCGTGCTCTCGCCGGTCGCCGGCCGGTTGATGGGCCGGTTCGGGCCGCGCCCGCTGGTGCTCGGCGGGCTGATCATGATCGGCGCGGCGATGCTGACTCTGACCTTCGGCGCCGGGTCGTCACCGATCCTGATCGCCGCCGCCGTGACCGGGCTCGGCGCCGGCTTCGCCTTCGTGATCACCAACGTCACCACGGTCGCGGCCGAGGCACAGCCACCCCAGCTGGCGGGCGCCGGACTCGGCATCTTCCAGGGCGCCCAGTTCCTCGGGGCCGGGGCGGGGCCGGCACTCGCCGGCGTCCTCCTCGACGCCCGGCACGGTGCCGGCCCCTTGCTCCCCTGGTACGACCTCGAAGCGCCGGCCTACTCCGACCTGTTCCTCGGACTGACCGCGATCACCCTGATCGCGCTCCTGGTCGCCGGCCGGATGCTCAGACCACGGCCTTGACGCAGACCAGGCGGATCGCCCGGCCGTCCTTGCTCTTCGTCCCCGGGTAGACCGCGGCCCGCTTCAGCCAGGCCTCGACGTCGGCCGGTTTCGCGGTCGGGCGCCGGGACAGGTACAGGGCGGCCGCCCCGGTCACGTGTGGCGCGGCCATCGAGGTGCCCGACATCGGGCCGATGCCGCCACTGTTGCCGGTCGACTTGATGTCGACCCCCGGTGCCCAGAGATCGACGCACGGGCCGTAGTTCGAGAACGACGCCTCCCGGTCGCCGGAACCGATCGCTGCGACGGTCACGATCCCGTTGTTGGTGCCGGCGCCGGCCCGGGCCGGCGACTGGTTGCACGCCGAGGTCTGCTTGTTGCCCGCGGACACGCCGTAGAACACCCCCGAGGCGACCGATCGCCGGATCGCATCCTCGAGAGACTTGCTCAGCGAACCGCCGAAGCTGAGGTTGGCCACGGCGGGCTTCTTCGCATTCGCGGTGATCCAGTTGATCGCCGCGATGATGTCCGAATACCAGCCGTGGGTCTCACAGTCGAGCACCTTCAGCGAGGTGATCGGAATTCCGGGCGCGACACCGACGACGCCGGCGCTGTTGTCCCGGGCGGCGATCGTGCCCGAGATATGGGTGCCGTGACCGTGGCAGTCGGTGTCGGCTTCCTCGGTGAAATTGAGCCGTTTCACGACATTGAGGTCGACGTGCGGCGCGACCCCGGAATCGATCACGTACGCATTCACCCCGGTCACCGTCCCGGACCCGTTGCCGGCCTTGGTGTAGCTGAGGTCGGCCTGCACCCGGTTGATCCCCCACGGGAAGAGCTGCCCGTTGCCGACGACCTCCTGGTCCGGCTCGACGTACTTCACCTGCGGGTCGGCCAACAGCTTCTTGACCAGCCGGTTCGGCATGGTCGCGCTGTAGCCGCGGAGACCCTTCTCGAACACGTGGCCGATCTTCAACCCGGTGAACGACTGCAACCGGTGCAGCGTCGACCCGAGCAGATCGGCCTCGTCGTCGAGCACGACGATGTAGCGCCCAAGTCGGTTGTCCTCCGGTTCCCTCGCCGCGGCCGGCGCCGCCGCCGCGTACGAGAGCAGAATGACCGCCGCTAAGGCAGCGAAACCTTTCAAGAACCTGCGCATGGAAAACTTGCCCCTCCCCCAAGACCCCCGCATCCGGCGGATACCGCCGGGTCTGTCTCGAATTCCGACCGTTCTTATCGGCCCGAACTCACCATTTCGCAGGCCATAACTCGGGAGCAATGAACTTCAAGAACTCCTGAGGGAGTCCCTGCGGAATACCTGGGCAGCACAGATTCTTTGGGTAAGGGAAAGTGTTTACATCTGCAGGCGCTTTCCGTGGAGTTCGTCAACTCCGCGGCTGGGACGCCCGTTTCGGGCCCGGAGCCGGGCTCAGAGCGGCGTCGCGGTGGCCGCGTTGGCCACCATGAAGCCGAAGTCGCCCGGCGCGACGACGGTCATCGGCTCGCGGGCCAGCACCAGGATGTTCGCCGGGTACGGGGCTCGCAGCTCCTCCAGCAACTCGAAGGTGTACGGGTCGTAGACCCGGCCGAGCAGCGTGCCCTCGGGAACCTCCTCGCCGAGCCGGTCCGCCCCGTACTCGCTGATCAGGAACCCGCCCTGGAGCGGTCCGATCCGGCTGATCTCGTGCACCACCCGCTGCGGCGCCAACGGCGGCTCGGGCTCGCCGGGAAGCATTCCGATCCGGCGCATCACGTTGCTGATCCCGGTGACCCCGCGGGACACGAAGTGGTCGATCCGCTGGCCGCCGCCGCCGAGCTCGGAGACCATCACCTTCATCCCGGCGGACTTCGCGACGTCGGTCGTGGTGCCCTGGTACGGGTTGTGGTCGTAGAGCAGCGGAGAGCCGTACGCGGTGGCGACCTCGGGACCGTCGGTGTCGAGGTAGACGTAGTCGACCGTGGCCTGATTCCCGCCGGAGTGCAGGTCGATCAGGTGGGTGCCGCCGCTGGTGCGCAGGAAGTCGGCCAGCACGGCACCGATCCGGTCGGTGATCGTGCCCTGTTGATCACCGGGCATGACCCGGTTCAGGTTGCCGCCGTCCAGCGGCGAGTTCCGGTTCAGCGCATGCAGAGCCAGCGGGTTGCAGACCGGAATCGCCAGCACCTCGCCCTCGAAGTCCAAGCCTGACAGGGTTTCCACGGCCCGGCGGACGATCTCGACGCCGATCGGCTCGTCGCCGTGGACGCCGCCGAGCAAGATCAACCGGGGCCCGTCGGCACTGCCGGTGAGCCGGTGCACGACCAGCTCCAGTTCTCGCCCGTCGGTCAGCCGGGACACCGGAAGTCGGTCCAGGGTGCGGGTGGCGGTCATCGGGATTCTCCTTCGGTCGTGATCATGAACGGGTCGGGTCGGTCGCGAACGCCTCGTCGGCCGCCGCGAGCAGCGCGTCCACCTCGGCCTCGGTGTGCGCAGCGCCGAGCGCGCCGTGCAGCAGCGCCTTCGGCGGCAGCAGCAGGTGGTGCCGCTCGGCGGTGCGGACCAGGTGCAGGTAGCGCTCGGTGTGGGTGGCCATCGCCTGCCGGTAGTCACGGGGTGCCGCCGGCAGGAAGTACGGCTGGAAGTGGCCGCCCAGGCCGGCGACGAGCACCGGGATCCGGTGCCGCCGGGCCAGGTCGACGAAGCCGTCCCGGAGCCGGTTCGTCAGCCGGTGCAGGTGCCGCTGCGGCTCGCCGGTGGCGAGGATCGGCAGGGCCGCGGCCGCGGCGGCCACCGCGCTGCCGTGCCCGTTGAAGGTGCCGACCCACTGCACCGGCCCGCCGGCCAGCGTGTCGGTCACCGCCATCAGGTCGGCGCGGCCCTCCACGGCCGCGATCGGGTAGCCGTTGCCGAGGGCCTTGCCGTAGGTGGTCAGGTCCGGCGTGACGCCGTAATGGGCCCGCGCCCCGCCGGGCTCGAGCCGGAACCCGGTCAGCAGCTCGTCGAAGATCAACACGATGCCGAGCTCGGCGGTGAGCTCCCGGAGCCCTTGCAGATAAGCCGGTTCGGCCGGGATGAACCCGATGTCGATCAGGACCGGTTCGAGCACCACGGCGGCCAGATCGGCCGCATGCTCACGCAGGATCGCCGCGGTCGCCGGCAGATCGTTGAACGGGAACACCACGGTGTCGGCCGCGGCCCGGGACAGGCCGGCCGAGCCGGGCGGCGAGGCCGGACGTTCCGGCGGCCCGATCGTGTCCGGGGTGCCCCAGGTGGAGACCCAGAGGCTGTCGGCCCAACCGTGGTAGGCGCCCTCGGCCTTGGCCACCCGCTCCCGGCCGGTCACCTGCCGAGCGATCGTCAACGCGTGCATCAGGGCCTCGGTGCCGGTGACGGCGAACCGGGCCAGGCCGAAGTCCGGGATCATCGTCCGCAGGGTCTCGACCGCCTCGACCGCGGTCGCCGTCTCGGTGCCGCAGGTCAGCCCGTCGGTGACGCTGCGGACCACCGCCTCGGTGACCGCCGGGTGGGCGTGACCGAGCATCACCGCCGCGTTGCCCATCCCGAAGTCGGTCCACCGGGTGCCCTCGACATCCCACAGCCAAGGCCCTTCGGCCCGTTGCGCATAACAGGGGTACGGATCCCGGGCGCGAGTGCTCGAATGGGTCCCGCCGGGCACCAGGGCACGGGCCCGGGCGTGCAGGTCGGCGGGACTGATCGACGTCACGCTCATACTGATCTCCTTGATCTTCGTCGGCGTTTCGGTCAGTGGGCCTCGACGATCGAGGAGAGCTCGGCGGCCCGGGCCTTCAGCTCGTCGACGCCGGCATCGGCCAGCTCACGGCTGTAGCGGGCGGCCGGGCCTGCGATCGAGATGCCGCCGGCGGGCCGACCGCCCGGCCCGAGGATCGCGGCGGCCCGGCAGCGCAGGCCGGGACTGTAGGTCTCCTCGTCGACGGCATAGCCGGCCCGGCGCACCTCGGCGAGTTCGCCGGTCAGCTCGTCCAGCACCGTCGCCGGCACGTCGCCCTCGGCCGCCTCGACCATCCGGCGTTGATGATCATCGGTGCAGGCCGCCAGGATCGCCTTGCCCATCGCCGAGGTGTGCGGCTGGATCAGGTCGCCGACTCGGGCCACCGCGCGCAGCGACGCGTCCGGCTCGCAGCGCGACACCAGAACGATCTTGTCCGAGACGATCAGCCCGATGCTGACGCTCTCCCCGGTGAGCTTGGACAGGTCCCTGGTCACCCGATCCAGCTGCTCCGACTCGTGAAGTTGATCAAGCGTGCGCATCGCCAGCCGGAACATCCGCGGGCCCGGGCCGTACCCTCCGGTGCCGCGGATCGACAGCATCCCCTGGGCGACCAGGAAGTTGACCAGCCGCGAGGTGGTGGACAGCGGCAGGCCGAGCCGTTCGGTCAGTTCGCTGGCCGGCCGGCTCGACTCCGACACCTCCAGTGCCGCCTCCAGCACGGCGAAGACCCGGGCCTGATAGCTCACCTTGTCCGACGTCGCCTTGTCCGTCACAGGGACACCCCCAGTTCGCGTGCGATCAGCCCGACCGGAGGCGAGCCGTGGGCCAGCAACTCCCGATGGAACCGCGGCAGGGTGAAGTCGCTCCCCCACTGTTCGCGGAGCCGGTCCCGGAGGCGGCGCAGCAGCACCTTGCCCCAGGTGTAGCGGATGTAGCTCGGCTCCCAGAGCCCGCGGACCGCCTCGGACCTGGCCATCGGCCCGTCGACGAAGCCGTCCCGGACCAGCAGGGCCACCGCGTCCTCGAGCGTCAGCGCGCCGGTGTGCAGGCCGACCGCGCAGCGGACCCGGGCGATCCGGAGCAGCGCGTCCATCGCCATCCCGGCCTGGTAGCGCGGGTCCGCCGCGGCGAAGCCCTCCTCCCAGCACATCTCCTCGGCGTAGTGCGCCCAGCCCTCGAAGAAGAGCTCGGACCAGAGCGTGCGCTGCACCGCGGTCGGCGCAGCCGCCATCGCCCGAGCGTGGCTGCAGTGGCCGGGGGTCACCTCGTGGACGGCCACCACCGGCACCACCGACCGGTTGAACCGGCGCAGCCAGGCATCGGCGTCGGCCGCGCTCCAGCCGGGATCCGGTGGAGTGACGTGGAAGTACGAGTGCCCGCAGTCCTCCCACGGCGCCCGCCAGCTGACCCGGGCCACGCCCCACCGCCGGGAGGCCGGCGCAGGCGCCACCTCGCAGTCGGGGTCGACCACGTCGATCAGGCCGCGCTCGGTGACGAACGTGGTGGCCGCGTCCACACCGGTCTGCATTTCAGCCAGCACCGCACCGAAGTCGCCATGATCATCTTTCAGCCGCCGTACGGCCTCGTCGGCCGAGCCGGATCCGGAGCCGAGCTTGATCAACGCGTCGTCCAGCACCGCCCGCATCCGGTCCTGCTCGGCGTCCGCCATCGCCAGCAGCTCGTCCAGGTCGGCGGTGATCAGATCCTCGCAGCCGAGCAGGGAGCGCAGCACGTCGCCGCCGAGCAGGTGATGATCTTCCGCCGGCCGGCCGGCGATCCCGGCCAGATGCCCGGCGAATCGCTCGGCCGCTGCCGTCGCGGCCGTCCGGGCGGCCTCCCCGGCTCCGACCGGGATGCTGCCGGCCACGCCCCGTACCGCCGGCAGGAACATCGCGGCGACCGCCGGATGGACCAGGTCCAGCGACGCGACGGCATGATCGACGACATCCGGCCAGAGGGCGAGGTGGCGATCCCGGGCCGCAGCCCGGTCCGGCTCCGGCGCGTACGGCCGGTCGTACTGGGACAGGTCCAGCGCCTCCAGGTGCACCCACGGATCGCGGCGGTGCTGCTCGACGACCCCGAACCGGACCCGCATCGCGTTCTCGGTCGCGGCCACCTGGGCCTCGTCGAACGGGTCCGGGAACCGGTCGCCGCCGAGCCGGTCCCGCCGGTCCCGGACGCCGGCCGGGGACAGGTCGATCACCGTGCCGTCGTACTCCTCGTGCAGGCCGGAATACTCGCGCAGGAAGGCGGCGTCCAGGTCGCAGAGCGCCCGCAGCCGCCGGTTCAGTCGTGGCTCGGTCATCATCGTCCTCCCGGCAGTCCCAGCGCCTGGCCGGCCGGGGCCGTGCCCCGTCCCCGGCGGACCACGAACGGCACCGCGACCAGGGCGACGACGACGGAGGTCAGGCCCATGATCGTCGACAGGGCGGCGGGCGTCGGATCCTGATAGTTGTTGAGGTAGTTGAACATCCACACCGGCAGCGTCTTGGTGTCGGCGTTGAGCAGGAACAGCGACAGGTCGAGCTCGTTGAAACTGACCAGGAAGGCGAACAGCGCGCCGACCGCGACCGACGGCCGGATCTGCGGCAGCGTCGTGGACAGGAACGCCCGGACCCGGTGCGCACCAAGATCAACAGCGGCGTCCTCGACCGTCCGGTCGGCACGCAACAGGCCGGCCGACACGATCACCACGACGAACGGGATGCAGGCGACCAGATGGGTCAGCACCAGGGCCACCCGGCCCGGTTCCAGGCCGAGCCGGTAGACCAGCATGAAGACGGCGAAGCCGAACGCGACCTTCGGCACCACCGTCGGCGAGAGGATCGCGGCGTTGATCAACGGGCCGGCCGGCAGCCGATGCCGGGTCAGGCCGACCGCGGCCATGATCCCGATCACCACCGCGAGGACGGTCACGGCGGCCGCGACGATCAGGCTGGAGGCGGTGGCGGCGAGCACGCCGTCCTGTTCCGCCAGATTCGTGTACCAGCGCAACGAGAAGCCGGGCGGCGGCCACTGGCCGTACGAGACGGAGGAGAACGAGCTGACGATCACGATGAACGCCGTGATCAACTGGAACACGTAGACCAGGCCGAGCCAGCCGCCGAGAAGGCGCACGCCGGCCGGCTTCGGTGGTGTCGCGGTGACACCGCCGGAGTCGGACCTGGGCAGCCGGCGCTGGATCAGCCCGAAGACGCCGACCGACAGCAGCGCGACGATCAGCAACACCAGGGACGCCACCGAGGCCACCGGGAAGTTCGAAACGTTGACCAGGCTGTAGACCGTGGTCGACAGCACCTGGACCCGGCCGCCGCCGAGCAGGGCCGGTGCCGCGAACGCCGAGATCGAGATCGCGAAGACCAGCTGGCAGCCGGCCAGCAGGCCCGGGGCGCTGAGCGGCAGCGTCACCCGGGAGAACGTACGCCAGCGTGACGCGCCAAGATCATCGGCGACCTCGGTCAGCGCACCGTCGATCTGGCCGAGCGTGTTGAAGATCGGGAACACCATGATCGGCAGCAGGGTGTGCACCAGGGCGATGACGACCGCGATCCGGCTGTAGAGCAGGTCGAACGGCCCGAGGCCGAGTACGCCGAGCGCGGAGTTGATCATCCCGGCCCGGCCGAGCAGCAGCTGCCAGGCGTACACCGAGGCGATGCCGGAGAACATCAGCGAGGAGAACACGATGAACAGGCCGAGGTTGCGGCCGACCGTTCGCCTGATCGAGAACAGGGCGTACGCGGTCAGGTAGCCGACGACGGCCAGCACGAGGGTGACGGTGGTGGCCACGGCCAGCGTCTCCCCGACCACCCGCCAGGTCGCCGGGTCGGTCAGGAAGTTCCGCCAGCTGTGCAGACTGCCGACGATGTTGTCGCCGTTCGGGACGAACTCGTGGAAGGAGAACTCGCCGATGGTTTCCATCGAGGCAAGGAACACGACCACCAGCAAGATCAGACTCGGCAGCGTCAGGGACAGCCCGCGGCCGCGCAGCCGGTCAGATTTTCGCGACGACATCCGACTCCCAGCGCTTCGTCCACGCGGCCGTGTTCTTGCCGAGCACGCCCCAGTCGACCAGCTGGAACTTCTGGTCCATGCCCTTGGCGATCGCCGGATGGGCCTTGAGCTTGTCGGTCAGCTCGACCTCGCTGTTCGCCGGCATCTCCAGGGAAAGATCGGCCCAGCGCTGGTTCCACTTGGGCGACAGCATCTCGTTGATCATGTCGTACATGACTTCGATCTGATCTTCGCTGGAGCCCGCGTTGATGTTGACCCCGACCGGGACCAGCACGGTGCCCTCCTCCGGCGACGCGAACTCGAGCGGTGCGCCGCCGGCCTTCCAGACCTGGCTGGTCCCGTGATAGTGCGAGGTGAGCACGGCCTCGCCGGTGGACAGCACGTTGAGGTACTGCGGGTTGGCGCTGACGATCGTCCGGATGTTCTTGGCCCGCGACGCCCAGATCTCGAAGCCGGGGTCGAAGTCGGTCCAGCCGCCACCGCTGAGCACCGAGGCCATCCCGATCGCTTCCCACGGCATGGTGAAGAAGCAGAGCTTGCCTGTCATGTCCTCGGCCCAGAGCCGGCTCCAGCTGGTCGGCGCCGGCGTCAGCCCCTCGGTGTTGTAGAGCAGGCCGAGCTGGTCCGCGCCGAGCGGCATGCCGACCCAGTCCGGATCGGTCAGATCCTCGGAAACCTTGCCGGCGTTGGGAATCTGGTCCGGGTCCAGCTTCATGTACATGCCGGTGGCCTTGCCGGCCGCGGTCGAGCCGGCGTTGCTGAAGGCCAGGTTGCAGAGTGGCTTGGTCTTGTCGGCCGCCCACTGGGCCGTCTGCTTGGTGAACAGCAGCGTGTCGTCGAGCTTGATGTCCACCGTCGGGTGGCTGTCCATGTAGTCCTTGGCGAACTCCTTGGGCATCACGCCCAGGTCCGCGCCGGCGAACGGCGTCACCGTGATGGTCAGCTTCTTGCCGGTGCCGCCGGCGTCCGGCTTCTTGCCCGACGCGCACGCGCCCAGCGTCGACGCCGCGGCCAGTCCGGCCGCGCCGGCCAGCAGGCCGCGGCGGGTGACGGTTGAGTTGATCATGGAGCTTTCCTCTCGAACGGGACTGTCCGCAGGAGCTATTTCGGCAGCGTCACCACTGCGTCGTCCGGCCAGCTGACGAACACCGGGCGGTCGGGAACAAGATCACCGGCCGCGTGCGCCGGTACGTCGACCAGCAGCTCGCGGCCGTGATCGGTGGTGGCCACGACCCGTACGGTTGCGCCCTGGAAGGTCAGCTGGCTGACCCGGGCCGCGACGCCGGGACCATCGCCGGGCCGGGTCGCGGAGATGATCAACCGCTCCGGCCGGATCGACACCAGCTGGTCGGCATGGCCGCCGCGCAGCGCGTCGGCCCGGAACGCCCGGTCCGGCGCGGTGTCGCCGATCAGGTTGGTGTCGCCGAGGAAGCTGGCGCAGAAGGTGGTCGCGGGCTTGGCGTAGAGCTGTTCCGGCGGTCCGACCTGGTCCACCCGGCCGTTGTGCATGACGGCCATCCGGTCCGACATCGTCATCGCCTCGATCTGATCATGGGTGACGAAGATGAACGTGGTGCCGGAGTTGCGCTGGATCCGCTTCAGCGCCAGCTGCATCTGCACCCGGAGCTTCAGGTCGAGGGCGCCGAGCGGCTCGTCGAGCAACAGCACCGCCGGATCGTTGGCCAGTGCTCGGGCGATCGCGACCCGCTGCTGCTGACCGCCGGAGATCTCCGACGGCAGCCGGGCCTCGAAGCCGCGCAGCTCCACCAGCTCGAGCATCTCGGCGACCTTCGCGTCCACCTCGCGCCGGGACTTGCGCTGCAGCCTCGGTCCGAACGCGATGTTCTCGGCGACCGACAGGTGCGGGAACAGGGCCAGCTTCTGGAAGATCAGGTTGGTCGGCCGCCGGTTCGGCGGCAGCCGGGTCACGTCGGTGCCGTCGATCAGCACCCGTCCCTCGGTCGGCACCTCAAGCCCGGCGAGGATCCGCAGGCTCGTCGTCTTGCCACAGCCGGACGGCCCGAGCAGCGAGAAGAACTCGCCCTTGGCCACCTCCAGGCTGACCCGATCGACGGCCTGGACGCCGCCCGGATAGCTCTTCGACACCTGGTCCAGCGCGGCGGCCGGCTCGACCTCCGTAGCCATCGCGGTCCCCCTCCGATCGCAACTCCCACTCAGTGAGAGTTAACTCTCATTGGTTGGCAACGCTACGGGTGCCTCGGGGCATGGGTCAAGGGCCGCCGGAGACGATCGTGTTCCGGGTCCGTTACGGGCGGGCGGCCGTCAGGAGCGGCGTTCGGCCATGATCAACTGGCCGAGCGACACCAGATTCCGCTCCAGTTCGTCCCGCCAGCGATCCCCCGTGGCGCTGGGATCCGGGGCGGCGACGGGCACGGATTCGACGGCGAGGGTGTCCGGGTCGGCGGCCCAGAACGCCTGGTTGGCCACGGAGACGCAGTAGCCGAGCAGGTGCGTGCTGATCAAACGTTCGACCCGGTAGAGCTCGGCCTCGGCGACGCCGGCGTCCTCGAGGATGCCGTACATCACGCGGACCACCCGGACGGCCTCCGGCGCCACGTACGGACGCGTCAGCAGCAGCGGCATCACCGTCGGATAGCGGCGACCGAGGGCGAGGAGTTCGAGGGCGATCTTGCGGAGCCGGCCCGGCCAGGGATCGGTCGCGTCGGGCAGGTCGAGTTCGCCGAGGAGGGCGCCGACCATGCCGTCGAGCAGGGCCTCCTTGCTCGGCAGGTGCCGGTACAGGGCCATCGTGGTGAAGCCGACCTCCGCGGCGACGGCGCGCATCGAAACGGCGCTCAGCCCGTCCCGCCCGGCGACCGTGAGGCCGGCCCGGACGATCTCGAAAAAACGGCTACCCACCCGAGAAGTGTACTTAGTACACTCCCGGGCATGGACCGGCGGGATCGACGGGGACCCCTGCGCCGGGTGCTGCCCTGGGTCAGGCCGTACCGGCGCGACGTGGTGATCATGATCGTCACCGACGTGCTGGCTCTCGGCGCGCAGATGTCACAGCCGTTGCTGATCGCCGCGATGATCGACGGGCCGATCCTGCACCGCGACCCGGCGGGCCTGTGGTGGTACGGGGCCGCGATGCTCGGGCTGGGCCTGATCCAGACCCTGATGTACGTCCTCCGCCGCCGGGCCATGCTGGCCTCGGTGCGGCTGGAACATGATCTTCGCGTGGCCTGCTACGGCCAAGCGCTGCGCTGGGATCCGGGGCAGCAGGCCCGGTCCGGGTCGGGGCACGTGGTGGCCCGGACGACCGGGGACCTGCGCACGGTCGGCTCGTATTTCAGCTTCGTGCTGCCGTACCTGATCTCGACGATGTTCACCCTGGTGTTCGTCACCGCCATGCTGCTGACGCTGAACCCGGCGATGGGGGCGCTGGTGCTGGTCGCCATGATCCCGATGGTGGCGCTGAGCCGGACCTTCGCCCACCGCTACGAGGCCCTCGCCGTCGACGCGGGCAGCCGGACCGACCAGCTGACGACCGCGGCGTCCGAGTCGGTCCGCGGGATCCGGGCGATCAAGCTGTACGGGCGGCGGCAGCTGATGCTGGACCGGTTCCTGGCCGGCGCGCACGGGTTGCGGGACGCCGAACTGAGGCTGATGCGGCTGTTCGCCGGGTTCGACTCGGTGCTGGTCGCGTACCCGATCCTGGTGCTGGCGGGCGTCGTGGCCGGCGGCATCGCCGCCGTCACGGCCGGGGCGCTCAGCGTCGGCGGCTTCGTCGCGTTCACGGCGTTCTACTTCCGGCTGACCAGGCCGGTGATGGTGGCCGGCGGGCTGCTCGCCCAGACCCAGCTGGCCTCGGCGGCGACCCGGCGGGTGCTGGAGCTCCTGGACACCGAGCCCGGGCTGCGCGAGCCGCGGGATCCGCAGCCGCTGCCCGCCGGAAGCCTCGGGGTACGTTTCGACGGCGTCGTCCTGGACGACGGACAGGACTCGCCGATCGACCTGGAGATCGGTCCGGGCGAGACGGTCGCACTGGTCGGCGCCACCGGTTCGGGCAAGTCCCGGCTCGCGGCGCTGGTGCCACGGCTGGCCGACCCCGCGTCCGGTCGGGTGTCGGTCGGCGGGATCGACGTGACCCGGCTCCGGCTCGCCGAGCTGCGTGGCCGGATCGGGGTGGCCTTCGAGGACGCGGTGCTCTTCTCGGGCTCCGTACGGGAGAACCTCACGGCCGGCCGGGCCGCCGTCGGCGACGCCGAACTGCACCGGATCCTGGAATTGACCCGGGCCGACTTCGTGCACCGGTTGCCGAACGGGCTGGACAGCGCGGTCGAGGAGCAGGGGTTGTCCCTGTCCGGCGGTCAGCGGCAACGGCTGGCGCTCGCCCGCGCGCTGGTCGGCCGGCCGTCGGTCCTGGTGCTGGACGATCCGATCTCCGCCCTCGACGTCCGGACCGAGGCGGCGATCGAGCAGGAACTGCGCGCGGTGCTGGACCCGTTGACCGTGATCATCGTGGCCCGCCGGCTGTCGACTGCCAGGCTGGCCGACCGGATCGCGCTGCTCGACGGCGCCCGGATCGTCGACGTCGGGAGCCATGCCGAGCTGGTCGAGCGGAGCGCGGCGTACCGGACCCTGATGCTGGGCGAGCCCGGTCCGGAGGCTGCCCGCGATGACTGAACCCGCCTTCGATTCCGTACGGCAGCGCCGCGGCTCCGCACCGGCGGTCGCCCTGCTCGGCGAACTGCTCCGCCCCCACCGCGCGGCGCTGTCGGTGTTGCTGGTGCTGGCGGTGCTGCAGACCGCCGTGTCCGTCACCGGCCCCTGGCTGGTCGGTGTCGCCATCGACGTGGGTCTCAGCGAGGGACTGGCCGGCCGGATCGCCCCGGTGGCCGGAGTGGTCGCCGCCCTGGCCGGGTCCGCGGTGCTGTCCGGCCTGCTGAACCGGCTCTGGATCAATCGGGCGGGCGTGCTCGGCCAGGACGTGCTGCTCACGCTGCGGACCCGGGTCTTCGACCGGCTGCAGCGGCACTCGGTCGGTTTTCATGATCGACTCGGTGTCGGCCAGGTGACGGCCCGGATCACCTCGGACATCGCGACGGTCGACGCGCTCTTCGGGACCGCGCTGACCGGCCTGCTGCAGGCCGTGCTGACCGTCGTCGTGATCATGGTCGTGATGATCGTGCTGGACCCGATGCTGGCCCTGGTCACGGTGCTGGCGCTGGTTCCGCTTGCCTTCCTGACGGCCTGGTACTCGCTCCGGTCGGCTGCCGCCTATCGCGACCAGCAGGCCGCCAACGCGGCGCTGACCGGACACCTGGTGGAGACCCTGGACGGGATCCACGCGGTGCAGGCCTACACCCGCGAGCCGCACGAGGCGGCGAGCTACACCGCGTTGTCCGAACAGAGCCGCACCGTCGGTGAGCGACGGGTCCGGCTGGGCACGGTCTACTTCCCGGCGATGGAGTTGATCTTCGGCCTGACCACCGCCGTGCTGCTGGTCGCCGGCGGCTTCCGGGTGGCCGACGGAAGCCTGCAGATCGGGGTGCTCGCCGCCTTCATCCTGTACGTCGCGCAGCTCTTCGGCCCGGTGCTCAGCCTGACCGGCTTCGTCGACGCACTGCAGTCCGCGGTCGCCGGGCTGGAACGGGTCGCGGCGGTGATCAACGCCCCCGACGACGTACCGGAGCCGGCGCAGCCGACGCCGCTGCCGCAGCCGGTCCGCGGCCGGGTCGGCCTGCGGGCGGTTCGGTTCGCCTATCCCGGGTCCGGGCGCGAGGTGCCGGTCCTGAACGACCTCGAGCTCGACCTGCCGGCCGGCAGCACCACCGCGATGCTCGGCGCCACCGGTGCCGGCAAGTCGACGATCGCCAAGCTGATCGCGCGGCTGCACGATCCGGACGCCGGAGCGGTCACCCTGGACGGAGTTGATCTTCGACGGGTAGCCGACCCGGACCTGCGCCGGGCCGTGAACCTGATCACCCAGGAGACCCAGCTGTTCGCCGGGACGATCGCCGACAACCTCCGGTTCGGCCGCCCCGACGCCGACCACGACGACCTCGTCGCCGCAGCCAGGTCAGTCGGCGCCGACGGATTCATCGAACGCCTGCCCGACGGCTACGCGACCGAGGTGCACGCGCGCGGCACCGGACTCTCCGCCGGCCAGCGCCAACTGCTGGCCTTCACCCGGGCCCTGCTCGCCGACCCGGCCGTGTTGATCTTGGACGAGGCGACCTCGGCGCTCGACGCCCCCACCGAGCGGGCGATCCAGACCGGCCTGCGCAACCTGCTCCACGGCCGGACCGCGATCGTCATCGCCCACCGGCTCGCGACGGTCGAGATCGCCGACCGGGTGGTGGTGATCGCCGACCAGCGGGTCACCGCTGACGGCAGCCCGGCCGAACTGCTGCGGCGCGGCGTACCGGAACTGGTGGCCCTGCACCGCGACGCCGGGGAGTGATCATTGGACAGCAGGCACGGCGATCATGATCACGGCCCGAGCAGGCCCAGCGGAATGGCCGCAATGCCATCGGCCCGACGATAGGCGCGCTCGCCAGCGTAGAGAACGAGGCCGTCGATCATGTCACTTCCGATCCGGTCCCGGAGCCAGCGCAAATGCTTGACATCATCGTCGGTGACGCGATCGGCGAGCTTGACCTCGATCGCAAGGATCCGACCATCGGGGCGCTGAACGATCAGATCCGCCTCGTGGTCGCCGTTGCGGGTTCGTAGGTGTGCGACGCGCGCATCGGAAGCATCAGCGTAAGTGTGGACACATAGTGCCGCGAGGTGTTCGAAGAGCGCGCCGAGGATGGTCCCCTCAGACAGTTGGGTGCGACCCTGCTCGGCACGGAGCAGTGCCGGTCCGTCGAGCCCGAGTAGCCGGGCCGCGAGTGCTGGGTCCGCGAGTTGGTGCTTGGGTGTCTGAGCAAGGCGATCAAGATGATTGCGGCCCGGTATCCAGGGAGGAATCGGATCGAGCAGCCAGAGAGACGACAAGGCGTCCCGGTAGGCGAGGGTCGTTTCCTTGGCCGGCTTGTTCGGCAGTCCGGGAGTGGCTGCGTCCAGAATCTTCGTGTAAGTCGTCGTCGTCGAAGTCGCCGCCGCATATGCCCCTAGCCAGGACCGCAGCACCTCCGGCTTGCGGACGGGATAACCCTGTTCAGGAAACTCACGATGCACGACGTTCTCGAGGTACGCATCCAGTTCGGCACGCCGCGCACGTGGCGCGAGAGGTCGAATCGCAGGGAATCCCGAGGCGACGATCTCCTCGACGTAGTCCGTCAGGCGAAGCCGCGTGGTTCCGCCTACGTCGGGTTTACCCTCAAGCAGTTCTGCCAGGCCGACTGTCGGGCTCTCCAACTCCCGTTCTGCCAGGCTCAGCGGGCGCATGCGCATCGGCACGATCCGCCCAGCACCCGAATGGATCACGGCGCCCCGGGGCGCTGAACTGCCCGCGATGATGAAATGACCGGCGGCTGACCCCTCGTCGACGGCCCGCCGTACGTGATCCCAGACCTCTGGCAGTCGCTGCCACTCGTCGACGAGTACCGGCCCGGCCATGCTGGTCAGAACTGAGGGATCGGCGGCGACGATCTGGCGCTGACTTTCCAGGCTCAGGTCGATCACGGACACAGCCCTCTGTGATGCGGTCGCGGTCTTGCCGACGCCCTTGGGTCCGTGGATTGACAGCGCGCGGAGCTGCGGCTGAAGTTCATCCAGGGTCCGGTCGATGATCCGTCGTCGATATCTGGGCACGCCCACTAGTCTACCGATAGCAGACTTTTAGTCTTCCATTAGCAGCACGCAGAGTCTTCCGGTCACAGGTCGAGGCGCAGTCGACCGACTCGCTCATCCCGTCAGGGAAGCTGGTGCAGGGCCAGCGGCATCACGGTCGTCGCGCCCACGTCGGCGAGCAGCGCCCCGGCCACGGTCACGGTCCAGCGGGTCCGGATCGTGTCGTCGACGAGCAGCACCGGGCCGTCGAAGGCGACGCCGGGGAGCAGCGTGGTCCGGGCCAGCAGGTCGGTGGCCCGGGCCGAGGACGAGGCGTCCTCGACCGGTCGCGGACCGGACACCGCGAGTGCCTCGACGTACGGCAGCCGGCCGACCTCGGCCAGGTGCCGGGCCACCGATTCGATCATGGTCGGGAACCGGCGGGACGGCATCGGCACCACGGCGGTCGGCCGCTCCCAGTCCCGCGACCAGCGCTTCAGGACCGCGACGACCGCCTCCAGGATCTCCCCGTCCACCGGTTCGTCCCGGATCCAGAGCCGGCGCAGGGCGTCGGTCCAGGCGGGGTCGTCGGCGAAGGCCACGGCGCGGCCCGGCGCCAGGAAGTTGATCTTGCCCTTCCGGTCGCCGAGTCGGGCCGCCCACTGCTTCCGCGGCTCCACGACCGTGTCCTGGCCACGGAAGAACCGGCGCGCAGCGGTGATCAACTCCTGGTCGGGAGCCGCACCGGGCGGCGGCAGCTCGCCGGTGCAGACCGAGCACCGCCCGCACGCCTGCGGATCCGGGTCGTCGAGGGCCTGTTGCAGGAAGCGCATCAGGCAGCCCTCGCCGTGGGCGTAGGACCGCATCAGCCCGGCCTCGGCGGACCTGACCTGGCGCAACGCGTCCCACTTCTCCTGGTCGTAGTACCAGCGCCTCCCGGTCGCGACCCAGTCGCTGCGGTCCCGTTCGACGATGCCGTCGACGGCCAGGATCTTCAGCGTCGACTCGAGCCGGCCGCGGCGGATCCCGGTCGCGGCCTCGATCGCGCCGAGCCCGGCCGGTGCCTCGGCCAGCACGTCGAGGATCTGTTCCACCTGGGCCTCGACCGGGATCCCGGCGGTCGCGAAGTAGTCCCAGATCCGTTCGTCCGACTCGGCCGGCACCAGCACCGCGACCGCGTCGTCGAGCGCCCGGCCGGCCCGGCCGACCTGCTGGTAGTAGGCGACCGGCGAGGCCGGCGAGCCGAGGTGGATGCAGAAGGCGAGGTCCGGCTTGTCGTAGCCCATGCCGAGCGCCGAGGTCGCGACCAGCGCCTTGACCTGGTTGGCCCGAAGCCGGTCCTCCAGCTGTTCCCGGTTCTCGGTCTGCCCCGTGTAGGACTCGACGTCGAGGCCCTGGCTCTGCAGGAAGCCGGCCACCCGGCCGGCCTCGGCCACCGTCAGCACGTACACGATCCCGGAGCCGGGCAGCGAGCGCAGCGCCTCGGCCACCCAGGCGTAGCGTTCCAGCGGCGACAGTTCCGGCACCACGGACAGCCGCAGCGACGCCCTGGCCAGCGAGCCGCGAAGCGTGACGGTGTCCTCGCCCAGCTGGCCGGCCACGTCGGCGGTGACCCGCTCGTTCGCCGTCGCCGTGGTGGCCAGCACCGGCGTGCCGGGCGCCAGCTCCAGCAGGGTCCGGGTCAACCGCTGGTAGTCCGGCCGGAAGTCGAAGCCCCAGTCCGAGACACAGTGCGCCTCGTCGATCACCAGCAGCCCGCAGCGCGCCAGCAGCTCCGGCAGCCGGGCCGCGAAGCGCGGATTGACCAGGCGTTCCGGGGAGATCAGCAGCACGTCGAGCTCGTCGGCCGCGAGCGCTTCGAAGATCGGATCCCAGGCGTCGAAGTTGGTCGAGTTGATCGTCGCGGCCCGCAGCCCGGCCCGTTCGGCGGCGGCGATCTGGTCCCGCATCAACGCCAGCAGCGGTGACACCACGAGGGTCGGGCCGGCCGGCTGCTCGCGGTGCCGGAGCGCGGCGGTCGCGCCCCAGTAGACGACGGACTTGCCCCACCCGGTCGCCTGGACCACCAGCACCCGCCGTCGGTGATCGACCAGTTCCTCGACCGCCCGGAGCTGGTCCTCCCGCGGCACGGCGTCCGGCCCGGCCACGGCCCGGATGGTCGTCGCCAACTGCTCGGCGGTACGGCTGCTGATCCTCACGCTTTCCGACATGCCCGCCATCATGCCCCTCCCCACCGACGCCCTCCCCCCAATCCGCCGACCCGGCACAACAGCAGCCGTTCTGGCGGCGTGTCGCTGCAGAGGTGCCGACTCGATCCGGACGGGAGGAGGCCACGGATGGCCGGGAATAACGGTGTTATCGAAATCGTGCCAAGTTCGCACCGAACCCTTGCACCGCCCGCGGCATCCTCATTACGATTCACAATATCGCAGTTATCTTCGATATTTGGAATATAGGTGATCTCATGCGGCGACGGCGCAGGTCCTGGTCGATCCTTCTGATCTTGGTGGCCCTGATCGCCGCCCTCGCTCCACCGACAGCAGCCGCGGCACCCGACGAACGGCCGGGCCGGCTTCCCGACGGCGCGTTCCTCACCGCCAAGAACGGCGGCAACACGGTGGCGGCCACGATCCGCGAGGACGAGGCGCGGGCCGACGGCTACCGGCACATCGACACCCCGGCCATGATCGACCGGCTCAAGCAGCTGAACGTCACGATGTTCACCTACGACATCTGGGAGAGCCCGACGGACTGGGACGACCTGGTCGAGGAGTTCGTGCCAGCCGCCGAGGCCGCGGGGATCGACGTGATGATCTACCTGGTGCCCCCGTCGGAGTGCTTCCTCAACGACAGACCGCATGTCGCCGGTCGGTGCTCGCGCCCGTTCGAGCTGGACTTCGTCCGGTGGGCCGAGGAGATCGCGAAGCTGTCGCTGAAGCACCAGAACGTGAAGTCCTGGGCGATCGACGACTTCCTCAGCGGCCCGGTCAACCAGGCGCTGTTCACCAACGAGTACCTGACCAAGATCGAAAACGCCCAGCGGGCGATCAACCCCGACCTGAAGTGGTACGTCACGCTGTATCCGGGCGAGATCACCGATCACTCGATGGAACGGATCGCCGGCACGGTCGACGGCGTCATCTACGTCTACTTCGTGTACGGGTCGACGATCGACCCGAGCCAGGTCGAGACCGGTCTTGATCACGTTCTCGCGATCACCGGCAAGGCCGGCAAGGAACTGGTGCTGCTCGGCTACTTCGGCCGGTTCCTCGATGGCCTGGTCCATCCGGACGAGCGCTATGTCGCCGAGGTGCTGACCCGAGCGAAGCCGTACCTGCTGGACGGGCGGATCCGGGGCATCATGGCGTACGGCGCCCCGCTGGACGCCCTGACCCAGCAGCCCGGCACCGACTACCGGGCGCATTCCGGGATGGGCAGCCTCAGCTTCTCGATCAGCAACAACGTGCCGACCTCGCCCGGTCACTTCGCCGCCGCCTCCCAACGGGTCGCGGTCGACCCGAAGGCGAAGCAGAAGACGGTCAGCTTCAAGCACACCGACTACCAGGAGGGCGGCGACGCCGGCTACCAGCTGAAGCAGTTGCTGGTCGACGGGAAGGTCGTCTGGAGCCAGGACTTCACCAGCGACACCGAGGAGGTCTGGCACGACGAGACGGTCGACGTGACCGAGCTGCTCGCGGGCAAGTCGTCGGCCGAGATCTCCTTCCGGCTCTTTCACCAGCAGGGCGTCACGTTCTCGCCGAACGACACCCGGTTCGACGTCGTGACCGCCCAGGGGATCAAGATCACCAACGGCGGCTTCGAACGGCCGGGCGGCTGGCGGATGAGCCGCAACGCCACCCAGCTGCACCCCTACGTCGACCTCTATTCGCCGGCCCGGCCGGCGAAGATCTTCAACGCCATCAGCAAGGGGTACGCGGAGGTCCGCGGCACCAGTCATACGCCGCTGACCGAGCCGACCTTCGACGGGCTCGAGATCAGCCCGGCGAACCGGGCGATGACCGGGAACGGCCGGCTGAGCTTCAGCATCCCGCGCGAGGTGGACGTCGCACCGGACACCTGTGCCGCGGCCGCGCAGACGATGCAGGTCGATCCGGACTCGCCGCGCTACGAGATCGACTTCTGGCACACGGACCCGATCGGCGGCCTGCACGGCCGCTACTTCAAGCAGCTGCTGATCGACGGGGTGAACATCTGGAACCGCGACGTGGGCGACGGCTGGCCCTGGTTCTACCTGCAGGGTTCCGATCACCAGGGCCCGATCGACATCACCGAGTTCGTGCGGGGCAAGGGCTCGGTCAAGATCGAGTTCCGGCTGTGTTCCGGTTCCGGCGCCGTGTCCGGGCTGGACGTCCTGGACTACAAGATCGACAACGTCCGGACCATCGGCCTCGGCCTGCGGAACGGCGGCTTCGAGGACGACAGCGGCTGGACCCTGACCGGCTCGGGCCCGATCTCCGTCGCGTACGCCAACTGACCGGAAGGAGATCTCGATCATGACCAGACCACTGCGGACCGCCATCGCCGCCATGATCATCGCCGTGCTCGCCGGAGCGCCCGCCGTACCGGCCGCAGCGGATGATCATGGAACCGATCGGGCCAGGGCCGGGACGTTCACCAACCCGATCCGGGACGGCGCCGACCCCTGGCTCGCCTACCACCAGGGGCGGTACTTCCTGGCCAGCACCACCGCGTCCAGCGTCGTGACCGTCTCGGCCTCGCCGTCGCTGGCCACGCTCGGCGCGGCCACGCCGACGGTGGTCTACGACGCCGCCACCGCGCCCACCGAGTACCGGGACAACATCTGGGCACCGGAGCTGCACCGGTTCGGCGGCCGCTGGTACCTCTACTACACGGCACAGATCGGCGGCGACATCTCGACCCACCGCAACTTCGTCGCGGAGAGCCGGGGCGACAGCCCGCTCGGCCCGTACACCTTCAAGGGACAGCTCCAGGGCCCGGACATCTTCAGCATCGACGGCACCGTGCTCGAGGTTCATGATCAGCTCTATTACGTGTACGCGGGCATCCCGGCTCCGGGCGCGCAGAAGCTCTACATTGCGCCGATGAGCAATCCGTGGACGCTGGCCGCCGAGCCACGGATCCTCTCCGAGCCGACGTACGAGTGGGAGAAGATCGGCGACGGCGAGACCCAGGAGGGCCCGTACCCGATCTACCGGAACGGGAAGATCTTCCTCACCTACTCGGCCGCCCAGTGCGGCACTCCGGACTACGCCGTCGGGCTGCTCAGCTACACCGGCGGCGATCCGGCCGACCGCGCCTCCTGGACGAAGACGCCGGAACCGATCTTCAGCAAGAGCCCGGAGAACGGCGTCTACGGCCCCGGCCACCACAGCTTCTTCACCTCCCCGGACGGCAGCGAGGACTGGATCGTCTACCACGCAAGGGATTACCCGAACAGCACCGATTGCGGTGAACCTCGCACGATCCGGGCCCAGAAGATCAACTGGACCGCCGACGGCCGGCCCGATCTCGGCGTCCCGGTGCCGCTCGGCGTTCCGGTGCCGCTGCCGGCCGGCGATCCGGGGGCCCGGAAGTGATCGCCCGGATCTGGTCCGGTTGGGCCCCGGCCGCGTCCGCGGACGACTACCAGCGGCACTACACCTCGGCGGTACGGGAGCACCTGGCGGAGGTTCCCGGCTTCCGCGGCGCCCGGCTGCTGCGGCGGCAGGTCGGGGACGAGGTGCAGTTCACGTCGATCACGTACTTCGATGATCTTGACGCGGTCCGCGGCTTCGCCGGCGCGGGCTACCAGCAGGCGGTCGTCGAGCCGGCGGCGCGCAGGGCCCTCAGCCGGTGGGACGAGACGGTGAGCCACCACGAGGTCGCGGCGACGATCGAGCTGCCGGACGCTTGATCAGCGTGCGGGCAGGCTGACGTTCACGCACAATCCCCCGCCCGGCCTCGGCGTCAGGTCGAGCCGGCCGCCGTGGGCGGAGGTGATCGCGGCGACCACGGCCAGGCCCAGACCGTGCCCGGCGACCGGCGCTCCGTCCTGGCCGCGGCGGCGCTGCCCGGGCCCGCGGCGGAACGGTTCCAGCAGGCCGGGCAGGTCGGCCGGGTCGATCACCGGGCCGGTGTTCTCCACCCGGACCACCGCATGATCATCGTCGGAGCCGACGGTGATCATGATCGTGCCGCCCGCCACGTTGTAGCGCAGGGCGTTCTCGACCAGGTTGCGGATCAGCTGTTCGAGCAGCAGCGGATCGCCGTACGACGGGGCCGGGCGCAGCTCGGTGTTGATCTTGATCCCGGACCGGTCGGCGTCCTGCAGCGAGGCCAGCGCGGTCCGGGCCGTGTCGGCCAGGTCTACCGGCTCGGCCTGCTCGATCCGGTTCTCGCTCTCGGCGAGGACCAGCAGCCCGTCGATCAGCCGCGCGTTGGTCTCGATCTGGTCCAGCAGCCGGTTGCCGAGGGCGACCGTCGCCGGTGCCGCGCCGGGCCTCGTGATCTCGACCTCGATGGTCGCCCGCTGCACCGCCAGCGGGGTGCGCAGCTGGTGCGAGGCGTTGGCGACGAAGTGCCGCTGGCCGTCGAAGGCGCGGTCGAGCGAGTCGAGCATCGCGTCGAACGCCGTCGCGAGCCGCCGTACCTCGTCGTTCGGCGCCGTCCCGGCCCCGGTCAGCCCGATCCGCTCGTGCAGGTTGCGTTCCGGTCCGGTGGAGCGGGCGATCCGTTCCGCCGTCGCCGTCATCAGGTCGAGCGGACGCAGCCCCCGCCCGGCGATGATCCAGCCGCCCGCGCCGGCCGCGACCGCGACCGCCAGCACCACGACGGCGCCCTGGGAGAGCAGCGCGGCCAGGGCGGCGTCCCGCAGCGCGGCGCGATCCTGCTCGAGCTGGGTGATCAGGACGTCCAGCTGGACCGTCGAGCCGTCCGGCAGGACGATCGTGGAATCGCCGCTGGCGGCGGCCCGTTCCCGCAGGGCGGCGATCCGGGCCTCGGTAGCGTCGCTGCCGAGCTCCTGGTCCAGCCGCTGGCCGACGACGACGTAGATGCCGACCAGGATCAAGGCACCGGCGGCCAGGATCAGGCCGCCGTACAAGAGGGTCAATCGGCCGCGCAGGCCGAGTCGTGGTCGCTTGGTGATCATGGAATCCGGTAGCCCACACCGGGTACGGTCTCGACCACGGCCGGCTCGCCCAGCTTGCGGCGCAGCTTCATCACGGTGACCCGGACCGTGTTGGTGAACGGGTCGATGTGCTCGTCCCACACCTTGTCCAGCAGGGATTCCGCGGACACCACCGTGCCGCCAGCGCGAAGCAGTTCGCCGAGCACCGCGAACTCCTTGTTGGTCAGGCTGAGCGCGACTCCGTCCCGGAAGGCCTCCCGGCGGCCCGCGTCCCAGCGGATCCCGGACCGTTCGATGGTCGGGGCCACCGGCGCCGACGTCCGGCGGCACAGGGCATGCACCCGGGCGGACAGTTCGAGGAACGCGAACGGCTTGATCAGATAGTCGTCGGCGCCGATCGCCAGGCCCTCGATCCGGGACCGTACCGCCGACGCCGCGGTGACCATCAGCACCCGGGTGATCACGCCCGCGTCGACGATCCGACGGCACACCTCGTCGCCGGAGATGCCCGGCAGATCCCGGTCCAGCACGACGACGTCGTAGGAGTAGACCCCGATCCGTTCCAGGGCTCCCTCGCCGTCGTAGGAGATGTCGACCGCGAACGACTCCCGCCGCAGCCACTCCGCCATCGTGTCCGCCAGGACCGGCTCGTCCTCGACCACGAGGATGCGCATCCGCTTCACCCCTCTCCGTCCGGAGGCCGATTCTGCTGCACCCCAGGTAACCAGGGGATAACCAGCACCGGCTGTGAGTCCGCCCTGCGCCGGCTGTGAGCCCGCGGCCCGGATAACCACCGGATAACCGCGGCGTCCTCGCTTACGGCCCGGTTATCCGGATCCGGCTCGACTTGATCACGAGCGGTGATCGTCACCGCGATCAGGAGGACTCACGATGAAGATCATCACCAGCGGCGCGCGGGCCACCTCCGGCGCACTGCTCGCCCTCACCCTCGGTGTCGCGGCGCTGGTCGGCGGCTGTACGGCCGGCACCGGAGACGCAGGTGGGATCCCCAGCGCCGGGCCCGTCTCCAGCGCCCCCGGACCCTCGAGTCCCGGCGCCCCGGAGAGCAGCGCACCGGGATCGAAGGAGCCCGGTTCCGGTACGTCAGCGCCGCCGACCCCGGATGCCTACGCCTACGCGGCCTGCATGCGCGAACACGGCATCGACATGGCCGACCCCGACCCGAAGACGGGACTGCCGACGGTCGGCGACTCGGTCGATCCGGAGAGCGCCGCGTTCAAGGAGGCCCACGAGGCGTGCGGCGACCTGCTGCCGGGCGGGATCCGCGGCCAGGGCGACGACACCGAACTCGACGCCTACCTCGAGTTCGCCCAGTGCATGCGGAAGAACGGCATGCCGGACTTCCCGGACCCGCAGCCGGGCAGCGGCGAAGGGATGTTCCCCGGCATCGACCGCAACGATCCCGCGTTCGGCAAGGCGTCCGAGGCCTGCCAGCACCTCCTGGCCGGGAGCGACCAATGAAACGGGTGACCCGCCGGGTGATCATCGCGGGCGCGGTGCTCGCGGCCGGCGCCGTCGTCACGGCGGCGGCGCTCGGCTTCGGCGGCGCGGCACCGCAGGTGGAGGCGTCCAGCACCGGCCTGCCGCCGGCCACGGCCAAGATCACGAAGGGCACGCTGACCCAGACCCAGTCGGTCGCCGGCACGCTGTCGTACGGACCCGTGACGGGCCTGAGCGGCAAGGCCGACGGCACGGTCACCTGGCTCCCCGAGCCCGGTGCGGTGATCAAGGCCGGCGACCCGCTCTACAAGATCGACAACGACTCGGTGCAGCTGTTCACCGGCAAGCTGCCGCCGTACCGGGCCCTGAGCGAGGGGGACTCGGGTCCGGACGTGAAGCAGCTGGAGAAGAACCTCAAAGCCCTTGGCTACCAGGGCATCGAGGTCGATTCCTACTTCGGCTCGACGACCACCGAGGCCGTCTACGCCTGGCAGGATGATCATGGCCTGCCGGAGAACGGTGAGGTCGATCCGGGCCAGTACGCCGTCACGGCCGGCCCGGTCCGGGTCACCGAGGTCAAGACCGCGGTCGGCGCCGCGCTCGGCCCGGGTGCCGAGGTGCTCGGCTATACCGGGACGAAGCGGCTGGTCGAGATCGACCTGCCGGTGGACAAGCAGCAGTTCGTCGAGGTCGGCAACCCGGCCACCGTCGTGCTGCCGGACGGCTCGAAGGTGAAGGGTACGGTCAGCGAGATCGGCGCCGTGGCCAGCACCGACGACGAGGGCGACACGACGATCCCGGTCACGGTGACGATCAAGGACCAGAAGGCGCTCGGCACCCTGGAGGCCGCGCCGGTCACGGTCCAGTTGATCACCGGCAAGGCGACGGGCGTGCTGATCGTTCCGGTCACCGCCCTGGTCGCCCTGTCCGGCGGCGGCTACGGCGTCCAGATCGTCAACGGCGGCCAGGTCGGCCATGTGGCGGTGCAGACCGGCATGTTCGCCGGCGGCATGGTGGAGATCAGTGGCTCCGGCATCAGCGCCGGGACGGTCGTGGGGGTGGCGTCATGATCACGCCGCCGTCGCCCGTCGTGGTCCGACTGGACCAGGTGTCGAAGACGTACGAGGGCGGGGTGGTCGCCCTGGACCGGGTGTCCCTGGAGATCCGGCCCGGCGAGCTGATCGGCATCGTCGGCCCCTCCGGCTCGGGCAAGTCGACCATGCTCAACATCCTCGGCACGCTGGACCGGCCCAGCTCGGGCGAGGTCGACCTGGCCGGCTACCGGGTCCGCCGGCTCTCCGACCGGCAGCTGTCGGTGCTGCGGGCCCTGACGATCGGCTTCATCTTCCAGCAGTTCCATCTGGCCGCCGGGGTGCCGGCGCTCGACAACGTCGCCGACGGGATGCTGTACGCCGGCGTACCGCGGCGGATCCGGCTGGACCGGGCCGAGCGGGCCCTGCACCGGGTCGGCCTGGGCCATCGGATCGATCACCGGCCGCACGAACTGTCCGGCGGGGAACGGCAGCGGGTCGCCATCGCGCGGGCCGTGATCGGCGATCCGCCGCTGCTGCTCGCCGACGAGCCGACCGGGAACCTGGACACCGCGGCCGGCACCGGCGTGATGACCCTGCTGCGGGAGCTCCACGAGGGCGGCACCACGGTCGTGATCATCACCCACGACCGGGACATCGCGGCCTCGCTGCCGCGCCGGGTCGAGATGCGCGACGGCCACCTGATCACCGACACCGCCGACACGGCCGGCACCGAAGGAGCACGATCATGATCACCGGGAGCCAACCAACGCCACGGCTTTCCCCGGCTGGGTTGGGATTCGGCGACCTGGTCCGGGTCGGCGGAGCCGGCCTGCGGGCCCGGCCGACCCGGATCCTGCTCTCCGCGCTCGGCATCGCGATCGGCATCGCCGCGATGATCTCGGTGATCGGGATCTCCAGTTCCAGCCGGGAGGACTTCAACCGCCAGATCGCCGAGCTGGGCACCAATCTGCTCACGGTGAGCCCGGGCCAGAACCTGTTCGGCGAGCAGTCGCACCTGCCGGTCGAGTCGACGATCATGATCGACAACATCGGACCGGTCGAGTCGGTCAGCGCGACCGGCGTGATCAGCGGGGCGAAGGTCTATCGCAACGATCATGTGCCCGAGGCCCAGTCCGGCGGCATCAGCGTCGTCGCCGCCAAGCCCGGCCTGCTCGACACCCTGGGCGGCGAGCTGGCCGCGGGGACGTTCCTCGACGACGCCACCGAGGGCTACCCGGTGGTCGTACTCGGCGCGACCGCGGCCGAGCGGCTCGGGGTCGGCTCGGTCGGTCCCGACCAGCAGGTGTTCCTCGGCGGCCAGTGGTTCACCGTGATCGGGATCCTGGCCCCGGTCACCCTGTCCCCCGAGTTCGACACGGCCGCGATCGTCGGCTGGACCGGTGCGATTGACCTGCTCGGCTTCGACGGCTACCCGACCACGATCTACACCCGGGCCGCGCAGCCGTACGTCGAGGAGGTCCAGGCCGTGCTCGGCACCACGGCCAACCCGGCCGCGCCGAACGAGGTCGACGTGTCCCGGCCCTCCGATGCCCTGGCCGCCCAGCAGGCCGCCGACACGACCCTGAACAGCCTGCTCCTCGGCCTCGGCGGGGTCGCCCTGCTGGTCGGCGGCATCGGGGTGGCGAACACCATGGTGATCTCCGTGCTGGAGCGGCGCGGGGAGATCGGGCTGCGGCGGGCGCTCGGGGCGACCCGGGGCAGCATCCGGGCCCAGTTCCTCGTCGAGGCGCTGCTGCTCTCCGCGATCGGTGGCGCGGCCGGGCTGCTGCTCGGCATCGGGGTGACCGCGACGTACGCCAACCTGCAGAGCTGGCCGACCGTGGTCCCGCCGTGGGCGACGGCCCTCGGCCTCGGGGCGACCCTGGTGATCGGCTGCCTGGCCGGGCTCTACCCCGCCGTCCGGGCCTCCCGGCTGTCGCCCACCGAAGCGCTCACCGCGCCATGATCACGAACGTGACTGCGGGCCGGGGCCGGAGCCGGCCCGTTGCCGAACCACCTCGTGGATCAGCCCGACCGCGCGGTCGACCCCGTTCTCGGCACGGATGATCCGGCCCAGCTCGTCGGCTCGGGCCGCCAGGCTCGCGTCACCAACGGCCTGCCGCAGCGCCCCGGCCAGGCTTTCGGCGGTGAGCCGCCGCTGCGGCACCGGAGCCGGAGCGACTCCGCTGATCGTCATCCGCTGTCCCCAGTACGGCTGGTCGGCAATGAACGGGCAGATCACCTGCGGCCGGCCCGCGGCGAGCGCGGCCGCGGTCGTACCACCGCCACCGTGGTGCACGTTGGCGGCGGTCCGGGCGAACAGCCAGTCATGCGGGGCCTGGTCGATGATCATGATCCGGTCCCCGGCCGGGCTGGTGTCGATGCCGCCCCAGCCGGTGATCACCACGGCCCGCACGCCGGCGAGCCGTACCGCCTCGACGATGGTCCGGCCGACCCGGCCCGGATCGGTGCCGGACATGCTGCCGAAGCCGATCGACACGGTCGGTTCGCCGGTGTCGAGGAAGGCCCGGAGGGGCTCCGGCGGTGTCCAGCCGCTCGACGCCGGCAGGTACCAGTAGCCGGTGGTGTGGGTCCAGGAGGGGAAGGCGAGCGGACCCGGGAGTACCTGCTCACTGAAGGCCTGCAGCATCGTCACCGGCGCTCCGGTCGGCGTCCGCAACGGATCGCCCTGGTTCGGCCGCCGCGGCAGGCCGAGGGTCTCGGACCGCCACTGCTTCGCCACCCCGGCCAGGCCCATCAGGGCCGGGTTCGGCAGCCGGTAGCTCGCCCGGTTCAGCGCGCGCGGGACCGGGAACGGGAGCAGCGGGTTCGGGAACGAGCTGGTCGGCACCCAGCCGGGCTGCAGTCCGACCCCGACGGCCGGCCGGCCGAGCTTCTCGGCCAGGTGCTGCATCGGCAGGTTGACCGGGTGGACGACGACGTCGGCGTCGGCCGCCGGCACCGCCGCGAACTCGTCCAGCATCCGGCGCAGCATCGGGCCGGTCCGCCGGATCAGCTGCAGCGCCATCCGTTTGCCCCGCAGGCCACGGAAGTTGGTCTCCATCGCCGCCCGTACCTCGGGATCGTCCATGATCTCGTTCATCCCGTCGTACACGGGCACGAAGGAGAAGTCGTACGGAGCGGCCAGGGAGGCGGAGCCCTCGGGAGCCGCCAGCACCGCGACACGGCCTTCCGGCTGTTCGCCGAGCAGGGCTACCAGCAGACAACGGTCGCCCAGATCGCCGCCGAGGCGGACGTGGCCAAGAAGACGTTCTTCAACCACTTCCCGACCAAGGAGGACGTCCTGTTCGCCGACGCCGGGCGGTTCGTGGAGGCGGCGCACGAGGTGATCGCCGCGCGCGAGCCGGGCGAGCCGATCGGCGACGTGCTGCTGAAGGTGTACGACCACGTGCTGGCCCAGCCGCCGACCGACGAACTGCGGGTGCCGGACACGGCCGTGCTCGACATCGCAGCCCTGGCCCGGAACGTGCCGGCCGTTCAGGCCAAGGCACTCCAGGTCATGTCGGAACTACAGCAGCAGGTGGCGACCGCGTTCGCCGAAGCCTTTCCCGACGAGCTGGATCCGGTCACGGCCGGAGCCGCAGTCGGCGCGCTGATCGGCGCCGGGCAGGGAGCCAGCATGGCCAGTCTGCGACTCGGCCACTCCCTGCCGGAGCACCTCGCCGGCACCCGGCGCGCGCTCGACCTCGTCCGGGACGGACTGCGAACGCTCTGATCCGAGGATCAGCCGCCGGCGACCGCGGGGATGATCGAGATCTTGGCGTCGTCCTCGACCTTGGCGTCCAGGCCGCCGACGAACCGGACGTCCTCGTCACCGACGTACACGTTGACGAAGCGGCGCAGCTCACCGGCCTCATCGACGATGCGCTCCTTGATCCCGGGGTGGGCCGACTCGAGCGAGTCGAGCACCTCGGCCAGGGTCGCGCCGTCGGCGGTGACCTCCTTGGCCCCGCCGGTGTAGGTCCGGAGGATGGTCGGGATGCGTACCGATGCCGTCATGGACGCTCATCCTTCCAGAAAGCCTCGAACGCCTCATAACGAGGCGGGATGGTGGTCTTCGGGCCGACCTTGTCGGCGACGGCGTCGAGCGTCTTCAGCCCGTCGCCGGAGTTGATCACGACCGTCTCGGCCGCCGGGTCCAGGACACCGTCGGCGATCAGCTTCGCGGTCACGCCGACGGTCACGCCGCCCGCGGTCTCGGCGAAGATCCCCTCGGTCCTGGCCAGCCGCTGGATGTTCGCGACCACGGTCTCGTCGTCGACGTCGGTGATCACGCCACCGGTGCGGCGCACCGTGTCCAGCACGTACGGACCGTCGGCCGGGTTACCGATCGCCAGCGACTTCGCGATCGTGTCCGGCTTCACCGGGCGGACCACGTCATGGCCGGCGCGGTAGGCCTGCGCGATCGGCGAGCAGCCGGTGGCCTGCGCACCGAAGATCTTGTACGGCTTCTCGTCGACCAGCCCGAGCTTGATCAACTCCTGCAGGCCCTTGTCGATCTTGGTCAGCTGCGACCCGGACGCGACCGGGATGACGATCTGGTCCGGGATCCGCCAGCCGAGCTGCTCGGCGATCTCGTACGCCAGCGTCTTCGATCCCTCGGCGTAGTAGGGCCGCACGTTGACGTTCACGAACGCCCAGCCCTCTTCCTCGCCGGCGATCTCGCTGGCCAGCTTGTTCACGTCGTCGTAGGTGCCCTCGATCGCGATCAAGGTCGTGTCGTAGACGGCGGAGGCCAGGATCTTCTGCCGCTCCAGGTTCTCCGGCACCAGCACGACGGACCGGATGCCGGCCCGGGCGGCGGCCGCGGCGACCGCGTTGGCCAGGTTGCCGGTGGACGGGCAGGCCAGCACCTTCAGGCCCAGCTCGCGTGCCGCGGAGAGTGCGACGGCGACTACCCGGTCCTTGAACGAGTGGGTCGGGTTGCCCGAGTCGTCCTTCACCCAGAGCTGCCGCAGACCAAGATCATCGGCGAGGTTGCGCGCATCGACCAGCCGGGTGAACCCGGGGTCGGTGGACCGGAAGGTGGCGATGTCGGCGGGCACCGGCAGCAGCGGCGCGTACCGCCAGATGCTCTTCGGGCCGGCCTCGAGCTGGGCCCGGGTCACGGCCGGGAACTCGTACCCGACCTCGAGCGGGCCGAAGCATTCCACGCAGGCATAGAAGGGGCCCAGCGGCCCGGTGGCGCCGCAGGCCCGGCAGATCAGATGGGTGGCGTTGCCGAAGGCTCCGGGTCGACAGCCGGCGGGAGCTTCGGCGGAAATAGCCGTGGTCACGCGATCACGTCCTTCATCATCTTTCTCGGTCGACTGTCGCCGAGTCGGAAGTGGCACCGTGTCCGTCGGTCGGCCGGTTGCCGGGGAGTCATCGGGCCGAATCCCTCATCCCCATCTAGATGGCTGATTCAGCGTAAGGTCCGGATCGGGCGTTTCCCGAATCCTTTCTCGGATTGCAAGATCAATGCCCATATGCTGGACTCCTCGAGGGAGCGGAGGCCCGGATGGAGCTGCGATTTCACCTGCGCAGGGTCGGCAACGCGATCAACCTGGCCACGCCGTTCGGGCTGCTGGTGGCGCGGATCGGCGGCGCGCGATGGTCCGGCGGGCCGCGCGGGCTGCTCCAGGCCGAGGGCTACCGGCTCGGCTTTCCGTACGCGGAGGCCTTCACGATCGGCAACGTCGTGATCGCGAGGGAGAGCTGGGACGAGCAGCTACGCCGCAATCCGCGACTGCTGGAGCACGAGGAGGCGCACACCTGGCAGTGGTTCTACTGCCTCGGGCTGCCGTTCCTGCTGGCGTACTCGGCCTGTCTGGCCTGGTCGATGCTGCGCACCGGGGATCGCGCGCTCGGCAACTTCTTCGAGCGGCAGGCGGGTCTGGAGAGCGGCGGGTACATCACGCCGCCGGCGACCGACTGACCTTCAGGGAGCGGTCAGGCGTCGATGTTGAGGTCGATGCCGAGCCGGCGGGCCGAGCGCTCGCGCTGGCGGTTGGCCCGGAGCCGGCGCAGCCGCTTCACCAACAGCGGGTCGTGGGCCAGGGCCTCCGGGCGGTCGATCAGGGCGTTCAGCACCTGGTAGTAGCGGGTCGCGGACAGGCCGAAGCGCTCCCGGATCGCCTGCTCCTTGGCGCCGGCAAATTTCCACCACTGGCGCTCGAAGGCCAGGATGTCGGAATCGCGTTCGCTCAACGTCTCCGTGGGGTCGACGGGGTGTTGCTGGGGATTCGTCGCGGCGACCATGTTCCTCATAGTAGGGGAGGAATCACAGCCATGTCATTCACCGCGCCGAGGCCTCCGCGAGCCCCGGAATCCCGGGGAAACCGGGCCGGGACGTCCACGACGGCCGTGGCCGAGCGTAGCAAGCGGTTCCCACGACGGCCTCACCCGAGCACCACGGACGGCTCGGATGCGGTTTGATGGTGGCCATGAAGGATCGCATCGGGTGGGGGATTCTCGGGGCCGGCCACATCGCCGGAGTGTTTGCGTCCGATCTTGCGCTGCTCCCGGACGAGGCTGAACTGGTGGCCGTCGGCTCCCGGTCCAAGGCCAAGGCCGAAGAGTTCGCCCACCAACACGGTTTCGCCCGCTCCTACGGCTCGTACGCCGAACTGGCCGCCGACCCGGACGTCGACGTGGTCTACATCGCCTCGGTCCACAGCGACCACTTCGAGTCGGCCCGGATCTGCCTCGAGGCCGGCAAGTCGCTGCTGATCGAGAAGCCGATCACCGTCTCCGAGCCGCGCGCCAAGGTGCTCATCGCCTGGGCCCGCCAGCGTGGGCTGTTCCTGATGGAGGCCCTGTGGACCCGGACCAACCCGCTGATCCGGCAGGCCGTCGACCTGGTCGCCGCCGGTGAGATCGGCCAGATCAAGCACATCTCGGCCTCGTTCGGGTTCGCCTTCGACGGTCCGGAGACGCACCGGCTGCTGGATCCCGAGCAGGCCGGCGGCGGCGTGCTCGACCTCGGCGTCTATCCGGTCCACCTGACCGAGTTGTTCCTCGGCGAGCCGGACCGCGTGGTCGGGTACGGCAACGTCACCGCCGCCGACGTCGACACCCACGCCTCGGCCCTGCTCGGCTACTTCCCGCGGGACGGCCGGCCGGCCGCGACGGCGTCGGTGACCTGCAGCCTGGAGGCGAACCTGCCGACCCGGCTGGAGATCTTCGGCACCAACGGCCAGCTGACCATCGACGAGTTCATCCGGCCGCCGGAGCTCGCGCTCCGCCGCGGCACCGACCGGGACGCCAAGCCGGAGATCCTGATCGGCCAGTGGCCCGGCGGCGGCTACACCTTCCAGGCGCAGGAGGTCATGCGTTGTCTGCGGGCCGGCGAGCAGTTCTCGCCGATGGTGCCCTGGGAGTCGACCCTGGCCAGCATGCGCACCCTTGACCGTTGGATCGCGGGCGTCGAGGTCGCCCAGCCCTGATGACGACAGAGCAGCCCTTCATGATCAAGAGACTGACCGGAACCATCCAGCCGTACCCGTGGGGATCGACCACCCAGATCCCCGAGTTCCTGGGGACGACGCCGACCGGGGAGCCGCAGGCCGAGCTCTGGCTGGGGGCGCACCCGCAGGGTCCGAGCCGGATCGGCGACCCCGAGTCGGGCGACCAGGAGATCCTGGCCGACCATCTCGCGGCGGCGCCGGCGGAACGGATCGGGGCCGGCTCGGTGGAACGGTTCGGGCCGCGGCTGCCGTACCTGATGAAGGTGCTGGCGGCCGCCCGGCCGCTGTCCCTGCAGGCGCACCCGTCCCGGGAGCAGGCCGAGATCGGCTTCGCCCGCGAGGAGGCGACCGGGATCGGCCGGGACGCCGCGGACCGCACCTACCGGGACGACTGGCCGAAGCCGGAGGCGTTCTGCGCGCTCGGTCCAGTGCAGGCCCTGTGCGGCTTCCGGGACCCGCAGCAGACGTACGCGCTCTTCGAACGGCTCGGCGTGCCGACGGCGCTGGAACTGGTGGCGCCGCTCGCCGACGGCGGGCCGGACGCACTGGCCGAGGTGTTCCGGCGGGTGCTCACCTTGCCGGTGGAGTCACGCGGCGTGATCGACGAGCTGGTCGCCGCCGCGACCGACGGCCGGGAACGTGATCTCGACGAGTTCGGCACCACCGCGGTCGAGCTGGCCACGCACTACCCGGGCGATCCGGGCGTGATCGCCGCGCTGCTGATGAACCGGGTCCACTACGGCCCGTACGACGCGATCTTCCTGCCGGCCGGCAACCTGCACGCGTACCTGAGCGGCACCGGGGTGGAGATCATGGCCAACTCCGACAACGTGCTGCGCGGCGGGCTGACCTCGAAGTACCTCGACGTCGACGAGCTGATCACGGTGCTCGACTTCACGCCGCGGCCGGTCGAGCTGGTGCCGATCGACGAGGAGGCGCCGGGACTGTTCCGCTATCGGACGCCGGCGCCGGAGTTCGGGCTCTGGCGGCTGGAGCCGGCCGACGCCACGATTCCGTTGCCTGCCAACGATTCCGGGCGGGTGGTGCTGGCCGTCCGCGGCACCGTGGTGATCACCGGCGGCGAACAGGAGCTCAGCCTGACCCGCGGCGAGGCCGCCTTCGTGCCCGCCGACGCCGGCGAACCGAAGCTGACCGGGTCCGGAATCGCCTTCGTCGGCGGACCGGGCCTCTAGTGGCGGCGCGCCACTAGGCTCGTAGCAGCGCATTCGACGGAGAGGCAGGCCCGTGACCGAACCGATCCCTGTGATCAGGAAGCTCGAGCGCGCCCTGGCCGACGACGATTTCGCCTGGTCGTTGATCTTGGTCGGCGAGGACCAGACCGACAAGCTCGCGACGCTGACCGGCGAGCTGCGCGGCGGCTACTCCGAGACCGGCGACGGCAAGCAGATCAGCTCCGGCTTCTCGTACTGGGGCATCGGGCCGACCATCGCCTGGGCGCACGCCTGCAGCGACCCGTTCTATCTCGTGATGAAGGCCGGTACGGAGTCGTTCCTGCGGCACTGGCGCAAGCTCCGGCGGCACATCGACGGCGACGGCTTCCACTTCGTCAGCCTCGGCGTCGGCACCGGGCAGAAGGACCGGACCATCCTGGAGGACCTGCACCGGGTCCGGTCCGACATCTACTACCTGCCGGTCGACATGAGCTCCGAGATGCTCCGGCTGGGCACCCTGGAGCCGCTGCGCGGGATCAGGTTCCCGATGGCGCAGGTGCTGCCGATCCAGCTCGACTTCTCGATCGCCGACAACCTGGACGAACTGCGCGAGATGCTGGACCGGCTGGTCGATGACGAGCCGGTGCTCTACTCACTGACCGGGAACACGCTGGCCAACTTCGCGAACGACGAGGAGGCCCTGGCCACGATCACCCGGGCGCTGCGGCCGCAGGACCGGCTACTGCTCGAGGTCGCGACGACGAACCGGATCGACGAGGCGGCGGCCACCGAGGCCGCCGACGAGTATCACGAGACCCGGGCCTTCGCGGAGTTCGTCACCAGCGCGCTGCGCTACAACACGAACCTGCAGGTCGACCACGAGCGGGTGAAGTTCCGCGGCTTCATCGAGGACGACGACGCGCTGCTGGTCAAGGTGCTGTACGAGAACGACACCGACGCCGAGATCCGGATGGAGCTGCCCGACCACACCGAGCTGGCGCTGCCGGTCGGCGACACGATCCGGCTCTACACGACCCGGAAGTTCTCCGCCGGGCGGCTGGACCGGCTGCTCTCCGCGTGCGAGCTGACCCTGGTCGAGAGCGCGCACTCCCAGTTCCGGCACACCCGGCGGCCGACCCCGTTCGGCCTGGACCTGCTGCTGCTCGCGCCGAAGGGGGCCCAGGACGTCCGGCGTACCGTCGCCGACGAGATGTGGGACCGCCCGTGATCGACGCCTCACTGCGCCGGACCGTCGTCACCGTGCTGACGTACGGGCTGCTCGGGGTGGCGTTCGTGCTCGGCGTGATCTGGTTCCTGGTGCCCGAGAACAACCGGTGGGAGCCGGCGGTCAACACGCTGACCCTGGTCGCCGGGCTGACCGGCATCTTCGTCGACCGGCTGTCCCGGGAGGCCGAGCGGCGCCGTGAGGTGCTCGCCGCGGTCACCGACGAACTGGCCGTCAACGAACGGCTGCTGGGCGACGAGCGGTTTTCCGGCGCGGGCCGGCGGCGCCAGATCTACCCCCGCTTGGTGGTCTCGGCGGTCGACGTGGCGCTGGTGTCGGGGGTCCTGGCGCGGCCGCGGGACAGCGAGCTGGTGACCCTGCTGCACCGCTGGCGGGACACCGTGCACGAGTTGAACCGGCGGCTCGACCTGACCGAGTTCCGCACCTTCTCGGAGTCGATCTCCGACGAGGAACTGGCCAGCTACCAGCGGGCCCTGCAGCGCGAGAACAGCTTCCTCGCCGCCACCCGGGAGCGGCTGAACCAGCTCACCGAACGACTGCCGGCCAGGGGCTGACCCCACCCCGAAGACTCCGGTCACCCTCAGCGCATCCGCGGGCCGGAATCCCTACCGTCGAAGGGATTCCAGATCTCCTCGCGAAGGGAACCCCCGGATGCCGATCCCTGAGACCGCTGCCGAGCCGCGACCCGCCGGCACCACGCCGAGCGGCCGGTTCGCCCAGTTCGGCCTGCTCACCCTGGCGCTCAGCTGGCTCCCCTGGGCCGCCCTCGGGGTGGCCGGGGTCGACGTCGGTACGGGCGCCGGGCAGCTGGTCTTCGGACTGGCCGCCAGCGGCCCGTCGCTGGCGGCGTTGATCATGTGGCTGCGGTTCCGGCGGGAACGGCGGCGACCCACCACGATCACCTGGTACGGGATCGTCGCCGGCCTGGTCCTCGGCGCCGTCGCCCCGGTGGTCGCGGCCCTGGTCCTGGCCGGAGGCGACCCGACCGTGCTCGGGTGGCACGCGGTGACCGTGACGGCGAGCGTCGGCGGCCCGCTCGCCGTGCTCGCGTACACGATGGTCGCCGGGCCGCTGGCCGAGGAGTTCGGCTGGCGCGGCTGGCTGCAGCCACGACTCCGGCGGCGCTGCTCCCGGACCCTGACCGCGGTCGTCCTGGGCACCGCCTGGGCGGTCTGGCATCTGCCGTTGTTCCTGCTCCCCGGGACCGGCCAGCACCAGACCGGCCTGGTGTCCCTCGGCGCCGCGGCGTTCTTCGTCTCGATGATCCCGTTCAGCTACGTGATCATCTACGCCACCGAACGCCTCCGCGGCGGAGTCTGGGCCGCGGTCGCGGCGCACGCCGGCTTCAACGCCGCCGGCGCCCTGTTCCCGGCCGCCGGCGACCTCGCGGCCATGATCGAACTCGGCGTGATGATCATCCTCGCCGCCGTCGCCCATGCCCTGGGTCAGGCCTCGAACAAGTCCTCATGATCATCGGGCGGCGCGTCCCGGTGGCCGAGCACCTCGAGCACCTGTTCGCCGTACTTGGCCAGCTTGTTCTCCCCCACGCCGCTGATGGTGCCGAGGTCGGCCAGTGAGCCCGGGGCCCGGGTGGCGATCTCGCGCAGCGTCGCGTCGTGGAAGATCACGTACGCCGGCAGGCCCTGCTCCTTGGCGACCCCGGCCCGCCAGGCCCGGAGCTGCTCGAAGACCGGCGCCGCGGCGGCGTCCAGCTCGACCGCGGGCGCCTTCCCGGAGGAGGAGCGGGTCCGGGTCCGGGCCTGCTTCGGCGGGTCGCGGCGCAGCGAGACCTTCCGCTCCCGGTAGAGCACGTCGGCGCTGGCCTCGGTGAGCAGGAAGGTCTGGTAGGTGCCCTCCACGGCCAGCAGGCCCTGGGCCAGCAGCTGCCGGATCACGGTCCGCCAATCCGCCTCGGGCAGCTCGCTGCCGACGCCGAAGACGGAGAGTTGATCATGGGTGAACTGCTCCACCTTGGGGGTCCGGCGGCCGAGCAGGATGTCGACGATCTGGCCGGCCCCGAACCGCTGCCGCCGTTCCTTGTCCAGCCGGTAGACCGTGGACAGCACCTTCTGCGCCGCGACGGTGCCGTCCCAGGTCTCCGGCGGGGTCAGGCAGGTGTCGCAGTTGCCGCAGGGTTCGCCGCTCTGACCGAAGTACGCCAGCAGCTGGGTACGCCGGCACTCGACCGTCTCGCACAGCGCGAGCATCGCGTCCAGGTGCTGCGACAGCCGGCGCCGATGAGCAAGATCACCGTCGGAGTCGTTGATCATCTTCCGCTGCTGGACCACGTCGGCCAGCCCGTACGCGAGCCAGGCGGTGGACGGCAGCCCGTCGCGGCCGGCCCGGCCGGTCTCCTGGTAATAGCCCTCGACCGACTTCGGCAGGTCGAGGTGCGCCACGAACCGTACGTCCGGCTTGTCGATGCCCATCCCGAACGCGATCGTCGCGACCATGATCACGCCGTCCTCGCGGAGGAACCGGGCCTGGTTCTCGCTGCGGGTCCGGGCGTCCAGCCCCGCGTGGTACGGCAGCGCGGTGTAGCCCTGCCCGACCAGGAACTCGGCGGTCTTCTCCACCGAGGCCCGGGACAGGCAGTAGACGATCCCGGCGTCGCCCGCGTGCTCGGTCTTGAGCAGGTCGAGCAGCTGCCGGCGCGGCTCGTTCTTGGGCACGATGCGGTACTGGATGTTGGGCCGGTCGAAGCTGGCCACGAAGTGCCGCGCATCGGTGAGGTCGAGCCGGGCCGCGATCTCGGTCCGAGTGGCGTCGGTGGCGGTCGCGGTCAGGGCGATCCGGGGAATGTCCGGCCAGCGCACGTGCAGCTCGGACAGGGCCAGGTAGTCGGGCCGGAAGTCGTGCCCCCACTGCGCGACGCAGTGCGCCTCGTCGATCGCGAACAGGGCGATGGTGCCGCGGTCCAGCAGCCGCAGCGTCGACTCGACCCGGAGCCGTTCCGGGGCCAGGTAGAGCAGGTCCAGTTCTCCGGCCACGAAGGCCGCCTCGGTGTCCCGGCGCTCCTCCGGGCCCTGGGTCGAGTTGAGGAACCCGGCTCGGACGCCGAGCGCGCGCAGGGCGTCGACCTGGTCCTGCATCAGCGCGATCAGCGGCGAGACGACCACGCCGACGCCGGGCCGGGCCAGCGCCGGGATCTGGTAGCAGAGCGACTTGCCGCCGCCGGTCGGCATCAGCACCAGCGCGTCGCCGCCGCCGGTGACGTGCTCGATGATCTCGGCCTGGTCGCCGCGGAACGCGTCGTACCCGAAGACGCGGTTCAGGACCTCGATCGGCTGCGTGGCGACAGGAAGCATCACCCGATCGTAGGCTCTCCCGCCCGCGGCCGGGCACCCGACGGGGCGAGTCGGACGACACCGTCCGGCGACGGACAACACTCATCGCCTCGTCGTCTGGCCGTCATGTCGAGTTCCCGTGGCCGTGACCGGGGCCGGTCACGGTGGCCTGGTGACGATGATCGCGCGCGGGGCGCTGGTGTTGATCATGACCATCGGCCTTTCCCTGATGGGAATCGGGCCCTCTACCGGCGAACCGAGATCGGGCCGGTTCGACCTGCAGGCCCATCGGGGCGGGCTCGGTCTGACCGTGGAGAGCACGATCACCGGCTTCTCCCGGGCGCTGGAGCTCGGCGTGAGCACGCTCGAGCTGGACGTCCAGATCACCGAGGACGGGCACGCCGTGGTCACCCACGACCGCAAGGTGTCCGGGACGAAGTGCCGCGACACGGGCCCGTACACGCCGGGTGATCCGGAGTTCCCGTACGTCGGGAAGTGGGTCAAGGACCTCACCCTGGCGCAGGTACGGCAGCTCGACTGCGGCAGCCAGCGGCTGGCCGACCACCCGGGCCAGACCCTCGATCCGGGCGCCCGGATGCCGGAGCTGCGGGACGTCTTCGCGCTGGTCCAGCGCTACCGGGCGCACCAGGTCCAGCTCAACATCGAGACCAAGGTCGAGGCCGGAGCGCCGGAAGAGACGGCGCCGCGGGAACAGTTCGTCCAGGTCGTCGCCGCAGAGGTACGCAAGGCCCGGATCGCCCGCCAGGTGACGATCCAGAGCTTCGACTGGGGCGCCCTGATGCGGATGCGCGAGGTCGCGCCCTCGCTGCCGATCGTCGCGCTGACCAACCGCGACTTCCTGCAGACCGGTCAGGCCGGCGCGTCGCCCTGGCTCGGCGGAATCGACATCGACGACTTCGACGGCGACCTGATCAAGGCCGTGACCTCGTTCGGCGCCGACGCCGTCTCCCCGGTGCACGGCTTCCCGCAGAACGGCAAGATCAGCGATCCCGGCTACCAGCCGTACGTCGACCGGGCCATGGTCCGCTCCGCCCACCGGGCCGGGATCAAGATCGTTCCGTGGACCGTCGACGACCCGGCCACGATGGCCTCCCTGATCGAACTCGGCGTGGACGGCATCATCACCGACTACCCGGATCGCCTGCGCACCGTACTCGATGATCATGGAATCCGGCTGCCCCGGAGCTACCGCGCACCGCAGGTCGAGCCGCTGCCGCAGGCCCACGCGCACAACGACTACGAGCACCTGAACCCGCTGACGGACGCGCTGGATCGCGGCTTCAGCAGCGTCGAGGCGGACGTCTGGCTGATCGACGGCGAGCTCCGGGTCGCCCATGATCAGGATCAGACCGAGCCCGGCCGCACCCTGGAGAAGCTGTATCTCGACCCGCTGGCCGAGCGGGCCGAACAGGGCCGCGGCAGCATCTACCCGGCCGAACCCGGTGCCCCGATGCAGCTCTTGATCGACATCAAGAGCGACGGTCCGACGACGTACGCGGCCATCGACCGGGCCCTGCGGAAGTACGACGACGTGTTCAGCCGGTTCACCGAGCGCGGGATCGAGGAGCGCGCGGTGACCGCGGTGATCAGCGGCAACCGGCCGCTCGAGGTGATGCAGCAGCAGCCGGACCGCTTCGCCGGCTACGACGGCCGATTGTCCGATCTCGGCTCCGGCTACGGCCCGGAACTGATGCCGCTGGTCAGCGACAACTGGACCAACCACTTCGACTGGGACGGCACCGGCACCTTCCCGGCCGCCGAACGGGCGAAGCTGAACAAGATCATCTCCGACGCCCACGTGGCCGGCTACCGGGTCCGGTTCTGGGCCACCCCAGACCAGCCGGGCGCCGCCCGCGAGGCGCTCTGGCGGGAACTGGTCGCCGCCGGCGTCGACCACGTGAACACCGACGACCTGCACGGCCTGGAGCTGTTCCTCCGCGCGCGTTGAGTCGCCCGGCAGCCGTTCGGTACCCTTTCAGCGCCGTCCCCGGGTCACATCCACCGGGGCGCCGGCCGCGTTAGCTCAGTGGTAGAGCGTCGATCTTGTAAATCGAAAGTCGAGAGTTCGATTCTCTCACGCGGCTCCCAGCCCGAGCCCGTCGAAGTAGGCGACCGTCTCGGCCGGCGTCTCGCCCGGCTCCACTTTCCCGCCGGGCGCCGACCACCGGAGCCCCTGCGGAGAGGAGTTCTCGACCACCACCAACGAGTCGCCGCAACGAACCAAGCCGGAGACCACCAACTGTGCACTTGCCGCCGCCATCGCATCGCCTCTCGTGTCGCAAATCTGACGATAGCTTCAGAAAGCCCGGACTCCTCGGGCCGGTTCCGCAAACTATCGTCAGATCTGCGACAGCGCTCGCCTCGGACGTATGCGGCGCTGCTCGCGCTTTCCTGCCGGGCCGACCCGGCGGCCGGTAGGCTCCCGCGCGTGACCTCGATGGCGGAGATTCAGGCACGACGTGAGCCGGTCCGGCAGCCGAGCCCAGGTGACTGATCCGGACTCCGGTGAGGAGCCGGACGGCATCGTCGGTCCGGGCGGTGAACTCTCCCCGCATCCGCGTCGACCGGGTCATCACTGGCCGACCCTGCCGCCGAAACCGCCGGCCGGACCACCGGCTCAGACGAGTCCGCCGACCCCGGACCCGGTCCGCGCCGGAAGCAAGCCGCTGCACACCCGCAACCGGGACTGGGGTCCGCCGCCCGATCTCCCGGAGACCGAGCAGCAGGAGGGCGGGCTTGTCGGGTTTCTCAAGGGCAGCCTGTGGAAAGTCGCGGGCCTGCTCGTCGCGATTCCGCTCTTCGCGATCCTCGGCGTCCAGCAATGCCAGTCGCAGTTGAGCGGGGTGGCCGAGATCGCCGAGCTTCCTGGCGTGACGGCGGTGGACAGCGACCAGCAGCGCATCGTCCTGAGTACGACCATCACCCGGGACCAGGCTCGGCAGGTCGTCGACCGGGCGTACGGGCTGCAGCCCGGCTGGGAGCTCGTCCAGGACGACGTCTCGATGATGATCATGAAACGGAAGTCCACCTACACCGCGCCGGCCGACCTCTATCCCCCGCTCGACGTCCTGCTCGCGCTGGGGCAGGCCGACCTGACCCGGTTCGCCGACATCCAGGTCAGTCTGCAGTCGATCCCGGGCATCTTCGTGATGGCCGAGGTCCGTACGGGCCAGCAGCCGGTTCCGGCCGCTCGCGAACTGCTCGACGCGATGGCGGACGTGACCAGTGACCGGACCAGGCCGCTGCAGGTCCACGGCGACTTCGGCTACCTCATCTTCGACCGGTTGCCGGCGCCGCCGGCCGCTCTGGACGCACTCGCCGAGCTACCGGAGTTCGCCGGGGCGTCCTTCGGGGACGAGAACGCGGTAGCGCTGCGCACCACCCCCGATGACGCGGCCCGAGACTGCCGCAAGGCCGCCACGATCTTCGCGGCCCGCAAGCTCGACGTCCGGCTCACGTACGTCACGGAGCCCGGCCCGAACCCGGCCGAACATCCCTGTTGATCTTGCCGATCAGCGGATGGTGAAGCCGCCGTCCACGACCAGGTCGGCGCCGTTGATCATGTCGGCGGCACCGCTGGCCAGGAACGCGGCGACCGCGGCGATCTCCTCCGGCTTGGCGAACCGGCCGACCGGGATCTCGGCCTGGTGCGCCTCCCCCTTCGGGTTGTCCCAGGCGTCGATGCCGAGCGGGGTCAGCACCACGGTGGGCGAGATCGTGTTCGCCGTCACGCCGCGGCCTGCCCACTCCAAGGCCAGCACCTTGGTCAGTCCCACCACCCCGAACTTCGAGGCGCAGTAGGCGGCGTGTTCGGCGATCGCCACCGAGGCGGCCTGCGAGGCCAGGTTGATGATCCTGCCCCGGCCGCGGTCGAGCATCCGGCGGCCCACCTCCCGGCACATCCGGTAGGTGCCGGTCAGGTTCACCGCCAGGGTGGCGTCCCAGCCGGTGTCGTCGAGCAGTTCGGCCGGCGCCAGCCGGGCGATCCCGGCCGAGTTGACCAGGATGTCCGGCACCCCGGCCCGCTCGACCGTCGCCGCGACGGCCGTCGCCACCGAGGCGCTGGACGCGACATCGCACTGCAGCGCGAGGGCCTCGGGCTGATCATCGGCCCGGGTCGCGTTGAGGGCCGTCGCGACCTCGGCCGCGGCCACAAGATCACGATCCAGCAGCACCACCTGCGCGCCCGAGGCGGCGAACCGTTCGGCGATCGCCCGGCCGATCCCGGAGCCGCCGCCGGTGATCACGGCGACCCGCCCGGTCAGCCGGACCTGCAGTTCGTCGACGTCGACCTCGATGTCGGTGATCAACCCGCCGGTCACTGGCCCGCTTCCTTCTGCCCCGGAATCCCCTCGTAGGCGATGTTTCCGGTCTTCAGGTTCTTCTCGGTCAGCTCGGGCAGCCCGGCCAGGAACTCCTGCCGCTTGGTCACCACGTGCTCCGTCGCCACGTCGACGTTCTCGGTGGTGATCTTGGCCATGATGTACGTCGGCTTGGCGTCCACCTGATCACCGCGCGCGATCGCGGCCGCGACGGCCAGGCCGGCGGAAAGCTCGACGGTGCCGTTCTGCAGCATGGTGCCGATGAACTCGCCGGACTTCACGGCCCGCAGCCCGTCCTCGATACCGTCGATGCCGACCACCGGGGTGTCCGTCATGTCGGCCTCCTTCAGCGCCTGCAGCGCGCCGAGCCCCATGTCGTCGTTCTGCGAGACGACGCCGTCGATCTTGTCGCCGTGGGCGGAGATCCAGTTCTTCATCTTGTTCACCGCCTCGTCCCGCTTCCAGTTGGCGGTGTCCTCCGCGATCACCTTGATGTCCGGGTACTTCTTCAGCACGTTCTCGATCCCGGTCTGCCGGTTGATCTGACCGGACTGACCGAGCGGGCCCTGCAGGACGACGATGTTGCCCTTGCCGCCGAGCTTGTCCGCCATCATCTGCATCTCGCCCTCGCCGGCCAGCACGTCGTCGGGCTGGACGTCGCCGGAGATCTCCGGGTTGTTCAGCGACGCGTTCACTGCGATCACCGGGATGCCGGCCGCCTTCGCCGCGTTGACCTGCGGTTCCAGGGAGTCCGCCTGCACCGGGACGACGACGATCGCGTCCACCTTGGCACTGATCAACTGGTCCATCTGGTTGGCCTGGGTGCTGACGTCGAGGTTGGCCGCGTTCCAGGCCAGCTCGATGTTGTTGGCCTTCGCGTACGCCTCCATCCCCTCCTTGCCGGCGGTGATGAACGAGCTCATGTCGTAGACCGTGACGCCGATCCGGAGCGGCTTGGCACCCCCTTCCCCTTCGCCTTGTTGATCACGGTTCGGGTCGCCGAGACCGCAGGCCGAGACGAGCACCAGCGCACACGCGGTGATCACGGCCAGGACGAGCTTGCGCATGAGAAAACTCCTTTGTCGGTACGAAAGCGCCCTTCGAGGGCTCAGGGGACGAGGGGCTACTGGCGCCGTCGGGCGGTCCAGACGTCGACCGCAACCGCGAAGACGATCAGCACTCCCTTGATCACGTCCTGCCAGTACGAGGGCACCAGCAGGATGTCGAGCCCGTTGTTGAGCGTCTGGATCAGCAGCAGGCCGAGGGCGGTGCCCCAGATCGACCCACGGCCGCCCATCAGGCTGGCCCCGCCGATCACCACGGCGGCGATGGCGTCGAGCTCGTAGCCCTGGCCGAGGTTCGGCGGTCCGGAGATCACCCGGGAGGCCAGCATCACGCCGGACAGTCCGGCCAGCGCGCCGGAGATCGCGTACACGCTGAACAAGACCCGCCGGGTGTTCACGCCGGCGATCTCGGCCGCGACCCGGTTGCCGCCGACCGCGTACACCCGCATGCCGTAAGCGGTCCGCCGCATCACGATCGCCAAGATCACGATGCCGGCGATCATCACCAGCACTGGCACCTGCAGGCCGAGGATCGTCGTGTTGGCGATCGCGCCGAACTCCGGCGGCAGCCCGTTGATCGGCGCCCCGCCACCGATCGCGTACGCGGCGCCGGATCCTGCGGTGAGCATGCCGAGTGTGGTGATGAACGGTGGCACGTTGACCACCGAGACGAAGAACCCGTTGATCGCTCCGGCCAGCAGCCCGACCGCGACCGCGGTCAGCACGGTCAGCCAGACCTGCCCCGGATTGGCCTTGGCCACCGCGGCTCCGGTCATCGCGGCGACCGCGATCACGCTGCCCACCGAGAGGTCGATGCCGCCGGTCAGGATCACCAGGGTCTGGCCGAGCGCGATCAACGCGAACGGCGCGGCCGCGATCAAGATCGTGACCACGTTGTCCACGCTGGAGAAGCGCAGGCTGCGATAGCTGAAGAAGCAGATCACCAGCACGACCACGATCAACATCGCGTTCCGCAGCGCCAGCTGCAGCCACCACTGCCGGGAGAACCGGCGGGCCTCGCCGCCCAGCAGGGTATCCGGCACTTCCGTCCCGGCGACCTCGGGCTCGGTCGCGAGCGCGGTCTTGGCAGGCTGGTTCATCGCACGTCCTCGGTGACTCGTTCGATCGGCTGATGGTCGAGATCGGCCGCCATCGCGAAGATCCGCGCCTGGGCGTCCGGGGCGGAGAGCTCGGCCCGGCTCAGTTCACCGGCGACGGCGCCGCGACGCAGCACCAGCGCTCGGTGGGAAAGGCCGAGGATCTCCGGCATGTCGGAAGAGGCCATGATCACGGCGACCCCGGAGGCGGCCAGGTCGGCCACGATCCGGTAGATCTCGGACCGCGCGCCGACGTCGACGCCGCGGGTCGGCTCGTCGAGCAGCAGTACGTTGATCTTGCCGGTGAGCCAGCGGGCCAGCACCACCTTCTGCTGGTTGCCACCGGACAGCGTGCCGACCTCCTGGCCCAGCCCGCGGGACCGGAGCCGGACCGACCGCATGGCCTCACCGACGGCGCTGACCCGGTCCCGGCCGCGCAGCCAGCCGGCGATCGAGAACTGACCCAGCCGGGGCAGACTGCCGTTGTCCAGCACGGACATGCCGAGGATCGCGCCGCCCGCCTTGCGGTCCTCCGGCACCAGCGCCAGCCCGTGCCGGATCGCCTCGGCCGGGGCGCCGCGGCGCAGCTCGCTCCCGTTGATCATGATCCGGCCGGCCAGCGTCCGCCGGGTGCCGAAGATCGCCTCCAGCAGTTCGGTACGGCCCGCGCCGACCAGACCGGCCAGCCCGAGGATCTCCCCCTTGCGTACCGTCAGGTCGACCGGCGCCGAGGCACCCGCGACCCGCAGCCCGGAGAGCTCCAGCACCCCCGGTACGGACTCGGCCGGCGACTCGGGCAGCTCCGGGAACAGGGTGCCCAGCTCGCGGCCGATCATGGCGGTGACGATGTCCGCGTCGGACACCTCGTCGATCGCCTCGTCCAAGATCAGGCTGCCGTCCCGGAGCACCACCACCCGGTCGGCCAGCGCACGGATCTCGGCCATCTTGTGGGTGGTGTAGACCATCGCCACACCTTGATCACGAAGCCGGCGGACCACCCGGTAGAGCTGTTCCACCTCGCGTTCGGAGATCGCCGAGGTCGGCTCGTCGAGCAGCAGCACCTTGGCGCCGGTCCTGGTGGCCTTGACGATCTCGACGATCTGCTGCAGCCCGACCGGCAGGCTGCGCATCCGCGCCGTCACCCGCAGTTCGACACCGAACTCGTCCAGCGCCCGCTGTGCTTCCTTGATCATCGCCCGCCGGTCCAGCAGCCCGAACCGGCGCAGCTCGCGGCCGACGAACAGGTTCTCGTAGACGGTCAGCTCGGGAATCGAGGCCAGCTCCTGCGGGACGATGGCGACGCCGGCCCGGTGCGCATCCGCGACGCTGCCGCCGTGCAGCTCCCGGCCGTCGATGATCACCCGGCCCCGATCGGCGCGGTACTGCCCGGACGCGATCTTCATCAGCGTCGACTTGCCGGCCCCGTTCTCGCCGGCCAGCGCGGTCACCGTGCCGGCCTCGAGCTCGAGGCTGATCCCGGCCAGCACCGGAACGCCGCCGAAGCCCTTGGTCACGTCCTGACACCGAAGCACCGTCGACGCCGAAGAACCAGCGGTCACGTCGTCCTCCTCCGCACGTTGTCACCGTCGATCGTGCTCGGATGAGCCTCCCAGGAGCGAGAACACGCTCACCTGAGATTTCGGACGATAGTTCACACTCGAGCACTCGTCAAGGCTTAAGCTGCTCACATGAGCAAGACGGAGGGCCAGCCGGTCAAGCGGACCGCTTCGCTGGACGAGCAGCTGTTGATGGCCGACATCGCCCGTCGGCATTTCTGGAACGGGCGCACCCGGGTCGAGATCGCCGACGAGCTGGGCCTGTCCCGGTTCAAGGTGGGCCGGCTGCTGGAGACCGCGATCAGCAGCGGGCTGGTCCGGATCGAGATCAATCTGCCGGAGGCGGTCGACTCGGACCTGTCGCTGCGCCTGAAGGAGCGGTACGGCCTGGACCGGGCCCTGGTCACGGCGCCCCGCGACGAGAGCCCCGAGGGGATCCGGGATGCGCTCGGACGAGCAGCCGCGGCGTTGCTCGCCGACCTGGTCACCGAGGACGACGTCCTCGGCGTGACCTCCGGGCGCTCGATCGACGCCGCGGCCCGGCACCTGACCAGGCTGGCCGGCTGCGAGATCATCCAGCTCACCGGGATGCCCGGAAACCTCAACGACAACCCGGTCGAAGTGCTGCGCCGGGTCACCGAGCTGTCCGGCGGCCAGGCCCACTCGATCTACGCTCCGCTGACGGTGGCGACCGCGGACTCGGCGGAGGCGCTTCGCTCCGATCCCCGGCTGGCCTCGGCGTTCGGCCGGTTCGCGGCGGTGACGATCGCGGTGACCGCGGTCGGCTGCTGGCGGCCGGCGGACTCCCGGTTCCACGACGGCATCGGCGAGGCGGACCGTACCGAACTGCTCCGGCGCGGGGTGATCGCCGATGTCGGCGGGGCGCTGCTCGACGTCGACGGCACGGCGATCCACGACTTCGACGACCGTACCCTCGGCATCGGACTGGAGGGTCTGATGGCGATCGACCAGGTGATCGTCGTCGCGGGCGGCGAGTGGAAGACGCCGGCGATCCGCGCCGCGCTGCGTTCCGGGCTGGCCGAGACGCTGATCACCGACAGCACGGTGGCCCGGCGGCTGCTCGCCGAGCCCTCTTGATCAACTCCGGTCTCCGGTGCGAGAGTGGCCGCCGTGTCTGAACCCTCCGTAGCCGGTTCCACGGCGGAACGGGAGCCGATGGGCCGGGTCGCGGTGGCCAGTTTCATCGGCACCACGATCGAGTTCTTCGACTTCTACGCGTACGGCCTCGCCGCAGCGCTGGTGCTCAACAAGGCGTTCTTCCCGTCGCTCGACCCGGTCACCGGAACCCTCGCGGCGTTCTCCACCTACGCCGTCGCGTTCGTGTCCCGGCCGCTCGGCGCCGCCCTGTTCGGTCACTTCGGCGACCGGATCGGCCGGAAGACGATCCTCATCGTGTCGCTGCTGCTGATGGGCGGCAGCACGTTCCTGGTCGGCCTGCTGCCCGGCTATGCCACCTGGGGCGTACTGGCCCCGGTCCTGCTGGTCCTGCTCCGGTTCGTCCAGGGGATCGGGCTCGGCGGCGAGTGGGGCGGCGCGGCGCTGCTGGCCACCGAGCACGCGCCGCCGGACAAGCGCGGCTTCTACGCGATGTTCCCGCAGCTCGGTCCGGCGGTCGGCTTCATCCTGGCCAACCTCAGCTTCCTCGGCGCCCGGCTGTCGATGAGCCAGCAGGACTTCGAGGCCTGGGGCTGGCGGATCCCGTTCATCGCCTCGGCGGTGCTGATCCTGATCGGCCTCTACATCCGGGTCCGGATCGCCGAGACGCCGGTCTTCCGCCGGGCTCTGGCCGAGGAGCAGGTGACCCGGATTCCGCTGCTCCAGTTGATCACCGCACAGCCGGGTGCGCTGCTGCTCGGCGCCGGCGTGATGATGATCCAGTACACGTTGTTCTACACGTCGACGACGTACCTGTTGAACTACGGGACCCAGGTGCTCAAGCTCGGCGAGATCACCATGCTGGTGGTCGTGCTGCTGGCCGTGGTCGTGCTCGGCCTGGCCACGGTCTTCTCCTCGATCCTCTCGGACCGGGTCGGCCGGCGCCGGGTGCTGGTGATCGCGGCCGCGATTGCGATCGGCTGGGCGTTGTTGATCTTCCCGCTGGTCGACTCGCGCAACCTGTTCCTGATCTGGCTGGCGCTGGCCGGCTGCCTGTGCCTGATGGGGCTCTCGTTCGGCCCGATGGGTGCCTTCCTGCCGGAGCTGTTCCCGACCCGCTACCGCTACAGCGGCGCCGCGCTGTCGTACAGCCTGGGCGGGGTGCTCGGCGGCGCGCTGCCCCCGATCATCGCCGTCCAATTGCAGGCTTCGGTGGGTTCCTGGGCCATCGGCGGGTACATCGCGGTGGTCGCCGCGATCTCGCTCGGCTGTGTCCTCGCACTGCCCGAAACCAGGCAGGTCGACCTCGACGCCAAGGGTCCTGGAACAAATCTCCGGTAACGGCTTGCGTGCCAGAATTCGCGGGTAGTCTTGACCTTCGGATGCGGGGTCGACCGCATGACCCGCAGCGTGCCGGTCCCCCGCATCCCTTAAATTTCAAGGCGTTTCGACAGGAACGCGCGTTCGGCTGTGTTGTCGCTGTGATCGATCGCCCGGCGGTACGCGAGCGCCGCCTCCTCGGTCCGCCCGGCCCGTCGCAGCAGGTCCGCCCGGGCCGCCGCGTACTGCTTGGTCCAGTCCCGGTTTCCGGTCTCCGGCAGCCCCGCCAACTCGGCCAGGCCGGCCTCCGGACCCCGGTGCATCGCGACCGCGATCGCCCGGTTCAGCCGGACCGTCGGCGACGGGACCAGGGTGAGCAGCTGGTCGTACAGTCCGACGATGCGGGCCCAGTCGGTGTCCGCCGCCCGGGCCGCGGTGACGTGGCAGCCGACGATCATCGCCTGCAGCTGGTACGGGCCGAGGCGCTCCCGCCGGACGGCCCGGCGCAGCCGGTCCAGCCCGGCGCCGATCATGGCCTGATCCCACAGCGACCGGTCCTGGTCCGCCAGCCCGATCAACTCCCCGGCCGGGCCGACCCGGCCGTGCTGCCGGGCGCCCTGCAGCAGGAGCAGCGCGAGCAGGCCGCCGGCCTCCGGGTCGTCGGGCATCAGCAGCGCCACCAGGTCGGCCAGCCGGATCGCCTCGGTCATCAGGTCCGGCCGGGCCAGGTCATCGCCGGCCGTCGCCGTGTAGCCCTCGTTGAACAGCAGGTAGATCACGCCGAGCACCGCCGCCGTCCGTTCCGGCAGCCGGTGATCGGGCGGCACCCGGTACGGGATCCCGGCCTGGATGATCTTGGCCTTGACCCGGACCAGGCGCTTCGCCATGGTCGGTTCCGGAACGCCGAAGGCCCGGGCGATCTCGGCCGTGGTCAGCCCGGCCAGGGTCCGCAGCGCGAGCGCCACCTGGGCCTCGAACGCCAGCGCCGGATGGCAGCAGGTGAAGATCAACCGGAGCCGGTCGTCGGTCAGCGGCGAGGCCGTCGGGTCCGGGTCGTACGCCTCACCGCGGTCACCCTCGGTCATGATCAACTCCTGCAGCTTGGTCCGGCCGACCTGGTCCCGGCGGAGCCGGTCCAGGGCCCGGCGCCGGGCCACGGTGGTCAGCCAGGCGCCCGGCCGATCCGGGATCCCGTCCCGGTCCCAGGTGCGCAGCGCCAGCGCGAACGCCTCCTGCGCACAGTCCTCGGCGAGGTCCCAGCCACCGGTCTGCCGGATCAGGGACGCCACGATGCGGCCCCACTCGTCCGTGAAGGCCGCGGCCACGGCGGCCGCGACCGCGGGGCTCGGCTCCTGCGTCACGGTCCGATGACCGGCCTGATCTCCACCTGACCGAAGTCGCTGGCCGGGTGCCCGGCGGCGATCTCGATCGCGGCGTCGAGATCATCGACGTCGATCAGCGCGAACCCGCCGATCTGGTCCTTGCCCTCGAGGAAGGGCCCGTCGGTGAGCAGCACCTGATCATCGCGGACCCGGACCGTCGTCGCCAGCGGGCTCGGTCGCAGGCCCTCATGAGCCACCAGCACGCCGCGCTGCACCAGGTCGTCCATCCAGTCCTGGAACTGACGGCCCTTCTCCGGGGTCGCTATCCGGTCGACCCGGCTCTCGTCGGCACTGATCAACAGCAGGTAACGCATCGCACCCTCCTGGGTTTCTCCGGTCACCCTAACGACGGACGGCCGGTCGCCCGGATGGACAGCGGACGAGAATGATCCGGTGCCGGTCCAGCAGCCCGGTCGCCGTTCGTCGCCTTCGTGAAGGCCCAGTGATCAGGAGGAACCATGGAATCCACGACGTCCGCCGACGGCACGATCATCGCGTTCGACCGGGACGGCTCGGGCGACCCGATCGTCTTCGTCGCCGGCGCGTTCAACGACCGGACCAGATGCGCCCCGGTCGCCGAGCAACTGCGGGACCGGCACTCGGTGATCTGCTACGACCGGCGCGGCCGCGGTGACAGCACCGACGAGGGCACGGTGGCCGGCATCCCGGCCGAGGGACCGGACCGGGAACTGGCCGACCTGGCCGCGGTGATCGAGGCGGTCGGCGGATCGGCCGCCGTCTTCGGCTTCTCGTCCGGCGGCGTGCTGGCGCTGCGGGCCGCGGCGGCCGGCCTGCCGATCACCCGGATCGCGCTGTACGAGCCGCCGATCGGGAAGCCCCAGGCGTCCGACCTGCCGTACCGGCTGGCGGAGTTGATCATCGCCGGCCGGCGCGGGGATGCGGTCGTCACCTTCCAGACCGAGGGGATCGGGCTGCCTGCCGCCATGGTCGCGGAGCTCAGAGATTCGCCCGGCTGGCCATACCTGGAAGCGATCGCGACCTCGGTCGTGTACGACGCCGCGCTGACCGGGCTCGGCCTGCCGGACGCACTGCCGGAGCTGCCCATGATCGTGATCAACGGCGCCGAGACCTGGCCCGTCCTGCGCGAACTGGCCGCCGGCCTGGCCGCGACGGTGCCCGGACTGCGGCACCTCGAGATCCCCGGCGGCGAGAACCACACCATGCCGCCCGCCGCGACCGCCGAGGCCGTCCGGGCCTTCCTGGCCGGAACTTCCTCATGATCACGGAGCGTCGCGACGGCCGGTTCGGTCAGCGGCGGTCGGGCGTGAGCCGGTAGACGTTGAGGCCGTCGGTCTCGGTGACCAGCCAGTCGCCGGTGACCGCGCGGACCGTGCCCTCGACCGGATCCAGCCGGCGGGCGCCGGTGCGGTCGATGGCCGTCGTGCTGGTGGCCGACTCGAACCACAGGTAGCGGCCGGTGGCGGCCCGCAGGTTGCCGAACTGGTCCAGGTCGGCCGACTCGCCGACCTTCGGGGCGCGGATCGGCAGGCCGCTGCTCAGCACCGTGCCGCTCTCCTGACCCGGCCAGGCGAAGTAGGCGCCGTCCGAGTCCCGGCCGAGCGAGCCGAGGGCCTGGAAGCCGTCGGTCAGTTCGTACTCGCGTTCCTCGACGAGATCGACCAGCACGGTGTGCGGGCTGGTCGTGTCACCCTCGCCCGGCCGGACCGCGATCGCGGCAAGGTCCTCCGCGGATTCGTACAGATCGACCTCCGGCCGCCGCCAGCTGCCCCGATGCTCCGAGGTCAACACGACCTCGCCGCTCTCCAGATCGACCACCACCGGAGTCCAGTCCTCCAGGTCCGGTCCGTCCACCCGTTGGGCCAGGACGTGGTCGCCGCTCACCCAGCTCGCGGCGTAGCCGGAGAGGGTCCAGAGCCGGTCGCCCGAGTCGGAGTCGAAGGCCGTGATCGCCCGCTGTTCCTCGTCGGAGGTCCGCAGCTCGACGATCACCGCGTCCTCGGTCACGTCGGCCACCGCGATCGGTCCCTCGTCGCCGCTGATCGACCGGGACCACTGCAGGTCACCGTCCTCGGTGGAGAAGCCGGCGACGCCGTACTCGTTCGCGCCGATGCAGTCCACGGCGTCGCAGCGGTAGTCGGCCGCGATCAGGTCGGCCGGCCCCTCGCCGAACGAGCCGGCCACATGATCGATGGTCCGCGGCTCGTCCGCGTCGCCGAGGTTCAGCTGCCTGGGCAGCCGCCACTGCTGGGTGCCGTCGGCTCCCATCAGGTACGCGATCTTGTCCGGTCCGGCGAACACCACACCCGAATCCGTGACGGCGATCGGCTTGTCGTCCGCCGCCGCGAATCCGTCCGCCACCAGTTCGGCGTCCAGCTTCGGAGCCGCGGGCGGCTTCTTGGTCGGCTTCGGCGTGGCGCTCGGGGTCGGGCTCGCGCTGGGCGCTGAGCGTTCCGTGGCGCTCGGATCGGGGGTCGGCGTGGACTGCGGCGTAGCCGTGCAGCCGGTCACCATCACGGCCACACCGAGCACGAGCAGTCTGGCGTACGTCCTCAACGGTCAGCTCTCCGTCCGCAGGCAGATCGATCGGTCCGGCCACGATTCTGCCGGACGGGAGGGCACCGCTGGGACGGGCACAGCCGTTCGGGTCCGGATTCGTCGGGGCGGCGTAGTGTGAGTCGATGAGCAAACGGTCCGAAGCGAAAGCCCGAGCCCGGCAGCAGGACCAACAGGTTGAGGCGCGTGCGCAGGCGCACCGCACCGCGACGGCGAATGCCCTCGGCCGTCCCGAATCCGAGGTCCGTGCCCGGCTCAAGTTCGAGTACACCAACGCGGGACTCGAGCTCGACGACACGTTCGAGGCGGCGATCAAGGAACTCGTCGCCGGACGCCCTGCCTGATCATCCCCCTGGATCGACCCCCGGGCCCGCAAGGATGGCGCCGATACCCTCACTCAACAACGGAGGTTCGGATGCCAGATCACCTGACGCGTCGATCCCTACTCATCGGTGGCGCCGCCGCCGGAATCGGCCTGACCATCGGCGTCGCCGAGGCAGAGGCCGCTTCCCGCGGCGTCGCCTACCGCTATCAACAACAGCCGAACGGCTGGTACTGCTCGGCCGCGTCCGCCCGGATCGCCCTCAGCACGACCTTGCTCCGCCGCGGCGACGCCATCCCGAGCCAGAACAGCCTGGCCAAGTCCCTCAACCTGCACCCCTACGACGGCCCGAGCCGCGAGAACATGGGGCTCAAGGAACCGGACCTGATCGCCAAGGTGCTGAACCGCCGGCTCGGCTACACCGGCCTCTCCTATCGCTACCGGTTCCGCATCGCCCCGAGCGGCACCCTCTACCGGGACCTGCAGGCGAAGGTCCGCAGCAGCATCAATGCGGGCCATCCCGTCGTGATCAACATGAACCAGGTCGACAGCAATCGCTATGCGGGGCACTACATCGCGATCGTCGGCTACTCGGACCGGCAGTACAAGATCGCCGATCCCGCGAACTCCAACCGCGCCGGCGTCTGGCGGGACAAGCAGAAGATCGTCGACTGGAACAAGCTCAACCGCTTCACCTACTTCGGGTACGCGGGCTAGTAGCTGCCGGTGATCACCGTGCCGACGGGGTCAGCCGGCATGAACGAGCGTGGCGCCGGCCTTGGCCAACGTTCGTGACATCGGGGCGTTCCTCGGCTTGTCGGTGATCACCCCGGCGACCGCGTCGAGCGGGAAGACGGTGTAGCGGGAAGCGGTACCGATCTTCTCGGCGCTGCCGAGGACATAGGTCGCTGCGGCGCGTGCGGCCAGCGCACGCTTCATGGCGGCCTCCTCGGCATCGCCGGTGGTCAGGCCGGCGGCGGGGTGGATGCCGGTGACGCCGAGGAAGAAGAGGTCGGCGCTGATTTGGCCGGCCGCCTCGACGGCGACGGCACCGCAGGCGACCGCGGAGTGCTTGAAGACCCGGCCGCCGATCAGGAAGACCTCGGCCTCGTGGTCGAGCAGGGCCGCGGCGATGGTCGGGCTGTGCGTGATGATCGTTCCCCGGAAGCTCTTCGAGAGTTCATGGGCCATCGCGAGGGTCGTAGTTCCGCCGTCGAGGATGACGGTGGAACCGGGCTCGATCAGCGCGACCGCCGCTGCGGCCACACGCTGTTTGCTCTCCGGCGCGACGGCGGCGCGGGCGGCATAGTCAGCGACGGCCGGCGAGGCGGGCAGCGCGCCGCCGTAGACGCGCACGGCCAGGCCCTGGGCGTCGAGTTCGCGCAGATCGCGGCGGATGCTGTCCTCGGACAGGCCCAGTTCGGCCGCGATCTCCTTCGCGACGATGCGGCCGTCGCGGCGCAGACCAGGACGTCGCCATCGCCGAAGGCCGCGGCATCCCGGTGTACTACTCACTCGACGAGATCCCCGGTGCACCCGTGCCGGCCCAGTGACGAGCCGCCTCCGTGATCAAGGTCGCGACCCGCCCCGTCAGTCGACGGAGATCGCCTCCCGCGCCGTCACGCCGTTGACGGTGATCACCAGCTCGGCCAGGCCGGGCCGGAGAGCGGTCAGCCGGCCGGTTCCCGGATCGTAGGCGACGATCGCCTCCGGGTCCGGCCGGCGCTGTTTGGGATCACCGATCCACACCCCGGCCCCGCCCCAGGTCGCGCTGACCGGCCAGGCCACCGGGACCCGGCGGTCGCCGTCCTGAACGATGGAGGCGCCGGCGGCGGCGGTCTCGCCGACCGCGAGGGTGGCGGGCACGGTGAGGTCGATGTCGTCCACCCGGGCCCGGGTCTCCACCCGCAGCCAGTCCAGTCGATCATGACTGCCGGTGGCCGGGCCCTTCGCCGGGTCGATGCCGAGCAGCGACCAGCCGGTGAAGCCGCCCCGGTCCGGCGCCCCGGACGGGCCCTTGCCGGAGTTGCCGTTGATCAGCCGGGACACGCCGCCGGACGCCTCGGCGTAGAAGGTCCCGACGTGGCCGTTGATCAAGGCCACCGATTTCCCTTGCTCAGCACGGAAGCGGGCCAGCAGCCGGTCCAGTGCGGCGGCCTCGTGCCGGTCGCCGAGCTGGCTCGCCTGGTCCGGGTGCGGGTCGTCGATCGGGTGGTGGTGGAAGATCAGCACGCCGGTGATCTCGGGATCCTGCGCGGCGTCGGCGAGCTGGGCCTCGAGCATCCGCAACTGCTCGGTGCTGCCGCCCGGGTGCAGCGTGCCGGTGCTCGAGTTCAGTGTGATGATCTTGGTCGGACCAAGCTCGCGATGGGTCGATGACGCCCCGAAGATCGACTCGAAGTTGCCGATCGGGCCACCCATGATCTCGTGGTTCCCCGGTACGTAGACGTACGGCAACTTGGTGCCGATCTCCTCGTCCAGGATCCGCTTCGCCAGCTCGAAGTCGATCATGGCCGCCTCGTCGACGAAGTCGCCGTTGATCACCAACAGGTCCGGCTTCGCGGCGACGATCTCGCGCAGGGTGCGCCGGGCGGCGGCAACCAGGTCGCTGTCCGGGTTGCGGCCGACGAACTGGCTGTCGCTCATCACGGCGATCCGCTGCGGGCGGCCGGCCACCGTGCCCTGGCTGATGATCACCGGATCGCGCAGCACGGCCGGCTCCGGCAGGTCGACCTCCGGCGGCACCTGGGCGGCCAGGCCGGCGATCTCCAGCCGGTCGGTGTACGAGGCGTCGGATCGGATCTCCATGAACCGCAGCGCGGTCACGGTCAGCGGGAACGCGGTGCCGGCCGGCACCGGGAACCGCACCTGCCGCCAGCCGGTCCAGTCGATGTTGGGGCCGTCCAGGTTGGTCGAGGTCCCGTCGCCCCGGGTGACCTGGATCCGTGGCCACTCCCCCTTGCCGGTGCCGTTGATCCACAGGGTCAGGGCCTGCGGCTGACCGCCGACCGCGATCGGCTGCACCGGCACCGCGTACATGCCGCGGGTCGCGGTCGACTGGGTGAAGTCGAAGTCGAGTCCGAGCGCCGGGCCGCCCTCCGGTCCGGTGGCGGCGGACAGGGTGCCGGTGGCCCGGGCGGTCTGCACCTTCCACGCGGACGGGTCGGCGAAGTCGGCCAGCTCCGTCTCGGTGAAGCCGATGGTGACCGGCACCGTGACCTGGTGCCCCTGCACGGTGAACGTGATCTTGCCCGCGCCGGTCTCGATGGTCGGCGTGATCATGAACCCACCGGACGGGCCGGGCGTGACCCGGACCCCGTCGCCGGCGACGACCTTCACGTCGCGCGGCTCGACCGGCACCCGGTGCCCGTCGGCGTCGACGGCGGTCAGGGTGATCGTCGCGGTCGATTCCGCGTCCGGCAGCGCGACGATCGGGTCCGACGGTTCCAGGCGGGTCATCGGGCCGTGCACCCGGAGCGCGACCTCGGCACTGCCGGTACGGGTCCGGAACCGGACCGTGCCGCTGCCCGCGGCCCGGCCCACAACCACCGCGTCGGAGGTGGCGCGCGGATCGGCCAGCGTGATCACTTCGGTGGGCCGGGCCTGGAAGGTCCCCTGGACCGAGGCGGCGGCGAGGTTGCCGTCCAGCCCGGTCCCGGACACGGTCCGGCTCAGCCCGGGCAGCAGGTCGTACGCCTCGGGCCGGCCCAGTCCGTGCGCGGGCTCGATCGCCGGCCGCAGCGCGACGTCGGTGATCGGCTCAGCGGGTGCGGTGGACCGGAACACCAGCGCGTTCGCGTCGGCGCGTTCCCGTCCGTCGGACGGCCTGTTGATCACGGTACGGTCCTCCGTCCCGGCCGGTCGGGCCACCAGGGTCGACGACCCGCCGCCGTCGAGATTGACGGCGTTCCAGGCCCCGAGTTCGATCATGAACCGGGTCAGCTCGGCGATCGTCATCCCGTGCGCGTCGCCCTGCCGGCCGTCGATGCTGACCACGATCAGCCGACTGCCGTCCTTGCTCACCCCGACCGCGGTCCGGGCCGCCGCGACCTGGTCCTGGTCGGTCGGCTCGCCGTCGGTGAGCAGTCGTTGATCACCGCCGACCGCGAGGTCGACGTCCGCGCTGGCCTGCACCGTGAGCTCGGCGGCGTCGCCGACCTCGGCTCCGGCCAGCCGCTCGGCCGCCGTGCCGCGGGCGACCAGGGCCGAGCCGCCCTCGGGCAGGTCGAGGGGCCCGCCGAGCAGGGCCCGGTCGGTCGAGTTGCCGGTCACCTGGCCGGCCACGATCGTCACGATCCGTACCGGCTCGTCGGCGTCGAGCAGCCGGCCGACCGGGAAGTCGCCCCAGACCTGGTTGAACAGGCCGATCGAGTTCTTCGCGAAGCTGGGTGAGTTGACCGACCGGAGCTGCTCGGTGGTGCCGTCGATCCGTACCGTCGCGGCCGACATCAGCTCCCGTACCGCAGCCTTGCCGTTCTTCAGCGTGAACGCCTGCCGCGGGTCGGCGCCGGCGGTCCGCAGCCCGTCGGTGGGCGAGATGTTGGTGCCGACCGGGGCGTCAGACCGGTTCAGGTCGAAGTAGTCGCCGTTCACGGCGGCGACCGTGCGGCCCTTCGCACCGGCGTCGCTCTGCTCGGCGAACTCGCTGACCGGCGCGGGCGAGCCGGCCACGTCGCCGCCGTCCTCGACGTCCAGCTCGAGGGTCGGCACCGACAGGTCGGCGCTGAGCACCGAGCCGGTCACCCAGCCGCCCGGCTGCAGGCGCTGGAACGAGGTCAGGTTGAGGCCGGGCGCGACCCGGACCGACCGGTCCCGCAACAAAGCGGAGTCACCTCCGGATAGGTCGGGCGCGGCGGGCGACTCGGCGGCCGCGAGGCCACTCGTCGCCAGTCCTCCCACGGCCGTCAGGCACAGTCCGGTCAACACGGCCGCAACAGCGGCCAGGCGGCGACGCGTCATGATCCCCCTCAGCGAGTACGTCCGCGCTCAGACTGGCATCACTTTGCCAGTCTTTGCCGGGCTGCGCTGAACTGCGGGTTAATTCTTGACCCGCTTTGGGGGTCAGAGCCCGTCGGCGATCGCCGCGGTGACGTGCACCCAGGCCTCCCGGGTCTCCGGATGCAGCTTCTCGATCTCGATCGTCCCGCCGTCCACCAGGGCCGGGTCGTGCGGTACGTCGAGCACGGCGCGGGTCAGCCGACCGAAATGATCATGGAGCCGGCGGGACAGTCCCTCCTCCGGTTCCCGGGCCGGCGCCGAGAGGACGGTGACCGCCGATTCCACCTTGTGCTCCAGGCCGCGGGCCCGCAGGCCGTCGATCAGCCAGGCCGCGGAACTCGCCGTGTCCTCCCGCACGCTGCTGCTGATCACCAGCAGGTCGGCGGCCTCGACCGCCGCGATCCAGTTGGAGGCGCGCATGTTGTTGCCGGTGTCGATGATCAACAAGCGGTAGAACCGGGACAGCGTCTGGTGCAGCTGGTCGAAGGCCTCGCCGTCCAGGGTGGCCGAGCGGGCCGCGTCCTCGTCGGAGGCGAGGACGTCGAACTGGGCCGTGCCCTGGGTCCGGACATAGTTGTCCAGGTCGCCGACCCGGGCCCGGTCCACCGCCTGGAACCGTTCGATGTCGGCCAGCAGGTCGACCGCGGTGTTGGTGTGCCGGGCCGGGATGGACCGCCAGCCGAGGGTGCCGCGGGTCTCGTTGTTGTCCCAGGCCAGCGTGTAGCCGCCGCGATAGAGCCCGAACGTCGCCCCGATCAGATAGCAGGTGGTCGTCTTGGAGGCGCCGCCCTTCGGGTTCACGACGGCGACCGTCTTCGGTCCGGACAGCGAGCGCTGGATCGCGGACACGTCCATCCGGTGCTGCATCTCGGCCGACGACGGCCGGAACTTGACCGCGCCGAACGTCACCTTCCGCAGCGCGCCGCGGACGCCCCACTCCGCCGGTCCCGGCTTCGGCTTCGGCCGGGTCTCCAGCAGATCCTCCAGGGTCGGCTTGCGGAACGGCTCCTCGCCGGGCGGCTGAACCTCGAGCACGTCCGACGGCGGCGGCTCGTGGCGCCGCTGGTCGTCGTCCAGGTCGGCGTCCGACGCTCCCGGCGGCACGTTGGCCTGCGCGGCGGCCGGCGGCTGCTGCTGCTGGGCAGGCTGCTGCTGGGCGGGAGGCTGCTGCGGAGCGGGCGGCGCGGCCGGCTGGACGTAGGCCGGCGGCTGCTGCTCCGGCGCCGACGGCGGCCAGTTCGGCGCCTGGGCGGGCGCCTGCTGCTGCGGTACGGGAGCCGACGGACCCGGCCGGTCGGACCCGCTGGGCTGCGGCGCGGGCCGGGCCGGCGGCGACGGCTCCGCGGCCGGCTGTTCGGACCGCGAGGCCGGCGCCGGATAGTCGCTGGGGTGGGTCGGGCTCAGGTTGACCAGCGCGCCGACCGAGCGGCGCTCCGGGGTCCACTCGTGGTGCCGGGCCGGTTCCGAGGCGGCCGGCTCGTCGTCGTCCGACTCGTCGATCGCGGCCGACCACGGCGTCGAATCACTGTCGCTCGGTGCCGTCCGTTCTGGCGCGGGCGGCGGGGCCGGGGCCGGTTGCGGCGGCTGCTGCTGGTACGCCGGCGGCTGCTGGTACTGGTCCGGCCGGTACGGATCCTGGCCGAACGGATCGGGCCGGAACGGCTCCTGCTGGAACGGCGGCTGGTCCGGGAACTGCTGCGCCGGCGGCGGCACCGGCGGCTGCTGGACCGGAGGCTGCTGGACCGGGGGCTGCGGCGTCGCGTACGGATCCGCCTCCCGGACCGACCGGTCCTCGAACACCTGGCCGTTCGCGTGCACGATCAGCCACCAGCGGCCGGCCGGCTCGGACGTCGTCAGCCGGACCGGATGCCCGGCGATGACCGCCCGTTGCCGGGCCCGCTCGAGGATCTGCTGGCGTACCGAGTCCTCGTCGGCGGCCCGGATCTCCTGGGTGACACCGTCCACCGTCACCGCCGCCGTGCCGTCAGCACGGACGACGGCATGCAACACCGGTTCGGTGGATGGGGTCGGATCCTGGTTCCGCTCGCTCATCGTCGGTCCCTCCTCGCTCCCGCGGGCTTGGATATGGGCTCAATTGTGCTGGTTCCGACGGACAATGCACGCGACAGGGTGCTGGTTTCGTCAATGGCCCACCCCTTGATACCGATTCAGCGCGATCCGCCACAGTCCCGCCGCCGCCAGAACAGTCAGCGCGGCGACCACTGGCGTGGCCAGCCCGAGCCAGCGTTCCGGGCCGCCCCGGCCGAGCACCAGCAGTGCCGGGAAGTAGCTGACGAACGCGTACGGGATCACCATCACGACGATCCGCAGCGGTCCCGGATAGATGGTCAGCGGGAACTTCGCGAAGTCCCGCATCCGCGACACCATCGTCGGGAACGCGCTCTGCGCCGCCGGCTCCCAGAACACCGGCAGGTTGGTGATCAGGTTCACCGCGGCACAGATCACGGTGCCGGACAGTCCGGCCATGATCAGCACCGGCACGGTCCACCAGTGCCACACCAGGCCGGACCCGACCAGCCCGGTGATCAGCATCGCGACCCCCAGTCCGGCGTCGCCGAGCCCGTGGATCGACGCGGTCGAGGACAGCTGTTGCAGGGCCGGCCGGAGCGGCCGGACCAGCACCCGGTCGAAGCTGCCGGAGTTGACGTCGATCCGGAGCCGCCAGGCGCCCTCGGCGAACATCTCGGTGAGGCCGAGGGAGGTCAAGATCATTCCGTGCAGGACGGCGACGTTCCAGACCGACCAGCCGCCGAGCGACGGCACCACGCCGAAGAACGTGATCAGGAAGATCAGCCCGACCGCCTGTTGCAGCAGCGCGCCGAGGATCGCGATCCAGAAGTCGCCGCGGTACTCCATCGCCGTCCGCAGCTGGAGCAGGATCAGCCGGAAGTACAGCCGTACCGATCGGGTCATGATCAGCCGCCCTGGATGTCGACCACGGTGAACGCCTTCCGCCAGGCCAGGTTCGCGAACACCCAGAGCAGCACCAGCCAGAGCACCTGCAGCCCGAGCAGCAGCACGATCTCGGAACCCTCGGCCTTGCCCAGATAGAGGGTGACCGGGGTCGACACGATGCCGCGCATCGGCAGCACCTCGGCCACCACCCGGAGCCAGCCGGGCATCAGGGCCAGCGGGACGATGGTGCCGGAGAGGATCTGGATCACCGCGTCCTGGGACCACATCACGCCCAGCCCGGACAGCGTCCAGAAGGTGATCAAGGAGACCAGGAAGATGATCAAGGCCTTGGTGACGAACCCGATCAGCACCGAGACCGCGAACAGGACCGCGGCCAGCGGGGACACCGGGGGCTGGAACCGGAGCAGCACCAGCCCGATGAAGAGCGTCAGGACCAGGCTCAGGATCCCTTCCACGACGGCGAATCCGGCCGCCCGGGCGAGCTGGGTGCCGCAGTAGTTGAGCGGCCGAACCATCTCCCGGAGCACCTCGCCGGTTCGGATCGTTCCCATCATCTGACTGCCGACCCGCCAGCCGACCAGCGCGTTGATGCCGAACGCCAGCACGATGTAGGTCCGCATCTCGTCCCAGCTGTAGCCCTGGATCGCCGGCCGGCCGGAGTAGGCGGCCCGCCAGAGGAAGTAGAGGACGAAGACCCAGATGAAGGTGAGCAGGATGTTGATCACCGTGGTCCTGCGGTACGCGATCGCCTGCTGCAGCGACATCTGGGCCAGCGAGCGGTACTTGTTGATCGGCTTGGTGCGCCCCGTCCAGGTGCTCATCAGGAGGCCCGCGGCGGCTCGTCGGCGTCGAAGGTCAGTTCGCCCTCGTACAGGCGTCGGATGATTGTCTCGGCGCTGGTCTCCTCGATGGCGAGGTCGTTCACCGGCACCGCGCCGGTCAGCTCCCGGATCACCTCGCCCGGGGTGGCCCGCCGGCCGTCGAAGGTCACCTCGTAGGTGCCCGGGTCCGGGGAGGACACCGCGGCGCCGACCCGGTCCAGGGCGGCGCCGATCCGGACCTCGGCGTCCGGCACCTCCTCGCTCAGCGTGACCGCGATCTTCTTCTCCCAACCGAATCGCGCCGTGATCTCGTTGTACGGGCCGTCGTAGACGATCCGGCCCTTGTCGATCATGATCATCCGGCGGCAGAGCTCCTCGATGTCGCCGAGGTCGTGCGAGGTGAGCAGCACGGTCAGCCCGTGCCGGTCCTGCATCAACCGGATGAACTCGCGCAGCCGCGCCTTCACCGCGACGTCCAGCCCGATCGTCGGCTCGTCCAGGAACAGCACCTCCGGCCGGTGCACCAGCGCGGCGCCGAGGTCGCAGCGCATCCGCTGCCCGAGCGACAACTGCCGGGCCGGAACGGTGAGCAGCGGGCCGAGGTCGAGCACATCGACCAGGTCCGCCATCGTGGCCCGGAAGTCGGCCTCCGGCACCTGGTAGATGTCGCCGAGCAGCCGCAACGACTCGGCCACCGGGATGTCCCACCACAGCTGGGTGCGCTGTCCGAAGACGACGCTGATGTTGCGGGCGTTGCGCTGCCGGTCGGCGTGCGGCCGCAGCCCGCAGACCGACACGGTGCCCGACGACGGCACCAGGATCCCGGTGAGCAGCTTGATCGTGGTCGACTTGCCGGCACCGTTCGGCCCGACGTAGGCGACCGACTCGCCCGGCTCGACCCGCAGCGAGATCCGGTCCACCGCGGTCACCGTCTCGTACCGCGGCCGGAACAGGTGCCGCGCGGCTCCGGCCAGGCCCGGCGGCTTCACCGCCCGGCGGAACACCCGGGTCAGCTCCTCGGTGCGAACGATCTCGGTACCCGGCATGACCCTGGACCTTAGGCCGCGGTACCCGGATTAGCCAGGAGAATTCCACGGCGGCGATCCGCGTTCTCCTATAGTCGGCGACGTGGCGATCGAGATCCGGCAGGGCGACCTCACCGAGGTGCTGGCGGACGCACTGGTCAACGCCGCGAACTCCTCCCTGTTCGGCGGGGCCGGGGTCGACGGTGCGATCCATCGCGCCGGCGGGCCCGAGATTCTGCAAGCCTGCAAGGAGATCCGGGCCACTCGGTATCCGCACGGGCTGCCCGTCGGCGAGGCCGTGGCGACGACGGCGGGCCGGCTGCCGGCCCGCTGGGTGATCCACACCGTCGGCCCGGTGCACTCGCTGCGGGAGGACCGGACGTCGCTGCTCGCGGCCTGCTACACGTCGTCGCTGGCGGTGGCGGACGAGCTCGGCGCCACCTCGATCGCGTTCCCGGCCATCTCGACCGGGCTCTACTCCTGGCCGAAGGAGGCCGCGGCCCGGACCGCCCTACGTGCCGTCCGGTCGGCCGCGACCTCGGTCGAGAAGATCATCTTCGTGCTGTACGGCGAGGACAGCTATCAGGCGTTTCGTACCGCTGCAGAAGAGGAGTCACCATGAAGACGATCTTGAACGTGATCTGGTTCGTGCTGTCGGGCGTGTGGCTGTTCCTCGGGTACATGATCGCCGGAGTGATCTGCTGCATCCTGATCGTCACCATCCCGTGGGGCATCGCCTCGTTCCGGCTGGCCAACTACGCCGCCTGGCCGTTCGGCCGCGAGGTGATCAACAAGCCGAAGAGCGGCTGCCTGACCATGATCGGCAACGTGATCTGGCTGGTCGTCGCCGGCTGGTGGATGGCCCTGCTGCACGTGATCACCGGCGTGCTGCTGTGCATCACGATCGTCGGGATCCCGCTCGGCGTCGCCAACTTCAAGATGATCGGCATCTGCCTCGTACCCCTGGGCAAGGAAATCGTCGCAAAGGAGTGAGATGGCTGCGGACCTGGTGATCACGAACGTACGGATCTTCGACGGCACCCGGGTCGTCGGTGCGGACTCGGTGCTGATCACCGACGGACGGATCGACCGCCTCGGTCACGCGCTCGCCGCGCCGGCCGGGACGCCCGTCGCGGACGGAGCGGGCGGCACTCTGCTGCCCGGCCTGATCGACGCCCACACCCACGTCACGGCCGCCTCCGATCTCGCCACCGCCCTGATCTTCGGCGTGACCACGGAGCTCGACCTGTTCTGCACGCCGGAGCTGCTCGCCGACCTCCGCAACGCCGTCCGGGACCGGGACGATCACGCCGACCTCCGGTCCGCCGGGGTCGGCGCGACGGCTCCCGGCGGGCATCCGAGCCAGCTCGTCCAGTGGGGCATCTACCCGGAGTTCCCGACCCTGGCCGGCCTTGATCAGGTGGAGTCCTTCGTCGCCGACCGGGTGGCCGAGGGCTCCGACTATCTCAAGATCATCCTGGAGGACGGCAGTACCTTCGGGATCGCGTCGCCGCACCTGTCGCCGGAGGTCGTCCGGGCCCTGGTCGAGGCCGCCCACGCCGCCGGGCTGCGTACCGTCGCGCATGTGTCCACCCGGGCCGACGCCGACCTGGCGATCGAGGCCGGCGTCGACGGCCTGGCCCACCTCTTCGTCGACCAGCCGCCGGCCGCCGACTTCGCCGACCGGGCCGCCGCCGCCGGAATCTTCGTCACGCCCACCCTGTCCGTGTACGAGGTCTACACCGGCGTCCGCCGCGAGCTCGGCTACCTCGACCACCCGAGCCTCGCCCCCTACCTCGACGACCGTGCCCGGTCCTCGATCATCCCGGACCCGGAACACGACTACACGATGACGCCGCCCGCCGGCGTCAGCCACCGGCACGCCTTCGCCGCCACCGCCGCCCTGCACCAGGCGGGCGTACCGATCCTGGCCGGCACCGACGCCGCCACCGGCCGCTCCGTCCACGGCTTCACCCTGCACGGCGAACTGGCCGCCCTGGTCGACGCGGGCCTGTCCCCCGCCGCCGCGCTGACCGCGGCCACGGCTGCTCCGGCCGATGCGTACGAACTCACGGACCGGGGCCGAATCGAGCCGGGCCGCCGCGCCGACCTGCTCCTCGTCGAGGGCGACCCGACCCTCGACATCACGGCGACGCGGGAGATCAGTGCCGTCTGGAAGGGCGGCGTCCCGCTCGACCGCGTGCCTCACACCGCCCGGCCATGATCGCCCGCCGACGCGGCGCGCTCAGCGGTGGTGTCGGGGTTGGATGCCGAGGCTGATGAGGGCGCTGGCCAGGAGGCAGGCGGCGGCGATGGTGAGGCTGGTCTGCATTCCGGTGACGAACTGGTCGGGTTTGGTGATCATGGAGCCGAAGACGGCGATGGCGACCGCGCCGCCGACCTGGCGGAAGGTGTTGAAGACCGCGCTCGCGGTGCCGGAACGTTCAGCGGGTACGCCTTCGAGCACGACGCTGGTCACGGATGGCATGGCCAGTGAGCCGCCGGCGCCGATCGGGATCAGACAGAGCGTCGTGATCACGGGCTGAGCGAGAGGCGCGGTGATCACGAGCGCGAGCAGCCCGACCGTCATGGACAGCAGGCCGGCCACGACCGGAACGCGGGCACCGAAGCGGTTGGTCACGGGACCGCTGGCCAGGTTGCCGGCGATCGCGAACAACGCGGACGGCAGGAACGCCAGCCCGGCCTGGGCGGGCGGCAGGCCGAGGTGTTGCTGGAGATAGAGGCTGACGACGAAGACATTGCCGAAGTTGCCGGCCATGAACGCGAACCCGACCGGCAGCGCGATCCGCAGACCGCGGGGGCGAACAGGTCCAAGGGCATCATCGGGTGCCGGCCCCGGGCCTGGACGATCAGAAACCCGGTTGCTGCGGCGACAGCCACGGCCAGGCTGGCCAGGACGGGCGGGGTAGTGAAGCCACGGTGTCCGCCGTCGATGAGTCCGTAGATCAGGGCCGAGAGCGTGATCAGGGCGAGCAGTTGGCCGGCGTAGTCGAACCGTGCGGGCCGGGTCGGGGACCGGGCCACGACCAGCAGCAGGGCGAGCATGGCCGCGCAGACGGGCAGGTTGATGGTGAAGACCCAGCGCCAGTCGATCATGGTGAGGGCTCCGCCGAGGGGCTGGCCGAGCAGCCCGGCCACTGCGCCGCCAACAGCCCAGACACCGAGGGCACGGGCGCGGCGGGACGGGTCGGGGAACGCTTCTCGGATCAGCGACATCGACGCAGGTAACATGATCGCCGCGGCCGCGCCCTGCACGGCCCGGCTGGCGATCAACCAGCCGGCGGTCGGCGCGGCGCCGCAGCCGGCGGAGGCCAGAGCGAAGAGCGCGACGCCGAGAGCGAAGGCCCGTTTGGCGCCGATCCGGTCGGCGAGATTGCCGGCGAACAGCAGCAGCGCGGCGAACGGAAGGGTGTAGCCGTCGATGATCCATTGCTGCACGGTGGTGCCGCCGCCCAGCTCGACACGGATCTGGGCCAAGGCGACGTTGACGATCGAGATATCCAGGGTGATCAGAAAGAACCCCATCGACGCGACAGCGATCACGACTCGCGCCCTGGGCGCATTCGGCGCGCCGATCCCCGGGCCGGAGGCCGTCGCACTGGTCACGGTCGGATTCAACCGTGTCCGAGCCGGATCCGGGAGATCCTGCGGTGAGGTGTACCACCAGAGCACCCCTGGCCGGCCTGACCAGACGGCCGAGCCGCCCAGCCAGCCGGGTTCCGAGTCGGCCGTTTGTGATCAGCCCGTGGCGACGCTCAGATCAGCGGACCGATCTGGGTCAGCCGCTCGGTCGAGACACACGAGGTCAGGCAGCGCTCCTTCCGGTCGCCGAGCAGGTCCGCGGTCCAGGAAGTGAAGCCGCCGTCGCCGAGACCGTTTCCGTCGCAGCCGATGCCTAATGCCGTGCCGGAGTAGTAGGTCGCGCTTGAGGTCCGTTCGGTGTCCTCGATGAGATCGAATCCGAGCGCTGGTCGGACCGTGTCGTCGATCCGTTCCCGTACCGCCGACGTGGTGAAGGTCGTGAATGCCAGCTCGGCCTTTGGCCCCAACACGTCGCGCCAGTACCGCAGGTGATCGATCAGCATCGCGGCCTCGGTTCGGCCGGAACCCGCATCCCGCGCACTCGAAACGAGTACGAACAGCTGGAAATGGGCAACCAGGCCCGGACCGTCGAAGCGCTGCGCCCGCACCACCCGCTGGCAAGCGGCCAGATCCACCCGGTCCTGACCGGCGCGCCGGCGTACGGCGGCCTCGATCGCTAGCTCGTTGGTCGGGTCGCTGGCGACCTCGGTGCCTCGGGTTGTGCTGACCACCTGGTCCTGGTTGATGGGCGCGACGGCGGACGACGTGCCGAGAGGGGTGACCGGTGAGAGCTCCACCCCGGCGAATGTCGACGGCAGCCGTTCCCACAGCCGCTGCTGGGTCCGCACGAGTTGCCGCGGATCCGCGGTCGACGGACGCACAAACCGGTCCTGCTGCCACCGCTGCAGGAGCCGCGCCGCCGTGACCTCGGCCGCGCGGGCACGGCTCACGTCCAGCAGCACGGAGCGCAGTTCGGACTGGCTCAGATCGTGAAGAAGGGCCGCTCGACTTCCGTCCGGCAGCTTCTTCCAGAGCCGTTCGCTGACATCTCCCATGGCTCAACTCTGGCCGGTCAGGCGGCCGATCGCCGCACAATTTGGACGTCGCGGTAGACGTCGCGGTTCAGCCCGGGCGTCCATCAACCAGAAACGGCCCCGCCGTGACGCACAAATCCGATGCGGCAATGAGCGGAGCTGCGACAGGATGGGCGTCCGTGAGTGCTGACGTTGATCTTCTGCTCCTCGCGGGCCGTTCCGGCGTTGGAAAATCGGCAGTCGCGGAAGAGATCTCAGCTCAACTGAAGCATGCCAGGCTTGGGCACGCGCTGATGGACGGCGACTGGCTCGATCGGCTGTTCCCACAGGCTCCGCCGGATCTGTTCGACCAGAACTTCAGGGCCCTGTGGGGCAACTATCGGAACTTCGGGTGTCGTCGCCTCATCTACTCGAATTGGGCGAGCATTCGGAACGCCGACCGCCTCGTTGGCCTGATGGCCGGCCCGGGTGAGGTTCGACGCGTCGGCGTGCTCTTGACCTGCGACGACGACACGGCGAGGGTCCGACTAACCGCCCGTGAACACGCGAGTGGCTTGGCCTGGCATCTCGCGAATCTGGCGGCACTGAACGACGACCCCGACCTGAGCCGGTCCACACCAGATTGGGCCCATCGCTTGAACACCGAACGTCGGACTGTGGCTGAGGTTGCCACCGAGATCGTTGGTCTCCTCAACTGGGCGTGAAGCTCCGAACTCGCTGCGCGCGGCCGGTGTCGACGAGGCACGAACCGAGGTCGGATGGGGAGCCGGCAGCCCGCCGGAGTTCCAGCCGACGGGTCGGGTCATGGGTTCGGGCAGGCGGCGTTCCAGATCGCGTGCGCGAAGGTGCCGTGACCAAGATCAAAGGTGCCGGAGTAGTTGGTGATCTGGAGGTCGCCGTGGGGTGATTTGAAGATCATCGTGTCCGGCTCGGGTTGTCGCCGCTGCCACCCTCCAAAGGTGACCGCCCGATGCTCCCGTTTGGAGAATGGGGTGAGCTTGTCGATGTCGGTCTGACCCGGTGGGCCGCCGGTTTGGTAGGGCTGGGTGTGATCAAACTCGATGCGCCCGGTCGCGGTCGACCAGGGGAACCTCGATCCGGGCCGGGCGTAGCGCAGATATCGCTTGTGCCGGTCGGGGATCTGGTAGTCGTCGACGGCGGCCGGGGTGTCGTTGAGGTTGATCACCGGCACGACCTTCACCCGATCATGACCGAGCCAGTCCTTGATCACGCCTTTGAGGGTGGGGCCGATGCCGGGGACCCGGCAGATCCCGGTCTCGCCTTCGAGGGTTTCGGCGGCGATGTGGACGACGAGGGTTGAGGTGGGGACCAAGCGCGCCGGATCCAGCTTTGCCGCGATCCGTTCCACGGCAGCCTTGAACACCGCAGCCCTGAAGTCGTCCGCGTCGGAATCGATGATCCTGACCGGTGCGTCCCGCAACGACGGGTGAACCTCGGATTCCTCGATCGGCTCGTCCTCCGCTCCAATGATCGGCTGAATCGCCGCGGTGAACTCATCGTCGAACAGGTCGGGCTGGCGATGCTCGGCCAGCACCCGGGTCGCCTCGAATTCGTTGGCCAGTAAGGCCAGTCCGGCGGCGCGCCGTTCATCCGCCGACCGGTCATCGGCGGGGAGAGCATCGGCGAGTTCCTGCACTCTGCCGTAGAGCCGGATCGCGTCGGCTGGTTCGAGCCGGGCGAACATCGCCTTCAGCCCTTCGTCAGTTGTCTGGCCCAGCCACACCCCGAGCTGTTTCTTCCGCTCCGCCGCCTCCCGCTCCATCCGGGGACCGTCGACTCGAGCGATGGCTGCTTCGGTCTGGTGCTGCAGCTTCTGCTGCCCGACATGTCCGGCAACACCGGCGAGGGATTCGTCGACCTGCCTGGCTTGATCAAGAGTGAGGTGGTGGGTTTGGCGGGCGATGCCGCGGGCCTGCCAGCCCTCGACCTCACACAGCATCACCTTCTCCCAAATCAGCGGCAGTCGGTGCCGCAGATCGAGGACCTCACCGACGAACCGAGAGCACGCGTAGTCACTCTTCTTGATCTTGACCGCCAACTCCTCCAAAGCAAGATCATTCACCTCCGGCGTCCCCTCACCACCCGGCCGCACCCCGCACGGCCCGCCCGGCAGTTTCAACTCGTCGGGATGAATCGAATCGGCAGAGTTCGCATCCGCCCACGCGGCGGTCCAGGCCAGCAGCTCGTTCTCGGCTACCCGCTTGGCCCGCACCGCCTCGGCGGCGGCTTTGAGGATGTCGTCGGTTCCGTATCCGACTACCCTCGAGGCCAATGATTCGAACATAGATACGATTCTAACAAGGAGTGCTGACATCCGCTACAAACAAGGGGAATCGTCGGGATCGGCTTCGGCATCCCGTCCGACTTGGCCTCCCGCGTCGCCGCCGAGTTGATCAATACATGATCACTCGGACTCAGAGCTGCGCGAGCCACGGTCCAGGCCCCAGGTCGGAACGTCGGTGTCCTCAACAGCCTCGTGCTTTCGCGGTTGCCGGAACTGGCTGATCGGGAGGCCGATTCCGACCGCGAGGAAGACGAGGCCGATCCCGCCGACGATCGTTGGCAGCATCCAGAGCTCGACGAACCCGTCGATGGTTGCGTCGTGAGGATCGTGCGGCCGGTAGCGAACCGGGACGGAGTCGCCGGTGCCGTAGCGCGCCGGGTCCGAGCCGACTTCGGAGGTGAACCGGATTCTCTCACCCGATGCCGCGGTGATCTCGACAACCGGATGGTATTGGGTCGAGCAGGTAGTTCGCCGGTCCTGGGTCCGGTAGCAGCCTTCCTCGGCGGTGTTGGCGATCACGGTCCCGGTGGTAGCCGTGGTCGAGCTGACGTACTCGATCGAGAACATCCCGATCACCGCCTCGTGCAACCGCCCCGGCCAAACGCGAATTCACTTCACCGCGAAGACTCCACCCAGCGCTCGGCCTGGCAGCCGGAAAGACCAGAGCCCCGCCCGGCTTGGACCAAAACCCCCGACTGTGCGCTACACAAGGAAAGCTGGGACTGGTGGGGTCTGTGCGCGGACGTGGATGGGCCTGGCGGGAGCCCGCATCGCAGTACTGCGGCAGCGGCACCCAGACCATCGCGGGCGGATGGTTGTCCGCGCACAGACCCCACCAGTCCCAGCGAGATGCCCCCTCACCCTCCCGAAGACAAGCCTCAGTCGTCACGCTTCGCTTCGCGCGCCCGCTTACGCCTCTTCCCCTCATGCATAGCCTGCACCCGCGCCACCGGAATCTCATGCCCCTCAGCGATCAGCTCAGCAGGCAAGGCCTGCTCAGCGGGCATCAGCTCGACCCACGGATCGCCGGTGATCTTGAGCGCCGATTTCACGGTGAAGTCCGAGGGGGTCACGTCGTCAAGATCATCCCAAGGGACCGGGAAGGACACGGGGGTGCCGGGGCGGACCCGGGGGCTGTAGGCGGCGACGATGGTGGCGCCGCCGGCTCGGGTGGAGTCCAGGAAGACCTTGCCGCCGCGATCTTCCTTGATGTAGGCGGTCGTGGCCAGGTCCGGATCGAGCTTCTCGGCCCGGCCGGCGACGGCCCGGGTGGCCGCAGCGACGTCCTCGATCGAGGCCGAGCCGTCCAGCGGCACCATGATGTGGACGCCCTTCGAGCCGCTGGTCTTGACGGCGGAGGCCAGGCCGAGGTCGTCCAGCGCCTGTCGGACCACGTGGGCGGTCTTGATCACGACGTCGAAGCCGGCGCCCTCGGGCGGGTCGAGGTCCATGATCAGGTACGTCTGCCGCTCCGGCTCCGCCATCGTGATCAAGGTCGGGTGGTACTCGACCGCCCGCTGGTTGCCGAACCAGATCAGGGTGCGCCGATCGTTGCAGAGCGCGTACGAGACGTCCCGGTGCGACGACTCCGCCCAGACGGTCACGGTCTCGACCCACTCCGGCGTGTACTTCGGCACGTTCTTCTGCATGAACGGCTGCTGGCCAGGCCGAACCCGGATCACCGACAGCGGCCGGTCCCGGAGGCCGGGCAGGATGCGGTCCCGGCCGGCGTCGAGGTAGTCGATCAGGTCCCGCTTGGTCGCGTCGGCGCCGGTGAACAGCTGCTGGTCGAGATTGGTCAGCCCGACCCCGTCGCGCTCCTCCTCCGCCGCCATGATCACCCCTACTTCTTCGCCTGTGGAAGCTTCTTGGTGCCGCGCCGGGCCGCCGGGGCGGACGGCGGCGGCACCACCGGGCCGAGATCGCCGTCCGGCGCCGTGTCAAGATCAACGATCACCGGGGCATGATCACTCGGACCGGTACCCTTCCGTGCCTTCCGGTCGATCCAGGCCGCCTTCACCCGAGCCGCGACCGGGTCCGACGCGAGCACCAGGTCGATCCGCATGCCGAGGTCCTGGTGGAACATCCCGGCCCGGTAGTCCCAGTAGCTGAACACCCGCTCGGTCGGCCAGCGGTCCCGCACCACGTCGTGCAGCCCGATCGACTGCAGGTCGGCCAGCGCGGCCCGTTCCGGATCGGTGACGTGGGTCTGCCCGACGTACGCGTCCGGGTCGAACACGTCGGCGTCGGTCGGGGCGATGTTCATGTCACCGCAGACGATCCGCGCCTCCGGCCCGCTCTCGACCTGCCGGCGCAGCGCGGCCAGCCAGTCCAGCTTGTAGCGGTAGTGGTCGGAGTCCGGCTCCCGCCCGTTCGGTACGTAGACGCCGTGGATCCGTACCCCGTCGCAGGTGGCGGCGATCGCCCGGGCCTCCTGGTGCGGGAAACCCGGCCCGTCCGGGATGCCGAGGACCACGTCGTCCAGACCGACCCGGGACAGGATCGCGACCCCGTTCCACTGGGTCTCGCCGTTCACCGCGACCTGGTAGCCGCGATCGGCCAGCTCGGTGTCGAGCAGGGCCCGGAAGGCGTCGTCGGCGAGCTTGGTCTCCTGCAGACAGACCACGTCCGGCCGGCGCTCGTCCAGCCACGGCAGGAGCCGCGGCATCCGCTGCTTGACCGAGTTCACATTCCAGGTGACGATCCGCACTCCCCCACCGTAGCCGGTATCGTCTCCGTGCAAACGTCCTGAAGACATCGCTGTCCGGGGAGACCGCCATGCCCTCCGCTCGCCCGCACCGAGCACGTTCCATGATCGTCTGCTGGCTGATCGCGCTGGCCCTGATCGCCGGCTGGTTCGGCTCCCGGGCGCCGGCCGCCGGGGCCGAGACTCCCGGCTCCGAGGACGACCTGGCCAAGGTCTATTACGGACTGCTGCTCCGCAATACCCCGTTCCTGCAGACGCTCTGGGACGAGCAGGCCGGCGCGTACTCCGGCGTCGAGGGACTGGTCGGCAACGCGGTGCTGCTCGAGTTCGGCGACTACGACGCGGCGGCGGCCGGGATCGACGAGGCCACCCTGCGCGCCCGTACGGTCTCCTCGATCAGTTACTGGACGGCCCGGAACCGGTTCGTCGACCCGGCCGGCAGCTGGGGCGCCAAGATCTACTGGGACGCCACCGCCGAGGCCTACCTGGTCGACGCGGCCCGGCTGCTCTGGGCCGACCTTGATCAACAGACCCGGACCGGCATCGACGTGATCACCCGCGGCGAGGCGAACTACCTGGCCGACGCCGGTGCGAACCCCACCGACCCGGCCCGGGAGGGCGGCAGCACCAACGGCCTGACCGGCGGCTACGTCTCCGACACCAAGCTGGAGGAGATGGGCGCCCGGACGATGAACCTGTCCGCCGCCGACGCCTACCTGCCCGACGACCCGAGCGCGCCGAAGTGGCGCGAGTGGCTGACCCGGTGGACCCTGAACATGTCCGGGCTGCCGGTCAGCGACCGGTTCAACCCGACCAAGATCGACAACCGGCCGATCGCCGACTGGAACTCGGCCCAGAACGTCTTCGACAGTTACACCTCGGAGAACCACGGCAGCTGGAACGGCATGTACCAGCAGTCGATCGGCTCCTACCCCGGCCGCAACGTGCCGCACTTCCTGATCGCCGGCCGGCCGGTCCCGGACAGCCAGTTGATCATGCCCAACGCCGACGAGCTGTGGGCGACCCTGCACCGGCTGGGCACCCGGCAGGGGGTTCCGGCCGAGTTCATGATCGGCGACCGGGCCCACCTGTACGGGCGCAGCCTGCTGCCGGTCACCGCGCGGGCCATGATCAACGGCGACCCGATGGCGGCCCGCGCCGAACGCATGATCGCCGACGCGCTGGTCCCCTATGCCGCCGTCGAACCGGCCGGCCGGCTGATCAAGACCACCGGCCTGCAGTACGAGACCGAGGCCCGGGCCGAGGTCGGCTACGCGTACCTGCTGCACTACTGGCGGGACCGGCTGGCCGGCGACGTCGAGCCGGTCAGCCAGGCCGAGTACGACCGGCGGGCCGCGGGAGTGACCGACTTCGGAACCAGGCCCGGCTACCTGGCGCACCGCACCGGGTCCGCGCTGGCCCTGCCCACGCTGCGGCCGGGGTTCGTGAAGTTCGGCTACCTGCCCGGCCACGACGACTATTTGATCAACCTGATCGGTCCGTCGCCGTCGCTGCTGCCCTCCGTCGCGGCGGTGGACCAGGCCAACGCGCGGACGTACACCAAGATCACGGACGGGATCGACGCGACCGCCACGGTGATCCGCCGCGGCGACGGCTATGCCGGGTTCACATCCCTGCCGGACGGCTCGATCGCCTACGCCAGCACGGGAACCGGCGACGACGAGGGCTATCTGCGGCTGTTCAACCAGCGGATGCCCGGGATGCCCGGTCTGGACGGGGACCGCACGTTCACCGGCCGCGACGGCGCCGTGACGCTGCCGCCGTCGACGGTCGGCCGCGGCGGCACCGAGACGCTCGACTTCCCGGCGACCGAGGCCCGCTACCTGCGGATGGTCGGCGTCGCCGCGCAGTCCCAGTGGGGCTATTCGATCTACGAGTTCGGCGCGTACGGACCCGGCGGCACGGACAACCTGGCCCAGGGCAAGCCGGCGACCGCCTCGACCAGCTACAACGCCGATCGCAGCCCGGAGAAGGCGGTCGACGGCGACCCGAAGACTCGCTGGGGCAACAGCGAACAGGAACGGCCGACGATGAAGGGTTGGTGGTCGGTCGACCTCGGCGCGCCGACACCGGTGGACCGGGTCAAGATCAACTGGCAGGAGGACGCCTGGCCGTTCAACTACCGGATCGAGGCCTCCACCGACGGCACGACCTGGAGCACGGTGGCCGAGGTGCCGGAGTTCACCGAGGTCGCGGGCGACTGGGTGAACCTGGACGGCAGGGCCGGCTTCGTGGTCCGCGGCTCGGACAGCCCGATCGCCGTGGCCGGGAATGATCTTGCGCTGTCCCACGGCCCGGCCGCGCAGGCGTCGCAGTTGATCATCCGCGGGTACGGCCCGCAGAGCCCGGCCGAGACCGCCAAGCGGGCCGCCGAACCGCAACCGTCCGGCGGCCCGGCCGCGCTCCGCGCCGCGTTGAACGGTGACCGGCTGTCCCTGTTCAACCTGTCCGGCGCACCGGTCGGGGCCACGCTCCGGGTTCCGCAGTCCGGTGCCACCCGGCTGGCGTACCGGGGAAGGCAGACGATCACCGGCTCCGGCCTCGACTACGCGGTCGAGCTCGCGGCGGCTTCGGCGGCGGTGGAGCCGGCCCGGTTCCGGGTGCGTTCCGACCGGGCCGAGGGGCTGGTGATCACGGTCGCCGACTCGCGCCGCGTCGAGGTCCGCAACCCCGGCGACCGTACCGCCCGGGTCGAGCTCGCGGCCACGGCGACCGGCGAGACGCGCACCGTCGACGTACCGGCCGGGAAGACGCGCATGATCGACTTCACCGAAGGACCGCGGACCCCCGTCACCGACCTGGCCAGGGGCAGGCTCACCTACCCGGGATCTCCGCTGCCGGCCGGGATGTCCGACCCGGACCGGGCCGTCGACGGCGACCCGGGGACGGCCTGGACGCCCGGCGCCGCCCAGCGCCGGATCGTGATCAACCTCGGCGATGATCATGAACTCGGCGACGTCACGTCCCATTGGTCCCGGGGCCAGGTCCCGGCGACCGAGCGCCAAGTCTCCGCCGACGGCGTCACCTGGCGCCCGTTCGCGCCCGGCGAGACCGCGCGCTACGTGTCGCTGTTGATCAAGGAGTGGCCACCGGGTGCTGCCTCGCTGACCGAGCTCGAGGTCCGGCGCCGAGAGTAGGAGCCCAGCGAGCGACGGCCACCAACAGGACCGCCACCAGGGTCAGCAGCGCCGCGATCCAGAGCGTCGACGACAGCGAGAAGCGGTCGATGGCGGCGCCGCCGACCAGGGCACCAATCCCGATGGAGAGGTTCCAGACGCCGACCCACCAGGACGTCGCGGCCTCGACGGCGGTGGGCGCGGCCTTGATCATCCAGGTCTGCATGCTGACCGAGAGGCCACCGAAGAACAGGCCCCAGAGCAGGAGCAGCAGCAGCCCGGAGATCGGCTGCAGGCCGACGGCCGGAAGCAGCCCCAGCGCGATCGTGATCACGGCCAGGATGCCGATCACGACTCCGGTAACGCTGCGCCGCAGCAGCGCGCCGGCGGCGAAGTTCCCGCCCAGTCCGAGGAGACCGTAGATCAACAGGACGGGGCCGACGGCGGATGCGGGCAGCCCGATGAGGTCGCGCACGACCGGGCCCACAAAGGTGAACGCCGCGAAGTGGCCCGCGACGCCGAACAAGGTCGCGATCAGTCCCACCAGCACGACCCGGTTCCCGAGTTGGCCGAACAGCAGCCGGGGACGGACCGGCGTCGCAGCGGAGAGCGGCGGCAGCGCCGCGATCAGGCAGACCACGGAGACCAGGGCGGCCACCGCCAGCGCGGCGAAGGCCAGCCGCCAGCCCAGCCGGGTGCCCAGGATCGTGCCCAGCGGTACGCCGAGCACGTTGGCCGCGGCGACCCCGGCGAAGATGATCGCGGTCGCCTTGGGCACGTTCGCCGCCGACACCAGGCGAACGGCGAGGCCGCCGCCGATCGCCCAGAACCCGCCGATCCCGATCCCCACGAACACCCGCGACAACAGCAGGACCTCGAACGTCGGAGCCAGCCAGGACACGACGTTCGCGGCCGCCATCAGGACCATCAGCGCGACCAGCAGCACCCGGCGGTCCAGTCGGCCGGCCAGCACCGGCACCACCAGCGCCGCAACACCGGCGATCACGCTCGGCACCGTCACGCTGAGCCCGGCCGCTCCCTCGGTGACGTTCAACGCGGGACTGATCTGGATCAGCAGCCCGATCGGCAACTGCTCCGCCACCACCACGACGAACACGCCGATCATCGCCATCCAGACCGCGCCCCAGTGTTCCCGTTCCACGCTCGACTCCTCCGTTCATGCATTTGGGAACGTTCGCTCCCAAATCTCCACGCTAGCATTGGGAGCGCCCGCTCCACAACGGGAGGCGGGCAGAAGGAGAAGAGGGACGCCATGGCCAGGCCACGTGGATTCGACGAGGAGACGGCGGTCGACCGGGCCACCGAGGTGTTCTGGCGCCGGGGCTATCACGCCACCAGCACCCGCGATCTGGGCGAAGTGCTGGAACTCAACCCGAGCAGCCTCTACCGCACGTTCGGCGACAAGCACCGGCTCTTCCTGCGCGCCCTCGACCACTACCGGGAGACCGAGAGCACCGACGGGTGCCGGCGATTCCACGATGCGACCCCGACCCTGGCCGGACTCGTCCAGACGGTGACCGCCGTCGCGATCGGAGGCGACGACGGCGCAGCCGAACCGGTCGGTTGTTTCGTCGTGAACACGGCCGCGGAGCTGGGGGCCACGGACCCGGAGGTCTCCCGGCGCACCGAGGGTTCCTTCGAGCTCACCCGCACCGGCCTCGCCGAGCTGCTGACCCGGATGCGCGACGGCGGAGAACTCCCGTCCGGTACGGATCCGGACGCGCTCACCGACCTGCTCTTCACCCTCATCCTCGGCTGGCGGCTCCGGTCCCGGGCGGGGCACAGCACGGCGGACCTCCGGGCTTCCGTCGAGCGCGCGATCAACCTCCTCGGCCGAGGCTGACCGGACCCGTCAACCCCGGTCGGTCAGCGCTGTCCGGCCAGCCTGGCCACCGTCTCGGCCAGCGCGTGGTTGCCGTCGCCGTCCCGGCCGTCCCGGAGCAGTGGCTGGTAGAGCTGGGAGATCAGGCCGGTCGCGAGCATCGGCACCCTCAGCTCGCCGGCGGCCTCGAGGACCAGCCGCAGGTCCTTCTGCTGCAGGTCGACCCGGAAGCCCGGCCGCCAGTCGTCGTCGATCACCTGCGGGGCGCGTTTGGACAGCATCCAGGACCCGCCGGCACCGCCCTCGACGGCGGCGATCACCTTGGCCAGGTCGAGGCCGCTGGCCCGGGCGAACATCAGCGCCTCGGCCACGCCGAGCATGTTGGAGACGACCAGGATCTGGTTGGCCAGCTTGGTCACCTGACCGTGCCCGACCGGTCCGACGTGGGTGATCGTGCTGCCGACCTGCCGCAGGTACGGCAGCGCGCGCTCGACGTCGCCGTCCGCGCCGCCGACCATGATCGACAACGTGCCCTGCTCGGCCCCCTCGCTGCCGCCGGTGAGCGGCGCGTCGATGAAGGCGACGCCGACCTCGGCAAGCCGATCGGCCCACTGCCGGGTCGCGGTCGGGCTGACCGTACTGGTGTCGATCACCAGCCCGCCCGGCGCGAGTCCGTCGGCCACACCGTCGGCGCCGAAGATCACTTCCTCCACGTCGGCGGTGTCGCTGACACAGATGATCACCACGTCGCTGTTCTCGGCAACGGCGCGCGGCGTCCGCTCCGCGACGGCGCCCAGCTCGACCAGCGGCGCCGCGCGTTCGGCGGTCCGGTTGTAGACGGTCAGGGCGGTACCGCCCCGGACCAGGTTCGCGGCCATCCCGCCGCCCATGATGCCGAGACCGACGAACCCGACTCTGTCAGCCATGACTGCCTGCCTTTCCTTGCCCGTCCGACGATTCCGGGTCGATCACGATCACCTCGAAGAGCTCCAGGTCGGCCAGCTCGACCATCAGGGTGTCCGGCTCCGACGCCGTCGCCAGGGTGCGGCCGGTGATCAAGGAGGTCGCGGTCGCGCCGGCCGGAGCGGACAGCCGGAGCCTGCCGCCGGTCACCGGCAGCGGCGCGCCGAACCCGCGGCGGCGGGCGCCGCCGAGGTTGATCAGGTGCACCACCGTGCGGCTTCCGTTGCCGCCGATGATCACCTCGACCTGTTCGGGCAGCTCGCTGTCGGCGACCGGCTGCGGCCCCGCCACCCCGCGCACGATCTCGATCATCAGGTCCCGCACGTTGCCGGTGCCGAACTCCCGGTAGGTCCGCCCGATGGTCCAGGCGATCCGGACGCCGTCGCCGGCCGGGTTCGCGACCACCGCGGCGAATCGGCTCGGCCGGTGGCCGTATGCCTTCTCCGGTGGGGCGAACGACGCCTGTGGCAGCACCCGCCAGCCGACGGCGGCTCCGTCGGGCGGTTCCAGGTCCAGCAGGTCGCCGAAGATCGGCACCAGCCGTTCCCCGTCGCTCGCGTAGCTGGACCGGGTCTCGGTGAACCCGGTGTGCCGTCCGCGCACCCGGAGCCCCGACATCCGTCGGAGTTGATCTTGATCCTCGGCGATCCCACCGGAACCGGTGATCACCACCGCACCGGCGAAGGCGTCGAGCACGGTGATCACGCCGTCCGGCAGTACGCCCAGGTCGGGCAGCACCAGGACCCGGAAACGATCAAGGACACCGAGCGAGTCGGCTTCGGTCAGCCGCTCGATCGGCAGCACGTCGAACGGGACGTGCCCCTCCTGCAGCGCGGCGTACCAACCGCGGAACTCGTCCCGCGCCGACTCCGGCTGGGTCAGCGGATCGGGCCGGACCAGGGCCACCGTCGCGGCCGGACGCAGCCCCTCGTAGACCGCCCGGTGGTCCCGGTGGAAGCGGGTCAGCCGGCCGGCCGCGGCCAGGCCCGGGTAGTCGATCACGCCCACCGGTCCCATCTGGTACGTCGACGGGTTGGCACCCCGGGCGATCGCCTGGGCGAAGAACTGGCCCACATGGTGCGGGTCCTCCGCGGCCATCCGGTACGGCATGTCGACGAACACCGTGGAGTTGACCAGCACCGGCTTGTCCGGCCGGACTGTCTTGGCGGCACTGACCGCCTCCGCGGTCGCCGAGGGCCACAGCTCGCGGCCGATCTTGTTGTTCGCCTCGTGGAAGACGATGTCGGAGCGGGAGCCGAGGATCAGCGGCGCATCCGGCCGGCGGGCCGCGAGATGATCACGGATCCGGCCGGTCAGGTCGTCCAGAACCCTGCGGCAGAAGGCCCGCCAGCGGCCGAAGTCCGGCGAGTCCGGCCCTTCCGGCAGCTTCGCGCCGCCCTCGTCGGCGGCGAACCGGCGGCCGCAGGCGTCGCAATGGCAGACGCCGTGCCGGACCCCGTGATAGTCCACCTCGCTGAAGCCGAACCAGTTGAAGAAGAACCCGTCCACCGGGTACCGGTCCAGGATCTCGTCCAGGATGTCGAAGGTCCGCTGCTGGTAGTACTCGCCGCACGGGCAGACGCTGACCAGGCCCTCGACCCGCTGCCGCTCGCCGGCCAGGGACCTGAAGCACCAGTCCGGATGATCATCGGCGACCGGTTGCGCGATCTTGGAGAAGTCCATCCGGGACATCAGCCGCATCCCGCGATCATGCGCCGCCGCGACCGCGTCGCCGATCAGGTCACCGCTGGAACGCTCACCCAGGTAGGGATTCCGGGTGTGGAACGGCAGGTCGGTCGGGTAGTTGGCGAGGATACCGCCGGTGTTGATCAACCAGGTGTCGGCGCCGTGATCGGCGATCGCGTCGAGGTTCGCGGCGACGTCGAGCCCGGCGTCGATCTCGCGCAGGTTGGTCTGCAGCATCTCGAACGGACGTTCCCACCAACGAGTCCCCGCGGATCCACCGGTCATCGCGATCACCCGATTCTCGTGTACGGCCTCGTACCGCAGCGTCGTCTGCCCCGACAGTATCAGCACTCTTGTCAGACCAGAATGCTTGACATGCAAAATCGAGAAGAGGCAGACTTCCGGGTATCGGAATGAGCGCAGCGCATGACGGAACTCCTCGCCAAAGCGCCTCCGGAACGGGAGCCAATGATGACGTCGCCCAAGCCACCCGAGCCCATCGTCGCCCTGCAGATCGGCGCCGCCTCGTTCGCCGACGAGGGGGTGAAGCCCGTGCTCGACGTCCTGCAGGAACGCGGCGCGGTGAACGCGCTGTTCCTCGCGACGCCGACCTGGACCCGCGGCACCGGCGGCCGGCAGGTGCCCGGCCATCCGCTTCCTGATCATGGTCCGCAGGAGTACGACCACGACTGGATCGGCGGCAACTACGCCACGATCCATCCGGAGTTCTACCGGAACACGATTCTGGGCACCTCCGGCCGGGCACCGGACTACGACGGCGATCTGTTCGACGACGTGTTGCCGGAGGCGCGGTCACGCGGCATGGCGAGCTATGCCTGGATGGAGGAGAGCTCGTACGCCCAGGCGTTGCGGGACTACCCGAACTTCCCGCAGTGCCTGGAGGTGGACGTCTGGGGCCGGCCGACCGAGCGGCCGTGCTTCAACAACCCGGACTACCGGAACTGGCATCTGAGCATCGTCGAGGACTACGTCAAGAGCTACCCGATCGACGGTCTCGCCTGGTGCTCGGAACGTCCCGGGCCGCTGAACCTGCTGCTGCAGCGGCCCACGTCGACCGAGCTGGTCAGCTGCTTCTGCCGGCACTGTCGTGATCTTGGTCGGGAGCGCGGCATCGACCCCGATAGGGCCCAGGCCGGTTACCGGGCGCTGCTGGAGTGGAACCACAAGATCAACTCCGACGAGCGGCCGGCCGACGGCGCCTTCGTCACGTTCTGGCGCACCCTGCTGACGTACCCGGAAATTCTGGCCTGGCAGACGTTGTGGACGCAGAGCCAGCGCCAGCTCTACCGCGACATCTACGGCGTCGCCAAGGCCTGCCGGTCCGAGGTCCAGGTCGGCTGGCACGTCTATCACGACATCTCGTTCAACCCGTTCTACCGGGCCGACCAGGACTACGCCGAGCTGAGCGAGCTGTCCGACTTCCTCAAGGTGGTCGAATACAACAACTGCGCCGGGCCGCGCTTCCACAGCTGGATCGCGAATATCTGCACCACCCTGTTCGCCGACGCCGAGCCGGAGCAGGTCTATCCGCTGATGCTGCGCCTGCTCGGCCTGGACGAAGGCGACTACGACAAGCTGCCGAGCACCGGGTTCACCGCCGAGTACGTCCGCCGCGAGACCGCCCGGGCCGTCGCCGGCGTCCGGCACGGCTGCAAGGTGCTGCCCGGGATCGACATCGACATCCCGGTCGGCGACGGCACCGAGGAGCTCACCCGGTGCACCCGGGAGAGCGTCCGGGACGCCGTGCTCGCGGCCTTCGCCGGTGGCGCCGACGGGGTCGTGCTGAGCCGCAAGTACTCCGAGATGCGGCTGGAAAACCTCTCCGGCGCCGGCGACGCCGTGCGCCAACTGACCTGAACCAGTAAGGACCTCCCATGAACGCAACGACGCGGATCAGTCGCCGGACCCTCCTCGGCGCGGGCGGTGTCGCGGCCGCCGCCCTGGCCGGCTGCAGCAGTCCCGGCGGCGGCGGTGGCGGGTCGAAGTCGATGACCTTCCTCAACGACTCCGACATCAAGGACGACCCGTTCGGCAAGGCGGTCGAAGCCTTCCAGCAGAGCAGCGGCATCTCGGTCGAGGTACAGCCGGTGCCGTCCGACTACGACACCAAGTTCCGGACCGTGCTGTCCGGCGGCAAGCCGCCCGACCTGATCAAGATCAACGACGACTACGTCCGCGGGATGTCCGGCACCGGCGCCCTGCTCGACCTGAAGCCGCTGATCGAGCGGGACAAGCTGGACACGTCGCACTTCCCCGAGGAGCTGTACAACTTCCCGGTGCAGGCCGACGGCCGGCACACCGCCTGGGTGATCGCCCACTCGCCCCGGTTGTTCTACTACAACGTCGACCTGTTCAAGGAGGCCGGCGTCGACCTGCCGCCGACCGAGTGGAGCGCCGACGGCTGGACCTGGGACGACTTCCTGGCCACCGCGAAGGCGCTCACCGTTCCCGGCCAGCGGTTCGGTGCGCTGGTCTATCTGGACACGGGGTACGAGCAGACCTGGGCGATCAACAACGGCAGCCCGACCGGCATCTTCGCCGCCGACGGCAAGAGCTTCACGCTGCCCGAGCCGGCCGCGGCCGAGGCGCTGCAGTGGGCGACCGACCTCACCTGCAACGAGAAGGTGCAGCCGGCCTGGGGCGACCTGCAGAGTACGAACGCGGACCTGCAGCTGTTCACCCAGGGCAAGCTGGCGATGTTCTACAGCCAGTTCAGTACGCTGCCGTACCTGCTGCAGAACGTGAAGGACTTCACCTTCGACGTCGCGCCGCCGCCGGCCGGGCCGAAGGACCAGCGCACCGAGTCCAGCGTGGTCACGTACGCGATCCCGGCCAAGGCGGCGAACCCGGATGCCGCCTGGGAACTGCTCAAGTTCCTGACCAGCGAGGAGGGCGGCACCTTCTTCGTCGAGGGCAACATGTGGCTCTCGATGGACGACCGGCCGCTGGCCAAGCTCGCCGAACCGCCGGCCCACGTGAACCTCTTCGTCGAGGCCGTCGAGCACTCGACGCTGCCGAACCAGACCCAGAACACCCTGGGCGCCCGGCAGATCTACCGGCCGCTGCTGGACGAGGTCTACAACTGCAACGCCAAGGCGGCCGACGTGCTCGCCGGCGCCAAGGCCCGGGTCGACGAATCCCTGGCCCAGCAGGGCTAGCCGGGAGTCGGCCGCCATGGCAACCCTGAACGGAGCCCGGGTGCAGCCACCCGGAACTCCGGTGTCCGCTCCCGCCCCGCGCCGGCGTCGCGGGAGCCGCTGGCTCCGCTACGAGGGGCTGCTCTACATCGCCCCGGTGATCTTGGGCATCGTCGCGTTCCAGCTGATCCCGATCATGGTCTCGATGTATCTGTCGCTGGCCGACTGGAACGCCCTCAGCGCGCCGCGCTTCGTCGGGTTGCAGAACTTCCAGGAGCTGTTCACCAACGACCCGCTGTATCTCGAGACGCTACGCAACACGCTGCTGTTCACGTTCGGCGCGATCCCGGCGACGACAGTGCTGGCGTTCCTGCTCGCCCTTCTCTGCAACCGGAAGGTGCCCGGCGTCCCGCTGTTCCGGGCGGCCTACTTCGCCCCGTTCATCACCAACGTCGTCGCCATCGGCTACATCTGGTACTGGATCTTCAAGCCCGACGGCGGCGCCCTGAACGGCCTGCTCGGCACGGTCGGGATCCAGGGTCCGGCCTGGCTCGCGGACTCCCGGCTGGCCCTGCTGTCGGTGATCATCGTCTCGGTCTGGCAGGGCACCGGCTACCCGATGGTGATCTTCCTGGCCGGCCTGCAGGGCATCCCGGCCGACCTGTACGAGTCGGCCAGCATCGACGGGGCGAGCAAGCGGCAGCAGCTGTTCAAGATCACCATCCCGCTGATGACGCCGAGCGTCTTCTTCGTCCTGATCACCCAGTTCATCACGTCGTTCCAGGTGTTCGGCGTCATCTACATCATGACATCCGGCGGTCCGGGCCACAGCACCAGCGTCTACATCTACTACCTCTATCAGGTCGCCTTCTCGTTCGGCCGGTTCGGCTATGCGGCGGCGATGGCGTGGGTGCTGTTCGTGATCCTCGGCGTGATCACGTACCTGCAATGGAAGCTGCAGAAGAGGTGGGTGTTCTACGGATGAGGAGAATCAGTCAACGCACGCTCAACATCCTGCTCTACCTCTTCATGATCATCTGCGCGCTCGCCTTCGCGCTGCCGCTGCTCTGGATGATCGGCGCCTCGCTGAAGGAGGAGGGCCAGGTGCTGAGCACGCCGCCGACCCTGTTCCCGGCCGAGCCGCAGTGGGACAACTACGCGACTGTGCTGGAGGTGATCCCGCAGTTCTTCTGGAACAGCGTGCAGCTGGCGGTGATCAACGTCGTCGGGGTGCTGGCGGTGTCCGCCCTGGCCGGCTTCGCGTTCGGCCGGCTCCGGTTCCCCGGCCGGGATCTGTTGTTCATCGGCCTGTTGGCGACGGCGATGATCCCCGGGATCGCGTACCTGATCCCGCAGTACATCATCTTCCAGGAGATCGGCTGGGTGGACACCCAGCTGCCGTTGTGGGCGCCGCGGGTGTTCACGCCGGTCTTCGCGACGTTCCTGATGCGGCAGTACTTCCTCAGCCTGCCCCAGGAGCTGGAGGATGCGGCCCGGGTCGACGGCGCCGGCTCCTTCACCGTGTTCTGGCGGATCCTGCTGCCGGAGACCAAGCCGGCGCTGGGCGCGATCGCGATCTTCACCTTCCTGGACTCCTGGAACGACCTGTTCGGCCCGTTGATCTACATCAACTCGCGCGAACTGCAGACGCTGCCGGTGGCGCTGGCCCAGTTCCAGAACGAGTACTTCAGCCAGATCACGCTGCTGATGGCGGGCGCCACGATCGCCGTCCTGCCGGTGATCATCGTCTACCTGATCGCGCAGCGTCAGTTCATCCAGGGCATCACCCTGACCGGTATCAACCGGTGATCGGCTCAACCCGGCAGCGAGGCCTCGCGCTCGGCGATGTCGGAGAGCAGCGTCTCCCGGCAGCCGTGCAGGTCGTTCCGCAGCGCCTGCTCGGCGGCGTCGGGGTCACCGGCCCGGATCGCGTCCAGGATCGCGGCGTGGGTCGCGGTGAGCTCGACCAGGTCGAGCCCGACGTGGCTGCGCACCTGCGCGATGCACAGCTGCGACTCGCCCATCACCGTCTCGTGCATCCGCTGCAGCCGGGCGCTTCCGGACGCCGCGACCAGGGCGCGGTGCAGCGAGATGTCGGCATCGGTGTGCTCGGCGGGCTGTCCCAGCTGGGCCGCCATCCCCATCAGGGCCAGCGCCCGCTCCGCGTCCGGCGGCACGGTCGACTGCTCCGCGAGGGTCCGGACGGCGCGCGCCTCGATCGGCTCCCGGGCGAAGTAGAGGTCGCTGATGTCGTCGGCGGACATCTGCGGGACGACCGCGGTTTGCCGTCGCCCGCGCCGCAGCAGCCCCTCGTTGGTGAGCCGGTCCAGGCCGGCCTTCGCCGTCGGCCGGGCCACCTCGTAGTAGTTGGCCACCCAGATCTCGGACAGCTTCTGACCCGGCTCGATCTGCCCGGAGATGATCTGTCGCCGCAGCGCTTCGCACAGCGAATCGGTGAGCGAGGTGTTCTCCAACGAAACGGCCACAACCACCCTCCTTGTCAGTCAAGAACACATGTCATGCTACTCCCTGCCCGTCTTGATCATGATCGGAAGGACGCCCGATGACGACCGTACCGATGACCGAGCCCTGGTATCGGCGGACCCACCGCTGGGGCCAGACCAACCTGACCGAGATCGATCCGGAGCGGTACGACGACGCCTGGTGGCGCCGGCACTGGCGGGAGACGGCGGTCCAGGGAGTGATCATCAACGCCGGCGGGATCGTCGCCTACTACCCCTCCCGGTTCCCGCTGCACCATCGCGCCAGGACCCTGGGCGACCGGGATCTGTACGGCGAGATCGTCGCCTCGGCCCGGGACGAGGGCCTGACCGTGGTCGCCCGGATGGACTCCAACCGGGTGGCCGAGGACTTCTTCGCCGCGCACCCGGACTGGGTCTGCCGGGACGTCGCCGGCGAGCCGATCCGGGCCGCCGACAAGTACGTGACCTGCATCAACTCGCCGTACTACCGGGAATACCTGCCCGAGGTGCTGACCGAGATCATCGAGCGCAGCCGGCCGGACGGGTTCGCCGACAACAGCTGGGCCGGCCTCCCGCGCAGCTCGATCTGCCACTGCGATCACTGCGCCGCAGGGTTCCGTCGGGACGCCGGTACGGACCTCCCGCGTGATCATGACTGGTCCGCGCCGGCCTACCGGGCCTGGATCGACTGGAACTATCGGCTCCGGACCGCCCTGTGGGAGCTGAACAACCGGGTCGCCGCGGCGGCCGGTGGGCCGGACTGCCGCTGGTTCGGCATGCTCAGCGGGGACGTGCTGAACAGCAGCCAGCGGTTCGTCGACCTGCGGCAGATCCTGTCCCGGTCGGAGTTGATCATGCTCGATCACCAGCACCGCAATGCCGTCGACGGGTTCGAGCAGAACACCGAGGCCGGGAAACGGCTGCACGAGCTGTTGGGCTGGGACAAGCTGATCCCGGAGAGCACCCCGCAGTATCAGCTCGGCCGGCCGGCGTTCCGGGTCGCCGCGATGCCGCAGGCCGAGGTGCGGTGCTGGGCGACGGCCGGGTTCGCCGGTGGCATCCAGCCGTGGTGGCACCACATCGGCGCCTGCCACGACGACCGCCGGCAGTACCGGACCGCGGCGCCGCTGTTCGGCTGGCACCGCGACAACCTGGACGTCCTGATCGACCGCACCCCGGTCGCCGACCTCGGGATCGTCTGGTCCCAGCGCAATCATGATCTTGCCGGGCAGGACCGGGCGGCGGAGCGGACCCTCGATCCGTACCGCGGCGTGACCCGGGCCCTGAACGGCGCCGGCCTCACCTCGCTGCCCATCCCGGCCGAGGACCTGGACCGGGCGGCCGGGCGGTTCGCGGCGCTGGTGCTGCCCAACCTGGTCGTGCTGTCCGATGATCAACTCGCCGCGATCACACGGTACGTGGAGCAGGGCGGCTCGGTGATCGCGACCGGCGACACCGGTCGGCTGGACGAGAACGGCCGGGAGCGCGCCGACAGCGGCCTGGCGGAGCTGTTCGGAATCCGTACCGGGACAGGGATCCAGGGCGATCTCGGGTCGGCCGACCCGAGCATCGAGACGCACGCCCGGCACACCTACCTCCGATTGACCCCGGAGCTGCGCGGATCGGTGGAGGGCCCGGTCGACCCGGCGGCGCCGGTGCCGGCCGGCCAGCGGCACCCGGTGCTGGCCGGGCTGGACGAGACCGACCTGATCCCGTTCGGCGGGCTGCTCCGGGAGCACCGCGTCGATCAAGGAACGCAGGTGCTGGCCACCTTCGTCCCGGACTTCCCGATCTTCCCTCCGGAGACCTCCTGGATGCGCACCCCGAGCACCGACCTGCCCGGGATCGTCGTTCGGGAGACCCCGGCCGGCGGCCGGCTGGTCTGGCTGCTCGCCGATCTTGACCGCTGCTACGCCCGGGACCAGCAGCCCGACCACGCCTTGATCATCGGCAACGCCGCCCGCTGGGCGGTGGCCGAGCCGACCTTGATCATCGACGGCGACGGCCGGGTCAACGCCAACCTGTACCGGCAGCAGGACCGGCTGGTGCTGCACCTGACCAACCGGACCGTGACCGCCACCGTGCCCGGCCGGCAGGACCGTCTGGTGCCGGCCGGCCCGGTCACCGTCCGGCTGCGTACGCCGGGCCGGCCTTCGGCGACCGCGACGCTCCGGGTCCGCGGCGGCGAGGTCCCGGTCGCCGCCGACGGCGACCTGCTCACGTTCACCGTCCCGGAGGTCCTCGACCACGAGGTGGTCACGCTCCCCCTCTAACCAATCCGCCGACCGGGCACAAAAGCAGGCGATTTGGCGGCGTGTCGCTGCGCTGGTGACCAGTCGGCGGGCCCCAGGGGCAGGACGGCACGGAGGTCTCGCATGCCACCCCGCTAGGTTGGATGCCCTATGACATCGACGAAAGCGGAGCGAAGGAAGCAGCTGGCCGACTTCGAGAAGCGGGCCACCCGGATCGCCGTCGGACTCGTCATCGCGGGCCCGGTCCTGGGGATCGCCGCGATCTTCGTGGGTGCCGCCGAGATCCTGTTCCCGTACGAGTACACGGTGCCCATCGCGCTGACCGCCATGCTGGCTCCGATCGGCCTGGCCCTGCTGATCGGCGCGGTCGGCGGCCTCTACCTGATCGGAGGCTGGAAGGTCGCGCCGTTCGGCGTGGTGTTCGTCGCCGGTTTCGCCGCCCTGGTGCTCGGCATCGCCACCGCCGACTCGTTCTGGCGGCAGGTCGGAGTCGGACTGCTCGCGTTCTCCGGGTTGGTGATCTTCCTCGCCGGTACGGCCTCGGCCAAGACACTGCCGAACCCGTGGCCGGTCGCCGGGGTGGCCGCGGCCGGCGGCGTGGTCGCGATCATCGGGCTGCTCACCGGGCTCTGGCCGCTGCACCTGTTCGGCGCCATGGCGGCGGCCTGTCCGCTCGGCATGCTGATCGGCGTCTGGTGGTCCCGCCGTTCATGATCAGCCGCTGACCGCCCGATCGGGAGCCAGCGCCACCGCGTCGATCTCGACCAGCCAGTCCGGCTGCGCCAGGCCGGCGACCTGCAGCAGCGTGTCGGCCGGGTAGGGCTCGCTGAAGTACTCGCCGCGGAGCTTGATCACGGTATCCAAATTCGCCATGTCGGTGACCATGATCGTCACCTTCACGACGTCGGCGAGCACCGCGCCGGCCCGGGCGAGTACGGCGGCGAGATTCTCGAAGGCCCGTCGCGCCTGGGTCTCGAAGTCCGGGCCGACGGTGCGTCCCTGCTCGTCGATGCCGGCCTGACCGGAGAGATGGATCAGCCCGGCGGCCTCGATGGCCTGAGAGATCCGGTACGGCTCGTACCAGTCGGGCTCGGTCTTGATGCGTCGCATGATCGTCATGACTCGACTGTCGGCGACAGCGCCTCTCCGCACAAGTACGGTCTTTCATGTGTCATACGTACACTTTGTATAGGAATGGCCAGCGCAAGAGCTTCCGGAGGAGGGCCCATGCCACCCCGCATCACGACCACCGCGCCAGACGAGTGCATGGTCGAGGCCGCCACCGAGGTCCTGGGCGGCAAGTGGAAGCTGGTGATCCTGCGCCATCTCCAGGACGGCACCCGCCGGTTCGGCGAGCTGCACCGGGCGATCCCGGGAGTCACCGCCCGGATGCTGACCCGGCAGCTGCGCGAGCTGGAGGCCGACGGGCTGATCGAACGCAAGGTCTACGCCGAGGTGCCGCCGAAGGTCGAGTACTCGGTCACCCCGATCGGCGCCAGCCTCAAGGAGATCACCGACCGGCTGGACGCCTGGGGACACTGGTACCGCGCCCAGGTCGGCGACCGACAGCCCGCAGCGGGTACGGCGACGGAAGCCTGATCAGCCGGCGACGCGGAACTCGGACGGCCGCCAGACCTCGGCCAGATCGTCCAGCCGCAGGTCGAGGGCACGGCTGAGCGCGACCACGGTGCCGAAGGCGGGCGAGGGCAACCGCCCGCTCTCGATCTTGCGCAGCGTTTCGGGCGAGATGCCGGCCGCGGCCGCGATCTCGGTCAGGCTGGCCGAACCGCGGGCCTCGCGCAGCATCGCCCCGAGCCGGCGACCGGCCTCGAGCTGCTCGGGTGTCAACGGGTTGCGGACCATGGCACTACCGTACCCCGAATGGATCGGTATGATAATACCGGTATTGTTATACCGAGCCATTCGAGGAGTGATCATGATCCATCTGAAGTCGGCCCGCGAGATCGAACGGATGCGGGTCGCCGGCCAGTTCGTCGCCGAGGTACTGGAACGCCTGCGCGCCGAGGTCGCCGTCGGCGTGAATCTGCTCGACCTCGAGCACCGGGCCCGGCAGTTGATCAAGGACCGCGGGGCGGTGTCCTGCTACTGGGACTATGCGCCCTCGTTCGGCAGCGGCCCGTTCCGCAACGTGATCTGCCTGTCGGTCAACGACGCCGTGCTGCACGGCAAGCCGCACGATCACCAGCTGGCGGACGGCGACCTGCTCACCCTCGACCTGGCCGTGACCGTGGACGGCTGGGCCGGCGATGCCGCGGTCAGCGTGATCGCCGGCACGCCCGCCCCGGCGGACCAGCAGTTGATCAAGGCCACCGAGGAGGCGCTGGCGGCCGGGATCGCCGCAGCCCAGGTGGACAACCGGCTCGGCGACGTGTCGGCCGCGATCACCGAGGTCGGCCACGGGTACGGCTACCCGGTCAACGACCAGTTCGGCGGCCACGGCATCGGCCGGCGGATGCACGAGGACCCGCACGTCTCGAACGTCGGCCGGGCCGGCCGCGGCCTGCGGCTCCGGCCCGGCCTGACCTTCTCGATCGAGCCGTGGTTCGCCCGGACCACCGCCGAGATCAGTTACGACCCGGACGGCTGGACGATCCGGTCCGCCGACGGCTCCCGGACCGCCCACAGCGAGCACACGATCGCGGTCACCGAGGACGGACCGATGATCTTGACCCAGCGGTGATGATCAACAGTTCGGCGCGGACCAGGACCGGGTCGACTTGTTGCCGAGGTGGACATGATCATTGTGCCCCGGGTAGCCCGGGCCGAGCAGCTCCTCGAAGCCGGCCGTCTTGCCCGCGTTCCACATGGTGCACTGCGGCGGGTTGCTCAGGCCGAGGTCGGCCGCCTGCCCGTACATGTGCAGGCTGGTCGACGACCCGCCGGACGCCTCGTTGCAGGAGACACTGCGGAAGCCGGAGGTGACGTTGAGCGGCCGGTCGCCGAGCTTGTGCCGCATCGCCTCCAACTGCCACATGATCCGCCGGATGTTCTCCTTCGCGGTCGCCTCGGAGACCTTGCCACCGAGGTAGTTGTTGGCGCCGCAGTTGTTGTCGAACTCCGAGTAGTCGAAGTGGATCGGCGTGCAGTCGTCGTCCTGCAGCCCGTAGATCTTGGAGTACGTCGCCGAGTCCGCGATCCCGGTCGCCGGGAGACCGTACCCGGTCTGGAAACGTTTGACGGCGGCGGCCGTGGCCGGGCCGAAGTCGCCGTCCAGGGCGAGGTTCTCGCCCGAGCTGACCCAGCCCGCAACGCGGATCTGGAGCTGGGTCACGTCGGCGCCGGTGGCGCCCTGTTGCAAGGTCCGGCCCCAGGTGTAGCAGCCGTCGGCGGCCGCCTTCTCGGGGGCGAGGACGTGAGCCGTCACCGAGCCGACAACAGCCAGCGCCAGGACGGAGACAACGGTGAGGAATCGTCGAAACATCGCAGTCCTCCATCGCGTTGATGGTAAGGATCGCAGTTTGTCAGGATTCAACACAGAGCGTCAATGGCCAGGTGAGAAGATCACCTGTCGTTCGCCCACGCGTCGTCGGAACCGGCGACTACCGGGCTCGTTCGAACGCCGCGATGGCACGGTCAAGATCATCCCGGCTGTGCGCGGCGGACAGCTGGGTCCGGATCCGCGCCTTGCCCTTGGGCACCACCGGATAGGAGAACGCCCGTACGTAGATCCCGTCGGCGAGCAGCCGGTCGGCCATCCGGGCCGCCTCGACGGCGTCGCCGATCATGACCGGGACGATCGGGTGGTCGGACTCGGGGATCTCGAAGCCGCGCTCGGTCATCGCGGACCGGAAGTAGGCGGTGTTGTCGCGCAGCCGAGTCAGCAGGTCGCCGGACGACTCGAGCAGGTCCAGGGTGGCGATGGCCGCGGCGGCGATGGACGGCGCCAGCGAGTTGGAGAACAGGTACGGCCGGGACCGCTGCCGCAGCATCTCGACGATCTCGGCCCGGGCGGCCGTGTAGCCGCCAGACGCACCGCCGAGCGCCTTGCCGAGCGTCCCGGTGACGATGTCGATCTTGTCCCGGACCCCGAACAGTTCCGGCGTGCCGGCCCCGGTCTCGCCGATGAAGCCGACCGCGTGCGAGTCGTCGACCATGATCAACGCGTCGTACCTGTCGGCCAGTTCGGCGATCTTGTCCAGCGGCGCCACGTACCCGTCCATGGAGAACACGCCGTCGGTGGCGATCATGCGGTAGCGGGCGTCCTTGGCGGCCATCAGCTGCGCCTCGAGGTCGGCCATGTCCCGGTTCTTGTAACGGAACCGGCGCGCCTTGCAGAGCCGTACCCCGTCGATGATCGAGGCGTGGTTCAGCTCGTCGGAAATGATCGCGTCGTCCGGGCCCAGCAGCGTCTCGAACAGGCCGGCATTGGCATCGAAGCAGGAGCTGTAGAGGATCGTGTCCTCGGTGCCGAGGAACCGGCTCAACCGGCCCTCGAGCTCCTTGTGGATCTCCGCCGTGCCGCAGATGAACCGGACCGACGCCATCCCGAATCCCCAACGGTCCAAGGCTTCCTGGGCCGCCTTGATCATCGCGGGATGATCGGCGAGGCCCAGATAGTTGTTGGCGCAGAGGTTGAGCACTTCCCGTTCGTCGACGCCGATGGCCGCGGCCTGCGGCGTGGTCAGCACCGACTCCGCCTTGTAGAGACCTTCCTCGCGCAGCTGCGCCAGGTCGGCGGCCAGTTGATCCTTGATCGCTCCGTACATCCTCATCCTCTCGCGCCCTGAGCTCATGCCCTACGTCCCCTGTGCCTGTCGAAGGGTCACTCCCAGGTCATGATCACTTTGCCGCTGTGGCCGTCGGCCGTCGTCGCGAACGCCTTCTCGAATTCCGGGTACGGGAAGCGATGCGTGATCACGCCCGAGATGTCCAGACCGCTCTGGATCAGCACCGACATCGCGTACCAGGTCTCGAACATCTCCCGGCCGTAGATGCCCTTGATCGTCAGCATGTTCAGCACGACGGTCGCCATGTCGATGCTGATCTCCTGACTGGGCAGGCCGAGCATCGCGATCCGGCCACCGTGGGTCATCTGGGTGATCAGATCCCGGAGCGCGGCCGGGCTGCCCGACATCTCCAGCCCGACGTCGAAGCCCTCCTTCATGTCCAGCGATCGCTGAGCGTCACGGACCGACTCCCGGTCGACGTTCACGCCGAGGCTGACCCCGAGCGAGCGGGCCAGGTCGAGCCGGTCGTCGCTGCGATCGGTGATCACGACGTGCCGGGCCCCCGCCTTGCGGCAGACCATCGCCGCCATGATCCCGATCGGCCCGGCGCCGGTCACCAGCACGTCCTCGCCGAGCATCGGGAAGGTGAGCGCGGTGTGCACCGCGTTGCCGAACGGGTCGAAGATCGCGGCTACCCCGGGATCGATCGGGTCCCGGTGCACCCAGGCGTTGCCGGACGGCAGCACCACGTACTCGGCGAACGCGCCGTCGACCTGGACCCCGATGCCGCGGGTGTTGATGCAGAGATGCCGCCGGCCGGCCCGGCAGTTGCGGCAGCGGCCGCAGACCAGATGCCCTTCGCCGCTGACGAAGTCCCCGACCGCGACGTCGGTGACCCCGGAGCCGACCTCGACCACCCGGCCGGCGAACTCGTGCCCGACGATCAACGGAGCGGTGACCCGGCTCTGCGCCCAGGGATCCCAGGCGGCGATATGCAGGTCCGTGCCGCAGATCCCGGTCGCCGCGACCTTGATCAACACGTCGCCCGGCCCGCAGTCCGGTTCCGGCACGTCGACCAGCTGCAACCCCGGCCCGGCAGCCGTCTTCACCAGCGCTTTCACCCGGTCAGCCTAACCTGCGGCTTGACCTTGACGTTGCGTCAAGGTTTGACCCTTGAGGACATGACGACGACTCCGACCATGACCGCCGTGGCCCCGCGCCGGACGGTGGCCCTCTATCTGACCTCGGGCGCGCTGTCGATCTTCGGCAACGGGCTCGCCGCGATCGTGCTGCCGGTGATCGTACTGATCACGACCGGACAGGTCGGCGCCGCAGCCGTGGTGGCCGCCGTGACCGCGCTCCCGCAACTGCTCGCCGCGATCGGCGGCGGCGTGATCGTCGACCGGTTCGGCCGGAAGCGGCTCGGGGTGATCGCCGATCTCGGCTCGGCCGCGTCGATCGCCGCGCTGCCGATCATCGATGCCACGGTCGGGCTGTCGCTGGGTTGGTTCATCGCGGCGGCGCTGCTCGGCGCGGTCTTCGACGTGCCCGGCATGACCGCGCGGGAGGCGTTGCTGCCGGCCGTCGCCCGGGCCGGCGGGGTTGCCGTACCGCGGCTGAGCGGGATCAACGAAGGCCTGTCCGGACTGGGTTTGCTGATCGGTCCGGCGCTCGGCGGACTGCTGCTCGCCGTCACTGCGCCGACCACGGCGCTCTGGGTCACCGCGATCACTTCCGGCCTGGCCGCCCTGGCCACCGGACTGCTGCCGCGCGGCATCGACCGGCTGCCGGAGGCCGACCGGAAGCCGACCGGGTTCGGGCCGCGCGCGGCCTTGGCCGACCTGCGGGAAGGCCTGCGGATCCTCCGCGGCGAGCCGGTCGTGCTGTGGCTGTGCAGCCTGACCGTCGGCGCGATCCTGGTGATCGGTCCGTTGGTCGGCCTGCTGCTGCCGGCCTGGTTCACCACCGCCGGACAGCCGGGTCTGATGGGTCCGGTGCTCAGCGCGATCGCGGTCGGCGGCCTGGTCGGGGCCGGTGGCTACAGTCTGTTCGGGACCAAGATCAGCAACCGGCTGGTCACGGCGAGCGGCCTGGTCGTGATGGCCGTCGGGCTGGTCGCGATGATGATCTTCCCGCCGTACCCCGTACTGCTGACGGCGGCGGTCCTGGCCGGCGCCGGCTCCGGCTTCTTCACACCGGTGTTCACCACCGTGATGACGGCCCGGATCCCCGAGCAGGCGTACGGTCGGGTGCTCGGTCTGCAGAACTCCGGCACCCTCGCCGCAGCGCCGGTGGGGATGGCCGTCGCCGGATTCATCGCCCAGCAGTGGGGTGTCGCGGCGGCCGGCTGGACGCTGGCCGTGCTGTGGTTGATCATCACCGCGGCGAGCCTGCTCTCGCCCTGGTTGCGCAGACTGGACCGCAGGACGGAGACCGAGGAGGACGGGTGAAGATCGGTGAACTGGCCGAGTTGGCCGGTACGACTCCGCGGGCGGTCCGGCACTACCACGCCGAGGGGCTGCTGCCGGAGCCGCGACGACAGCCGAACGGCTACCGCAGTTACGGGGTCCGGGAGCTGATCACGCTCGTCAAGATCAAGAAGCTGCGCGACGCCGGGCTGTCGCTGGCCGAGATCCGGGACGTGATCACCGCACCACCCGGATCGGAGGCCTGGCGCTCGGCGATGATCATCGCGGAGCGGCGGGTGGCCGACGAGGAACGCCGGTTGCGCCGGCTCCGCCGGGAGCTGCGCCGCCAGCTCGCGACCGAGCTCGACCCGACCCTGCCGGCACCGCTGGCGAAGGTCTTCCAGGAGCTCCGCGAGGCCGGCCTGCCGCCGGCCGCGCTGGCCTTCGAACAGGAGTTGCTGCTGCTGTCGATCACGTACGAGCCGGCGGCCGCGGAACCGCTCGCGGCCTACTACCGCAGCATGACCGAACGCCCCGGCTGGGCCGAGGAGTTCGCCCGGTCGCACGCCGAGTTCCTCGCCCTCGCCGAGGTGGATCCGGACGACCCCAGTGTCGACGCGTTCGCCCACCGGATCGCCGAGGAGGCCCTGGACCACGGGTCCGACCTGCTGCTCGGCGCGGACGGCGAGCCGGTCGACCTGGACGACCCTCAGCTGGCCGACTTCTTCGACCAGTTCACACCCGCCCAGCGCCGCGCCCTGATCCTCGGCGTCAGCCGGATCGCCGAGCAGGCCGGTCGCGGCGTGTCGGTGCCCGCCGAGAGCGGTGCGGCAGGCCAGACTGCAGACGACCGGTGATCCCTGCCGGGTATGAGCCGGCAGGGGGTCCGGTGTCGTTGCGGGCTGGGTCTGTCGGATCGTCGACAGGCTCAGGGCACCGCCTTCACCTGGCGCCGGGCAACAGCCCGAGATGATCAAGCGCCCGGTAGCCGGCTCCCGCATCCGTCAGCGATCCGACCCGGAGTTGATCATGGAACGCGGGCAGGTCCCGGAGCACCACCGTGATCTGTTCCTCCCCGTCGAGCTGCTGATCGGCCACCCGCCGGCACCGGGTGGCGACCGCCGTCCAGCAGTGCCGGGCCACGTTGCCGGCCAGCCAGGAGCTGCCGATCACCTCGACCTCGCCGGCATAGCCCGTCTCCTCCAGCAACTCCCGTGCCGCCGCGACCGCCGGATCCTCGCCCGGCTCGACGCCGCCACCGGGTAGCTCGTCGAGCACGACCCCCGGCCCCGGCCGGAACTGCCGGGCCAGCACCACCTGCGAGTCCTCGGTCAGGGCCAGCACGGCCACCGAGTCCGGCCCGTCCAGGATGTCCCACTCACACTCCGTACCGTCCGCGAGGCGATAGCGGTCCGCCCGGATCCGGACGAACCCGGCCGACCCGGGCCGGCTGCACAGCTTGGTCCACGGCTCCACGCAAGGCATCGTGCCAGCGCCGGGGCCGTGGTTGAGTGGAACGGTGCAGGCTTCCCGATCCGCGGTCGTCCGGGACTCCCTCGACGCGATCGAGCGGCTGAACCCGGACCTCGAGGCGTTCGTGCACGTGGCCGATCCGGCACCGACCTCCGGCAGCGGCCCGCTCGCTTCCGTACCGGTCGGCGTCAAGGACCTCTTCCGCGTCGACGGGCTGCCGACCCGAGCCGGCTCCCGGCTGCCGCCGCAGCTGTTCGCGGGGCCGGAATCCATGATCATCACCAGGCTCCGCGAGGCCGGTGCGCCGATCGTCGGCAAGACCGCGATGGACGAGGTCGCCTACTGCGAGCCGCCGGCGACGAAGAATCCTCGCGATCCACGGCGAACTCCCGGCGGTTCGAGCGGCGGCTCGGCCGCTGCCGTCGCGGCCGGGATGTGCCCGCTCGCGGTCGGCTCCCAGACCCTGCAGTCGATCATCGTGCCGGCCGCCTACTGCGGGGTCGTCGGTTACAAGCCGACCTTCGGCCGACTCCCCTTCGACGGCGTGCCGTTGGCCCCGTCGTTCGACACGGTCGGACTGATCGCCAGCACTGTCGGCGACGTCCGGTCGGCCGCCCGGCACCTGCTGCCGGGCTGGCGGGACCTGGAATCGGCGCCGACCCCCACGCTGGGCCGGCCTGGCCGGTGGGGACTCCGGCGCCTGCACCAGGACGGCTGGGACGCGTTCGATCGCCACGCCGGATCGCTGCGTGGGGCGGGCTTCGAGTTCGCCGACGGGACGCTGCCCTGGAACACCGACCTTGATCATTGGGCGTCGGTGATCTTCGACCTGGTGCACGGCGAGCTGGCCGAGAGCCACGCCGACTGGTTCCCCCGGCACGCCGAGCTGTACCGTCCGCGGACTCGGCAGGCCGTCGAACGAGGGCTCTCCGTACCGGCGGGACGGTTGGCCGAGTGCCGCGCGTTGCGGGAGGAGGCGGCCGCACTCGCGGTCCGGGCCACCGACTCGGCCGGAGTCGGCGGCTGGATCGGCCCCGCCACCGGAACGGTCGCCCCGCTCGGGTACGAGAGCACCGGCGACAGCTGGCTGACCTGCTTCTGGTCCTACCTCGGCTGGCCCGCGATCACCGTCCCGGTGTTCGACGGCCCGGAAGGGCTGCCGTACGGGCTGCAATGCGTCGCTCCGCCGGGCCGGGACGAGGAACTGCTCACCTGGGCCGAGCAGCTCGAGGACGCCCTGAGGCGGACCTGATCATGACGAGCGACGCGACCAATCCCGTGGACGGAGCTGCGCTGGTCCGGGTCCCGGCCGGCTCCTTCGCGATGGGTTCCGATCGGGCGGAGGTGGCGCGGCTCTGGCAGCGCTACGCGTGGGATCCGCGCTGGCTCGAGGCGCAGGTCGGTGGTGCCGACTGGATCGGCGAGCTGCATCCGCACCGGGTCCGCCTCGACGGGTTCCGGCTGTATCGCGAGCCGGTGACGATCGCGCAGTACCACCGTTTCATGATCAGCACCGGGCATCCGGCGCCGGTCGATCCGGCGGTGCATGACGAGCGGAACAGCGCCTGGCTGGACGGTGCGCCCCGGCCCGGTTCCGACGACCTGCCGGTGAGCTCGGTCAGCTGGCTGGATGCCGTCGCCTACTGCTCCTGGGCCGGGGCCCGGCTGCCGACCGAAGCCGAGTGGGAGTACGCCGCCCGAGGACCCGAGGGACGGACGTTTCCCTGGGGTGAGGACTGGGACCCGGCGGCCTGCCGGGCGGCCGAGGCGATCGCCGGTCGCCCCTTCCGCGACAACGATCACTGGCGGCGCTGGCTGATCGGTGATGCTTCCACGAGTGGTTGGCGCGGCGATCACCACGCCCAGCTCGACGGACCGACCCCGGTGAATCAGTACCCGGGTGACCGCAGCTGGTGCGGCGCGCTCGGCCAGGCCGGGCAGGTCCGGGAGTGGTGCGCGGACTGGTACGACCCGGACTACTACCTCGCCAGCCCCGAGGACAACCCGACCGGGCCTGCCGGCCCGACCGGTCCGGACTCGAGCCGGGTCCTGCGCGGCGGCAGCTGGCTCTCGCCCGCCTACACCAGCCGCGGGGCGCAGCGGCTGTTCTATCCGCAGGACTCCCGTGACACCAACGACCACGGCTTCCGCTGCGTGATGGCCTGACCGCCGGCCCGCTCAGAGCTCGTCGCCGAGGGCGCGCATCGCGGCCAGGCCCTCGCGCCAGCGCGCCGGCCAGCCGTCCGCGATCCAGCCGGCGTGCGGTTGGTGGCCGCGTTCGCCGAGCCAGACGACCTCGTCGATGGCGAGTTCATGGCGACGCACCGCCGCGTCCGCGATGTCGAACGGCTCGGTCCAGCCGTAGCCGTCCAGAAACGTCTCGGCGCGGGCGCGGCGATCCGGCGGGTCCGTGAAGCCTCGCCGGTTCAGCTCGGCCGGGTCGCCGGTGAAGGGGGTCAGCCAGATCAGCCCGTACGCGATGTCGTCCAGGGGCTCGCCCGGCCGGGCCGCGTCCCAGTCGAACAGGCCGATCGCGCGGCCGTCCCGCCAGACCAGGTTGGCGGGCTGCGGGTCGCCGTGACAGATCACCGGGCCGCCCTGGTGCGGCACCGACCAGACGGCGTCGGCCGGCGGCTGCCAGTCCCGGGTCGCATCGTGGACGGCGCGGAGCAGTTCACCGGCGGAACGCACGCCGCCGAGGTCGACCTGATGCGGCCACGCGTCCTGGCCCGCATCACCCTCCAGCAGCCGGACGAACTCCTGCCGGTCGTCGTACCCCAGCGGTTCGGGGACCGGCAGGCCGCGTCCGTACAGGTGGGCGAGCAGGGCCTGGACGGTCGGCGTCCACTCCTTCACCGGCCGCCGCACCACTCCGTCAACGATCTCGATCCTCCGCACCCCGCCACCCTAGGGAGTCGACAACGTGGAACCTCCAGCCGTGTCTGGTGGCCCGAATCGTCCACACTGATCGCGCGAGAGCACACTGGGGCTGTGACCGTCAGTGTTTTCGACCTGTTCAGCATCGGGATCGGGCCGTCCAGTTCGCATACCGTCGGGCCGATGCGGGCCGCCAAGCGGTTCGCGGTCGCGCTGGCCGAGTCGGACCGGCTGACCGAGGTCACCCGGATTCGGGCCGAGTTGTTCGGTTCGCTGGGCGCGACCGGGCACGGCCACGGCAGCTACAACGCGGTGCTGCTCGGGCTGGAGGGCGAGGACCCGGAGACCGTCGACACGACGTCCGGGCCGCGGCGCGCCGCCGAGGCGGTGACCGAGCGCAACCTGCTGCTGGCGGGCAAGCACCGGATCCCGTTCAACGGCGACACCGACCTGGTGCTGCACCGCCGGAAGACGCTGCCGTTCCACCCGAACGGGATGACCTTCACCGCCTGGTCCGGTGACGACGTGGTGGACAGCCGCACCTACTACTCGATCGGCGGCGGGTTCGTGCTCGACGACGACGGCAGCGGCTCCCCCGCCGTCGTGCCTGATCCGACCCCGGTCCCGTACCCCTTCCGGACCGGCACCGAACTGCTCGACCTTTGCACCGAGCACAACCTGCCGATCTCCCGGATCGCCCTGGCCAACGAGGTCGCCCGGCGGCCCGAGCACGAGGTCCGGGCCGGGCTGCTGCGAATCTGGTCGGTGATGGCCGAGTGCGTACGGAACGGCTGCGCGACGACCGGCGTACTGCCCGGCGGACTCCGGGTCCGGCGCCGGGCCGCGGAGCTCAACGAGAAGCTGATCGCCGAATCCGACACCGCTGCGTCCGACGAGGCACCTTCGGTGCGCGATCCGCTGGCGGCGATGGACTGGGTGACTCTCTGGGCCCTCGCCGTCAACGAGGAGAACGCGTCCGGCGGCCGGGTGGTCACGGCGCCGACGAACGGCGCGGCCGGCATCATCCCGGCGGTGCTGCACTACGCGGTCCGGTTCGTGCCCGGCATCGACGACGCCGCGATCGTGGATTACCTGCTGGTGGCCGGTGCTCTCGGCTCCATCTACCAGCAGACGGCCTCGATCTCGGGCGCCGAGGTGGGCTGTCAGGGCGAGGTGGGTACGGCCTGCTCGATGGCCGCCGGCGCCCTCGCCGAACTGCTCGGCGGCAGCCCGGAACAGGTCGAGAACGCCGCCGAGATCGGCATGGAACACCACCTCGGGCTGACCTGCGACCCGGTCGGCGGCCTGGTCCAGATCCCTTGTATCGAACGGAATGCGGTCGCCTCGGTGAAGGCGATCACGGCCGCCCGGCTGGCCCTGCGCGGCGACGGCCGGCACACGGTCAGCCTGGACAAGGTGATCAAGACGATGATGCAGACCGGCGCCGACATGAAGATCAAGTACAAGGAGACGGCGCGCGGCGGCCTGGCCGTCAACATCGTTGAGTGCTGATCGTCACAGTCCAGCCAGGTAAGCGTTCTCTGGCCGCCTCTCGGGGCACCAGGTAGAGTGCGGCTCAGCGCAGGGTCGCGCAACGACCATGCGCCGCTGTTTCCACTACGGATCGTCGGGCACGTACCTGCCCGTGGAAAGGAATGTGGCATGGCCACCGTTACGTTCAATCAAGCTTCCCGGGTCTACCCCGGTTCGGAGCACCCCGCCGTTGATCGCCTGGAGCTCGAGATCGGCGATGGCGAATTCATGGTCCTGGTCGGGCCGTCCGGTTGCGGCAAGTCCACCTCGCTGCGGATGCTCGCCGGCCTCGAAGAGGTCAACGAGGGCAGCATCCACATCGGTGAGCGGGACGTCACCGACCTGCCGCCGAAGGACCGGGACATCGCGATGGTGTTCCAGAACTACGCGCTCTACCCGCACATGTCCGTCGCCGACAACATGGGCTTCGCCCTGAAGATGGCCAACGTGCCGAAGGCGGAGCGGCAGCAGCGGGTGCTCGAGGCCGCGAAGCTGCTCGGCCTGGAGGAGTTCCTCAACCGGAAGCCGAAGGCGCTCTCCGGTGGTCAGCGGCAGCGGGTCGCGATGGGTCGCGCCATCGTCCGGCAGCCGCAGGTCTTCCTGATGGACGAGCCGCTGTCCAACCTGGACGCGAAGCTCCGGGTGTCCACCCGGACCCAGATCGCGGCCCTGCAGACCCGGCTCGGTGTCACCACCGTGTACGTCACGCACGACCAGGTCGAGGCCATGACGATGGGCGACCGGGTCGCCGTGATGAAGGACGGCGTGCTGCAGCAGGTGGACACGCCGCTGTCGCTCTACGACAAGCCGAAGAACCTGTTCGTGGCCGGCTTCATCGGCTCGCCGGCGATGAACCTGATCGACGGCACGGTGTCCGAGGGCGGTGTCCGGGTCGGCGACTACGTCGTGCCGGTGCCGCGCGACGTGCTGACCAAGGCCGGCGACGAGAAGACGCTGACCATCGGCATCCGTCCGGAGAACTTCGACATCGGCGAGACCGGTATCGGGGCTGACGTGGCTGTCGTCGAGGAGCTGGGCGCTGACGCGTACCTCTACGGGACCCTCGCGGGCCTGACCGAGGACGAGAAGCTCACCGCGCAGCAGATCGTCGGCCGGATCTCGTCCCGGCGCCCGCCGGAACGGGGCGTCACCGTTCGCCTCGCGGTCGACCCGAATCACGTCCACGTGTTCTCCCAGGCGACCGGCGATCGCCTGACCGACTGAGACAGTCACACCAGGCGCCCCCGGACGGTTCTCCGTCCGGGGGCGTTTGCTGTCGCCAAAGCTCTTCAACTCGACCGCTGGAGCCCCATATGGCCTCCAGCGTTCGAGTTCAAGCGTTCTGACGACACCTCCATCGCCTGCCGGACCTTCGCCACGACCCACGCGGGTTCGTACACGAGGTGGTCCCAGGTGAAATGGAGCACGGTCCACCCGTCGGCGGTCAGGTTGCTCCACTTGCGCCGATCCCGGTGGAACTGCTCGCGATGCTCGGCCCGATGGAACGCGTAGCCGTCCACCTCGATGATCAGCCGTCGATAGCGGAACACGACATCGACCGGATACCGTTCGCCGGCGCACTCGACGATCACGTTTCCGGACCAGCCGCGGATGTCGGCCCGACGCAGCATTCTGTGCAGCAGGCGCTCCGCCTCCGACCAGGGCGCATGCCTCGATTCGCGCAACGCCGCGCGGCGTAGCCCGTTACCGGCACGGTTCGCGGTGAGGGCCAGGGCCTGCCGGAGGTCGTCCAGGGTGGCCGTGTTCGTGCGGAGCACCTCGTCGATCGCGTTCCCGCCGGCCCACGGCACCAGATCCAGCGCGGTCAGGGCCGGTCGCGTGATCCAGCAGCCTCGGTGTCGCACGATCAGTTCGTCGGGAAGCCGCTCCTGGCAGAGCCGGTAGCCGGCCCGGGCCGGTCGACGGACCGGCAGCGACAAGGTGATCAACGGCACCGCGATCTCGGGCCAGAAGCTCAGCCAGGCCGCGGCCGGACCGGTGATCACGGCGTCGGGAAGCCAGAGGCTCGCCGCGCGGATCCTGACCTCGACGCGGTCCGCATCGCCGGCATGACAGTAGATCCCCGGCAGAGGCCTGGCGAGCTCCCCGCGCTCGGCCAGCCGCTGTGCGGCTCGGGCCTGGCGCGGATGGTCACGGATCCTGATCACGCCGCCGCCGTCGCGCAGCAGGAACTCGAGTTCGGGAGTCACATCCAGGAGCATCCGGCGCCTGGCCGCCCGCCGGGTCGGTTGTCCACAGGGCCCGGTGTTGTCCGTTGTCGAGGAGTGTCGTCCGCCGCTCAGGGTGACAGGATGGTGCCGTGCCCCGCTTCATCGCCGCCCGGCCGGACTCGCGGCTGATCACCCTGCCCTGGGACGTTCCGCTGGAGGAATGGCCGACCGACACCCTGGTCGCGCTGCCGCGCGGCATCTCCCGGCACGTGGTCCGGTTCGTCCGGGTCGGCAGCGAGATCTACGCGGTCAAGGAAGTGCTGGAGCACCTGGCGATCCACGAATACCGGCTGCTGCACGACCTGACCAGGCTGGACACCCCGTCGGTGGATCCGGTCGGCGTGGTCACCGGCCGGGTGGACGGCGACGGGGATCCGCTGGACTCGGCGTTGATCACCAAGCATCTGCAGTTCTCGCTGCCGTACCGCTCCCTCTTCACCCGTGGGGTACGTCAGGACACGGTCAACCGGCTGGTCGACGCGATGGTCGTGCTGCTGGCCCGGCTGCACCTGATTGGCTTCCTCTGGGGCGACGTGTCGCTGTCCAACACGCTGTTCCGGCGCGACGCGGGCTCGTTCGCCGCGTACCTGGTGGACGCCGAGACCGGCGAACTGCACCAGGAGCTGAGCGACGGGCAGCGGGAGCACGACCTGTCGATCGCCCGGACCAACCTCTTCGGAGAGTTCAGCGACCTGGAGGCCGGCGGCCTGCTCGACGAGGCGCTGAAGCCGCTGGTGCTGGTGGAGGCGATCGAGAACCGGTACCGCGATCTGTGGTCGGAGCTGACCGGGGTCGAGGAGTTCGACGGCAGCGAGATGCACCGGATCGAGAGCCGGGTCCGCCGGCTGAACGCGCTCGGCTTCGACGTCGCCGAGCTGGACATCACCACCGACTTCGCGGGCTCGACGATCCGGATCCAGCCGAAGGTCGTCGACGCCGGGCACCACTCGCGGCGGCTGCTCCGGCTGACCGGGCTGGACACCGAGGAGAACCAGGCCCGGCGGCTGCTCAATGATCTTGACTACTTCCGGGCCCGGACCGATCAGCAGAACGCCGACGAGTCGATCGTCGCGCACCAGTGGCTGACCGAGGAGTTCGAGCCCGTCGTCGAGGCGGTGCCGCACGAGTTGCGCGGCAAGCTGGAGCCGGCCGAGCTCTACCACGAGGTGCTGGAACACCGTTGGTTCCTGTCCGAGCAGGCCGGGCACGAGGTGCCGATGATCGACGCCATCCATTCGTACGTCGGCACGGTGCTGCGCGGTCTGCCGGACGAGGCGATCGTCTCCGCGACCGGCGACGACGGGCCGGCGCTGGCGAATCCGTACGATCCGTCGCAGGGGTTCGCCGACGACGACCAGACCAAGCCGTACGACCCGTGGGAGGACGGCAACGAGGCCCCCGAGTCCGGGCCGGAGGCGACGGTCGGTTTCCTCGACATCGCCGCGCTCCGTCGCCGCGAGGAGGGCCGGAAGGCGCCCGGGCGGGCCGCCGACTGACGGTTTAGGGTTGCGCCATGCCAGCAACTCTGTCCGACGAGGTACGAACCTTCCTCAAGCAGGCGAATCCGGCGGTCATGGCGACCACCACCAAGGACGGCCGGCCGATCACCGCGGCGACCTGGTACCTGCTCGAGGACGACGACCGGGTCTTGATCAACTTCGACTTCGAGCGGGTCCGGCTCAAGCACGTCCGCCGGGATCCGCGCTGCGCCCTGGACGTCCTGCCGCTGGGCGCCTGGTACTCCCACGTCGGGCTCCAGCTCGACGTCGTCGAGATCGCCGAGGACACCGGGCTGGCCGACATCGACACGCTGTCCAGGCACTACACCGGCGGCCCGTACGACAACCGGGAGCGGGCCCGGTTCAGCGCCCGGGCCGAGATCCGCAGCTGGACGGGCTGGGGCGAGTTCGCCGGCTGAGCCAGCCGGCTCCGGTCAGCAGAACGCTGACCTGCCCCGGAGCCTGACCGACGTCACTGAGGTGACGCTGACGCGAGTGCCGGAGGATCAGGCGGTCACCAGGGCCGTGATGTCGGAGCGCTCGGACTGCACCGCCCGGCCGGTGATCAACTCGCCGTCCGCGACGTAGCCCTCCTCGCGGCCGTCCAGGTAGTTGATCAAGCGGCCGCGCCAGTCGGCGACCTCGGCGGCCCGGGCCGGGTCGTCGATCAGGTTGTGCAGCTCCTGTGGGTCCTGTTCGAGATCGAAGAACTGTTCGATCCCCCTCGCGGAAGCCCAGAGATACTTGCGCTTCCCGTCGGTGACCCACTGCAGCGACTGCCCGAAATGGGTGTGCTCGCCGTGGATCTCGCCGCGCCAGACCT